>VFZE01000028.1 GCA_016871315.1 Acidimicrobiia bacterium | reverse complement strand
ATCTGCTCCTCGCTGTGCCTGGTTCCACGCATTCCTCTTCTCCTTCCTTTTGCCCGCTTCTCTCATATTACGTGGTACAGATTTTGGGGGCTGGGTCATGTTATCTAAAAGCCGCGAACATTGACGAGCTCAAGCGGAGAATCCGGGCGAGCGCTGTTCAACTCGGCTACGAGTATGCGGTCCGGGAACCTGTCGCGCGAAATGTCAGATTAGATTAGACCTGCTTGGAACCACAAGACTCGATGGTTATACCGTCTGGCATTGCAGTGTCAAGGTCGAAGCATGCGGGGTTCGCTACCGAATAAGCCTGGAGGACCTGCCGACGGGGACGTGGCTTCGAAAAAAAGCGAGGCTTCGTGAGCGGGAGAAGCGGCGGTTCATCGAATATCTCTCATCTGCGGAAGAGTTTCAGCCAACGATGTGGCAGCCTGCCGGTTAGCAAAGGCGGAGAAGGTTGGCTCCGGAAGAGCGGGTTCGTATTCTGGTCTGAGGCCGAGGCGCAGGAGCCGCTGGGAGGATCTGTGCCACCCTCCCCAGCTAGTCGGGCGTAGGAGAGAGGCTGGAGCGGCCGCTGGAACCTCAATGGGGCTAACCGGTAGGCCCAAGGGCGCGCCCAGACCCAAACCTGGTTTTATGGTTGATGGAACTGATCCCGAACCCGAAGAACTTGCGGAACCCTTGGCGAATCAATACATCGCCGCTGGGGTCCGTCGATTCGTTCGCCCTGTTAACGAATCCAAACCCCGTCGAGTCCCCTTCATGTAGCCCCTTGGGAGCTAGTTTACCGAACCCTATGGAGAACCAACAACTTACGAGCGTCTCCAGCCCCCAAAAACACCCTCTGTTCCTATCGTGTAGCGTTCGGGGAGCCAAAGCTCTTCCCCGCAACATTCCCGCCGCGGTTTGTTGACGGCATCGCTTAGCCCGCAAGTCCCCAACTGGCCGTGGTTTGGCCGCTTCCGGCTTGGCGCACCAAGGGTGCGCCCCAACCGGTTTGCCGGAGGCCGTTTGCTCTGGCCACGGGGTTAGTGCTTGCGCAGCCACACGGCTATGGTGCCAACGCGGGGGTCGGCCGCCCGCGCGGCAGCAGTCTCATCGCGCCAGCTCCATCAACACAATGTCGGAATTATCTCGCACCCGATCGAATAGGATCTGCTTGCCATCCGCTGTAATGTCAAAGCTCTGGATGCCAAATTCCCGCTTCAGGTCCGTTAACTGGCGCTGCTGTCCCGTCTCAAGATCCACCCAGAAAAAGTTCTGTTCCTGGAACCTTCCGGGCTTCAGGTAGATGAGCGCTTTGCGGTTGGGAACAAAGCGGTAGGGGGCTCCCGGGATATAGGAGACCAGGATATCGGGGATGGAGATGGCCGCCTTCTCCGGAGTGATCGCTTTCAGCCTGAGGTGCGCGGCGCCTTCCTGTGCGGAGTAGACAATGGATCGGCCGTCCGGCGACCAGACGGGGTTGTAGGAGAGGACATCTAGCAGCGGGACCGGCTGGCCGCCGTCCGCCAGCACCTTGAAGACGCGCGTACCCTCGCCCTGGTTGGCCGCGACCGCCAACCACTTGCCATCCGGCGACCAGGAAGCAGCGCCCCGTACATCGAGGGACTCGGCCAAAGCGCGAATACCGGTGCCGTCGGCGTTCATCAAATAGAGACCCGCGCGGCCCTGCCTCCGGTAGGAGAAGCAGATCTGGCCGCCCTCCGGTGAAATGGCAGCCGGGGCTGCCACGCCTCCCTCGCTGCCTTTCCATAGCTCCCTAGCCGAGCCGTTTTCCAGCTTCCATAGCCCGTCCCCGCCGCTTTTCGACGAAAGGAAGAGAAGATAGCCGCGGGCGAAGCGCGGGCCAAGGGCTCGCGTATTGGGAACCGGAAACGGCTGTATGGCCGCCTCGGTCTGAATCCGGTCCGATATGGGAACGGTCCACAAGCCGGCGCTGGGATGGCTGACGGTGGCCACCAGCCGGCGCGGGCGAGTTGCGCTGGCGGCGACCGAAAGGTACTGTTCCGTGATTCCGGAGCTCACCCAGCGCGGGATTCGCCGCTCTACATCCACTGTGTAGAGCCACTGCCCGGAGCCGTCTTCGGCCGTGGCGGAGTAGATCAACGTGCGGGAATCCAGCCAGCTTAGGTACGCCACCCGCGCGTTGTGGCGGGTGATCCGCTCTGGTAGCGCAGCCATCCCGCTCGCGCTGACCGGGATTCGCCAGATATCCGTTTCTTCGGTGGTGGTCGTGCCCCTGACGAAGTAAATGAAGCGGCCGTCCGGCGACCAGGTGAGATAGTGGCAATGGCCTCCGGGTGGCTCTGCGAAGATCCGCTTGGGATTGCCGCCATTCCGGTCGGCGATAAAGATGGGATCGCCGGGCTCTGGGGTATGGTAGGCGATCCTGCTCCCATCGGGAGACCAGGCAGGATTCAGCGCCTTGAGAAACGGCTGAGGAGTCCCGCCCAGAGCCGGCGCCAGAAAAGTCGTAACGGGCGTCACCGGCGCCAATCCCTCCGCAATCCAAATCTGAGTGCCGTCGGCGGAGAAGCCGACCCTGGGGATCCCGCTCGGCCTGATTCTTGCTAATTGACCCTTGGTGACGTTGATGAACTGCCCGTTACCGATTTGGCTGACCCAGGCGTCCAACTGCCCGTCGCGGTCGGAGAGAAACACAGTGAACTTTCCATCCCGAGAGATCGCCGCATCCATCTCGTTCCCCTCGAAATCGGTGAGCCGCTCGACCCGGGCCCCGGCCAGCGGGTTTTCCCAGAAATAATACTTCTGCCAGAAATACCAGAGTGAGGCTGCTGCGGCGAGAAGGATGGCGCCCGCCACGGACGCCGCCAATACCCACCGGCGGCGGGCCTTCGGGGCGGGAACTGCCGCCGAGGCTTGACTGGTTCTTTGGCGCTGGAGACGCTTGAGATCGACGACCAGGTCGCGGGTCGATTGGTAGCGGTCGGCGGGATCCTTTTCGAGCGCCTTCTCCACAATCGGGGCCAGGCGGGGATCGTCCAGCGGGGCCGGTTCGCTGTCCAGGATGGCCTGCAGCGTCATTAGATCCGACTCCCCGGCAAATGGCCGGCGGCCGGCCGAAAGCTCGTAGAGCACGACACCGAACGAGAAGATATCGCTGCGGGCATCAACTGGCTTCCCTGCCGCCTGCTCCGGCGACATGTAGGCGAGTGTTCCCATGATGACGCCGGCTCGCGTCGCCAGGGCGCTGACCGTTCTCGTTTCGGATTCGGCGGATACTGGCTCCAGCACCTTCGCCAGGCCGAAATCCACCAGCTTGGCGTAGCCGTGCTTCGACACCAGGATGTTCTCCGGCTTGATGTCGCGGTGGATGATCCCGGCCTGGTGCGCAGTGGCCAGGCCGTCTGCTACCCCGATGAGCAGATCGATGATTTGTCGCGTGGAGAGTCGCTCCCGCCGCGCCCCAGTTGAGGGTCGCTCCCGCCGCGCCCACTCGCGCAAGCTCCAGCCATCGATGAATTCAGTGACCAGGTACTGCTGGCTTTCGTGCGTGCCGGCCTCGAAGACGGTGAGGATGTGCGGATGATTCAGTGACGAGGCGGTTTGAGCTTCCTTTTGGAACCGGCGGCGGCGCTCTTCGTCGGCGACGTCGGAGGAAAGAAACTTGATGGCGACGGGACGGTTTAGGCTGAGGTCGGTGGCGCGGTACACCACACCCATGCCGCCTTTGCCGAGCTTGGACTCAATCCGATAATGGCCGGGCGTTTGACCGATCATATGCGCCTTGCCTTTGCCGTCGATTGTAACCGATATTAGAAGACGGGGGCGATCGCTGTAAAGCAGCCACATTCGCATTGATGCCCAACGCTGATCGGCCCAAATCCTGGCGGCTCAGTATGGGCACCGTGCAAGACCGCTGATGCTAGGTGTCTCTCTTGGGGCCCAAGCGCAACGCAAGGCGATATAACAATGATGCTCAGGTATTGCTCTGCTGCGCAGCGACAATTTACCGAACCCTATGGAGAACCAACGACTTACAAGCGTCTCCTGCCCTGCCAAAGTGCCTCTGTTCCTATCGTGTAGCGCTCGGGGACCCGCTCGTTTCGTTGCTGGAGCTTCACAAGCTTATGTACTCATGCAGGAAGCCGGCGTGCCCTTGAATCTACGATTCGAAAAGGGTCCGTACGGACCGTATGCGAAGAACTTGCGTCACGTGCTGAGCTTGATTGAAGGACACCTTGTCAGCGGATATGGTGACGCTGACGATAAACCCTGGCGTCCCATCGAATTGCTTCCTGGAGTTTCTCAGAACTCCTCATCGGTCATCGCTGCCCATCCGGAAACCCAGCAGCGGTTCGAACGAGTTGCTCGCCTCATACATGGGTTCGAGACTCCATTCGGGTTGGAATTGCTCTCTACAGTACACTGGGTTGCTACTCGTGAGGGCGCGTGCTCGATCGATGAGGTCGTCACGGAGACGTACGAATGGATTGATCGAAAGAAGATCTTCCAGAGCGATCAACTACGCCTCGCTTGGCGAGTCCTGAAGGAGCAGGGCTGGCTGCCCACTACTTTAATTCTGGCGCGACGTTCCGAGGCAACTTCTCCTTCACGTGGCCCACAAGACATACCTTGACAAAATATCATTTTAGACTTAATCTAAATTATGATGGACGCCGAAGCCATCAAGCGCTCGCTGGAAACTAGCGGCCTGCGGTGCACTCCGCAGCGCTACGCCGTGATGCAATTCCTGATGGACCACTCCGGGCATCCGACCGCCGCCGAAATCTACGCAGCCGTGAATCGCGCCGATCCCCGTTCCTCCAGGGCAACGACCTATAACAACCTCCGGGACCTGGTGCAAGCCGGTTTGGTGCGCGAAGTGGCCATCGAGGGACGCGCCGCGCGATTCGACGCCAAAGGCAAGCGGCATCATCACTTCATCTGCGACCGCTGCGGCAATGTCGAAGACCTGGACTGGTACGACGTGCCCAAGCCCGCCACAGGCTCGCTCGGCAAGCGCGTTCTGCGCGAAACCGAACTGATTTTTCGGGGACTCTGCGCCAGGTGCGCTCCGCGCCGCGCTTCGGGCTGAATCCCGCCGCTCATTTCTCATAACCGATTGGAAGGACGATCTAAATGGAACAACCAACCGCAACAACCGATAGCAAATGCCCGCTGACGGGCGGGGCTCCCCGCCACACGTCTTCGGGCGCCCGCACCAACGCCGACTGGTGGCCAAACCAGCTGAACCTGAAGATCCTGCATCAGAACTCGCCTCCATGCGATCCGATGGGCAAGGAGTATAACTACGCCGAGGAGTTCAAAAGCCTGGACCTGAACGCCGTAATCAAGGATCTGCATGCCTTGATGACCAATTCCCAGCCTTGGTGGCCGGCCGACTATGGCCATTACGGACCCTTCTTCATCCGCATGGCTTGGCACAGCGCCGGCACCTACCGCATCGGCGACGGCCGCGGCGGCGCGGCCTCCGGCACGCTGCGCTTTGCGCCGCTCAACAGTTGGCCCGACAATGCGAACCTCGACAAGGCGCGCCGGCTGCTCTGGCCCATCAAGCAGAAGTATGGCCGGAAGCTCTCCTGGGGCGACCTCATGATTCTCACCGGCAACGTTGCCCTGGAGTCGATGGGTTTCAAAACCTTCGGATTCGGCGGCGGGCGCGTGGACGTCTGGCAGCCGGAAGAAGATATCTACTGGGGCCCCGAGGGCAAGTGGCTCGGGGACGAGCGCTACACCGGCGACCGCGATCTCCAGAAACCCCTCGGCGCCGTGCAGATGGGCTTGATCTACGTGAATCCTCAGGGCCCGAATGCCAACCCCGACCCCGCGGCCGCGGCGCGTGACATCCGGGAGACATTCGCCCGCATGGCGATGAACGACGAAGAGACGGTGGCCCTCATTGCCGGCGGCCACACGTTCGGAAAGACGCACGGCGCCGCCGATGCCGATAAGTATGTAGGACCCGAGCCCGAAGGCGCCCCCATCGAGGAACAAGGCCTCGGCTGGAAGAACACCTACGGCAACGGCAACGGAACGCAAACCATCACCAGCGGCCTCGAGGGCGCTTGGACAACAACTCCGGCGAAATGGAGCAACAACTTCCTGGAGAACCTGTTCGGCTACGAGTGGGAGCTGGTGAAAAGCCCCGCCGGCGCGCACCAGTGGGCGCCGAAGGGCGGGGCCGGTGCTGGCACCGTTCCCGACGCGCATGATCCTTCCAAACGCCACGCCCCGTTCATGCTTACGACAGACCTCTCGCTCCGCATGGACCCGATCTATGAGCCGATTGCACGGCGCTTCCTCAACAATCCTGACCAATTTGCCCGCGCGTTCGCCAGGGCCTGGTTCAAGCTGACGCACCGCGACATGGGGCCGATCGCCCGTTACCTTGGCCCGCTGGTCCCGAAGGAAACGCTCATCTGGCAGGATCCCGTTCCCGCCGTGGATCATCCGCTGGTCGACGACAAGGACGTTGCCGCGTTGAAGGCGAAAATCCTCGCCTCCGGACTTTCGATCTCCCAGTTGGTGACCACAGCCTGGGCCTCGGCGTCCACCTTCCGCGGTTCCGACAAGCGCGGTGGCGCCAACGGCGCTCGCATTCGCTTCTCCCCGCAGAAGGACTGGGAAGTCAACCAGCCGGCTCTACTGACGAAGGCGCTTCAGACGCTGGAAGGAATCCAGAAGGAGTTCAACTCTTCACAGAAGAGTGGCAAGAAGGTCTCCCTCGCCGACCTGATCGTCCTCGGCGGCTGCGCGGCGGTCGAGGCGGCCGCCAAGAAAGCCGGCTTCGGCATAAAGGTGCCTTTCACGCCCGGACGCACCGATGCGTCAGCGGAACAGACCGACGCCCATTCCTTCGCGCCGCTCGAACCCATTGCGGACGGGTTCCGCAACTACATGCGCAACGGACAGCCCTTCACGGCCGAAGAGTTGCTTCTCGACCGGGCGCAGTTGCTGACACTGACGGCTCCTGAGATGACCGTTCTGGTGGGCGGCATGCGCGCTCTGAATGCAAACTATGGCCAGTCCAAGCACGGCATCTTCACGAAGCATCCCGAGACGCTGACCAACGACTTCTTCGTCAACCTGCTCGACATGAGCACGAAGTGGCAGCCCTCGGCCGAGGAAGGAGTCTACGAAGGGCGCGATCGCACCACGGGGCAGGTCAAGTGGACCGCTACCCGCGCTGATCTGGTCTTCGGTTCCAACTCCCAAATGCGCGCCGTAGCCGAAGTTTATGCATGCGACGACTCGAAAGAGAAGTTCGTGAAGGACTTCGCGGCTGCCTGGAACAAAGTCATGAACCTGGATCGCTACGACCTCGCCTAGGCGCCTCTGATTTCCGAGAAGACGGCCCGCAGCCGCAGAACGAACCTCTCGATGCTAAAGAGGTCAGCGGCCTGCCGGGCCGTTTCCGAGGAAATCTGATGTTCTGGAAACACCTCTCCGGAGGCGATCGCCAACATGCAGCGGGTGAGCGCTTCCTGATCATTGTTGGGAAACAAGAGGCCGTTCACTCCATGCTGCACGAATTCCGATAGACCGCCACAGGCACTGGCGATCACGGGGATGCGCCGAACCATGGCTTCCACGGCAACCATTCCCTGAGGCTCGGGCCATAGGGAGGGAATCAATGAGGCCCAGGCATTCACAAGGTGCGATTCCACCTCCGCCGGCGAAAGCCACCCTAGGAAATCGACGGCCCCGCCAATGCCGAGGTCGTGAGTCATCTGCTCCAGTGATTCCCGCAACGGACCCTGACCGAGAATACGAAGCCGTGCATTCGCGTGCTGCTGGTGCATGCTTGCGAATGCGCGCAGCAACAATTCCACTCCCTTCTCCTTGTCCAGCCGCCCGCAGAACAGGAAGTCTGGATGGGTGGAAGGCTTGCGCAGGAACGCGCTACCGGGTGCAGGAACGGGGGAAGGAAGAACGCCTGCTGAGTAGCCGGAGGCGCCTAGCTCCTTCTGCACCCATTGGCTGCATGCCAGAATGCGCTGCACACCGGTGACAGCGGCATGGATCAGCGCATAGCGCGGCCGGTCACGCAACCAGTGCGCCAGACCCACGCAGCCGGAGCGGTGGCAGACCCAGCCTGGCTGGACCTCGCAGAGCGAATTCTCGGGCAGTAGCTTCGAGCCGATCGGGCAGACGCACTTGTAGTCGGAAACATAAAGAACAGTAGGAACCCCGCGCAGTCCCATCAGCACCGCCGGAGACAGGTGATGGGCGAACATGTTCACGAAAGCAACCTCGGGCCGGAACTCATCGATTGCCCGCCGCAGCGTGCTTGCGGCGAAGGGGTTCCATATCTGGAGAAACGCCTGAGCCGCCATGTTCTCCCAACCGGGAGCAACGTACTCGGCGAGCCCATCGCCGGCTGTGCCCACACTGGAAGTGAACAGGCGAACGTCATCGCCCGCCTCCAACAACCCCTGCCGCACCGCGACTATGTTCGCTTCCGCGCCACCGCGCCCCTTGTTCCAATCGGTGACCAGAAGAGTTCGCATCAGCAGGAATAGGAACCGGCCACCGCATGGCCGGCACGGGCCGACTCTTCCGCGGCGAGGACGGTTTCCAGGCTACGCATCCCGTCGGCAAGCGTGACGTGGTTGGAATCCGCGCCGCGGACAGCATCCACGAAGGCGCCGAGCGCCCTACGATAAGACGCATCGTAGGAAGGGCGAGCAAGCCGCCTTAACCACCATTTCAGGACATCGCGGCTGGGAAGCACAAAGCCTTTGCGCATTCCATAACCAAAGCGGCGCGGTATGCGGTAGGAGAAAAATGCCGAGGTCCTGTCGACACGCATCGTTCCTTGTTCACCGACGAACTCGAGGAAGTCCGACAGGCCGCCTCGGAAGGTGAGCAAGGACTGTACCTGGCAGCCGTCGCTCATCGTAAGCCGGACACAGGCTGTGTCTTCCTGGATCAGTTCGGAGGAGGACAGACTCGCCGAAACCTCCACCGGCTGCGAGCCGAGGAACCAGTACAGCAGGTCAAACAAGTGAGAACCGAATTCCAGCAGCGCTCCTCCGCCGCTGCTTCTGCTGCGCCTCCATTCCACCGACAGCGCGGGTGAGACCGGTTCGCAGATCGCGGCGACGACGGCACGCACACGTCCGATGGCGCCGCCCGCCAGCATGGAACGCGCCTGCTGGTAAACCGGATGGAACCTGCGATTGAAACCCACCGCACCGGTTACCCCGGCCCGCCGGGCCGCTTCCATAATCTGACGCCCCTCTTCGCGGGAGGAGGCCAACGGCTTCTCGACATAGAAGTGCTTGCGTGCGTCGCAAGCAGCGGCCGCAAGCGGCGCGTGAGTTGGCGTCGGCGTGCTGATCACTACCGCGTCAATGTCGGAACGGCCAAGCAATTCTTCGGCGGAGGCATAAACCGGGATCCGGATCAGGCTTTCCACCCGGCGGCGAGCTTCGGCATTGGGATCTGCCGCGGCCACTAGCACGGCGTTCCTCACGGCAGGCAATTCCCGCAGGTGGGCCCAATAAGCGATCACACCGCAACCGATCACTCCGAAGCGTACGGCCGCGCCGGACTGCCTCATGATTTGCCGGGAGCAAGATAGGCCAGCCGGTGCAACTCGTACTCGTGCATCCGCCGGTCTGCGCGATGGATGGGGAACCCCGCATAGCCGAAGAACTCGCCTGTAACGCGAATCACGGTGGCAAGCACGGAGGTGGCAATGGTGCCGGGAGGAGTGGCGGCATGACGTGTCGCCTCCCTGATCCCCGGCATGATACGCCACAACAGAACGAGCGGGATCAGCGGCGAGCCGGCGACGTAGCCCAGCCGCCGGAGAAAGCTCCACGGAACCGCGCGCCGCGAGGAGACCAGTACCCCAACAACGAACCTCTCCATCAACCAGTGTAACCCCATCGTTGTGTTGACGTGATCGATGCGCGCGGAAGGCTCATGATAGAAGCGGTGTTGCCCCTCCCTCATGCACTCCATCATTCCGTCGCCCAGCGACAGTGCGTGAACCAGCCGCTCCCCGAAACTCACCAGCACCGAGCGCCGGTAGACCACATTGTGAGAAGGCAGGAAATCGATCTCCCCACCCGGAAGTCCGGCGCCCCACCTTGCGTAATCACAAAGGAATCCCGACCAGCTTAGCGTGCCCTTCGGGTTCGCGTTGCCGAAACCGGGCGCCACCGCTGCCCAGCCCTCTTCCATGGCATTGGCCAGTTTTTCCGACATTCCCGGATGCGGATATGCATGCGTCTCCCCGATGAAGACTAGCGGCGCAGAGGCGGCACGGACCCCTTTCGCGCGGGCTACGGCCAGCTCGTAAACGGGATCTTCGACAATCACCACGCCGGCGAATTCATCACGGTACTTGAGAGCCTCCTTTGCAGCCTCCGTGGAATGCGCCACGAGAACAATCTCGATCTCATCGCGGATCGTCTGCTTCCGCATCCGCTCAAAAACCGGACGTATCGTTTCATAGTTATCCGTGGCGAAAACCGCGGAAATACGCCGACCAGGCATCCTTTCTCCTCCTAGGCTGAGTATCTCTTCGTCATCGCACGCAGGATGCGCGTGCCTGCCTGCTCCAGCGGATAGATCCAGCGTCGAAGCAGCGACTGTTCATACATGCGTGCCATTCTACCTTGCCAGTTGGAAACCGGGCGCCAACCGCTCCAAGCGGTTTGATCCAAGTAGAATCGGTAGAGTCCGTAGTGCATCGACGAGCCTTCGCACTCCCAAGGCTTGAGATTCCCGCTGAAATGGAGAATCCAGGGTTCTCGCTGCTCAACTTTGCGCAGATGGCTAAGAGAAGGATGCCAGTTCCAGCGCCCATCCAGCAGGCCCCATCTCCCGGCCAGCACGGCGTTCAGCGCCTCCTGGTCCCAAAAATAGACTTTGTCCCGATACTGCTTCAGATAATCCAAAGCTCTAGCTGCCACTTCCAGCTTGCGCCACCCATCCACGTCGATCAGCATCACGCCCGCGTTGAAATACATCGCCGCCGGATCGAGTCCCAGCTCCGCATAACCTTGCACGCCAAACCGGGAAGAGACTAGCGGGACGCGCTGATCCTGGGCCGCCAGCGCCGGCAGCCCTTCCATGCTCATTTCCCAAAGCGTGGCGATGTCAGCCGTCACCAGCAGATCGCAATCCAGCCACAATGCACGCTCCACGTGAGGCGGCAGCCATTCGCCGAGCGTCAGCTTGAGATAGGTGGTGGCGGAAATCCGGCCCCAGACGGGAAGCCCGGCGAGTTTCTCTTTCTCCGCTTTCAGCCAATGGATCGCAACGCGATCCCCCACCGAGGCGCGCACTTTACCGGCGTCCTGCGGTTGGATTCCATCGTCGAGTGCGTAGACCTCCAGACGCCGCCCGGGCCGGAGGTTCGCTTCCACCGATCCAAGCATGACGGCCATCGGCAGCGCATAGTTTCGGTCGGCGGCGCACACCACAACTATGGGATGATCCCTCTCCTGCAAGGAGTCTATTGTAGGCTAACGAGACCTACTGTTCCGGGTTGCGCGGGAACTTCCAATATGGAAGCCGCACGCCGCGGATGAAGATCTGATCGGCGCGCTGCGCGTCAGGAGCCTCGAAGCCTTGTGCTCCGGATGCGGTCACGTAGTCGTCCTGCTCCACTCCATCACCGGATACGCCCAGGCCTCCCACCAGCCGCCCGCCCTTATATAGCGGCGCGGAGCCGGGGAAGAAGACGATCCCGCTTTGGTTCGAGTTCTTCGGCTGGCGGCCTTGCGTGCAGGGATTCGCAAGGTCGTGCAGATACACATCAAAGAATGGACCTGGCTGGGAATTGAGAATGCCGCTGGGAAACAGTGGCTGGCCGCCGAAGCCGATGGTCCGGTTGGAAAATGCCGTGCCCGCGGGCACGCCGCCCAGGTCGCGCGGGTCGGCGTTGGGTCCGCTGAAATAGACGACGTTGCGCGCCTTCGCCACGGCCACGTCAATCGAGAAGATCGTTGAATCGGGCATACGGTAGAGACCCAGCAGGTTGCCGTCGAGATCCGTCACGCCGATTACCATGCGTGAGCGAGAGCCGAGCGGCAGGCGGATGACCGCGCGCGTCGCGTTGGCACGCTCAATCGAACGCTCGATAATGCCGCGAACCTCAACGGCCGTGAGCGTCGCGCTCCCGCGCGGCGTGACCAGCCACTCCTCCGGAGCCGCGTTGCCGTGCAGAGGGCCCACCTGGAAGACTCCGCCGGCGGACGAAGCCGGCTGCGTGCCCGGCGGTTGTGTCGTCTGAAACACGAACGGAAGCCGGAAGCCGTCGACAAACACCGCGCCCGGCGGCGGCAACGGCAGCTTGACGAAAAAGGGCGTGCCGAACGTCGCGGCCACGGTGGCGAATTCCGCGGCGTTTGCATCCACTCCGCCGACCCCGATTCCCCCAATCATGATCTCGCCGTTGCGATAGAGCGGCAGTCCGCCGGCGCGAGTCGCCACGCCTTGTCCCGGTCCGGTACCGTCAGCGTTCGTGGCTGGAGCCACCGCCTTGCCGGCAGCGAACGTCGTGTTCAGCGCGCAGCCGCGGTTGGTATTCTCGATCCCGTACAGCGCCGCCGCCGGCTGGTTCGGAATGCCTTCCGGAAAGTTGATGGTTGAAATCGAACGCACCGTGCGTGAGCTGAGCGGCGCCTGGTTATGGCTGAAGAAGGCGCCCGTTCGCGCCAGCGACAGCGCAGCTTCCACATCCGCGGCAGTAGCCTGGGGGCGCCGGTAGATGGCAAGAGGCCTGCCCGTGCGGTCGACAACCGCCACCACCAGGCGCGGCGCTTCCAGCGACATCGCCGCGCGCAGCGCCAAGTCTCTTACCTCGTTGGCATCCAGTTGGATCCCGTCGGCCCGGTTCACCGGGATCGCGCTGGCCACACCGTCCAAGGTCAATTCGTAGAACGAGCCGGCAGCCTCTTCCGGCAGCGTGATCTCGATGGTCTCGGCATCCACGCGCGTCCACTCCACCGGCGCTCCGCCGATATGAACCTCCTCCATTCCCTCCGGAGCGATCACCAGCAGCCGTTGCCCGGGCGCCGCCGGGTTCTCATGCGTCACCCGTTCACCTGTTTCGCGGTGATAGACCTGCGCCGCAAGCGAGAATGCCAGGAACAGAGTCAACGCTACGCGCATCTATCTGCCTCCTTTCGGCGCGCCTGGCGGCCCATCGGTGACGGTGTAGAGCTTTCCATCGCGCAGGTACAGCTTTTCCATTTCTTTCTTGTTGAATGGCCTCGCGCCTCGCCTCCCGAAAACTACCAGCTGATTGCCGCTCTCATCCACGCCGCGGTCGCGGTCCAGACCTTTCGAGATCGCCACCAGCTCGCCTTTCGTCTTGTAGGTAGCGATCAGCTCCGGCTGCGGCTTGGGGCTGAATCCCCAGATATCGGGTGAGCGATGCGGCGCCATCAGCTCAATCACGCGCAGTCCGTTATGGCCGTCGGCCAGATAAGCGTACATGCTGGCGTTGGTCATGCCCACGCGCACCGCATGCGTGTCGTTGATCACGCCGCCGGCGGTGAAGTATTCCGGCTTGCCGGGCTTCTCCGGATTCTCGATGTCGATGATCGCGAGCCCGTCGTCCCCGGCCGCGACGTAGGCATAGGTCCGCGCCAAGTAGATATCCTTGGCTTCTTTCATCTGAATCGCGCCCTTCTGGGAAGGATTGGTCATGTCGGTGGCGTCAAACACTTTCACGCCTTCCGCATCGCACACGAACAGGTAGCGGAACTGCAATGCCGCGTGGCCCGCTTTGTTCATCGGCACGATGCGCGCCAGCTTCGGCTCCAACGGGTTCGACAGATCGACGATCGCCAGTCCCTTATCGCAGGAAATGTACGCGTAGACGCCCGCGGTGAAGACGTGATTGGCGCCATGCAGCGCGTTGTCCGGGTTGAAGACGATGTCCTTCTTGATGAAGTTATTCCGCGGGTCGCCGTCGAGCAGCGTCGCGGCATTGATCATGATCAGGCCTTCCTCCGCATCGGCCACATAGAGAAACGCATGGATCAGATGATGCTGCTGCTCTTCATTCTCGGGAATCAGCTTGCGTGCCGGATCGACCCCCAGCGTTGTGGGCGCGGCGATCCACCGCGCGTCCTTCGTCTTGATCTTGAACCGCTGCCCCAGCGGCGACACGGGCGCGCTGACGATGCGCTCGGCGATGGCTTTGTTGTCGATATTGGCGACGTCGTAGATCTCCAATCCCTCATGACCCTTCGCCGTGTAGACATATTCGCCGCGCATCTGCACGCTGATCACGTTGCCGTGATGATGATGCGATTCATGAAGCAGCCGGCCGCCTTCCACGAACTTCTTGTAGTTCTCCGGGTAAGCAAGCTTGTGCAGATGGCTGCCGATCACCGCCTGCGGCTCCTCGCGCTCGGTGACCACCAGCGCTTCCAGCCCGTGATGCCCTGCCCCGGCCCAGATGTAGCGTCCGAGGAAGTTCACAAGATTGGTGCCCTGCAGCAGCACCTGCGCCATCCAGGCATTATTGTTGTTGTCTTTCGACACGTGGCAGTCCGTGCAGGTGCGCGTTTCACGCGTCCGCACGGTATGCGGAAAGTGAGGGTTCATCGCCTGCCCGCTGTAGCCTTCGCTCGAAATCGTCTGCTGCTGCGAATAGAGCCACTCGCGGTTCTGGTTCTGCGAACTCACCAGCACCGCGCTCGAGCTGCGCACCGGCGCGATGCGGTGGCCCTTCACCGTGCTGTCGATGCCCATCATGAAAACGTCGTCGCGCAGCACCTGGTAGTTGTACGTAGTGAAGTTGCGCGTGTCCCCCTTGCCGTCCCAGTGCAGTGAGGGCCGGTTGGCGTTGGCCTTCATCGAAAGATGGCAGCCGAAGCAGGAGGTCATCCAGGAGGTGTGGCACGTATAGCAGGACATGCGTTCGTCCTGATGCGCCAGCTCCGCGGTGCTCGACGGGACATCGCCCCACACGGCTCCGTCCTTTCGGATCGTCTTTGCCAGCCTCGCTTTCTCGTTGTAGTTCTCCGAGCCCGGCCGAACGGAATCGTAAACTTGCGACACCACCCACTGCTTGTCCGGCTCCACCACCGAGCGTTGAATCAGCTTCTCTCCCTGCCATTCAAAGCGCCGCGCGCCGAACGGCGTGCGTAGCAGCGTCAGATCATGCGGCGGGTTCGGCGCCGCGGGGCCGGACATCTTCAGCGTCGGCCGCTTCGACGCACTGCCGTGGCAATCGATGCACTCGATCTCCACCGCTGCACGCGCTTCGTTGTAGAGCTTCCCGTTGCCGTGCGCGTCCTGTTCAAAGTGGCAGTCCACGCAGTGCATTCCCTTCTCCAGGTGAATATCCTTCAGGTGCACGGCCTTCTTCATCCGTTCGGGATCGTTGAAAGCGATGACGCGGTCTTCCTTATCCTGCCAGTTGCCCTTCTTGTCATGCTTGAACACGGCGCGGTAAACCCATCCGTGGCCGTGGTAATCGGCAAACTGCGTCTGCTTCAGTTTCGGATTCAGATCGGTGAGGTTGCTGAGAAACTCCACATCGCTCCAGTTGCCGCGCAGTGAGCTGGCTTCGGGATTGCGCGCCAGGCTGCGTGCCCTCGCTTCCGGGTCCCACTGCTTGCTCTTGGCCGGATACATGTGCTCGCCGTCGGTTTCGTTGTCCCACCACATGTAGCCGGTGTACTGGCTGGCGAAGCTGGTGCCTGGATGCACGTGGCAGATGACGCATTGCGAGGTGGGAATCGATCGTGTCAGCCGGTGCTGAATCGGATGGCCGCGCTCCTTCTTGGGAATCGTCGGGTCCTTGGTGAAGCTCAGACCCTGGTGGCCATACTGCGCATAGGGACCGGAGTGCACCGCGTCGCGATCGTTGGCATAGATGACGTGGCAGCCCGTGCAGCCGCTGGAGCGGTAGTCGCCAGGATGATCGTTTGTGCCGAGGAACGACAGCAGCGGGTCCAGCAACCGCGTGCGTTGCATCCCCTGAAAGACCGGATCGGTTCGTGTCAGCGTGCCGAAGCCACGGTTGGAAAGCCGCGAATCACCGCGTTCAAACACGCGCAGTGTGTTGCCGGGCTGCGTCGCTTCAAACTGCGGCAACGGCATGATTCGCTCGATGATCCCTTTTAACCGCGTCTCCTCCGTGGTCGGCTTGGGGAAAGTGAACAGCTGCCTCGGCCTGCCCTTGTTGTCATAGGCTTCGCCAAAAAAGCCGTTCTTGTACGGATAGCCGCCGTTGTTATACAGCACCGCGGTCCACAGGAACGACCCGTGCGTCATCAGGCTGGTCTTGGCCTTGTAGACGATCTCGGCGTGACAGCCGCTGGAGCCGCACGTCTGCTCGGCCGCTCGGAAATCGCCGGGATTGATGAACCGCACGAACTCCGTGGACTCCTGATTGAGCAGTGCGTAAGTCCGCTCCGGATTCGCTGACGTGGGCCACAGGCGCTTGTTCCGTGGCGCAACGTGGCCTTGCAGCTTGTCTTCCGTGTTCGCGTTGCCGCCGTGACAATCCGTGCAGCCCAGCCGCACGGCGGGCGAAACGTGCATCGGCTCAATCCCCACGTGGCACTTCGCCGATTCGCATCCGGCACTCTTCCCCTTTTGCGCCTCCGCGCTCTGCCGGAGCAGATCCTGCGCCCCCAGCGGGGACATTCCAAGCACGACAACCAAGATCGCGGTGCGCATCAGAACAGTACCCTCACGTTGATGAATCCCGACAACTGCGTCCGGCCGGTGTAAATATCCTTGAACCCGGCGTGCGGAAACAACAGCCCGAAGCCGCCGGTCACGACGATGTTCTCGCTTAGCTTGGGCCGGTATTGCAGACCGAATCCGCTATCCAGCCCGATGCCGTGACGGATGCCGCTTTGGAACAGCACCGCCTCCAGCACCTCCGTGCGGTGAAACCGCAGGTAGTTCACGTTGATGGTGGAGCGCAGCTTCGGCGTCAGCTTGGCGTCCATCCCTACGTTGGCAAGCATTACGCCGGGGTTAATGAAGTTCGCCTGGCCCTGGAACAGGCCCGCGCGCATCGTCGGCATCAGGCTGTTTAGCCCGAACAGCGTGACGCCGGTCCCGGTAAGCGGAATGAACTGGCGGTTCAGGAAATTGGTCCCGCCGCCTTCAAACACGTTGTTGATCAGCCCCCGGTCGGCCAGCGCGGGATTCCCCAGGAATCCGCCGCCGGCGAACTGCTGGTTGGGCACGATGCCATCAAAGCCCTTCGCCACGCCGTCGTTGACGTCGTTGTCGCCCGTGCTCATGAAGAAAGATGTACGGAAGAAGGCCCAGTCGCGCTCATAGCTCAGCTCCGCGGCGGCGAGAAAGGCGCGGATATGTTGCGCCTGTTTCATCGCGGGAATCCCGTGATTGTTGTCGCGCCCGAAGGCGTAGTAGAAGGCATGCGCGAAGTTGTAGCGCCCGATATGTCCGTCGCTGGAGGTTCCCGCATACCCGGCGCGGATCTTGTGCGGCGCCGGCAGGCCGATGGGAGCAGGCCGCACCAGAAAGCCGTTCTTATCGATGTGGAACGTCGGCTGGTCGTTGTTGTACAACAGGCTGAAGTTGAAGTTATAGCCGAGGGTGAGAAAGTCGTTCCAATAAAGATTCGCCGCATAGACGCTCTGATTGCGCTGCCGCCAGCGGTTCAGGCCGCTGTTGGTGTCCTTCTCCAGCATGCGGAAAAAGGCCAGGTTGTACTGAAAGACGTTGTTCTTGATGGTTCCGAATAGCCTCGCCCCAGGTTGCTCATCGCTGTAGACAAAGCCGCGGAAATCGGAGGTGAAGCGCTGGATGCCGAAGCGGAGTGAAGTGAAATCGAAGTAGGCGCTGCCGCGGTCATCCACATCTTTGCCTGGCCGGAACGCGGCCGTGGAATGCGTAAAGAGGCGCTTTTCCAGGAACAGCTCCTGCATGCCGATGTTGGTGTCGGTGCGCCGCCTGCCCTCCCGCACGTCGATGCGCGTGAGCGCGTTCTCACGGACCACTGCATAGTTGATGTTGAACTCCGGCGTGATGCGCAGCTCGTAGTCAACGGGCTTGAACCCCGCGTTGCCGCCAAACAGGTCGAAGCTCAATCGGAAGCTCTGGCGCAGCAGCATCTGCTCGCCGCGCCCGAAGAAACCGAAGTCGCCCGGACGCGCGGCGCTGGCGACGCTGGGCACCGGGATGCGGCGCGTATCCACCAACGTGTCTGAAGAGCCGGTGAAATTCAGGAAGTGGCGTTTGCCGAACAGCGGATAGTCGCCTTTGAGTGTATTCAGGTTGAACGGATCCCACCAGCGGGAGCGCGTGTAGATCGCGTCGAGCTTTGTGTTCTCATAGCGCCGCCAGTGAGGCAGGCCGATGCGCCAGCGGTTGGGGATCGACGGATCTTCGGCGGGAGGAGACGGTACGGCGAAGTCCGGCGGCAGAGTGGCGATGAACCCGGGCTCGCCTTCCGCTTTGCGCGGCAATGGGAAGTAGGCGTACTTCTCCGCCGGCCCAAGCGCGGGCGCGGCCGCCGGCGCCGGTGTGCGGCGAACCAGCCGCCTGGTGCGGTCGGCCGGTACGGGCAGCGGCGGCGGTTGCGCCGCGCGCTGCTTCTCCAGGTACTGCTCCAACGGGGAGGGCCCGTAGATGCGCTCCACGCCCGGCGGGCCGCGGCGCGGCAGTTTGCGGATCGGCTCCAGTTTGCGGGGCCGCACCCTTTCCTGCTGGCGGCCCTTGACACCAAGCTGCGCCCGCTGCGCCAGCAGTGCCGGTGTCAGTATCAGGATGGCGGCCAGCCATGCGCGCATGGATCAGGCCTCTTATTGAACCTTCGCCGCGACCTTGCGGAACAGCGCCGCGAATTCGCCGGATTGATACAGCGAGGGATGCTCCAGGTAGTTGTACAGCTCCGCCATCGCCTGCTGCGCCGCCGGCTGGTTGCCGAGATAGGCCGCGCTCAGCGTATCCAGCGTCATGGTTGCCTGCTCCGCCGAATGCGGGCCGTTACCCGCGATGCGGGCGATGTCGCCCACCAGGGCCTTCACCATCCCGCGAGCCTTTTCCTGCGTAATGTCCGCCGAAAGCATCGCGTTCACCAGCGCGTCTCCTTGCCGCGCGGCGGCCATGGCCGCCGAGGCCACGCCACCGGCATCGCCCAGGCGCGTCGAGACAACGGACGCCACTTGTTGCACCGCGCCGTTCACGGCGCCGGATTGCGACGGAGCCAACTGCTCCACCATCACCCGAAGCACATCAAACCTCGCCTGGTTCAATTGCAGGGAGCCGGGACGGCGTCCCGCATAGCCTCGCTGGATGCGCCAACTGTCGGCACGCAGATCATGATGGCACTGGTAGCATTCCAGCTCGGCGAATTCCGGCCACAGGCGGTTGGCGCGCGAGGCCAGCAGTCGCATACCTTCTGTGAAAGCCACCGCCTGCCCCACCGCCCAGTTGCGCGCGCGTGGAAGCGTGTTGCCCGCCGCAGGCTTCGGCTCTCGATGGTGGATGGGCTGCGCCCAGCTGAACGTGTCCAGTTCAAACGCAAGATCGGGGTGCCCGGCCGCGATCAGGTCGTGATCCACGATCTTGTCGCCGGTGCCGAGATGGCATTCCAGGCACGTCTTGGCGCGAACCACCAGGTTCTTCGTGTCGATCAATCCGGCCGCGACGCTGGCCGCGTGCGAATCCTTCTGCGTATGCGGCCCGAGCCATTTCTCCGCAGGACCGTGACAGCCTTCGCAGGCCACACCGTCAGAGACGGAACGTTCCGGCGACCCCACGGCGTGGCAGGATGTGCACTTCTTGTCCTTGGTGGCATCGGCAATACCGAGGATCTGCGCCATGCGCTTGGAGCGCGGCTCCAGCAGCACCTTGTAGGCCTGCGAATGCTTGTCGCTGACAGACCAGATCGAGTATTCGTTGCCGAGGATGCGGCTTTCGGCTTCCGGCGCGGCGCTGGTGGCGCCATGGCAATTGGATGAGGCGCAACCTCCGGCGCCTATATAATTCGGCTGCTGCCCGGCGGCAAGCCCCGCCCAGAGAATCCAGAGGGTACAGAAGGAGCGAATAGATCGCGGCATAATTCCTCCGTGTTCTTGTACAGTCTAGCAGTACGCATAACGTCGTCAAGCGGATTTATCCCTCCACCGCAGAAGCACAGCCGTAATGTTGTCCGGACCTCCACAGGCGTTCGCCTTAGCGATCATCCGGCCGATGCAAGCCTCCAGTTGCCGGGAATCACTCAGCAACTCCTCCAGACCGGGGTCGCCTACCGGTCCGTACAGACCGTCCGAGCAAAGCAGGACCGCGTCGCCGGATTCCAGTTCCTCCGAACAGATCCGGACCATCACCTCGCTAGCCGAGCCGATGGCCATCGTCAGCACGTTCCGGTGAGGATACTTGCTGATCTGCTCCTCGGTCATTTTCAGGTTGCTGCGCAGCTCATTGGCCACGTTCTGGTCGTAGGAAAGCTGGCGCATCTGGCCGCCTCGCCATAGATACGCGCGGCTATCCCCGACGTTGGCGATCCACATTCGGCCCTCGCGCCACAACGCAATCACCACCGTGGAGCCCATGCCCTTGCAGTCCGGGCGGCCTTCCGAAGTTTGACGGACCCGGCGATTGCTTTCCCGCACGGCTTCCTTCAGCAACTCCTCCGGCGCCAGCTTGGAATCGCGCACGATCTCCACGGTCGTGCTGATGGTCAGTTCCGAAGCCACTTCTCCACAGGCGGCGCCGCCCATGCCGTCGGCGACGATAGCAAGATGCAACTCCGGCTCGATGGCATAACCGTCTTCATTGTTCCGGCGCACGTTGCCCACATGCGTATCTCCGGCATACTCCAACATGAGCCCCATCCCTAGCTGCCCTCCCTCCGGTAACCAATCAACTGATCCACCGGCCGCCGGTCTTTGTCCGTCTCTTTCGCCTTGTTGTGGTACTGGTGGCACTGCGCGCAGCGGTCCAGATGCGTGCCGCTGTCCCCGTGGCACTGCTCGCAATCGGCCATCTTCGGGATCAGCACGTCGCTGGTCGTCTTGCTCGCCGCGGCCGCGGTGTGACAGGAAGCGCACTCCATGGCGCGGTGCGCCCGGTGCGAGAATTCACCGCGCACCAGCCACGGCAGACCCGGCTGGCCGGCGCCGGCGAAGCGTCCCTGAATGGGCGCCACCTTCTGCACCACCGGATAACCGCCCAGCGATCCTTCGTACTCATGACAGTATTTGCACTTTCGTTCAAATAGGAATGTTTCCGAGTCACGAACCACTTTTTCCAGCCACGCAGCCGGGCTGGCCGAAGGAAGAAAATCGCGCCCCAGAGCCCGCTGCGGCAGAAACGGGTTGGCCGCCAGTGCGTTCTGATAGGTCGTGACAATGTGGTTGTGGATCGCCTCCGGGTCCTTGGTATGCGGCGCGGGCGCCGATTGCGCCCCCAGCGCCTGGTAGACGTCAAACTCGAGTTCCCGCCGGTGGCACTCCCGGCAATGCTGCTCAAAGCTAACCGGCATCAGATCGCCCTTGGGAGAATTCAGGTCCGTGGTGTGGCAGTCCCCGCACTTCATCGGCAGCTTGATATTGCGGATTGTCTTGGGTT
Organism: Acidimicrobiia bacterium; assembly: GCA_016871315.1. Classification (GTDB taxonomy): domain Bacteria; phylum Acidobacteriota; class Terriglobia; order Bryobacterales; family Bryobacteraceae; genus VFZE01. The sequence continues at coordinate 56,961 of VFZE01000028.1, read as the reverse complement.
GAGCGGGCATGTGCACGGCGTGATTCAGCTTCAGGGCGCGGCCGTCTTTCAGCTTGAGCGCGGCGAACTCCGGATGCTTGCCTTCCCGGAAGGCAGTGACGCTGTTGGCGGCTAGCTTCACGTTGCCGGCGTTGGCCGTCAAGTTATCGTGGCATACTGTGCAATTGCCGTCGGCAACTTCGGCCAACAACGCGCTGCCCTGGTGCTCCAGGTGGCACTGCGCACAGCGCAGCTCGAAATTCGGCTTCCCGGTATCGATGGCCTTGGCCGGATGCGGAGGCCCGTCGTGGCAGTTCTTGCAGGCCGCATCCGCCACGGAGGTGAAAACGCCGGTGTGGCAGACCGGGCAGTTGCTCTCAAACATCGCATGGGAGCGGGAAACAGCGCCATTAGAAAAAATCTTTTCGCCGCCGCCGATGCCGGCCAGAAACGGCGCTACGCCGATCATCGCCACCAGTGGCGCGGCCCAGGTCAATTTCCGCCGCAGATCGCGAAACCGGTTTCCCCGCTTCAGGTAGTCCAGGTCGACGCGCTGCGCCACACTCTTGGTGTCCTGTATTCGTCGTTCGTATTCGAGCGGCTTGTCTTCCTTGGACATATCAATACTTGAGCGACATCACCGCGTGCACCAACGTCAGCACCAGCAATCCCATCGACAATGGGACATGCACGTATAGCCAGCCATGCAGCCAGCGGTGCATCGTGGCTTGCAGCGCCAACTGGCGGCGCTCCTCGCAGATCGATTGCACATCGCCAAGCACCTCATGCGCGGGAATCGGCATGATCGTGCGCAAATGGTTGAAGTAGGCGGCCACCTTGTCACCGGTGGCGAAGAGCTTCTTCGTGTAGGCCGACGGCGGATCGAATAAGAACGGACGAACCTCCTCCAGATAGTGCGCCTTCATCGCCTGCGCCGCGGCATCGCCGATGTCGATCTGCCGCGTGGCGCGCCGCTTGTCGATGACGGCCTGAATCTTTTCCCTCGCCGAGGCCTTCTGCGCCTCGTCGAAATACTGCTTCACGCCGCCGGCGCGCACGAATTCCTTCTCATCCTCCTGCATGCCGAGATCGGCTGTCAGGAACTCCATCCGCTCATCGGCCTCCAGGCGCAATTGCCAGACAAGCATCGGGATCTGGTCATACAGCGCCTCGCGCCGTACCAACTCCATCATGCGGCGCGGCAGCCAGTTTTGCAGCAGCACGCCGAAGATGCCGCTGACCGTGATAATCGCGAACAGCCACATCAGCAACGCCGCCAGCCCCTCACCCCACTGCAAGCCGGTGTGGAAGAGAATCAGCAGAAAGCTCAGCAGGCCAAGCCAGACATGCGCGCGCAGCCACCAGCTGACGCGGCCGAGCGGCGAAGCAGGATACTTTTTCCGCAGGCTCAGCAGGCACTCGAAAATGATGATCAACGTGCCCGCGAAGCCGAACACCAGGCCCGGAATGGAGCCGCCGCTAGGCCCGTTCGGCGACATCCACGCATACAGGAGGTAGCAGGCCGTCGCCGCCAGCGCCCCGGCCGTGCAGGGGAAGATCCAGCGTTGGCTGTCGGCCAGGATCATGCGCGCATGCCCTCCAGGAATTCGAACTTCTGTGATCCGAACTCGATGATATCGCCGTTGCGCAACTCGGCCTCCGTGATTGCCGCGCCATTAACCCGTGTGCCGTTGGTGGAGCCGGGATCCCGCAGAATATGCTTGCCGTTGCCGCTGACGATTTTGCAGTGCAGGCGTGACACTTGGTCATCTTCGGCGAACCGGTAGTCCGCCTCCGGCGCGCGGCCGAAACTGGTCTCCGGATGGCGCAACTGCAACATGCTTCCCGCATGCGCGCCGGCCATCCCGCGAAGGCGAGGCATCAACTCCATCAGCTCGTCGATATTCGACAGCACCTGCGTCTCCACGTGAGCGGCGGGCTGTGCCGGCGCGGCGGCCTTCTGCTTCGGCTGATCCACCGCGACGGCCAGCTGCGTTCCGGCCAGATCGCGCGCGAAGAAGCTCTTCGGCTCCACCCGTATGGCGGCGTCGTGCGGGCAGGCTCGGACGCAGTTGGGTTCCGCGTAGTCCACGCACAGATCGCAAACCACCGCCTTCGGCTTGTACTCCGCCTTTTTCCCCGTGCCCGAGCCCGGCACGGGAATCATCGTCACGTTGATATTGCCGTAAGGGCAATCGGCGGCGCAGTTGGAGCAGCCGATGCACCAGTCCTCGATGACTATGTCCAGCGTTTCCTTGCGCCGGATCGAGCCCACCGGGCACCGCGTCATGCAGAGCGGATCCATGCAGGCGCGGCAACTGGTGGGCACCAGGTACTTGTCAAAGCGCAGGCCGTCCCGGATCAGGCGAGTGACGTTGTCCTCATGCGTGGCCACGCAGCCCTTGACGCATTCGTCGCACCGCGTGCATCGCTCCAGATCGATCAGCAGCAGGTTCTGTCCCTGCATCAACTCCTGCTCCAGGAAGCGGTTGAGCGGCACCATTTGCACCCGGTTCAGGATCTCGGCATCCATCTGCCGGCGCGACCGCGCCACCTCGGAAATCGAATCCCGGACTTTCGGATGGCGCTCCAGCATGAGCGTGAAATCTTCCGCCTTGATCCGCACCAGCTGCACGTAATCCACCGCCGTGCAGGTGGCCGTGCGCCGCCCGGCCTGGAGAGGGTCCTCCAGAACCTCGAACGTCGTGTTGCCGATGACGAATTGTTCCCCCGGCGAGATGAGAAACGAATCGGCCGGGCGCATGCGGAAAGTAATGCGATTGCGCCCCGACGGAAGCCGCATGACGCGCACTTGATTGCCCTCCACCCGCATCTCGAAATGGTCGCGCGAAACGAATTCGTCCCAGGGCGTCTCGAGTTTCCGCTCGCCCTCCGGCGCGCGGCCCCCACGGACCGGCTGCGCGGCAACGGCTCCTTCCGCGCTTTGGCCGGGCTCCTGGCCACTGGCGCGCACGCGGAAGGCCGGCGGCAGCAGGCCCATCTCACCGAAATAGTTGCCGCGCGAGAGATAGTTCAGCACCAATTCCCCGCCGGGAAAATCCTGCGAGACCTTCACGAAGCCTAGCCGGATGAGATAGAACGCGTCGGCGATGTCGCCTTGGCGCACAATCACTTCCCCTGGCGGGACGTCCACCAGCTCCACGCGATCCTTGAGCGAATCCAGAAACTCCACGGTCAACCCGGCCAGCACCGGCACAGACCGGAGGTGTGTCACCAGAGCACGGTTGCGGTAGTTCTCGTTCAGTTGGTTCTTAAAAGCCGGCGCATTGTACAAAACATTGTTGAGGATATTGGGCAGCATTTCAAATGCCACCACTTCGCTCTTTGCCCTCACGGTCGCCGAGCGCGGATAGAACTTGGGCCGCTTCAACCTCTCCTGCTTGAGCGCCGCCAGCGCCGCCAGTTCGCCTATCATGTCGCCGGCCTTGAGTTCGGCGATCGGGTTCGACATCGGCAGATCCACCGAGGCATCGATGGGAATGTGCGTCCGTGTTGCCGCTTTCTGTCCGCTCGAGTCCGGGGCGCCCTTGATGTAGTCGGTGAATTTGGTGAAGCCGCGGAAGAAGCCGCGCTTGGCCGCTCCTTTGGTGGCCTCAACGCCCTGGACGGGGCTCGAGAGGAAGACTTCCACCACACCGGACATCAGGTAAAAGGCCGTGGTGCCGCTCTCACCCTCCCTCATCAGGTACTCGCCGGGGCGGTAGGTTTTCTTCGCAATGGCGCCCGGGAATTTTTCCCAGATTTGTGGCCGTATGCCGGCGAAGTCGGGAACCGCCGCCAGCTCCTCCGAAGATAATGGCGTGCCGCCGAGATCAGCGGCCAGGATGACGTCTTTAGCCATGGACCGTCATGGACAACCGTCCACTATGGCAGATCCCGGGCGAAGCAATCAACCGGGGGTAATAGGAGTGGTCTATCCGAACAGAGCGCGGATGGATTCAAACTCGGTTTGGAAAGATTCCAGAATTCTGTTGGAGACGCCCAGCGGGGAGAGGGTCTCGGCGGGAACGCCCTCAGCCGGCCGGAGCCACGGCTGCACCACGATGCCATGCTGCTGAACTATGCGGTCAGCCTGTTCCAGGACAAAGCTCATCGCGATGCCGCCTTCGGAATCCGGATGCGGACCGTGATGATGCAGCACGGCGGTTTGTATCGGCGCAGGCAGGTTCCAGTGGCGTAGCCCTTCCGCGGACAGTTCGGCGTGGGTGAGCTGAAGCACCGTGCGCTCGCAATCGGTGAGGCTCGCGCTGGTCGTTGTGTAGTTTTCCTGAATCATGTTGCGCTCCTCGGGCAGGCTTAGCGCGATCAGCATCATCCCGATATTGCCCAGCAGGCCCGCGGTGAACGCGCCTTCCGGATAATCCACAGGCATTTCCGTCGCCAGCAGGTCCGCCAGGATCGCGCACGCCACCGAGTGCTGATTGAACGGCGCTGGAAACCAGCCCTTCACCGCGGTCTGCGAAGACCACATCCGCGCCAGCGAAAGACTCATTGTCACGTTGCGCAGCTTGGACAACCCGATCAGGCTCACCGCGTGGCGTACCGAGTTGATTGTCCCACGTCGGCCATACAGAGCCGAGTTCACCATCCGCAGCACGTTGCCCGCCAGCACCGTGTCCTTTTCTATCAGGTCCGCCAGCTCGCCGAAGCTCACATCCTCATCGGCAAGCGTCCCCATCAGTTTGTTCAGGATCGGCGAGAAGGGCGGCAACTTGCCCAAACTCCTGAGCGCCTTATCCTGGTAGTGAGATGCGGACAGCGTGATCGTTTCCACCCTCTTGCTTATCGGACCGGCGCCCGCCAGGCTTGAGTCGAATTCCACATGAGTTCCTTGCGTAGGATAATGGTTCCCATGCCGGAATCCGCCCCAGGCTCGGTTTCCTGGGATGACTCCCTCTCGCTGCCGCAGGATTCCATTACCCCGCCGCCGCCCGCCATCCTCACGCGCCTACTGCGCAAGGTCTATGGGAACAAGGCCGCCGTCGATGGGCTGAATCTCACCGTGCCCTCCGGCTGCTTCTTCGGCTTCCTCGGACCCAACGGCGCCGGCAAGACCACCACCATCAAGATGCTGATGGGACTGGCGCCGCCAACCTCGGGCACCATGGAGCTGCTCGGGCTCCCGATGCCGGAACAGGCCGAGACCATCAAGGCCAACATCGGCCTTGTGCCGGATGAATCGCTGCTCTTTGACCATCTCACCGGACTCGAATTCGTCGAGTTCGTCGGACGCATGTACAAACTGGAGCGCGAAGTGGCGCGCACCAGGGCGCGGGAGCTGATGACCTTGTTTGAGCTGGATGGTCATCCACGCAAGCTGATCTCGGAGTACTCCAAAGGGATGCGCAAGCGCGTGGCCATGGCCGCCGCGCTGATCCATCGCCCGAAGCTGTTCCTGCTGGACGAGCCGTTTGAAGGCGTCGACGCCGTCGGCGCCCGGCTGATGAAAGACATTCTCCTCGATCAGGTCCGTCGCGGCGCCACCATCTTTCTTACTTCGCACGTGCTGGAGGTAGTGGAGCGGCTCTGCACCCGCGTGGCGATTATTTCCAGCGGCAGCCTCGTCATGGAAGCCGACATGGCCGAACTGCGCGGAGCTTCCGAGACGCTGGAGGACGCCTTCGTGCGCGTAGTGGGGGCCGAGCGTACTTCGGAATCGCTCGACTGGCTGTAGCATGCTGCTTCAGTTGCGTGCCATTCTCTGGGCACAATGGCGCACGCTGCGCAACTTCTATCCCCGCGGCCACTACACCAGCCTCGTTTTCACGGTGGTGATGTCGGCGCTCTGGTACGGGATGGTGGCAACTGGCGCCACGGGCGTGGGTATCCTGTTCTCCAGCCCCGGCCGGCTGGCGATCGTCGAACGCGTGCTGACGGGCGGACTGCTGCTGGCCTTTCTCTACTGGCAGATCGTGCCCATCGTGCTGGTTTCCACCGGCGCCAGCCTCGACCTGAAGCGGCTGATCGTTTACCCGATCTCGCACAGCCGGCTCTTCGGGCTCGAGGTGCTGCTGCGCTTCAGCACAGGCGTCGAGATGCTGATCGTGCTGACCGGCGCCACCATTGGCCTGCTGCTGAATCCGGCCATCCCGTGGTGGAGCTGTCTGGGCTTTGTTCCCTTCATCGCCACGAACCTCTTCCTGTCCGTGGCACTGCGCCAGATTCTCAGCCGCTGGCTGGGCAAACGCAGGATTCGCGAGTTGGCCATCTTCGGCCTCGTCCTGGTGGCCGCGCTTCCGCAGCTCTATTTCTTGGCCGGACTGCCGGACTGGGCCAGGCAGCTCATCAACCGGTTCCACTTTCCCTGGTGGCCATGGACAATGGCGGCTCAGGTGGTGCTCGGGCGGCCGGACTTGCTGGTGATTGGAGTCCTGGCCGGCTGGACCGCGGCCGCATTCCTGTTCGGCCGATGGCAGTTTGAGCGGGGCTTCAAGTTCGACGCCGAGGCGGAACGGGCGACGGTAACCAAACCGCTGAAGCCGGCCGGACTACTGGAGAGGCTCTACCGCCTGCCGGCAATGCTGCTTCCCGACCCGCTGGGCGCCATTGTCGAAAAGGAGATTCGGTTTCTCAGCCGCGCTCCACGCTTCCGGCTGGTCTTCATGATGGGCTTCAGTTTCGGCCTGCTCATCTGGCTGCCCATCGCCTATCGCTCCGGCAGCGATTCCTCCTCCGCCTTTGCGTCGAACTATCTCACCTTCGTCACCCTCTACGCGCTGCTGCTGTTGGGCGAGGTCTCCTTCTGGAACACCTTCGGCTTTGACAGGAGCGCCTCGCAGCTTTATTACCTGGTTCCGGTGCCGATGGCGGCAGTGCTGGTGGCGAAGAACATCGCCGCGGCGATTTTCGTCTTCCTCGAGATCAGCGCCGTGGCGGTGGCCTGCACGCTGTTGCGGATGCCGATCTCGGCATCGAAACTGGTCGAATCCTACGCCGTGTCGCTGGTGATGACCGTATTTCTGATCGCCATCGGCAACCTCAGCTCTACGCATTTTCCGCGGCCGGTGAACCCGGCCCATTCCTGGAGGTCGGCTTCGGCAGGCCGTTTCCAGGCGATGCTGCTCATGATCTACCCGATCATGTCGATCCCGATCGTGCTTGCCTACCTGGCGCGATACGCCTTCGACAGCCAGCTGGCCTTTTACGGGGTTTTGGGATTTTCGCTCACGCTCGGGTCACTCATCTATTGGGTGGCGATGGAGTCCTCTGTGTCGGCTTGTGTCCAGAGGAAGGAGAAGCTTCTCGCGACCCTTTCCCAGGGCGACGGGCCGGTCTCAGCCTAATCCATAGATAAGCTGAAGTTCGCGTTGACTCATGCTCTCTAGACACCAGGTTCATCTGTTGGCATACTCTTCCCACACGCCAAGTAGTGCCATACTTAATGCCCACTTGGAGCGGATCGCATAGGTCCGTCAGCGCACCAGACCTCCGGCTCTCTCAGTGGGATCCTGCAAGACCAAAACACCGCTGTCCCCGGCACCAAGGTCAAGCTGATCAATCAGTTGCGGCGGACGCTCCGGGACGGGGAACCACTCGTCCATAGCCTGTGAAAACAAGTTAATCCTAGAAAACACCATGATTCCGATTGACTTTGCGGCTTTTCTCCCTAAAATATACATAATCTCCGCCCAAACGGGTTTCGGGAGTGGAAAGGGGTTTCTTGTGAATAGAATCCGTCTGACAATTCTCGCGCTTTGCTTGCTTGCCATCGTTCTTCCCGTATCGGCACAGCAGATTTCCGGCTCCATCAGCGGCGTCGTCCGCGACAATCAGCAAGCCGTCATCGCCGGCGCCAAGGTCGTCCTGGTTAGCACCGGACAGGGTACTAGCCGTGAAATGCTTACCCTCTCTGACGGTAGCTTCATGTTCACTCCACTCCAGCCGGCCGTCTATACCATCTCCGTCGAATCGCCAGGGTTCAAGAAGTTCGAGCAGAAAGAGATCAAGATCTTCGCCAGTGACCGTATCGCCCTGCCTTCCATCGTCCTCGAACTGGGCCAGGTCAGCGAGACCATCACCGTCGAAGCACAAGCCGCTGTCCTGCAAACCCGCTCCGCCGAGCGCGCCGGCGTGCTCACCGGCAACCAGGTCGTCAACCTCGCCGTGCGCACACGCAGCTTCTTTGACCTTGCCGCCACTGTACCAGGCGTTGTCTACACCGGCGGCCTCGGCGGCATCTTCGCCAACGGCGCGCGCGGCAATCAGAACAACCTCACCGTCGACGGCGTCACCAACGTCGACACAGGCTCCAACGGCGGCGTGCTGGCCACCCTCAACATCGACCAGATCGCCGAGTTCAAACTGATGACCAACTCCCAGCCGGCCGAAATCGGTCGCTCCTCCGGCGCGGCCATCCAGATCGTCACCAAGAGCGGCTCCACGGAGTTCCACGGCACCGGTTACTGGTTCCACCGCCATGAAGGCCTGAACGCCAATGACTGGCGCAATAACCAGGAGGGTCGCGCACGCCAGCTCTTCCGCTACAATTTCTTCGGCTACAACATCGGCGGCCCCGTCATTCTCCCGGGTAATTTCAACAAGGACCGCAACAAGCTCTTCTTCTTCTTCTCCCAGGAATTCCAGTCCCAGCTCTCCCCGAATGGCTTGCGCAATGTCTTGTTGCCCACCGAACTCGAACGCGCCGGCAATTTCAGCCGCAGCAGGGAAGCCGACGGCTCCCCGCTCGTCGTCCGCGACCCCAGCAATAACCGCAATCCCTACCCCGGCAACATCATCCCGGCCAGCCAGATCAGCGCCGACGGCCGCAAGATCCTGAACTGGTATCCCCAACCCAACGCCCTCGCCGTCAATGACCCCACCTTTAACCACCAGACTCAGGTCTCCGACCAGTTTCCCCGCCGCGAGTATCTGCTCCGCGGCGATTACAACATCAATGAGAAGTGGCGCCTGTACTCCCGCTACTTGTGGACGCGCAGCGAGCAGGATCGCGCCTACGGCCAGTGGAGCGCCGACTACAACATTCCCTTCGCGCCGATGAATTTCGGCAATCCCGGCTGGAGCTTCATCACCAACGTCACCACCGTCGTCAATCCGACCCTCACCAACGAGTTCATCTTCGGCTCTTCCAAGAACGTGCTCAATATCGATCCCGTCGACGACACCTTCAAGCGTGACAAGCTCGGCCTCAGCTACCAGATGCCTTTCCCCAATGCCGATAAGATCGGCTTGGTCCAGAACTGGCGCTACAACGTCCCCAACTCCCCCTTCACCGGATTCAACGGGACGCCTTTCCGCAATTTCAACCACACCTGGGACATTACCGACAACGTCAGCAAGGTCACCGGTCCACATACTTTCAAGGCGGGCATCTACGTCCACCGCAGCTGGAAAGACCAGACCGCCTTCACCTCCGTCAACGGCAACATCTGGTTTGACCGCGACGGTCAGAACCCCGGCGACACCAACTGGGCCTTCTCCAACGCCTTGATCGGCAACTACCAGCGCCTCCAGCAGTCCAACACCGTCTTGAACGGCGAGTACCGCAACTGGAACATCGAATGGTACGTGCAGGACAACTGGCGCGTCCGTAAGGGCCTCGTGATCGACGTGGGCATGCGCTTCTACTGGATCCAACCGCAGTTTGACCAGGCGCTGCAAACCTCCTCCTTCAACCCGGCCCTCTTCAATCCCGCCAACGCCGCCGTCCAGATGCAGCCCTTCCGCAATGCGGCCGGCACGATTGTGTCGCGCAATCCCATCACCGGCCAGGAAGCGCCTCGCGCTTTGATCGGCTCCATCATCAACACCAATCGTGGATTCGTCAACGGCCTCTACGCCAATGGCATGGGCCGCGCAGGCGTCGACGGCTATCCCAAGGGCCTCATCAATGACCGTGGCATCCACTACGCCCCGCGCATCGGCATCGCCTGGGAAGTCGCCCCCAAGACCGTCATCCGCACCGGCGGCGGCATGTTCTACGACCGCTTCCAGGGCAACCCCGTATTCGACCAGCTGCCCAATCCACCCTCCACCATCAGCCCCACCCTCTTCTACGGCAACCTGGCAACTATCGGTTCCACCGCCGGCGTCTTTTTCCCGGCAGGTGTCCGCGGCTTCGACCTGCTCGGTGAGGTGCCCACCACTATCAACTGGAACTTCACCATCCAGCGCGAACTCCCCATGGGTATCCTGTTCGACATCGGCTACGTCGGTTCCCGCTCCACACACAACCTCGGCCGCACCGACTTCAATATCGTCCCCTTCGGCTCCGCTTGGCTGCCGCAGAACCAGGACCCCACCAACCCCAATCCTCGCTTTGACGGTACCACCACCAAGCCCGTCGACCTCTACAGGCCATACCTCGGTTACGGCTCCACTTCCGTCACCACCTTCGGCGCAGACTCCAACTACAATTCGCTTCAGATCAGCGCCAACCGCCGCTTGAGCAAGGATCTTCAGTTCGGTATCGCCTATACCTGGTCCAAGGCCATGGGCACGACCAGCGGCGATGGCGACACCCTACACCCCACCAACGCCCGCATGGCCAACTACGGTCCGCTCAGCTTCGACATCCAGCACAATTTCGTCGGCAACTTCACCTGGACCCTCCCCAAGGCGGCTCGCGGCGGCAACTTCCTCGACAACAGGCTTGGCCGCGGCATCTTCAACAGCTGGGTCATCTCCGGAATCACCACCTTCTCCACCGGCCAGCCCGACTTCATCAATTTGTCCGTTCGCGGCCTCGGTGGCGCCGATGTCAACCGCATCTGGACCGGTTCGGAAAACTGGGGCCCGCGCATTATCTACACGGGCAACGCTCACGGCAAGGGCAAGGCGATTGACGGCTGGATCGACACCGGCGTCTTCGCGCTGCCTCGCGAGCGCGGCAGCCTCGGCCTGGAATCGGCCTCCCGCCCCATCCGCCGTCCCGGCATCAACAACTGGGACCTCTCCATCTTCAAGGAGATCCCCATGGGCGCCGAGGGCCGCTTCCTCCAGCTCCGCTTCGAGATGTTCAACGCCTGGAACCACACCCAGTTCTCCGACTACAACCGCACCGCCCAGTTTGACCGCGTCACCGGCCAGATCACCAACCTGCCCACCTCCCGCGGCGGAGGCGGCGGACGCTACGGCTTCGGCGCCATCACCGCCGCTCGCAATCCCAGACTTGTGCAATTGGCCGCGAAGTTCTATTTTTAGTATGTGACACTGGTTCTTCCCTTACTCATTCTGTTCTTGGCGGGGTGCACCAGCGCCCCGCCAAAACTCGACACCGCTCCGCTCGCCTCTTCCGTCGATCAGCTCCTCCATTCCGCGGTCGAGAAAAAACAAGTCCCCGGCGCTGTAGCTATCGTCGCCAACTCCACCTCCATCTTCTATGAAGGCGCCGCCGCGATGGACAAGTCCGCCATCGTCGCCATCGCCTCCATGACCAAGCCCATCACCTCCGCTGCCGTCATGCAACTGGTGGAATCCGGCAAGATCAAGCTCGACGACCCCGCTTCCCATTACGCCCCCGAGCTCGCCGATCTCCAGGTGCTCGAAAACGGCAAACTCCGCCCACCCAAAAGCCCCGTCACCGTGCGCCACCTGCTCGCCCATACCGCAGGCTTCGGCTACGAGTTCATGAACCAGCAGATCGCCGCCCACGTCAAAGCCGGCAAGACCCCCAGCATCATGGCCGGCGGCGATGGCTTTCTCAAAGCCCCCCTCCTGTTTGATCCCGGCACGCGCTGGGAATACGGCATCAACACCGACTGGCTCGGCCGCATCGTCGAAAAGGTCAGCGGCAAAAACCTCGCCGAATACTTCCACGAGCATATCTTCCAACCCCTCGGCATGCACGACAGCTTCTTCGTCGTCCCCGAGGACAAAAAAGCCCGCCTCGCTGCCATCCACCAGCGCACCCCCGATGGCGGCTTCGAGCCAGGTAAAATGGCCCTGCCCCCCGCAACCACCTTCTTCTCCGGCGGCGGCGGCCTCTTCTCCACCGCCCTCGACTATACCCGCTTCTGCCAGGCCATCCTTTCCGGTAAATACATCCTCAAGCCCCAAACCGTCGACTCGATGGGCGAAAACCAGATCGCCGATCAGATCATCACGCCCTTCCGCAGCCTCGTGCCCCAATTCGCCACCGACGGAGCCGAGCTGCCCGGTTCCCTCGACAAGTTCGGTCTCGGCTTCGCTCTCAACTCCAACGCCATTGAAGGCGGCCGCGGCCGCAACACCATGGCCTGGGCCGGCATCTTCAACACCTTCTTTTGGATCGACCGCGAACGCAAAACCATCGGCATTCTGCTGACCCAGATGTCCCCGGGCCTCGATCCAGGCCCCAACCAACTCCTGGAAGACTTCGACCGCGCCGTCTACTCCTGGCGGAAGTAGCCAACTCACCACCCGAGCTACAATTCTAGTCATGACCCGCCGCGATACCCTCGCGCTCCTGGCGGCCCCATTCGCACCATCTTCTGCTTCCGCCACCCCCATCCGCCTCGCCCGCCTCCTCTCCCAATGAACCGTAGCTTTCACTCCACCCCCAGGTTTTTGATCCTCCCGGCACCCCCAGTCACAAACCATAACTCTCTCATTTAACAGCCGTTAAGTGCAAACCATTTTTCTCGCTCTGCTATAATACGGATAGGACGTCTCCCGCCCAGGAGCCCGCTCCTCCCCTTCGCGGCTCTGCGGGGAAATCTCTGTCTAATCACAAAGGACACTCTTATGAAAAAGAACCTCTCTACTGGCCCCCGCACGCCCGAAGGCAAAGCCATCTCCTCGCAAAACGCCCGCACCCACGGCCTCGCCTCCGCCGGCCTCTTCATCCCTCCAGGCATGGAAATGGAATTCCAAATGCTCCGCGTCAGCCTCTTCCAGAACATCCTCCCCGAAACCGGTCTCGAAGAGTTTCACTTCAACCGCTACTTGATCGCCAACTGGAACCTCCACCGCGCCGAGCTACGCCTCGCCGAGCTCGCCGCCCAAAACGCCGACCCCTTCTCCTCCGGCCGTGACAAATCCCTCGATGATGAGTACGACCGCGTCATGCGCTACCGCACGCGTTACGAAGGTACCGCTCGTACCTGCCTCCGCGAGCTCAAATTCCTTCAATCCACCCGCCATCTCAGCCGCGTTCTACCAGACCAATCCAACAAACCCGAGCGTCCCAAGCTCGCCAACCCCACGCAAACTCTCAAACTTGCAAATCGAACTCACCCCAAACCCGACAAAGACGACTGGAAGACCTCTCCGAACCCTCCCGCCGACCCCGATCGCTACACCGAATGGATGTTTGCCCGCGAGCGCCTTCGCAAAATGCCCCCCAGGAGGCCCTAACTCACCACTTCCCTCACCAGTTTTCCGTGAACATCGGTCAACCGGAAGTGCCGCCCCTGGTACTTATAGGTCAACTTCGTATGGTCTACGCCCAAAGTGTGCAACAACGTCGCGTGCAGGTCGTGCACGTGCACGGGATTGGAAACGATGTTGTAGCAGTACTCGTCCGTCTCGCCATAACTCTGCCCCGCCTTCACTCCCCCGCCCGCCAGCCACACCGTGAAGCATCGTGGATGATGGTCCCGCCCATAATCCTCCTTCGTCAGCTTCCCCTGACAGTACACCGTCCGCCCGAACTCCCCGCCCCACACCACCAGCGTGTCCTCCAACAGCCCCCGCTGCTTCAAATCCGTGATCAGCGCCGCCGACCCCTGATCCGTGTCCCGGCACTGCGCTTGTATCTGCTCCGGCAAATGATTGTGCTGATCCCATCCGCGATGGAACAGTTGAATGAACCGCACCCCGCGCTCGGCCAGCCGCCGCGCCATCAAACAATTCGCCGCGTAGCTGCCCGGCTTGCGCGCCTCCGGCCCATACAACGCGAACGTCGACTCCGGCTCCCCGCTCAAATCCGTCAGCTCCGGCACCGACGCCTGCATCCGGAACGCCATCTCATACTGCGCGATCCGCGTCGCGATCTCCTGATCGCCCGTCTCTTCCAGCTTCATCTGGTTCAGCTGCTTCAGATCATCGATGAACTGACGCCGGTCCGCCGTCTCAAACCCAGGCGGGTTCGACAGGTGCAGCACCGGATCGCCCACCGACCGCAGCTTCACTCCCTGATGCTTGCTCGGCAGGAACCCGCTTCCCCACAGCCGGTCGTACAGCGGCTGGTCCCCTTTGTTCCCGCTTCCCTGGCTCACCATCACCACGTAGGCCGGCAGATCCTTGTTCTCGCTCCCCAGCCCGTAGCTCAGCCATGCCCCGATCGACGGCCGCCCCGCCAATTGAAACCCCGTCTGGAAAAACGTGATCGCCGGGTCATGGTTGATCGCTTCGGTGTGCAGCGTCTTGATGAAGCACAGCTCGTCCGCCACCTTCGCCGTGTGCGGCAGCAGCTCCGACACCCACGCCCCCGACTTGCCGTGCCGCGCGAACCCGAACTTCGAAGGCACAACCGGGAAGCTCGATTGCGTCGATGTCATCCCCGTCAGCCGCTGCCCCTGCCTCACCGAATCCGGCAGCTCCACGCCCTGCCACTCCATCAACCGCGGCTTGTAGTCGAACGTCTCGATCTGCGACGGCGCGCCCGACTGGAACAGGTAGATCATCCGCTTCGCCTTCGCCGCCGCCCCGAACAACTGGCTGTTCCCCAGCGATGCCAGCGCCACCGATCCCAGAAAATCCCGACGCCTCATCTCTTACTCCTTCGTCACCGTCTCGTCCAAATTCAGCAGCAGGCTCGCCACCGCCGTGTACGCCGCCAGGTCCGCCGTCTTCAACCTTTCATCCCTCGGCGAATCCCCTTCCTTCAACAACCGCTCCGCCTCCGCCGGGTTCGTCAGAAACTTATCCCGGTACCGCGCCAGGCTCGCCTCCAGCACTTCCTTCTCCTTCGCCTCCGGTCGCCGCGATGTCGCCACCAGAAACCCGTACTCCACGCCTCCATTCCGCATCATCCGCTCCGCCATCTTCCGCGCCGCCTCCACATACGTAACATCGTTCATCAGCGTCAGCGCCTGCAGCGGTGTATTCGTGCGAGTCGTCCGCACGATGCACGTCTCGCGCCCCGCCGAATCAAATGTCATCATCCCCGGCGGTGGCGCCGCTCGCTTCCAGAACGTGTACACGCTCCGCCGGTACAGATCCTCGCCCTTGCCCCGCTGATAATCGGCCCCGCCCGACAGCTCCTTCCACAACCCCGCCGGCTGGTACGGCTTCACGCTCGGACCGCCAATCTTCTCCACCAGCAGCCCCGACATCGCCAGCGCCTGATCCCGCACCATCTCCGGCGCCAGCCGGAACCTCGCTCCCCGCGCCAGCAACCGGTTATCCGGATCACGAGCCGCAAGCTCCGCACTCACCTTCGAACTCTGCCGATAAGTCTCACTCATCACGATCGTCTTCAGCAGCCGCTTCACGTCCCAGCCCGTTCGCATGAACTCCGTCGCCAGCCAGTCCAGCAGTTCCGGATCCGTCGGCGGCTCGCCCTGCGAACCGAAATCCTCACTCGTCCGCACCAGCCCCGCCCCGAACAGCATTTGCCACAACCGGTTCACCGTCACCCGCGCCGTCAGCGGATTCCGCTCATCCACCAGCCACCGCGCCAGTCCCAAACGGTCCATCGTTGCGCCCGCCGGCATCTGCGGCAGCGCCGCCGGCAACCCGCGCGTCACCTTCTCACCCGGCCGGTCGTAAGCTCCGCGGATCAGCAAATGCGCATCGTTCGGCTTGGCATTCTCCTGCATCACCATCACCGTCGGCAGGCTCTCCCGGAACACCGTATACTGCCGCCGCGCCGCCACAACCCTCTCCCAGCTCGCCCGCGTCTCCGCCGGACCGAACTCGTCCAGATACGCGTGCCGCAGCTTATCCTTCTGCGCCTGACTTCTCTTCCCCTCCGCGATCTGCGCGATCCGGTTCAACCCCAGCGGCTCGGCCAGCATCTTGATCTGAGCCCCCCTCAGCGCCACGTTGTAGATCCGCACATCGCGCAGCGAACCCTCGAACCGCCATCCCCCGCCTCCCCCAATCCGCAAAGGCTCATTCTCCGTGAACCCCTGGTTCAGCTCATCCACCTGAACCTTCATCTTCATCGGCTCGCCGTTCAGATAAATCCGGATCCCGTCCGCCTCCCGCGTCCCGTCATAAGTCAGCAGCACGTGGCTCCACTGGTTCAAGGGCGCCGCCTCCACCGTCTCCACCCGCCCCGCGTCGTCCAGCCACCGGCTCACGAAGTTCCCTTGCAGCTTCCCGTCCTTCAAATACAGCCCGTACCCTTTGCCTTCCTGCTCATCCTCGGCCCGCGTCAGGATCGCTCCATCGCCCGACGCCGGCTTAATCCAGGCCGCCAGCGTGAACTTGTCATAGAAAGTGAACTTCGCCTTGTTCCCCGCATCGATCATCCGCTTTCCGTCAAACTGTTCCTCCGCCGCGTGATGGAACAGCATCTCCCGCTGGCTCGCCCAATCCAGCTCCGGCCCGTTGGCGATCCCGCGCGCCCACTCCTCCACCGCCCCCGCCGGCAGCGCGAAACCAGCCTCCGCCTCCTCCACCTTCTTCTGCAACTCTCCCAGCTGCCTCTGCTGCCTCACCGTCGGAGCCGGAATCACCGGCGGCGTGTTCCCGTACTTGAAATACTTGCCCCGCTCCGGAATGTTGTTGAAGAAGGCGTAGAACCGGTAGAACTCCTTCTGCGAAACCGGATCGTACTTGTGGTCGTGGCACCGCGCGCAACCGAGTGTCATCCCCAGCCAAATCGTCGACGTCGTCTCCACACGGTCCACCACATACTCCACCGCGTACTCTTCCGGAATGATCCCGCCCTCTCCATTGCCGCGATGGTTCCGGTTGAACCCCGTCGCGATCAGCTGATCCAGCGTCGGATTCGCCAGCAAATCACCCGCCAGCTGCTCCACTGTGAACCGGTCAAACGGCATGTTCCGGTTGAACGCCTCAATCACCCAGTCGCGCCACCGCCACATGTACCGCTCCGCATCCGTCTGGTAGCCGTTCGTGTCCGCATACCTCGCCGCATCCAGCCACCGTATCGCCATCCGCTCCCCATACCGCGGCGATGCCAGCAACCGGTCCACCGCCTGCTCATAGGTCTCCCCTGCCGCCAGCTCTTCCGGAGTCGGCGGCAATCCCGTCAAATCGAAACTTACCCGCCGCAACAGCGTATGCCGCTCAGCCTCCGGCGACATCTTCAACCCTTCTTTTTCCAGCCGCCGCCGCACAAAATAATCAACCGCGTTCACCCCCTCGGGAACCTTCTCCCTTCGCGGCGCCTCCAGCGACCAGTGCTTCTCCCACTTCGCCCCCTGCTCAATCCACCGCCGCAGCACTCCAATCTCTTCATCGGACAGCTTCGCCGCCCCCGTACGCACCGGCGGCATCCGCAGCGCTTTGTTCTCTGCCGTCACCCGCTGCACCAGCAGACTCGCTTCCGGATTCCCCGCCACAATCGCCGGCTTCGCTCCCGCCTCCGTATCAAACCGCACCTTCGTCAGCCGGTTCGCCGAATCCGGCCCATGACACGTGAAACACTTATCGCTCAGAATCGGCCTGACGTCCCGGTCAAAGCTCACCGTCTGCGCCGCGGCCACTGCCGCCAGCATCGCGAAAATGCAAGCCCCTCTCGACATATCCGGTTAGTTGCATTTTATCCCAACCAATGCAAACACTGGTTGGATGCGCGGAGTCATCATCGGGGCCGGTTTCTTCTCCCACTTCCAAGCCGACGCCTGGAATCGCATGCCCCATGTCGAAATCACCGCCGTCGCAGACCCGCTCCCCTCACGCGCCGCCGAGTTCGCCGCCAAGTGGACCATCCCCCACCACTACACCGATGCCGCCGAAATGCTCACCGCCGAAAGGCCGGACTTCGTCGACATCGTCACCCGCCCCAACACCCACCTCGAGCTAACCCGCCTCGCCGCCTCCCACAAAGCCCAGGTCATCTGCCAGAAGCCCATGGCCCCCACCATGGAGGACTGCCGCGCCATGATGAACGCCTGCTCGAAGGCCGGCGTCCGCCTCTTCATTCACGAGAACTGGCGCTGGCAGCCCTGGTACCGCGAAGCCCGCAAGATACTCGACAACGGCCTCCTCGGCAACCTCTTCTACGCCGGCTTCCATCTCCGCACCGGCGACGGCCGCGGCCCTGAACCCTACCCCGCCCAGCCCTACTTCCGCGAAATGCCCCAACTCCTCATGTACGAAATGGGCATTCACTTCATCGACACCTTCCGCTACCTCGCCGGCGAATTCGACTCCCTCCGCTGCTCCATGCGCCGCGTCAACCCCGTCATCCAGGGCGAGGACTGCGTCGTCATCGAATGCTCCTTCAAGTCAGGCGTCCTGGGAGCCTTCGACGCCAACCGCGTCAGCGGCCCCTTCCCCCCCGAACAAGCCTTCGCTCACATGCGCCTCGAGGGCGACCGCGGCCTGCTCCGCATGACCCCCGACGGCCGACTCTGGCTCACCGAATACGGCAAGCCCGAAACCGAACACCCCTTCCACCGGCCCGAGACCGGCTACAAGGGCGACAGCATCCTCGCCCTCCAAAGCCACATCATCTCCGCCCTCCAATCCGGAGCCCCCTGCGAATGCGATGCCGCCGCCTATCTCCCCTCCGTCCAAGCCGTCTTCGCCTGCTATGAATCCCACCGCGCCGGCCAGGTGATCCGCCTCTAACGCACCAGTCACACAGGCTTATAGGTGAACACCATGTATAGCACGACGCCGATCACCCCCAGCACGGCCGCCGCCGCGACAAACTCCAGCACGATGATCCGCTTCAGGTTCGGTTCCGGCGGGCGATGATGCTTCGACAGTTCAATCATGACTCTCACCCTCCGCCTTCTTCTTAACGCCCCTGCGCGCTCCTGTCAAGCCTCGATATGATGAGCTTCGTGCCGTCAACTGAAGAGCTGCTCCTGCTCACCGCCGTCGACTTCCAGCAAATGGAGGAGTTCGCCCGCCGTCCGCTCGTCATCGAGCGCGCCGAGGGACTCTTTCTCTGGGACGCCGCCGGCAAGCGCTACTTCGACGCCATCGGCGGCATCTTCGTCGCCGTGCTCGGCCATCGGCACCCGCGTGTCATGGAGGCCATGCGCCGCCAGATGGAGCGCATCACCTTTGCTCCCCCGCTTCATTCCATCGCCGATGTCACGCTCGAGTTCATCGCCAAGCTCGGCGCCATCACCCCCGCCAATCTAAACTACGTGAAACCCTTCTCCGGCGGCTCGGAAGCCGTCGAGGCCGCCTTCAAGTTCACCCGCCAGTTCTTCAAACAGATCGCACAGCCCGCACGCTACAAGGTCGTCAGCCGCTACCACGGCTATCACGGCGGCACCTTCGGAGCCATGGCCGCCAGCGGCACCGGTCCGCGCAAAACACCTTTTGAGCCGCAGATGCCCGGCTTCCTCAAGGTCCCTCCTCCCACCTACTACCGCGACCGCTTCTCCGATTGGGAGGAATGCAACCGCTTCGCCGCCCGCGCGTTTGAGGACGTCATCCTCAACGAGGATCCCTCCACCGTCGCCGCCATCATCGTCGAACCCATCGGCAACACCGGCGGCATCGTCACCCCGACGGACGAATATTTCCGCATCCTGCGCCAGATCGCAGACCGTTACGGCGTCATGCTTATCTTCGATGAGATCATCACCGGCTTCGCCAAGACCGGAAGCATGTTCGCCGCCGAGACCTTCGGTACGACGCCAGACATCATGTGCCTCGGTAAGGGCATCTCCTCCGGGGCCATCCCGCTGGCTGCCATGGCCGCGCGCCAGGAGATGGGCGACGCCTTCCTCGGCCGGCCCGAGCAGCAGCTGCAGTTCATGCACGGCCACACGTATGCCGGCAATCCGCTGGCCTGCGCCGCCGGCATCGCCGTCATGGATGAGATTGTTGAGAAGCGCTTGTGGGAGAAGGCAGCGCGGCTCGGCGCCTACCTGCGCCCGAAGCTCGAAGCCCTCTCACGCCACGGCGTCGTGCGCGAGGTTCGCGGCAAAGGCATCTTGCTCGGCGTCGAGCTCACCGATCCCAAGATCGGCACGGCGCTCAAGACCACCGCCATCGACAACGGCGTCATCCTCCGCGTCGACCCCGGCTGGTTCGCCGTCTCCCCGCCCTTGATCGCCGAAGAGTCCGATCTCGATGAGATGTGCGCCCTGATCGAAAAGAGCCTTGTCCAGGCTATTGAACAAGCTTGAACAGCGCCGGCATCTCCGCGATCAGCTTCGCCGCGGCCCCGCGCCCGTACGGCGTGCGGTCAACTTCATAGCCCTGTAAGTCGTACTCGGACTCCATCGGCATGTAGTCGCCGCCCTCCCCGCTCGAGTAGCCGCAGAAGAGCGTCACCGCGAACGGCGATGCCTTCTTCACCGCTACGCCGATCTCGGCGAACGGCTCGCCCGGCATGGCAACCAGCGCCACCTCGCCGATCCTCAGCACCTGCACCCGCACCTTCACCGGCGTCGCGTCGTACGGCCGCTGCCACTGCTCCAGCAGATCCCGCACCCGCCGCAGCCGCGCCTCGGCCACTTGCTTATCCGCTGCGGAGGGCAGCTGTGACTCAGCCTCCTTCACCGCCGTCCTCATCCGCTCCATCTCGGCCGCCGTGTACTTGCGCGGCGGCAACTCCAGGATCTTGGAAGCGAACTTCAGCGTCCCGTCGCGCGGACCATCCACCCGCCACGGCTGTTTTGCGATATAAGCGGTCGACTCCACAAAGCCCTCAAACCGCGGCGCGCGCTTCGTCGTTTCCACCTGCAGCGCAAGCGCCGCCGCCTGATGTCCGAGGATCGTTCCCAAACGGTGCGCCACCTTCAAGTCGCCCGTGAAACCCTCCACAGGTCCCTGATCGCCCGCCGCGCCCTGGAAGAACAGGCACAGCGCTCCGGGCAGCGCACGCTCCACCACTTTGCGCATCATGCCCGGCCAGTCCGGCGAGATGTGTTCGTTGTCCCACGCCATCACCGTGCCGTGGCACTGATAATTCACAATCACCGCAACGGGCTTGCCCGCCGCATCGTCCATTCGCACTACGTTCAGGTCGCCATCGATGAAGCCTTCGGGATTGACGCCGACAGCCGGCGGCTTGCCGTCCGCCGCGCGAATGCGGCGGTTGATGTTGATCGTGCCCACGCCACGCCCGGCGCCCACATGCACCGGCGCGAGCTTTGCATTGGCCTCGACAATCGCGCCCACGATCTTATCGGCCACGGTTGCCCAGTAGCGATCGTAGGGTTCGCGGAACGGCGAAAGGTCCATGCCCACCGGACCTTTGACGCCGGTTAGCATCGGCCCGGCGTGGGTGTGCGTCGCTCCAAGGCGGATGTGGGTAGCGGGGATGCCGGTGGCGGCAGCCGCGCGCGGGATGAGCTTGTCCAGGTGCCGGACGCTCAAGGCATCCACATCCACCATGGCGAACTTCTGCCGGCCGTCGCTCACCACCAGCGCCGTGGCGATGAAGCCGGCCGCGTCGATGCCCGCCGCCGCGACATGGCGCTGCGCGCCCCAGTTCATCTGCGCGATGCCGGAGGGCGGAGTGATGTCGGCGCGCGCCACGCCCGCAAGAAGTCCGGAGGGAGTTACTTCGGCGCGGCACACTAATGCCGCAAGACACACCAGGACCATGGTTCGCATGGTCCTTATTGCATCAAATCTCAGGCGCTGGCGGGTGTCGCCTTTTTGCGGGAACGAGAAGCCCGTTTTTCGGCGGGCGGCTGACGGTCGCTCTTCTTCAGATTCGGGATCACGATGGACGATACAAACTTCTTCTCGCCATGGTCGTCGAACTTGATTACGGTGTACTCCTCATTACAGGACATCACCGAGCCGAGACCGAATTTTCCGTGTTCCACCTGGGCGCCGCTGGCGAAGGCTGGCTTAGCCATAGGGTCGATCTTCCTTTTGGGGAAAAGAATTCCTTATGACTATATTAGCAGAAACGCGATTCAGCTTTCTTACGGCCCTTTTGGGGGCGATCATTTCGAGGATTTCGCCATCTTGGGGCCATCAATTGGCTATTCCAAGCCTCGAAGTCGCGTTGCAGATCCGCCGCCGCCTCGGCCCGCGTGGCCGCCAAGTTGTTCTGCTCGCCGACGTCCTTAGCAAGGTCGTACAGCTCCGCCTCGCCGCCCTCCTTGAGCAGCTTCATGTTGCCCTTGCGGATGGCGCTGCGTGCGCCGAACCGCCAGTAGAGCGTCTCATGCGGCGCCTTCTTGTTCTTGCCGGTGACGTGCGGCATCAGGTCGACGCCGTCGAGCTTCCAGTTCGGATCGATAGAGCCCCCGGCCGCCGCCACGGCAGTGGGCAGCACATCCAGCGCGATGGCCGGCTGTTCGTACACCGAGCCCTTCCGGATCTTCCCGTTCCATTGCATCAGGAAAGGCACGCGGATGCCGCCCTCATAGACTTGTCCCTTGAATCCGCGTAGCGGCGTGTTCCGCGAGGTGTTGACCGGCGTCGGGCCGCCGTTGTCGCTGATGAAGAAGATCAGCGTGTCCTCCATCAGCTTGTTCCGCTGCAAGGTGGTGAGCACGCCGCCGATGGCATCGTCCATCGCCGCCATCATTCCGGCGTGAATGCGCCGGTTGCGGTCGGCGATCCCCGCAAACCGGTCCGTGTACTTCTCCATCGCCTGCATCGGTGCGTGTACGGCGTTGAACGATAGGTAGAGGAAGAACGGGCCTGCCTTGTGCCGGTCAATGAAGCTGATCGCTTCGCGCCCCAGCGCGTCGGTGAGATACTCCTTCTCGTTCACCCGCTCGGTCCCGCGCAGGATCGGATTGGCCGTGTCGGCGAGCGCGTCGTTATAGGAGTGCGCCCCGCCGAGAAACCCGAAGAACTCATGAAAGCCGCGCTTCATCGGATGAAACTCCGGCTGATAACCCAGGTGCCACTTGCCCATCAGGCCGGTCGCATATCCGAGCGATTTCAGCCTGTCCGCGATGGTTGTCTCGGTCAGTGGCAGCCCGAACTCGTTCAATGCCAGATCAGCCGGTCCTGGATTCAACTCATGCCCGAACCGTTGCTGATACCGCCCTGTCATCATCCCCGCCCGCGTCGGACTGCACACCGGGCAGGAGACGTAGCCATTGGTAAACCGGACCCCGTTCCGCGCCATCGAGTCAATGTGCGGCGTCGGGAAGTCGCGCTCGCCATAGGGGCCGGTGCCCCCGTAGCCCAGATCATCGGCAAACAGCAGCACGATATTCGGTTTTCGCGAGGCGGCCGCCAGTGGCGCCGCCAGGGCAGTTTGCAGGAAGGTTCGGCGGTTCATAGGTAAATACTACTCCATGCCTTCCTTTGGCGGGGCGGTACAATCAGGGCATGGCGACCAGCCGGCGAGTAACGGCCATCATCGAGCGAGACGGCGACTGGTATGTCGCCACCTGCCCGGAATTCGACATCGCCAGTCAAGGTAAAACCGTTGAGGAGGCGCGCGCCAACTTGACCGAGGCTTTGACGCTGTTTCTGGAAACAGCCGACCCCTTGGAGATCGAGAGCCGCTTCCACCCCGACGTTTTCATCACCCAAGTTGAGGTCCCGGTTGGGTAGGCTCCGGCCACTGTCAGGCGAGGAGGCTTGCCGCATCCTGGAGAAGCACGGGCCAGCGGGGCAGCCACGCGATCATGCAGAATTCGTTCCATCACTTCTTCTCATTGCCTGATCCCTCTAGGATCCGCACCACGCGGTTGGGCTTGACGCGGCCGATCTTTTCCACCTGTCCGTTGGGCCAGCGGATTTCGAGATCCACTTCCTCCGCCGCACCTAGGCCGAAGTGGAGGCGGAAGTCGTTGACCGAATAAAAGCTGGCTTGGCTGAGCACTTCCTGGGCTTGCACTTTGCCCCCGTAGCGGGCGGTGACGCGGGCGCCGATGGCGTCGCGGTTGGATTTGACGCCCTCCAGTTTCACTTGCAGCCAGTTGCGGTTGCCGGAGAGGTCGTTGCGGAGCAATGACGGCGGCTCGTGCATGTTCACAACCAGCACATCGATGTCACCGTCGTTGTCGAAATCGCCGAAGGCGGCGCCACGGCTGGCATGCGGGACGGGGATGGCGGGTCCGGCTTCCTCGAGCAGCTCCTCGAACTTGCCGCCGCCGAGGTTGCGGAAGACGACGCGCGGGGTCTTGTAGGGATATTGCGGGAGCTTGGCCTCCACTTCCGGGTAGACGCTGCCGGTGACATAGAAAAGGTCGGCCAGGCCGTCGTTGTCGAGGTCGGCGATGGCGGCGCCCCAGCCGACATAGCGCGTTTCGACGCCCAGGCCGCTGGGGATGGTGACGTCCTGGAAATTGCCCTTGCCGTCATTGCGATAAAGCGTGTTGGTGTCGTCGGCGAAGTTTGTCTTGAAGATGTCGAGCGAGCCGTCGAGGTTATAGTCGCCGATGCCGAGGCCCATGCCGGCCTGCTCCATGCCGTCCTCGTTCAACGCAATGCCGCGCTCGAGCGCCGATTCGGTGAAGGTACCGTCGTGGTTGTTGCGGAAGAAGAGACTGGGCGTCGAGTCGCAGGCGACGTAGATGTCGGGCCAGCCGTCGTTGTCGAAATCGGCGGCGACGGCGGTCATGCCGTAGCTGCCTTCGGCGGCCAGTATACCGGAGGCACGGGAGACGTCGGAGAAAGTGCCGTCGCCGTTGTTGCGGTAGAGCCAGTGGCGGGCGGGCGGCAGGCCGCGCGGGCCGCAGTTTACGGGAATGCCTTTCCAGTTGCAGTTGTTGGTCTGGCCGGGCTTGGGGACCTTGGCAATGTCGAAGACCAGGTAATTCGAGACGAACAGGTCGAGGTCGCCGTCGCGGTCGTAATCGACGAAGGTCGCGCCGGCGCCCCAGTACACTCCCTTTTGGAGCAGGCCGGCCTTGGCGGTGATGTCTTCAAAGCGGCCTTTGCCGGTGTTGCGGTAGAGGATGTTCTGACCCCAGTAGGTGATGAACAGGTCGGTATGGCCGTCGTTATCGAAGTCGCCTGCGGCGACCGAGGAGGCCCAGCCGGCGCGGAGCAGTCCGGCTTTTTCGGTGACGTCCTCGAAGCGGCCTTTTCCGGTGTTGCGGTAGAGGCGATTGGAGACGCCGGGTGGGTCGCCGTCCAGGCGCGTGCCGCTCAAAAGGAAGATGTCGAGCCAGCCGTCCTTGTCGTAGTCGATGAAGGCTGCGCCGGGGCCCGTGGTTTCGAGGATATAGGTCTTGCGGTCGGAGGCGCCGTAGATGAGCGGGTGCCTCAAGCCGGCTTCGGCCGCGACATCGGTGAACTTGGCGTGGAAGGGGCGGCCGGATGGTTTGCCTCGGGGTTGCGGTTTCACGGTGCGTGTCGCGACGCCTTGCGCGAGCAACGCGGATGCAGTCAGCAGAAATGTCCAGTGGCGCACTCTCATAAGTCACGAATGGTGATGCCGACCAAGGCGAGTGTCATGCCGATGATCACGACCACCGAAGTCCAGGCGACAAAATTGTACCAGCGCGAGTTGATGTGAGTCTTCATCACGCGCGGCTTGTTCACCAGCAGGATCATGTAGATCAGCACAAACGGCAGCAGCACGCCGTTGATGACCTGACTGAACAGGATCATCTTCACCAGCGGGAAGCCGGGCAGCAGCGTGACTCCGGCTCCGGCGGCGATCAGCAGAGTGAATAGCCAGTAGAAGATGGGCGCCTGCTTGAAGTCGAGGCTTTGTCCGGATTCAAAGCCGAGGCCCTCGCAGACGGTGTAGGCGGTAGAGAGCGGCAGAATGCAGGCGGCGAACAGGGAAGCGTTGAGCAAGCCGGCGCAGAACAGCAGGTAGGCGTACTCGCCGAAGGGTTTCAAGCCGAGCGCGGCGTCGGTGGCGTCGGTGATGTCGCGCGGCTTAACGTCCCAGATGGCGCCGGCGCAGGCGACGATGATGAAGAAGGCGATCACGGACATGACGATGCAGCCAACGATCACCTCGACGCGCGATTCGGCGTACTCCTTGACGGTGACGCCCTTTTCGACGATGGCCGCTTGCAGGTAAAACTGCATCCACGGCGCGACCGAGGTGCCGACCATGCCGATGAGTAGGCCGAGATAGCCGGGATCGAGCATCAGCACGGGGCGGACGCTGTAGACGGCGGCCTCCTTCCAGTCCGGGTTCACCAGGAATCCGGCGATGATGTAGCAGACATAGAGGGAGCAGGAGAACAGGAGGACTTTCTCCACACGGGCGTAACTGTTCTTGACGATCAGGAGCCAGACGGCGAGCGCGGCCAGCGGCACGGAGATGTAGCGGCTGACATGGAACAGCTCCAGCGAAGTGGCGACGCCGGCGAAGTTGGCCATGACGTTGGTGAGGTTCGTGGCAACGAGGGCGGCCATCATCACGAAGGTGGTGCGGACGCCGTACTCTTCACGGATCAGATCGGAGAGGCCCTTGCCCGTAACGGCGCCCATGCGCGAGCACATCTCCTGGGTGACGATGAGCAGCAGCGTGATAGGGGCCAGCGTCCAGAGAGGAAGATAGCCGTACTTGGCGCCGGCCTGCGAGTAGGTGTAGATGCCGCCGGCGTCATTATCGACAATGGCGGTAATCAAGCCGGGCCCGAGCACGGCCAGAAAGATGCCGATGCGGTGTTTGAAACGCCGGAAGAAGCGCGCGACCCTCATTTTTCGCGCAGCACCGTGATCACGTCATCGGCGGTGATCACGCCCTCCATGACGCCTTCCTCATCGACGACGGGCAGGCTGAGCAGGTTGTACTTGTCGAACAGCTCGGTGACTTTGTCCTGCTTGGCGGTGACATCGACTTGAATCAGCAGCTCCACGGCGAGTTCGGCCAATGGAGTCTGGACCGTGCCGCTGAACAAGCGCGCCAGCGGGACGGCGGCCGTCAGCTTGCCGTCCTCATCCACCAGGAAAAGCGAGTTCAGCGAATCATGCAGCTCTTCATTACCTCGGAGGGCCTCGAAGGCGTCGGCGATGGTCGCCTTGGAGTGCAGGGCCACATATTCGGTGTTCATCAAGCCGCCGGCTGTGTCTTCCTTGAATTCGAGCAGCTCGCGGACTTCGGTTTTCGGCTCGCTTTCCATTTCCGCGAGGATGCCCGCGGAGGTGTCCTCTTCGAGTTCGCCAAGCGCGTCGGCGGCCTCGTCGGGGGCCATTTCTTCGAGGATGTCGGCGGCGCGGTCGGTTTCGAGTGACTCGAGAATGCTGGCCTGGATGTCGGGCTCGACTTCGGAGAGCGTATCGGCGGCCACTTCCTCATCGATGGCTTCGAAGATGGCTTCGCGGTTGTCGGGGCTGAGCTCTTCGACGATGTCGGCGAGGTCGGCGGGGTGCATTTTTTCAAGCAGCGCGTGAGAGATGTTGAGGCGCAGGCGGCGCTGCGGGTCTGGCTCGAGGATGTTGGTCAGTTCCCAGCGGATGGAGTTGACGGGAATAGGGTTCTGGATCTTGCGGATCCCGCTGCGGGGGACGGCGCCCTGGAAGATGCGGCGGACGATGCTGCGCAGGCCGACGTCGACTTCGAGCACACGCAGCTGGCTGCCGCTTCCGTTTTCGTGGATGGCGAAGGTGACGTCGGTGACGCGGACCACTTTGCGGCCCTGCGCGTCGATGATCTGTTTGTCCATGAGGTCGCGGACGAGGCGTAGCATGTACTCGTCGGCGTGGTAGGGGATGAGCTTCTCGTCCTTGAGGTGGATGCCCTTGAGCGAGATGGAGCGGACCTGGTCGTGGCGGAAGACGAGCCAACTCCAGCCGCCGCCGATGAGGAAGCGGTCAATACGGGCGGGATCGATCAGAGGGACAAGCGCGGCATCGCGGATACGGCCGATTCTGCGGCCTTTGAGGTCGTAGACGACAAGGCCCACCAACTCCGTGAGATAAAGCAGCTTCTCCGGCATTGTTGCGATTCCACGGCCCTCTCAATGTAGCATAGAACTCGTGAGATTCATGCGCATTTTTTTCGCCATTGCCGCTCTGTTTTTGGGGGGATGTTCGCGTTCGGGGCCGGGTTCGTTGACGCCTGAGGAAGGGCTGAAAAGTTTCCGATTGAGCGAGGATTTCGAGGTTCAGATTTTCGCCGCTGAGCCGGATGTTGTGGACCCGGTGGACATGGTGTTCGATGAGTACGGACGCGCGTTTGTGGCGGAGATGCTGGACCTGCCGTATGACCCGGTGGACGGCAGGCCGGCGCGGTCGCGGATCAGGATGTTGGAGGATACCGACGGGGACGGGCGCGCGGACCGGAGTGCGGTGTTCGCCGAGAACGTGCTCCAAGTGAGCGGGCTGATGCCGTGGAAGGGCGGGCTGATTGTTCCGGCGGCGCCGGAGATTCTGTATTGGAAGGACACCGATGGCGATGGGCGGGCCGATGTGCGCGAAGTGCTGTTCACGGGCTTCTATCAAGGAAACCCGGAGGGGCAGATCACGAATCCGCGGCTGGGGCTGGACAACTGGATCTATTTTTCGAACGCCGGCAATGAGGGGTTGATCCGTTCGCTGAAGAATCCGGAGATGCCGGCCGTGCAGGTCCGCGGCGCCGACTTCCGGTACCATCCGCTGAGCGGGCGGTTTGAGGCGGCCTCGGGCCCGGCGCAGTATGGTTCGACGTTCGACGATTGGGGCAACCGGTTCATTTCGCAGAACACGATTCATCTGAGGCACGTGGTGCTGCCGCGGCATTTTCTGTTGCGCGCGCCGCTGGTGGAGGTTGCTTCCGTGTGGCAGGACCTGTACGGAGATTTCCCGCGCAAGATGTATCCGTTGACGGAACCGCAGCACTGGCGCGTGGTTCGGACAAAGCTGCGGCAGGAGCGGTTCGATGATCAAAAGTCGGGGCGTGTGGAGCACGTGGCCGGCTACATCACGGGAGCGGCGGGAGGGACGCTCTATTCCGGCGATGCGTGGCCGGAGAGCTACGTGGGCAATGTGTTCACGGGCGATGTGAGCGGGAACCTGGTGAGGCGCGATGTGGTGAAGGCGGATGGTGTGACGTTCCAGGCGCGCCCCGCCAAGGAAGGCGTGGAGTTTCTCGCGTCGACGGACCAGTGGTTCCGGCCGGCCTGTTTTGCGAATGCGCCGGACGGCAACCTGTACATGATGGACATGCAACGTGAGTTCATCGAGACGCCGCTTTCGGTTCCGGAGGAGCTGCGCAAGGAGATGGATTTCTACAGCGGCGACAAGCTGGGGCGCATTTATCGTTTCTCGCATAAGAGTCCGCGGCAGCGTCGGGCGCTGCGCGTGGAGGTGGGCAAGGCGAGCGCGGCGGAGTTGGTGAGGCTGCTGGAGCATGAGAATGGCTGGCACCGGGAGACGGCACACCGGCTTCTCATGGAGAGGCAGGACGCAACGGCATTGGCGGCCCTGCGGGAGTTGGCGGGTTCGACGCGCGACGCGCGGGCGCGTGTGCGGGCGTTGTGGGTGCTGGAGGCGATGAACGGTCTTGATGCGGCGCTTGTAGGAGGCTTGCTGAAGGATGCGCATCCGCGAGTTCGGGAGCAGGCGGTGCGGCTGGCGGAGCCGCGCGCCGTTCTGGCGATGGCGGAGGATGACGATGTCCGGGTGCGTTTTCAGACGGCCTTCACGCTGGGCGGCGCGGATACGCCGGCGGTGCGCCGCGCGTTGGCAAGACTGGCGCGGCAGGATGGCGATGACCGATGGGTGCGTGCGGCGATTCTGACCTCGGTAGCGAATTATCCAGGCGCGTTCCTTGCCTCGCTGGGCGATGGCGTGAACAAGGAGATGGCCGTTGCGCTGGGTTCGCTGGTGGGGGCGCGGAATCAGGCGGGCGAGTTGCAGGCGTTGCTGGGAACGCTATCCAGGCAGAAGGATCCAGCACCGGGACTTTCCGGGCTGGCGCGCGGGTTGCGGCTGGCGGGGGCGCGCAACGTTCGCGTGGCGGGCTCGGACGCGCATATTGCGCGGTTCATTGATCAGGGGATTGAGCCGGCTTGGGAGGTGGCGCGGTTCCTGTCGCTGCCGGGACTTGTGGAGCGCGCGTCGCGGGAGGCGTTGGATGAAAACCGCGGCGCGGATGCACGCATGCGAGCGATTGCGGCGCTGCGCGGGGCGCCGTACGCCGCGGCCGCTCCGGTGCTGGAGAAGCTGGTTGCCTCTTCCTCGGCAGTACAAGGGGCAGCGGTGCAGGCGCTGGCCTCCTTTGATGAACCGGCGGTGGCGGGGAAGCTGATCGAGAACTGGCGAAGCTATTCGCCCGAGGCGAGAGGGAAGGCGATTGGGGCGCTGATGTCGTCGAAGGAGCGGATTCCGGCGATGATGGAGGCGCTTGAGAGCGGGCGGATCGAGAAGGCGGCTGTCGATATCGGCTCGCGGAACCGGCTGCTGGAGAGTACGGATGCGAAGATCGCGGCGCGGGCGAAGGTGCTGTTTCAGGTCGGCGGTGACCGAGCGAAGGTGGTGGCAGCTTATCGCGACGCGCTGGCGCTCGACGGCGATGCGGCGCGTGGCAAGCTGGCCTTCGCCGAAGCGTGCGCCAACTGTCACATGCCGCGGAGGCTGGGCGGAACGCGCGTGGGGCCGGACTTGTCTGGAGTGAGCGTAAAGACGAAGGAGGAACTGCTGGCGGCGATTCTCGATCCGAGCGCGGCGATTGAATCGCGCTTCGTGAACTACGTGGTGACGACCAAGGACGGCCGCATGTACGACGGCATCCTGGCGTCGGAGACGCCGGGGGCGATCACGCTGCGCGGCGGCGCGGAGGAGGATGTGACGCTGCTCAGGAGCAATGTCGCCGAGATCCGGTCGTCGTCGATTTCGCTGATGCCGGAGGATCTGGAGAAGTCGCTCAGCAAGCAGCAGCTGGCCGATGTGATTGCTTACTTGCGTGCCGGGCTGTAGCGGCGATGCGGTAGCCCCCGCACCCTGCCGATCATGCGAGAATCAGCCGTCTGCCCTTTGGCTCCGGGATTGGATCTCCAAACTCTTTTGCCGTCTTGATCCAGAGCCGTATCGCTTGCTTTGCGCTGGCGAGCGCCGCTTCTTGCGTGGTTCCGTGCGCCGCGCACCCGGGCAACTCGGGAACCTCCGCCACGAATGACTCATCTTCATTGCTCCAGTAGATGATGATCTTGTACTGGTTCATAGGCGACCGCCGAGTCTGTATTTCAGAATAACAGTTCGCACTTGCTTCATTAAGATAAGGCTTTGCGTGAGTCCCACCCCGGTGCAAATTGCCTTCCACTCCCTCTTTGCGAAAAAGATGATGGCTACCGCTGACACGCTTCTGAAATCCAAGGCTGTCCAGCAGCCGGCACAAATCATCGAAGCGGATCGCTGCATCCGCGGTTCCGCTCAGGATCCGCCGAAGAGTCTTTTCCGCACCCACGCAATAAGTGTAGCTGGTGACCGATCGTCGTCGATTTCGCTGATGCCGGAGAATCTGGAGAATTCGCTCAGCAAGCAGCAGTTGGCCGATGTGATTGCTTACCTTCGTGCCGGGCTGTAGCGGCGATGAGCGGGGCGGCGGTGCTGTAAACTGAGACTTGTGAGCTTCGATGACTACAAAGTCGTGCTCTATCGGAATCAACCCGACGGGTGGGTTGCCGAGATCCCAGCCATAGCGGGCTGCCACGCCCTCATGCCAACCCCGGAGGCTGCTCTGGCTGAGCTTGCGGAGGTTTTCCGCATGGTTGAGGCCGAGCACACGGAAGCGGGCAAGCCTATGCCTCGCGATACCACTGAAATCGTTCATGCCTAGCGCTCGTGCGGCGGATTTCCGTCGTGTCGCCGCGAAACTTGGTTTCCATCTTGCGCGAAAGACGGGCAGTCATGAACGATGGATTCATAATGACGGCCGCGCGACCACGATTCCGTTTCATGGTGGACGGGAAATCGGACCTCCGCTTTTCTATAGGATCCTTGAACAAATGGGCGTCGACGAAGAGGCGTTCGGCAAGTTGAGGTAACATGCAGTCGCCGCTACGCTGCCGGCGCTACTGGAAATAAACCGAACCGTCGGCGCGGAAGTTGGTGCCGCGGCGCCAGGGGGCGGGAGGCATGTGGCGGAAAGCCTCTTCGTTGAGCTCGACGCCCCAGCCGGGTTTGTTGGGGATTTCGAGGTAGCCGTCCTTTTTGACCATGAGCGGCTCCTTGAGCACATCCTTGCGCGAGCCGGAGTCCGGGGCGGCGTATTCGAGAATGTGGAAGTTGGGCGTGGAGGCGGCGAAGTGGACATTCACGGCCGTTGCCAGTGGACTCATGGGATTGTGCGGCGCGACGCGGATGTACTGGGCTTCCGCCATGGCGGCGATCTTCTTCATCTCCCAGACGCCGCCGCAGCAGCAGATGTCGGGCTGGACGTAGTCGAGCGCCTGGCTGTCGATGAGGGGACGGAATTCGTGGCGCATGTAGTTGGATTCGCCGCTGGCCAGCGGGACGTTGACGTGATCGGAGAGCTTTTTCATGGCGGCGAAGTTTTCCGGGCGGATGGGTTCTTCCAGCCACATGATGTTGTAGGGCTCGAGCAGGCGGGCGAGGCGGATCGCGCGCTCGACTTCGACGAACTTGGTGTGGATGTCGACGCCGATGTCGATGTCGGGGCCTACGGCTTCGCGTACGGCGCGGACACGTTCGGCGCTTTCGCGCATGGCCTGATTGTTGGGCATCTCGCCGGGTGCGATGATGCCCATTTTGAGCGCGGTGTAGCCGTACTTTTCGATCATGGCGCGCGCGTTTTCGCCGGCTTGCTTGTGGGACGTGCCGCCGCCGGTGGACTGGTAGGTGCGGATCTTGTTGCGCACGCGGCCGCCGAGCAGGGCCCAGACGGGAACGCCGGCGGCTTTACCGGCGATGTCCCAGAGGGCATGCTCGATGCCGCTGATGGCGGAGTTGACGATGATGCCACCGGGGAAGCGGGTGGTGTTGACCATCAGGTCAAACAGGTATTGAATGTTGCGAGGGTCCTGACCGGTGAGCCACAGCTTGAAATCCTCGATGACCTTCACGGTGGCCTCGTCGGGACCGGCCGAGTAGGCTTCGCCGATTCCGTAGATGCCCTGGTCGGTGAGAATCTTGACGTAAACCCAGTTGCGTCCGCCGGCGCCGACCAGGAAGGTCTTGATATCGGTGATCTTCATCGGCGGGAGGTTGCCGATTTTGCCTCCGTCGAGCGGTTGGAGGCCGCGGTTTTGCGCGCGGGCGAGTGAGGGGAGAAGTCCTGCGGTTAGGAGGAATGTTCGACGGTTCATGGATGTGCTCCTGGCGAGTCAGCATATCATCGCGGCAGGGGCCGGATTCGGCACGATGTAGTGAAGGATAATCTTGAGCATGATGCGAAGGGTGATTGTTGCCGGCTTGCTTGCGGCGGGGCTCGCTGGACAGGAATGGCCGCGGTTGCGGGGGCCGAATGGGAGCGGGGTGTCGGAGGCAACGGGGCTGCCGGTGGAGTTTTCTCAAACGAAGAATCTGTTGTGGCGGACCCAGGTTCCGTTTGGGCGCTCTTCGCCGGTGATCGCAGGCGACAGGATCTTTCTGACGGCGTCGGAAGGGGAGAAGCTGATCACGCTGTGCCTGCGGCGGCGCGATGGGCGGCTGCTGTGGAGGCGGGAGATTCCCAAGGCGCAAGCGACGCCCGTCTTCAAGACGAACGATCCGGCATCGCCGACGCCGGCAACGGATGGGCGGAGTGTGTACGTGTTTTTCCCGAACCTGGGGTTGGTGTCGTTCACGCTGGAAGGCAAGGAGCGGTGGCGGCTGCCGCTGGGGCCGTTCGATACGTTTTATGGGTTAGGGGCTTCGCCGGTGGTTTATGGCGATACGGTGTACCTGTTGTGCGATGCGCGGAAGGACGGGTTTCTGATCGCGGTGGATGCGCGCACGGGGCGCGTGCGGTGGCGCGCGGAACGCAAGCTGGCGAAGATGGACGGCTGGGCGACTCCGGTGATGGCGGATGGGCGGCTGATCACGCTGGGCGCGCACCGGCTGGATGTCTACTCGGCCGCGAAGGGAGAGCCGGTAGCGGCGGTGAGCGGGCTAGGATACTTCACGATCGGTTCGCCGGTAGTTCATCAGGGGATGGCGATGTTCATGACGTTTGGCGGGGAGAAGCCGATGGGGCCGGCCTTCGAGGAATGGTTGAAGAAGGATGCCGATGGGGACGGGAAGGTGTCGCGGGAGGAGGCGGCCGATGAGGAGTTCGGAGCGATCGACCGCAACGGGGACGGATACGTGACGCGGGAGGAGTGGGACCTGCTGCGCAATGCCGCGGTCGGCGATCATGGGCTGCTGGCGGTGCGGCTGAGCGATTCCCACGTGGTGTGGAGGCAGAAGCGGAGCTACGATTCAATTCCCACGCCGGTGATCTATCGTGACGTTCTTTATATGGTGAAGAGCGGGGGCATCATTTCGTCGGTCAATCCGGCTACAGGGGAGGTTCACAAGACAGAGCGCGCGGAAAAGGCGGTTGGGACCTATTATTCGTCACCGGTGGCCGCAAACGGGAAGGTGTACTTCACTTCAGAGCAGGGGAAGGTGACAGTAGTGAGCGCAAAGGCGGAGTGGGAAATCCTGGCGGTGAACGATCTTGGGGAAGAGTGCTACGCGACACCGGCGATTGGGCAGGGTGTGCTGTACCTCCGAACGCGGGGGGCCATGTACGCCTTTGGCGGGGGAAAGTAGAAATCTTTGGTTGCGGTTTCCTGTGAAACTGTGATAATTTCATTCGCACGTTATTTTTTTGTCCCGCGGCTCAGAGGCCGAGGAAAGGGAGCGAGAATGCTGCTTGCACTACTGATCTGGGTGTTCACGGTGGTGATCGTTTGGATGTTTGCGGGAGACTACTGGACGTTTCCCGAGGCGATCAACGAACACGGGCGCCAATACGACCAGCACTTTGCCACCACGCTATACATCACAGGTGCGATCTTCTTTGTGTCGCAGATTGCGCTGGGGTGGACGATCTTCAAGTACCGCGACAACGGCGGGCGCGCGACCTATTCGCACGGCAACAACAAGCTGGAAGTGCTTTGGACCTCGGCGGCGGCGGTGCTGTTTATCGGCGCGGTGCTGCTGAGCACGCGGATCTGGGCGGGCGTGCACTTGACCCCTCCGCAAGGCGAGGTGGTGGAGATCGAGGCGGTGGCCAAGCAGTTCCTGTTCAACTTCCGCTATGCGGGAGCGGACGGGAAGTTCGGCAAGCTGGACATCAAGCAGATCAACGACGCGGCGGGAAACCCGTTCGGGATCGATGAGAAGGACCCGGCGGGCAAGGACGATGTCGTAAACTCCAATATCCGGGTTCCGAAGGGCAAGCCGGTGCGGCTGATCCTGCGGAGCCGGGACGTGATTCACAACTTCTTTGTGCGGGAACTGCGGGTGAAGCAGGACATGGTGCCGGGGATGGTGATTCCGCTGCATTTCCAGGCCGATAAAGTGGGGAAATATGATGTGGCCTGTTCGGAGCTGTGCGGTCTGGGGCATCACCAGATGCGGGCGGAGCTTGAGGTGATGGAGCCTGCCGATTTTGAGAAGTGGCTGCAGGAAGAAGACGCGAAATTGAAGGCGCAATAGGGGAAGAGGAAAACATGGCATCGCACGCAACACACGTACATACGCCGCCGAGCGGATTCATCCGGAAGTACGTCTTTTCGCTGGACCACAAGGTGATCGGCAAGCAGTACTATTTTCTGGCGCTGTTCTCCGTTTTCCTGGGGATGTTCCTTTCGGTGCTGATGCGTTTCCACATGACGTATCCGGACGCGAAGGTGAGCTGGTTTGAGTCGCTGTGGCCGGTGGGAGCGCCGGGCGGGGTGATGACGCCGGAGCTGTACCTTTCGCTGATGACGATGCACGGGACAATCATGGTGTTCTTCGTGTTGACGACAGCTCCGCAGGCCGGATTCGGGAATTTCTTCCTGCCCATACAGATTGGCGCCGAGGACATGGCGTTTCCGGTGCTGAACATGCTGAGTTTCTGGACGACGTTTCTGGCGTTGCTGGTGATGTGCGCGGCGTTTTTTGTGGAAGGCGGCGCACCGCTGGGCGGCTGGACGGCCTATGCGCCGCTGAGCGCGCTGGGTGAGAGCGCGGGGCCGGGTCAGGGAATGGGAATGAACTTGTGGATCCTCTCGATCGCGCTGTTCTGCGGCGCGTCGCTGATGGGCGCGATCAACTTCATTGCGACGACGATAGACCTGCGGGTGCCGGGCATGACGCTGATGCGGATGCCGCTGACTTGCTGGGCCTGGTTCGTGACAGCGATTCTGAGCCTGCTGGGATTCGCGGTGCTGCTGTCGGCGGGCATACTGCTGCTGATGGACCGGACGGCTGGTTCGAGCTTCTTCCTGCCGGCGGGGCTGGTGGTGAACGATCAGATTCTGGACCACCGGGGCGGGTCGCCGTTGCTGTGGCAGCACCTGTTCTGGTTCTTCGGGCACCCGGAGGTGTATATCGCGATTCTGCCTGGCATGGGCCTGGCGTCGAACGTGTTGTCGGTCTTCGCGCGGAAGCCGATTTTCGGTTACAAGGCGATGGTCTACGCGATTCTCGCGATCGGGTTCCTGGGCTTCGTGGTGTGGGGCCATCACATGTTCATCAGCGGGATGAACCCGTATACTTCGATCGCGTTTTCGATCATGACGATGGCGATCGGGGTGCCGAGCGCGATCAAGACGTTCAACTGGGTGGGCACGCTGTGGGGAGCGCAGATCCGGCTGACGACGGCGATGCTGTTCGCGTTGGGCTTTGTGAGCCTGTTCGTGAGCGGCGGCATCAGCGGGATCTTCCTGGGTCAGCCGGGACTGGATCTGTACCTGCACGACACCTACTTCGTGGTCGGCCATTTCCACATGATCATGGGCGTGGCGGCGATCTTCGGCATGTTCTCCGGGACGTTCTTCTGGTTTCCGAAGATGTTCGGGCGGATGATGAACGAGACGCTGGGCAAGATTCACTTCTACCTGACCTTTATTGGGGTGTACGCGATCTTCACGCCGATGCACGTGCTGGGCATCGTGGGCAATCCGCGGCGCTACGCCGATTACAAGACGTTCGAGTTCATGGGGCAGCTGCTGAACGTGCACACGTTCATGACGCACGCGGCGATCTTCACGGCGGTGGTGCAGGTGCTGTTCGTGATCAACCTGTTCTGGAGCATGAAGAAGGGCGCCAAGGCGCCGGACAATCCGTGGGAGGCGACCTCGCTGGAATGGTCCATCCCGTCGCCACCGCCGTTTGACAATTTCGGCGGGAAGCACTTGACGGTGCAGCACGGGCCATACGAGTACGCGGTGCCGGGCAAGGAAAAGGATCACGTGATGCAGGTGGACCCGGCGTAGAAGAATGACGACGAGCCAGACCATCAAAGGGACTCCTCCGCCGCCCGTGCAAGAAGGCGGCTGGGGTCCGGATCCAGGCAAGCAGCGGCGTGCGTCGCTGACGGGAATGTATGTCCTGTTCGCGGCGATCACAATGCTGTTTGCGGCGTTCACCTCGGCGCTGGTTGTGCGGCGTGGGCTGGGCGATGACTGGTCCGGGATTCCCGTGCCGGGCATTTTGTGGGTATCGAGCGCCTTGATCGCACTCAGTTCGGTTGCTTTAGAGATCGCGCGGCGGAGGCTGTTGGAAGGCGAGCGCGAGCGATTCACGGTGTGGTGGACAGCGGGAACGATGCTGGGCCTGCTGTTTCTCGGCGGCCAAACAGCTGCCTGGCGGCAGCTGCTGGCGCAGGGGGTTTACGTATCGACGAGTCCCGGCGGGTCGTTCTTCTATCTGTTCACGGTGGCGCACGCGGTGCACGTCGTGGGAGGCGTAGTGGCGCTGCTCTATATCGAGTACCAGGCGCTGCGGCTGCGGCTGGGCCCGGGCAAGCGCACGGCGGTGGAAGTGAGCCGGCTGTACTGGCATTTTCTGGCCGGGTTGTGGATTTATCTGATTCTGCTGTTCCAGTTCTGGGGGTAATGAAAGATGGCATCTGACGCCAAGACGGCAACCTCGTTATGGTCGGGCGGTGGTTCGCCCTACGCGATCGGCTCGAAGAAGTTCGGCATGTGGCTGTTCATTGTGTCGGACATGCTGACATTCACTGCACTGCTGGTGGCATATACGTACCTGCGCATGTCGACCGCGACGTGGCCGACGCCGTTCGCATTTTCACCAAGCATCATCTTTTCGACGGTGATGACGCTGGTGCTGCTGAGTTCGAGCTTGACGATGGTGATGGCGGTGCATTCGATGAGCCATGGGGACCGAGGCAAGACGGTGAAGTGGATTCTGGCGACGATGGTGTTCGGTTCGGCGTTCGTGATTCTCCACATGATGGAGTGGATGCACCTGATCCGTGATGAGAAGGTGACGCCGTTCTCGAATCCGTGGGGCGAGCCGCTGTTCGGGGCGACATTCTTCGGCATCACCGGATTGCACATGACGCACGTGACGATCGGGGTGATTTATCTGGGGATCATCGCGGCGGGCGTGGGCCGGGGCAAGTTCACCTATGAGGATGTGGAGGTCAGCGGCCTCTACTGGCACTTTGTCGATCTGGTGTGGATGTTCGTATTCCCGCTGATTTATTTGATGTCGGTGAAGATGTAAGAGGAGGCAAGATGAGCGCACACGGACACACGGAACAACATGCTCCCGAGGGGGCGACGACCAAGCTGTTTCTCATGGTGTGGATCGGGCTGCTTGCCTTGACGCTGATCGAGGTGCTACTGGCCTATCTGCAAACGCCGCTTCTGATTATGTTGGTGGTGTTGATCGGGCTGTCGACGATCAAGGCGGCGATGATCATCGCCTATTTCATGCACATGAAGTTCGAGAAGTTCTCCCTGGCGGTGACCCTGTTTCCGATGACGGTGTTCTGTATCCTGATGATGTTCGTGGTGGTGCCGGACGCGATGCGGTCGCTGTCGATGCGGCCTTAGAGGTGCGGCGGTGGATGCGGCACGCGCGGAAGCGTTTGCGGGGAACCTGTTAGGTGCGCTGAACCACGGCGCGCTGTGCCTGATGGTGTCGGTGGGGCACCGCACGGGTCTGTTCGACACGATGGCGGGCATGGCGCCATCCACTTCCGGTGAGATTGCCGATCGGGCGGGGCTGAATGAGCGGTACGTTCGCGAGTGGCTGGGGGCGATGACGACGGCGCAGGTTGTCGAGGTGGATCCCGCGACAAAACGATATTCGCTTCCGGCAGAGCACGCTGCTTTTTTGACACGAGCCGCCGCGGCGGACAATATAGCTGTGTTCGCGCAGTATGTCGCCGAATTGGGCCGCGTGGAAGACGATATTGTGGAGTGCTTCCGCAACGGGGGCGGCGTGCCGTATGAAAAGTTCCCGCGGTTTCATGAGGTGATGGCGGAGGACAGCGGGCAGAGCGTGCTGTCGTCGCTGGAGTCGCATATTCTCCCGCTGGTGCCCGGACTGACCGACCGGTTGCGGGAGGGGATCAGCGTGCTCGACGCGGGTTGTGGGAGGGGGCGGATTGTGAACCAGCTGGCGGAGTTGTTCCCGAGGAGCAGGTTCACCGGAATGGACCTGTCGGCGGAGGCGACCGGGCATGCGCGGCTGGAGGCCTTGCAGCGCGGATTGAGCAATGCGCGGTTTGTCGAGGCGGACCTGAGCGACTTCGACAAGGCGGCGGAGCCGGAGGCGTACGACCTGATCACGACGTTTGATGCGATCCATGACCAGGCCAAGCCGCTGAACGTGCTGCGGGGGATTTTCCGGGCGCTGAAGCAGGACGGAGTTTACCTGATGCAGGACATCAGCGGGACCAGCCATGTGCACAAGGACGTCGAGCATCCGATCGGAACGTTCCTGTACACGGTCTCCTGCATGCATTGCATGACGGTATCGCTGGCGCAGGGCGGCGAAGGGTTGGGAGCGATGTGGGGCGAAGAGAAGACGCGGGAATACTTGGGGAAGGCGGGATTCGGCTCGATCGAGACGAACCGGCTGGCGCACGATATTCAGAACAACTGGTACGTCGTGAGGAAGTGACGCGGGGTGAGACCCAACCTGCCTTGCGCCGAGCCAAGGATGCTGGGATACTAGGAGCATAATTGCTGGGGAGGTTCCATGAAATCACTGACTCGCTCTCTATTTGCCTTGATCTGCCTGCTGCCTGTTACGGCGCTTGCTCAGTTTGAAACGGCCACCGTGCTGGGCACGGTTCGTGACGCCACGCAGGCGATTGTGACCGGCGTGAAGGTAACGCTCGAGAATGTGCAAACCGGCGTGGTGATGACGCGCGAGACGGACGCAAACGGGAGTTTCGAATTCGTGAACGTGCGTATCGGGCGGTACAAGGTCACCGGAGAGAAGCAGGGGTTTTCCCGAACCTCCGCGGATGAGTTCACCGTCACGGTGAACGCCCGCCAGCGTGTGGATTTGATATTGCAGGTGGGCCAGGTGGCCGAGAGCGTAACCGTATCGGGCACCGTGCAGGCGCTGGAAACCGACTCGAGCGACCGCGGGCAGGTCATCAGCGCGCAGCAGATCGTCAACCTGCCGCTGAATGGACGAGCCTATGCCGACTTGGCGCTGCTGGTGCCCGGCGTCCGCCGCTCCGCCATCGCCGTTTCGCGCGACGCGTCCTTCAATGTGAACGGGCTGCGGAGTTCGCTCAACAATTTTGTGGTGGACGGAGTGGACAACAACTCCTACGGGACTTCGAACCAGGGCTTTTCCAACCAGGTGGTGCAGCTTTCGCCGGACACGGTGGCCGAGTTCAAGGTGCAGACCAACAACTACTCGGCGGAATTCGGCCGCGCCGGCGGAGCGGTGATCAACGCCAGCATCCGCAGCGGGACCAACGAATTTCACGGGGCGGCGTGGGAGTACCTGCGCAACACGAGCCTGAACGCGGTGGGCTTCTTCAAGCCGCAGGAGAACCGCAAGCCGACGATGGTGCAGAACCAGTTCGGCGCCGCGCTGGGTGGCCCGATCCAGCGCGACAAGCTGTTCTTCTTTGCCGATTATGAAGGCTTCCGGCGTGTCACGCGGCAGCTGACGCTTTCCACACTTCCGACGATGCCGCAGCGGCAAGGGAATATCGGGTTGCCGGTGCGGAATCCGCTGACCGGGCGCGAGTACACCAACGGCGTGATCCCGCAGAGCGACATCACGCCGTTCGCGCGCAAGGTGCTGGACGAGCTGCCGGCGGTGAACCGGCCGGGCATCTCGAACAATTTCGAGGCGCTGCCGCGCCGTTTCGATGGCAGCAACAAAGGCGACATCAAGGTGGATTACTACGCCAACTCCGCCTGGAACACCT
Source organism: Acidimicrobiia bacterium (assembly GCA_016871315.1). Classification (GTDB taxonomy): domain Bacteria; phylum Acidobacteriota; class Terriglobia; order Bryobacterales; family Bryobacteraceae; genus VFZE01. The sequence continues at coordinate 15,806 of VFZE01000028.1, read as the reverse complement.
TCTTCCGCTACAGTCACCGCTTGATGAATAATTTCGAACCGCCGGCGATTCCCGGACCTTCCGGCGGCAACTCCAACGGCAACGTCCGCGTGCTGAACTACCAGTTGGCCGGCGGCGCCACCTGGACCATGGATGCCCGCAGCGTGATGGAGTTCCGCATCGGCATCGGCAAAACCGAGGGCGGCAAGTTCCCCGTCTTCATCGGACAGCCCCCGGCGAGCGTTGCTTATGGAATTACCGGAATTCCGGAGGATCCGCGCTTCGCCGGAGGTTTGTATGCGCAGTCGATCACCGGCTACACGCAGCTGGGACAGCAGTCCTCCAATCCGCAATTCCAGAACCCCTTCGTCATCAATCCGAAGCTGAACTGGAGCCGCATCCAGGGGCGGCATTCGCTCAAGGCCGGCTACGAGTACCAGTCGATCGGCACCGAGATCGACGACTTCAATCCCAAGTACGGCCAGGACAACTACGGGAGCCGCTTCAGCGCGCCGGTTGCCTCCACCAACAACCTGTACAACCTGGCCGACTTCATGTTCGGGCTCCGCAACAGCTACTCGCTTGCCAACGCCGTCATCGTCAACCTGCGCCAGCGGATGCATTTCCTCTATCTGCACGACGACTTCAAGGTCACGCCCAAGCTTGTGTTGAACGCCGGGTTGCGTTATGAACTGGCCACGCCGCAGTGGGAGGACAGGAACATCCTCTCGAACTTCGATCCGGTGAGCCAACGCCTCGTCCAAGCCAAGGACGGTTCCCTGTTTGACCGCACGCTGGTCCGGCAGGACCGCAACAACTTCGCGCCGCGCTTCGGGCTCTCCTACACTTTGACTCCGAACACGGTGATCCGCTCTGCCTACGGGGTCAGCTACATTCATTTCAACCGGCTGGGCGGAGAGAATCTGCTCAGTTTCAACCTGCCGGGGATCTTCAATATCGGCGTCAACCAGCAGCCCGGCCAGGGCCCTTGCGCGGCCAACCAAGCACCGAACACCTGCTTCCGTCCGACGCAGCAAGGCTACCCGTCGAACCTGCTGGATCCCACGCGCGCCAGCACGCTGACGACACGCACCAATTACACGCCCGCCGATACGCGCACCTCCTACACGATGAGCTGGCACTTCACGGTGCAGCGCGAGATCGCGAAGAACTTCGTGCTGGACGTCGCCTATGTGGGTAACCGCTCCAACAAGCTCATCATTCTCTCCGACGTGAATGAATCCCGCCTCAACCTGCCGGGGCAGAACCTGACGGTGGACCAGCGCCGGCCGATCCCGGGCTTTGGCTATATCCAAGGCTCCTTCAACGGCGGGTGGGCCAACTACAACGCGCTGCAAGCCAAGCTGGAACGGAGGTTCGCCGGCGGCTTCTACCTGCTGAACTCCTTCACATACGCCAAGGCGATGGATAACGCCAGCGGCCATCTCGAGGTGCAGAACGGCGACGATTCCCGCGTGCATTTCTCGCGCATGCAGCTGAACAAGGCGCAGAGCGGCTATAACCAGAAGTTCAACGACACGCTGACTCTGGTGTGGGATCTGCCGTTCGGCAAGGGCCGCAGCATCGGGTCGGGCTGGAGTGGCGCGGCTGAAGCCGTGCTCGGCGGCTGGCGGCTGACACAGATCAGCACGATGACCACCGGCACGCCCGTGAATCTGCGCTATGGTCCCGTTGCCCGCCAGCAGGTGTCCGCGTCCGGAACGTACCGCCCCAACCTGGTGGGCGATCCGAAGACGCCGAACGGGGAATGGTTCAATTACCTGAATCCGGCCAATGTGCTGATCATCCCTACCGCGGAAAGTAATCCGTTCGGAGACGCGGGACGCAACACGGTTCTGGGACCGGGCTTCTATCAGACAGACCTGGGGCTGCACAAGTCATTCCCGCTGCCCAAGGAAGGCTGGAACATCGAGTTCCGCGCCGAATTCTTCAACCTGACCAACAATACGAACTTCAACACACCGGAAGGCAACCGCAGCAGCAACAATTTCGGCACCATTACGTCCACCGCGCCGCCGCGGCAGGTGCAATTCGCGTTGCGGTTCGGGTTCTGAAGCGGCGGCAATCAAGCTAGGGGAACCTTTCCCCAGGCGCGGATACGTTCATCGGCGGTGACCAGGCGCAGGCCATGGCACCGCGCCGTGGCGACGATCAGGCGATCGGCGGGGTCTTTGGGGAACGCCTCGTCGAGGAGGACGCTTTCAGCGGCGATCCTGGCGGTGATGGGAACAACGGTCAGGAGCGGGTGAGTTTCCAGTTCACCGATCCAGGTCTCCAGGGGAGCATCCACCTCGATCCGGCCGCGCTGTACCAGTAAGGCAGCCTCCCATAAACTGATGGCGCTGACCGCAAGCGGCTGGCCCTGTTGTTCCAACTGGCGCAGCATTTTCCATGGAGGCGGCGTGAGGCGAGTGGGATCGATCAGCCACCAGATGAGGATGTGGGTGTCGAGCAGAACGGAGGCCACTTAACGGGCGCTCTCCCACTCGGAATCGACATTGAAGTTGACGATGTCGCCAAGGATGCGAATGCGGCCTTTCCAACTGCCGCCGAGAGGCTTGGAGATGGGGCCTGCTGGGGTTAGGCGCGCGACCGGCTTGCCGCGCTTGGTGACGACTATGGTCTTGCCTTGCGCCACCGCGTCGAGGATGCGGAGGCAGTGAGTTTTGAACTCGCTGGCGGAGACGGTCTGTTCGGTCACGAGACTATTTTATATATGACTATAGTTACCAGTCAAGCAGTCATTTGCTCGAAAGCCCGCGATATACCCGATATAAGAGAGTTGGAGTCTCCATGGTCACGCGCGAGGGCGGGAGAGCTGAGGACGCTGTTTCCGGTGCAGGAGTGGCGGCAGGCCTCAAACCAGCTTGGCGAACCAGTCGCGGACGCGGATCTTGTCGGCATCGGTGCCGAAGCCAAGGCTGAACCAGCCTTTGTAGCCGCGGGCGCGGAGGTCGGAGAAGAGGGCGGGGAAATCGATGTTTCCTTCGCCAGGGACGAGGTGGATTTCGTAGTCGCCCTTGTTGTCGTTCAGGCGGACCTGGCCGATGCGGGAGACGCCGAAGGCGTCCAGAAATCCTTTCCAACCTTCCGGGACGAGATGCGCGTGGGCGGCGTTGAAGGCCCACTTCAGGCTGGGTGAGGAGATCTCGTCGAGGAACCAGCGCATCTCTTCGACGTGGTGAGGCAGGTAGCGGATCTCGGAGTGTTCGGGCTCCTTGTTGTGATTCTCGAAGAAGAGCGTGGCGTGGCGGCGTTCGGCTTCGCGGGTGATGCGCTTGACGCGCTCGACGGCGGCCTTGCGGCGGGCCTCGATATCGCCGAACTGGTAGCCGCCGTGGATGATGACCCAACCGCAGCCGATGCGCTGGGCGAGGTCGAGACTCGCAAGCAGGTAGCGGTCCACCGCTTCGGCCAGGATGGGGACGTACTCGGCCCCATTGACGGCGGAGGTGGTGTGGATGCCGATTTGGACGGCGTGCTTCTCGCACAGGGCGCGGATGCGGCGTGAGCGCGCGGCGTCAAAGGAGCGGATGTCGTTGGGCGGGACGTCGGCGGCGAAATCGATGTAGCCGAAACCATTGGCGGCGGCCCAGGCGATGTGGGTTTCGAGCGGTTTGTTGGCGGCGTTAAAACCGAAGCGGTCTTTCATCGTGCGGTTCCCTCCATTTTCTCGCAAATGGGCCGCCGGAAGTGCGGCGGTAAAGAAAAGTCCGGCTCAACCGCCGATGGTGACAAAGTCTAGAGCTGGTTTTAACTGACTGGATGGGGAAACCGGCAGAAATGATCTGTGCCAGGGTGGCGATCCGCCGGCAGAGGCCGGCGGCGCCATGGTTAAGGAAGCAACCATGGCTTGTGTCTGTATTATAGCCGGGTGAGCAGTTTCTCGTAAATTGCGCGGGCGCGGGCGATATGGGCGAGGGTTTCGGCCTTGTTTTCCGGTGCCGGGAAGTTGGCCTGCGATTGCGCCCAGCGCTCCATGTAGCCGAGCTGTTCAAGGAGAAGAGAAGCGGATGCGTGGGCGTCGGCGGGGCGGCCGGGCATGTCGAGGTAGACGGGGGAAGTGTGCGCGAAGACGGGCATCTGCCACCAGGTTGCGCCGTAGGGGAGCATCGTGGGACCGTGGGCGCGGGCGGCGATCCAGCCGCCGCGGTCGATTTCGAGCGTCTGGTCGATGGAGGCTTGCATGGTGGAGACCGCGATCTTGCCGTTGACGATGATCTCGAGCGCGGTGAAGGGTTCGATGGAAGCTGCTTGCGCTTTGATACGGAGGCTGGCCTTGCCGGGCTTGAGAGCGATGATGTCGCCGGGTTCCTTGCCGTCAACGGTGAACTCGATCAACGGGGCCGTGGTGATGAAGGTGCGGCCCTTGCGGATGCCGTCGAGCCAGGAGTTGTAAGTGAGCGGGCCGGCGGTTTTCACGTAGGTGCGCGCGCTGCCGAGCGGCGGGTTGAGGCCCATCTTGTCGGAGCCGGAAGAGGCGGCGAGGCGGAAGCCGCAGTTGAGGTAGTGATAGTACATCTCGAGGGGCGGCGTCGAGTAGGCTTTGGGGCCGTTCATTTTGTAGATGTCGACCAGGATGGGGTGATGCTCGAAGGGGTTGCCGGTGGTGAGGATATCGAGCGAATCAATGTGGCCGAGTGCGATATCGAGCGGAGCTTCCATGGAGGGATAGGGCCAGTGTGCCCAGGTGACAAGGGCCCCTTGGGCGCGGGCTTCTTCGGTGGCGTGGAGCATGAGCGGCCAGTCAAAGCCGCCGGCTCCGTTTTCGCGCAGGCCGCCGGTGGAGACGGGCCAGACGATCGAGCGCAGTCCCTGAAAGATGAGGTGCGCAAGCAGGCCGTGGCGGAACTCCTCGCCGACCTGGATGAAGTGGCGCGCGTCACTGGATGGGTGGAGCTTGCCGGTGAAATGCTCGACGTTCTGGAAGTGGCCGTCGCCGGGCTTGCCGGACTTGTAGCCGCTTTTGAGCAGCAGCAGGCTGCATACACGGAGCCCTTCGCATTCCATTTCGTAACGGACGGCAGAGGGGCTGGGGAAGTGCATGTGCGTGTCGCCGGGATACCAGCCTTTGGCTTCCAGGTTCCAGAGGCGGCGGAGGGGAATTTCGATGGCTTTCGTTTGGGGAGAGATGTCGAGTTCGCGCGTGACGCGGTGATAGTCGGGTCCCTTGGTTGCTTCCAGCGAGTAGCGGCCGTGCGGGAGGTCGATTTCGGCGCCGTCATAGACGTAGGCGTAGAGGCGGCGGGGGGAGGTTTCGTCGTCGCCGAGGATGAGGTCGCCTGCGCTGCGGCGCGAGGTGTCGACTTGGGAGAGATGGCCGAGCGGGGCGAAGTATTCGCCCTGCGGGTTGGTGATGCGAAGGCGGACGCCGGTGGGGCCCTTCTGCTCGTCGAGGATGGAGAAGCGGGCGCGGACGTGGCCGGGAAACGGAGACGAAGCTGGGCGTTGCGCGATCAGCAGCGCGCTGAGGAAGGCGGCGGCAAGGATGGCTCGAATGGTGGCGGGGCTCATGGCCCGTGGGTCAGGCCGATTGCAGTTGGACTTTCTTGCCTACGATCGACAGGTTCTCCTTGATATAGGTCTTATCCCAAAGATTGGAGATGACGGCGGAGATGTTGGGGTTTTGCAGCGCCCAGAGATAGGCTTTCATGGGCGCCTTCATGTCGCCGGGCACGATGCGTTCGACCTTGTCGATGCGCCACTGGGGAACCGGCTGGAGCGATTTGTGGTGGGTGGCGACGCTCATGGCGACTTTCATGCCGATGATGCCGACCCCTTTGGCGGCCGCTTCGGCGATGGGCTGTTCCAGGTAGCCGCCATTGATTACGTTATAGGCGATCATGCAGGCGTCGTAGTGGCCCAGCGCGGTGGCTTTGCGCACGATGCCGCCGGGATCGGTGTGCGAGGTGACGCCGAGGTAGCGGACCTTGCCCTGCTGCTTGAGTTTGCGGAAGGTTTCGAGGATCTCGGGGATGTCGAGCTCTTCGGGCGTGCAAGCGCCGTGCGGGCACATCACAAGGTCAAAGTGATCGGCGCCGACACGCTTCAGGCTGTCTTCGACGGAGGTGAACATGAAGTCGCGGAACTTGGCGCTGCCGTCCACTTTGTGGGCGTAGTCCTGCTGCATGGCGTTGCTCAGGTAAGCGGGCCCGATCTGGTTGCGCTGGCCGGGATAGTATTCGAGGAAGTAGCCGGGTTTTTCGACAAAGCGGGCCTGTTTCATTTCTTCGGCGCGCTTGAGGATGGGGGCCTGCTTGTCGGCGGGGAGGCCATCGAAGATCTCCTTATACATCTGGTTGCGGATGTTGGTGAAGCCGGAGATTTTGGTGGTGAGGAAGACTTTGTCGCGGCGGCCGGGGGACTGGGCGAGCAGTTTGCCATAGGCGGTTTCACAATCGCCGCGGCCGTAGGCGGGGGCCATGTCGAGATAGTTGAGACCCATTTCGAGGGCGAGATTGAGATGGTCGTAGTTATCACTGCGGATGGGATCACCTCCGGAGACCACCTCGGAGATCATCATGCCGGTGCGGCCGAGTTTGCGGTAGGCCATGCCGGATTGTTGGTTGCGTGTCTGTGCGGGAGCCGGAGCGGCGGCGGAGAGTGCGGCGCCGGCGATGGCGGATTGAAGAAAGGACCGTCGGTTTGTAAGCGCCATGCAAGTATTATGGCACGCAGGAAAAATCGTGCTGTACTGGGGAAAGAAAGGGAACGCGCATGATCGCATTGGGCAGGGAGGTTTGCCGCGATCTCGAACAGTCTTCATCCAGGGAGTGGCTGGAGACGAACGGACTGGGAGGGTTCGCTTCGGGAACGGTGGCGGGGATGCACACGCGGCGGTACCACGGGCTGCTGGTGGCGGCGACGAAGCCGCCGCTGGGGCGGCAGGTGCTGCTCGCGAAATTCGAGGAGACGCTGGTGGTGGGGGAGCGGCGGTATGAGCTCGGCTGCAACCGGTATCCGGGAGTTGTGCATCCGGCTGGGCATTTGTTCCTGAAAGAGTTCCGGCTGGATCCGTTTCCGGTGTTTGTGTACGAGGTGGAGGACGTGGAACTGGAGAAGCGCGTCTTCATGGTGCACGGGGAGAACACGACGGTGGTGGAGTATGCGGTGAGAGGGCGGGAGTGCGTGCTGGAGCTGCGGCCGCTGCTGGCCTTTCGCGATTACCATGCGACGACGCACAGTAATCCAGCGCTGGATGGATCGTGGAAGGCAGAGGGGGAAGTGCTCCGCTTTGCGCCGTATGCAGGGATGCCGGCGCTATACGTGGGGCACAACGGCCCCGCGGTGGAAGCAGCGGGCCGCTGGTATTACAACTTCGAGTATGCGCGGGAACAGGAGCGGGGACTGGATTCTCAGGAGGACCTGTACAACCCTGTGATCATGACGTACCGGCTGCCTGCCGGAGGAGAGGCGGCGGTGATCGCTTCCACGCAGAAGCGCCATGCGGCGGAGGCTGCGCGGTTGCGGGAGAAGGAGCTGGCGCGGAGGAAGGAGATCGAGGCTCCGTGTGATGGCCAACTGGTGATGCGGCTGATGGCCGCGGCAGATCAGTTCATCGTGGCGCGGGGAGATTTGCATTCGATTATCGCGGGGTATCCGTGGTTCGGAGACTGGGGCCGGGATGCGATGATCGCGCTGCCGGGGCTTACGCTGGTGACGCGGCGTTTCGGCGTGGCGCGCGACATTTTAAGAGCGTATGCGGAGTTTGTCGATCAAGGGATGTTGCCGAACCGGTTTCCCGATGCAGGCGAGAAGCCGGAGTACAACACGGTGGACGCGACGCTGTGGTTCTTCGAGGCGGTGCGCGCGTTTCTTGCCTACACGGGCGATAGCGCGTTTGTAGCGGAGCAGATCTATCCATCGATGGAGTCAATCATCGACTGGCACGTGCGCGGGACGCGGTACGGGATCCAGATGGACTCCGACGGACTATTGGAATGCGGCGAGCCGGGTGTGCAACTGACGTGGATGGACGCGAAGGTGGGCGATTGGGTGGTGACGCCGCGGCGCGGAAAGCCGGTGGAGGTGCAGGCGCTATGGTACAACGCGCTGTGCGTGATGGCGCAACTGGCGGCCAGTTACGGGCGCGCGGAGGAGGCGGCGGCCTATCGCGATATGGCGGAGCGGGCGCGCGGGAGTTTCGAGCGGCGGTTCTGGAACGACGGGCCCGGGAGGTTGCATGACGTGGTGGATAGGGATGCGGCCGACGCGACGATGCGGCCGAACCAGATTCTCGCTGTGAGCCTGGGTCACCCGATTCTGACCGGGGAGCGGGCGGCGATGGTGGTGCGGTCGGTTCAGGAGGAGCTGTTGACGCCGATGGGGCTGAGGAGTTTGTCGCCGTTTGATTCGCGCTTCCGGGGGCGGTATGAGGGCGATGTGTGGAGCCGGGATTCGGCCTATCATCAGGGAACCGTCTGGGCGTGGCTGCTGGGTCCGTTTGTAAAGGCGTATGTGCGGGTGCATGATGGGAGCGCGGAGGCTCGGGCGCAAGCGAGGCTTTGGCTGGACGAGTTTGCCGGACATCTGGAAGAGGCAGGATTGGGGCAGGTGTCGGAGATTTTCGATGCTGACGCACCGCACCATGCGCGGGGATGCATCGCGCAGGCGTGGAGCGTGGCGGAGCTGTTGCGGGCGGCGGTGGAGGATATTTGATGCCACGCTACACTGAGATGCATGACGCCGGAAGAGTTTCGCCGATTTGGGCATGAAGTGGTGGATTGGATCGCGGACTTTCGCGCCTCGATACGGGATTATCCGGTGCTGGCGCGGACGAGGCCGGGGGAAGTGGCGGATGCACTGCCGCCGTCGGGGCCCGAGCATGGCGAACCGATGGATCTGATCCTGGCCGATTTCCGGCGGCTGATCGTGCCGGGGATGACGCATTGGAACCATCCGGGCTTCATGGCGTACTTTGCGACCAGCGGATCGGGGCCGGGAATCCTGGGGGAGCTGCTGACGGCGGCGTTGAACGTGAACGGCATGGTGTGGAAGAGTTCGCCTTCGGCGACGGAACTGGAACAAGTGACGCTGGACTGGCTGCGGCAGTGGATGGGATTGCCGGCGGGGTTGTTCGGGACGATCTACGACACGGCGTCGACGGCGACTATGCATGCGATCATGGCGGCGCGGGAGATGGCTGCGCCGGAGGAGCGGGGGCGGGGCAACTGGGAGAAGCTGACGCTGTATTGTTCCGAACAGGCGCACTCTTCGGTGGAGAAGGGCGCGGTGGCGGCGGGGATCGGGCAGGAGCGAGTGAGGAAGATCGCCGTGGATGAGAAGTTCCGGATGCGGGCCGATGCACTGGAGGAGGCGATCCGGGCGGATAAGGCGGCGGGGTTGAAGCCGTTTTGCGTGGTGGCGACGGTGGGGACGACGGGAGTGGCCGCAATCGATCCGGTGCCGGAGATTGCCGGGATCACAGAGCGGCACGGCATCTGGCTGCACGTGGACGCGGCGTATGGAGGCTCGGCGGCGATTGTGGAGGAGATGCGGCATGTGATGGCGGGATCAGAGCGCGCCGATTCGATGGTCGTGAATCCGCACAAGTGGCTGCTGACGCCGGTGGATTGCAGCGTGTTCTACACGCGGCGGCCGGAGATTGTCCGGCGGGCCTTCTCCCTGGTGCCGGAGTACTTGCGGACGGAGGAGGACCCCCGGGCGGTGAACATGATGGATTACGGGGTGCCGTTGGGGCGGCGGTTCCGTGCGCTGAAACTTTGGTTCGTGATGAGGAGTTATGGGCGGGTAGGGCTGGCGTGCATCATCCGCCGGCACATGGAGATCGCGCGGGAGTTCGCGGGATGGGTGGAGCAGGACGAGAGGTTCGAGGTGATGGCGCCGGTGCTGTTTTCGCTGGTGTGTATGCGGTATCGCGGCGCCGATGAGCAGAATACGAAGTTGCTGGAGGAGATCAACCAGTCAGGCAAGGCGTTTCTTTCACCGGGGCAGGTTCAGGGGAAGAAGGTGTTGCGTGTGGCGATTGGGAATTACGGCACGGAGAAGGAGGACCTGGTCAGGCTTTGGCAGTTGGCACGTGAGGCGGCGGGACGGCTCTGACGGAGCTGGGCGGGAGTGCGAGATCACGCGACTGCTCGACACGGGAGCGGACGTGGGAATCCAAGCGAGTAATCTCGTGCTCGAGCTTGAGGATCTGGTCCTGGATGGACTGGAAGTTGCCGGAAGAAGAGATTTCGACGAGTTGGTGTGAACAGCGGACAACTTCCATGGCGGCGATGCGCTCGGCGGCATGGGCCATTTTTTGCGCGAGGGACCGCAAGGCGGTGGCGTCCATGCGGACGGCGGCGGCGTTGAGTTTCTGCATACGCTCGGGCGCGAGCTGAATGAAGAGCGAGGCCATGCCGGAGATGAGGCGGTTGTCGTCTTCCAAGATCCTTCGCGCGAGCTGGCTGTCGATGGGGTTGGGCAGATCGGGAGGTGCGGGAGAGGGATCGGTGTTTTCCCAAACGCGCAAATGACTGGCAATGACATCAAGCAGGTGAGCCGGGGAAACGGGTTTGGAAAGATATCCGTTCATCCCGGCGGCGAGGCAGCGTTCCCGGTCTCCGTTCATGGCGTGCGCGGTCATCGCGATCACGGGCAGGTCGGCATACTTGGGATTCCCGCGGATATGCCTTGTGGCCTGAATCCCGTCGAGGCCCGGCATCTGGACATCCATCAGGACAAGGTCGAAACGAGATTCTTCCAGGTGCTGCAGGGCCTGGCGGCCGTCGCCGGCAAGCTGCACGCCATAACCGTGCTTGGTGAGCACGGTGGAGACCACTTTCTGATTGACGAGATTGTCCTCGGCAACCAGGATGCGGTAACGTTTGGCGGCGGCCCTGGGTTTGCGTAGCGCTGCCTGAGTGAGGGTTGGCTGGTTGGAAGCGGCAGTCGCAGCGGGAAGCTCGGCGTAGAGTTCGACGAAGAAGGTGCTGCCGCGGCCGGGCTCGCTTTCCACCCGAATGGAGCCGCTGTGCATTTCCACCAGACGGCGCGTGATGGCGAGGCCGAGCCCCGTGCCGCCGTACTTTCTGCTGATGCTGCCGTCGGCCTGGGTGAACTCCTCGAATATGGCGGACTGCTTGTCCTTGGGAATGCCGGTGCCGGTGTCGGCGACCTCGAAACAAAGCAGCAGGTTGGGGTTGGTGGATTCCCGGGCGCCGGCCCTGAGCACGACACCGCCGCGCTCCGTGAATTTCACGGCATTGCTCAGAAGGTTGGTGAGGATCTGGCGGACGCGGAGCGGATCGCCGAGCAACTGGGCGGGGATGCTTGGGTCGACCTCGGCGCGGATAGCGATGCCTTTCTGGCGGCATCGCGGCGCGAGACTCTTGACGCAGTCCTGCGCCACCGCGCGTACGTCGTAGGGAATGCGCTCGAGCATCATCTTGCCGGCTTCAATCTTGGAGAGATCAAGAATGTCGTTGAGCAAGGCGAGCAGGGTGTTGGCGCAGCCCTTGGCGGTTTCCAGGTTTTCGCGCTGGTCGGCGCCGAGTTGGGAATCGAGCACAATGTCGATCATGCCGAGCACACCGCTCATCGGGGTGCGCAACTCATGGGAGATGTTGGCGAGGAATTCGCTTTTGGCGCGGCTTACGGAGAAGGCTTTCTGCGTGGCCTCTTCGAGAGCCTCGGTGCGCTGCCGGATGCGCTGTTCCAGCAGTTGCTGATGCTCGCGGACCTCGCTGCGGGAGGCCTGAAGCGCCTCGATCATCGCGTTGAGGCTGTCACCGAGGTATTCAATCTCATCGCCGGTGTGGCTGACTCGGATGGTCTCCAGACGGCCTTCGCGGACGCCGGAAATGCCTTTCTGGAGGTTGGTGAGCGGCCTGGCCATCAGATGATTGGTATAGCGGGAAATGGCGCCGGCAACCATCAGAACGGCGATACCCAACAAGGCCGCCTTGCCGAGGTTGATGTTCTGCCGGTCCATGTCATAGGCGAAGAAGATAAAGGTGACCCAGGCGAGCAGTAACGCAGTGAAAATGGTGTACTTGCGGGCAAGCGAGCTGCGCACGGGCTGAAGCAGGGCTCGAGAGCGGCCTTTGGTGGGGCCCGATGGCATACCTCATTTTTAGGTGAATCGAGGCCAAACTACTATGAGGGATTAGCCTTAGATAGGTCCGGATTCGCTGCTAGTCCGCCGTGCAGTGCTCGGGCCGGGTGGCGTCTTTGCTAGACTGTGCTGCGGTGGCTTGGGCGGCAAACAAACGGGAATGAGCAGCGGCAGATTAACGACCAACCTGTGCGGCATCCAGATGAAGAGCCCGGTAATGGCGGCATCGGGAACGTGCGGGTATGGTGTGGAGATGGAGGGTCTGCTGGATTGGAATCACGTGGGCGGTGTGGTTGTGAAGGGATTGTCGAAGGAGCCGATGGCCGGGAACGCTCCGCCGAGGCTATGGGAAACCGAGGCGGGGATGATGAACTCGGTGGGATTGCAGAATATCGGCGTGCGAGCGTTTGTGCGGGAGAAGCTGCCGCGGCTGGCCGAGCTGCCGGTGGCGGTTTTCGCGAACGTGTTCGGATACGCGGTGGAGGACTACTGCGAGGTGGTTGGGGTGCTGGAGGAGGCCGAGGGACTTTCAGGCTATGAATTGAATGTATCGTGCCCGAACACAAAACATGGCGGGATCTTTTTTTCGAGCGATGCAGGGATGCTCGCGGAGCTGGTGGGGCGGGTGAGGGCGATCGCGCGGCGGCCGGTGATTGTGAAGCTATCGCCGAACGTGGCTAAGATCGAGCCGCTGGCGAAAGCAGCCGAGGATGCGGGCGCGGCGGCGGTATCGCTGGTAAACACGTTTATCGCGCTGGCGGTGGATGCGCGGAGCCGGAAGCCGCGGATCGGAGCTGGGTTCGGTGGATTGAGCGGGCCGGCGATCAAGCCGGTCGCGCTGCGGATGGTGCATGAGGCGTGGCGGGCGGTGCGGATTCCGGTGATCGGGCTGGGAGGGATCATCAGCGGAGAGGATGCGGCGGAGTTTCTGGTGGCGGGAGCGTCGGCGGTGCAGGTGGGAACGGCGAGCTTCGCCGAGCCCGGAGCGGTGTCGCGGATCAGCAGGGAGTTGGAGGAGTTCTTGAAACGCGAAAGGATCGCGCAAGTGAGTGAGCTAGTGGGAACGCTGGAGATGGGAGAATCGGAAAAATGAAGAAGCTAGTCAGCACGGAGAAGGCTCCGCAGGCGATCGGGCCGTATTCGCAAGCGGTGGTGCACAACGGGATCGCGTATCTGAGCGGTCAGATTCCGCTGGATCCGGCGACAGGTCAGCTTGTGGAGGGCGGCATCGAAGAGCAGACGAGGCGCGTGCTGGATAATCTGCAAGCGGTGCTGGATGCGTGCGGCAGCGGAATGGACGCGGTGCTGAAGACGACGGTCTACTTGGCGGACATGAGTGAATTCCCGAAGATGAACGAAATCTACGCGGGCTATTTTCCATCGAATCCTCCGGCGCGGGCGACGGTGCAGGTGGCGCGGCTGCCGCGCGATGTGCGTATCGAGATCGACGCGATGGCGATCGCGGGCTAAAAATTTACGAGTTCCCGGCAAGACGATCCGGGCTGATGTGCGTCCAAAATCGCAGCAGGCAAGCAGAGGAAAAGGACTTTCCGGAACAATTGCAGCGCTCGCGTCGTAGTAGCTAACAAGCGAGGGAACTCAAATGACGACCGGCAAAAAGCCGGCCACCCTCCGATGGGTGGCCCTGTGTGTAGTGTCTCTACTGGGAACAACGGTTCAAGCCCGGAGCCAGGATCCCATCGAGAGCAATCTGCTGAAAGCGAACCGGCTGCAAGCGGAGGGCAAATTCCGGGAAGCCGGGCCCCTGTACCTGAAGGCAGTGGCGGAAGCCGAGAAGCTCCCGGAGACGGATCCGCGGCGGGGGAAGAGCTACAACAATCTTGCCGCTCATTATCACATCCAGGGAAGATTCACCGATGCCGAGCCGCTTTATCTGCGCGCGCTGAAGATTTGGGAGACAACGCTGGGAGAGGACGATGAACGAGTGGCGGCCTGCCTGAACAACCTCGGTGAGTTGAGCCGGCAGTTGGGACGGCTGGAGGAAGCCGAGAAGTATTACCGGCGGGCACTCCAGATGCGCGAGAGCGCGGTGGTGCACGCCCCGGTGCAATTGGCGAACGCGTTGAATGCGATCGGAGTTCTGCAACAGGAGAAAGGCCAACTGACGGAGGCGGAATCCTCGCAACAGCGGGCGTTGAAACTACAGGAATCGAGCCTTGGCGCGCAACATCTGCAAGTGGCAGTTTCCCTGAACAATCTTGCGGAGTTGTACCGCGTGCAGCAGCGCTACACGGAAGCGGAGCCGCTTTACCTGCGGGCGCTGGAGATCCGGCAGCGGGCGCTGGGTGAGGAGCATCCGGAGTTTGCCAGTGCGCTGAACAACTACGCGGCGATGCTGCAGGACCAGGGGGATCTGGAGCAGGCCGAGCGGTTCTACCGGACGTCGCTTGCGATCCGGGAAAAGACGTTCGGACCGGACCACACACTGGTGGCAACTAACTTGAATAATCTGGGAACGCTGATGCGCGTGAAGGGGAATTACGAGGAAGCGGCCGCGATGATGGAGCGGTGTCTGAAGATCTGGGAAAGGGTTCACGGAGAAACGCACCCGAACGTGGCGGCGGCGCTGAACAACCTGGCGGATATTCGAATGGGGCAGGAGAAGCGCGCCGAGGCCGAGCCACTGTACCGGCGGGCGTTGGAGATCATCGAGCGGAAAGCAGGCCCCGACAGCTTGCAGGCGGTTAACATCATGAGGAACCTGGGGGCGCTTTTCTACATGCAGGAGAAGTACCGGGGAGCGGAGCAGTTTTTCACGAGGGCGCTGGATACGAGCGAGAGAATGCTGGGGCCGGCGAACCCGGGCATCGCCGATCTAAGTCACATGGCAGGGTTGAGCTGCCAGATGCAGGGACGCTATACCGAGGCGGGACGTTATTTCCGCAAGGCGAGCGGAATCTACGAGACAAGCTACGGCGCATCGCACCCGAAAGTAGCGACGTCGCTCGCCGGCTACACGGCCTCGCTGCGCGGTTCGAATCAGGACAAGGAAGCCGAGAGAGTGGAACGGCGGGTGCGGCAGATCATGGAGCAGCAGTAAGCGAGTATCACCGCTTTCATTCGCTGATCTCGGAGTTGACCGCGCTGAACGAGCGGATCTGCCGCCAGCGGCCGGTCGAGCCCGACCAGGCCGGCTGGACGGAGGAGGAAAAAAAACGGCTCTTGCTGTTCATCAAGAGGTCTCGCGGGAAGTCCAGACGCTTCTCTAGGTAGTGTTCAACCCCCTTTCCCTCTTCTCAGGATGCGGTTCGGAACGGCTCGGAGCGGTCAAGGGCGCGCGGGTTTGAGCGCGGCGTAGCGAACCCTTGACGGCGAGAACCGTTCTGGAAGGATTGTTGAGGAGGGAAAGGGGGCGTCTGCCCGGCCCGTCGTCCAAGGGCCTGGGCGCTGCGCCGCACCCACACATTCTGCGATAGAGCCCTTTTGAGGCGGAGTTGTGCCTAGGCAGCAATTATAATCGATACCATAGCTTCTCCTTCACTCGAATTCCATCGCTCCCTCGGAGAACGTCATATTGGACATTTGAGTATATCTGATTTGAATACCTCGACGACCCAGCCTACTGCTATGCTCTTGCAGCAACATCAGGAGTCGGACTGACCTGCCCCCATTGTATGTACCAAATCCAATGAGAGTCGCTGGGGTTGAAAACCATCCAACCAGCCGGAGCGCAGGCGGCCGCAGGCCGCCGAGCACCGGCCAAAAACCATACCACCACCGGACG
>VFZE01000027.1 GCA_016871315.1 Acidimicrobiia bacterium | reverse complement strand
GGGAGCCTGCTACAGGGTTCACCCGCTAGGCGCGTTCCATGAATCAACCGCACTCCACCATCACGGGAGTACTGCAGCGCCTTTCGCTGCTTGCCGTCGTGCTCTGTTTGTGTGTTTCAGCCAGTGCCGCGCGCTTGCAGAGTCAACGCCTGGTTCGGAAATCCCCCGTTCGTGCCGTCGCAAGCTCCTGCCAGTATCGGGATTCCGACGAGGGTCATGAACCAGCAGCAATCCGCCTCGATCAGACTCAGGACTCGGAGCAACCGGGGTCGGCGGAAGCCGGCAGTTCATGCGGGGCGGCAGCAACCCAGGCGGACGCCATCCTGGCTCCACAGTTCTCCGCGGTCCTCATCTACTCTGATGTGGTCGACCGCATCCCTGCCGGGCGCCTCTTTTTCCCCAACCGGCAGCGGCCCCCGCCAGTCTCTACCCTCTAACCGACACACAATTCGGTGAACTCAGGCGAGAAGCCCCATTCACGCCAGACGTTCATGCGTAGTCTAACTATTACCATTCCAGGTTCAGGAGGTTTCGCCAATGAAGAAGATCATTGAAGGTCTTGTCAAGTTCCAGAAAGAAGTGTTTCCGTCTCACGAGGAACTGTTTAGTCAGCTGGCAACCGGTCAGAGTCCGGAGGTGTTGTTCATCACCTGTTCGGATTCCCGGATTGCGCCGACTCTGCTCACACAAACCAAGCCGGGTGAGCTGTTCATTATCCGCAACGCAGGCAACATCGTTCCCGCCTACGGGCAGGCGATCGGCGGCGTAACCGGGACGATCGAATATGCCGTCAGCGCACTGAAGGTAAAGGACGTCATCATCTGCGGCCACTCTGATTGCGGCGCGATGAAGGGAGTCCTCTACCCGGACAAGGTTGCCTCGTTGAAGAGTGTCGCTGCATGGCTGCATCACGGCGATGCGGCACGGGCCGTTGTCGTGGAGAACTTCTCCCACCTCAGCGAAGAGGAAAAACTAATTACGCTTACCGAGCAAAACGTGCTGGCCCAGTTGCGCAACATCCAGACGCATCCCTCGGTGGCGGGCGCCTTGCAGGCCGGCCGGCTACGGCTGCATGGCTGGATTTATCACATTGGCACAGGTCAGGTGACCGCTTATCACCACCAGAAAGGTGCTTTCGTTGCGGTGACGGAGAGCTCCGAGCCGGAAAAGCTCGCATTTGCAGGAGGTAAGGTATGAGCTGGAGCGAGAGGCTATCGGCCGATTTTCCCGCTTCGATCGTTGTCTTTCTCGTCGCCCTGCCTTTGTGCATGGGCATCTCCATCGCTTCCGGAGTTCCGCCTGCGGCGGGTCTCATCACCGGCATCGTCGGCGGCATCGTCGTCGGATTTCTTGCCGGCTGTCCGCTTCAGGTCAGCGGTCCGGCGGCCGGGCTGGCGGTGATGGTGTTCGAGATCGTGCAGCAGCATGGGATTTCCATGCTCGGACCAATCGTGCTGGCGGCCGGATTCATCCAGTTGGCCGCCGGGGCGCTGCGTCTCGGGCAGTTGTTCCGCGCTATTGCGCCTGCCGTGATCTTCGGCATGCTGGCCGGTATCGGCGTGTTGATCGCCGCCGCGCAATTCCACGTCATGGTCGACGACAAGCCGCGCGGCAACGGGCTCGCCAACCTGATCTCCATTCCCGAATCCATCTACAAGGGCGTGTGGCCGCTAGACGGCAGCAGCCACCATATCGCGGGAATGATCGGTTTGGGAACCCTGATTGTGCTGGTCGGCTGGAACCAGTTCGCTAAGGGTGGTCTTAAGAAGATCCCTGGCTCACTGGTTGCCGTGATTGTCGCCACGGCTATCGCCGCCATTTGGAAACTCCCGATTCAATACATCTCCCTGCCGGATAACCTCGCCGACGCCATCAACTGGCCGACGTTGGAGACGATGGGCAAACTGCTGGAGGGAAGCGTTCTCGTTTCGGTGGCTGCAACCGCCTTCGTGGCCAGCGCCGAAACGTTGCTCAGCGCCACCGCCGTGGACAAAATGCACAGCGGGGAGAAGACCAAGTACGACAAGGAACTCGTGGCCCAAGGGCTCGGGAATGTCCTATGCGGCTTGGCGGGCGCGCTGCCGATGACCGGCGTGATCGTCCGCAGCACCGCAAACGTGATGTCGGGCGGCAAGACCCGCGCCTCGGCCATCATGCACGGAGTCTGGCTGCTTGTGCTGGTTGTCTTCGCGCCTTTCATCCTCAAACTGGTTCCCACGTCCAGCCTTGCCGCCATCCTCGTATTTACAGGCTATAAGCTCGTCAATCCCGCCAACATCAAATTGCTGCGTCAATACGGCTGGCTTCCCGTTGGAATCTACGGCGCCACCCTGACCGTCATTGTGGTTCAGGACCTTTTGACTGGCATCGTTGTGGGCTTGGTTCTCTCTGCCGTCAAGCTCATCTACATGATGACTCACCTGTCCATCCGCACTGACCACGACCCGAGTAAGAACCGCGTCGATCTGCATCTGGAGGGTGCCGCTACCTTTCTCCGGCTGCCGGCGCTGGCCGACGCTCTCGATGCGGTCCCGTTCCACGGCGAGGTCCACATCCACTTCGGCCGGCTCGGCTACGTCGATCATGCGGCTATGGACGTGATCACGGACTGGAAGGCTCAACGCGAGAAGAAAGGCGGCGTGATCTATCTGGAAACGGATCACCTCATGGAAAGGTACCACCAGCAGAACACAGTTTCCTTCCGTGATTGGAAGGAGAAGAAGAGGGACAAAGAGGAATTGGTTACCGCGGCCGACGCACGCTAGTCTCAGCTCTTCACAACGGAAAGCCGGGTTCTCGATGTGGGAGGACCCGGCTCTTTTTGCTTCTGACCGCTACCGCATCTTCTTCATCGGGTGTTCCACCTGCTTGAAGCCCGACGGCACGCTAAGCAGCGACGGATCGATCGCCTCCGATGAGAACGACATCACCGTGGTGGTGGTCTCCATGAGGATCCCCGACGCGGCTGCCTGATTGGCCTCCGGCGGCTGCGCCGGTGGCGGCTCTTCCGCTTTAGGCTGCTTCCGGCCGAAGCGCCCAAAGCCGCCAAGCCCTTTCAACGCGCCTCCGAGTGCCTCCTTCGCGGTTGGTCCCTGTGATTCCGGAGCTGCGGCAGCGGTGGGAGCTTCCGAAGCCGGCGGTACATTCCCCATGCCCATCCGCGTTACCGACTGTAGTGGCATGCCATCCAGCTCCGACATCTTCTTCGCCACTTCGCCCATCCCGCTCATCATCGATTCGCCCAGTTGAGCGGCCATCATCGGATTCACGTTCGCCGAAACCATCAACTTCTTGCCCAGTTCCATGTTGAACTTCTGCGCCGTCTCATAGCCGGGCACTTTGCCGGTCCAGATGTCGGTGGCAATCGCCATCGTTCCTGATTGGCCGCTTTGCGGATCGGTCCCCTGAGCCTGCATCTTCAGAATGGTGTGCTTCGCGTTGACCCCGGCCACCTCTTTGGTCTTACCCGTGTTGTCCGCGCTGATCTTCCATTCCATCTTTACGTCCGATTTGGCGGGCTTCTTGGCGCCGCTCATTTTCGCCATCATCGCCTTCATCGCCTCGGCCATTTCGGCGAAGGTGATCACCGAGTACTCTTTCTTCTTCGTGTCGATCATGGTGATCGTTTCCGCCTGAATATCGGTGATATTCACCTGGTCCCCGGTGAATGTGCCCATGCGGTGATCCTTGTACCGGTGCACCGTCGTGATCGGGGCGCCCGCCTGTTTGGAAAACCGCGCCGCCAGGTTCATAAGCGACTTCATCGATCCCCCGGTGATTTCCGTCTGGTCTGTGTAGGTGAAGTCCGCGCCCAGGCAAGCCGTGGCCAGCAGCGCCGGCAGCACAAACCTGGACACAAGTGCGATGTTCATGTAGTTGCCTCCTTACGTCATACGATCTTAACTTCCCCTTTGGATTCCGAACAAGCCCCCCGGACGGGGGCTTCGGGTTATTCTAAAAAGTCATGGCGGATCTGGTTGTTCGTCCCAGCACGAAAATGGTGAAGTTCGGCTACATTGTCTCCGCGCTCCTGGCCTTGGCGGCGGCCGCCTATGCCCTGGCTAGCGGCAACCCGGGAATCTACCTTCTCCTGGGGATTCCCTTTCTCATCGCCGGAGTCTCCGCCAAGCAGCACCTCGCCCACCGCTTCAAAACGCTCCTCGTCGAGGAGGGAAAACTGCGCTATCAGGAGGGGATGCTGTCACGCTCCACGCGCACCCTGGAGTTGGGCAAAATACAAGATGTCCGTGTGGAACAGAGCGTGGCGCAGCGGCTGATGGGTCTCGGCGACCTCACGCTGGAAACCGCCGGGGAGACCGGCAGGCTTTCCATGACAGGCATCGATCAGCCGCAGCGCGTCGCCGACACGATCCTTGCGCTTGCCCGCCGAGGCTGAGACTGAGACTTACTATCGATCAGGAGAAGAAACGCAATCATGCCAACTAAGACACTGGAAGGAAAAGTCGCGCTCATCACCGGTGGAAGCCGGGGACTCGGCAAGGCAATGGCGTTGGCGCTGGCATCAGACGGCGCCTCCATCGCACTCGTCGCGCGAGACAAGGAAAAACTCGAAGAGACCGCCCAGGCCGTCCGTAGCGCGGGCGGAAAAGCCGAGGTCTGGACCGCCGATATCACCGACGAAGCGCAGGTCTCCCAACTCGAAAAGGATGTCGCCGCCAAGTTCGGCCATGTGCACATCCTGATCAACAACGCCGGCATCAACATCCGCAAGAACATCACCGAGTTCACGCTGGAGGAGTGGAATCGGGTGCAAAACACGAATCTCACCAGCGTCTTCCTCATGTGCCGGGCGTTTGTTCCCCACATGAAGGGCGCCGGCTACGGGCGCATCATCAACATGACCTCCATCATGAGTCACGTCTCCATCCCGGGCCGTACCGCATACTCTTCTTCCAAAACCGCGCTGCTCGGCCTCACCCGTGCGCTGGCTCTCGAACTCGCCTCCGAAGGAATCACCGTCGTCGGCATCAGCCCCGGGCCCTTCGGCACCGAGATGAATACTTCGCTCATGCAGAACCCGGAGATCAACGCCCAGTTCATTTCCAAGATCCCCGTCGGCCGCTGGGGCAAAGTGGAAGAAGTGGGCGCGCTGGCTCGATTCCTCTGCTCCGAGCAAGCAGGCTTCATCACCGGTACGGACATCCTGATCGACGGAGGATGGTGCGCTCAATGAAACGCGCTCTCATGGTTGCTATCGCCTTCGTTTTTCTAGCCTCCTGCGGCGGCTCGAAAAAGAAGCAGATCGCCGTCATTCCCAAAGGCGCCACTCACATTTTCTGGCTCACTGTGCAGGCCGGAGCCATGGCAGCTGGCGAGGAGTTCGGCCGCGAAATACTCTGGAACGCTCCGGCACAGGAGACCGACTACAGCCGCCAGATCCAAATTGTCGACTCGATGATCGCCCGCCGCGTGGACGGCATCGTCATCGCCGCCTCCGATCGCAAGGCTCTCGTCGGCGTCGTCGAGCGCGCCACTAACTCCGGCATTCCCGTCACCGTCTTCGACTCCGGACTCGACTCCACAAACTACATGAGCTACGTCGCAACGGACAACCAGGAAGCGGGCCGCATGGGGGGGCGCAAACTGGGTGAACTCCTCGGCGGCAAGGGAAAGGTAGGCTTGGTGATGCATGTGCCCGGCAGCGTTTCCACCACAGATCGCGAACGAGGCTTTGATGAAGTCATCGCCAAGGAGTTCCCAGGCATTGCTGTCGTTCAGCGCCAGTTCGGCATGTCCGACCGCGCCAAATCGATGGCTGCCGCCGAGAACATCCTCACCGCTCACCCGGACCTCGACGGCTTCTTCTGCTCTACCGAACCCAGTTGCAGCGGAACCGCTCTCGCTCTCAAAGGGCGCGGCGTGCAGGGCAAGATCAAACTGGTTGCCTTCGATTCCAACGAGGCCATGATCGAGGACCTGAAAGCCGGAGTCATCGACGCCATGGTGGTTCAGGACCCTTTCAAAATGGGCTATGAGGGCGTGAAGACCATCCATCAGAAACTAAGCGGACAGGAACCGCCAAAGCGGATGGACCTCCAAGCCGTGGTGGTGACAAGAGCCGATCTTGAGAAGCAGGAAACACAAAAACTTCTTGCGCCCGACATCAAGAAGTACCTCAAGCAATGAGTCACATCTTGGTGCAGGACGCTGTCCTGAGGGACTTCGTCTTTCAAATCGCGCGCGCCGGGGGAATCGGGGAAGCGGCGGCCTCCTTGCTCGCAGATTCGCTGGTTGCCGCCAACTTGCGTGGCGTGGATTCTCACGGCGTGCAGCTTCTTCCTTTTTACATGGACCAGGTCGACGGAGGACGCGTCGACCCGGCCGCCGTGGGCCGTGTGATTTCCGAGTCCGGCACCGTCATGCTTTATGACGGTATGAATGGATTGGGCCAAGTGATCGCGGAAACCTGCTGTTCTCATGCCGTGCGGCTTGCCCGCGAGCATGGCACTGGTTTCGTCGTCGCGCGCGAATCCAACCACTTTGGCGCCGCTGCGTGGTGGGGCCGGCGCATCGCTTCCGAGGGCTGCCTGGCGATGATCTTCTGCAACGCTTCTCCCAGCGTGGCGCCCTGGCAGGGCCGGGAACCGCGCTGGGGAACCAATCCCATTTGTGTCTCCTTGCCTGGTCCCGATGGCGGCAGTTGGCTGCTCGATATGGCCACCACCACTGTTGCCATGGGAAAGATCTACAAGGCCAACATTCTCGGCGAGCCCGAAATCCCTCAAGGCTGGGCGATGGACTCAGACGGCCGCCCCACCACCTCAACCCAAGCAGCTCTGTCCGGCGCTCTCATGCCTTTGGGCGGATACAAGGGCAGCGGCCTTGCCATGATGGTCGAGATCCTTTCCGCTGTTTTGAGCGGCGGCGCGATGAGCACCGAGATGGGTGGTCTTCGCATTCGAACTCGTCCCTTCCGCGTGAACCAGACCTTCCTGGCGGTCGATATCAGCAGGCTCCTGCCCCTCGAGGAGTTCACCGCGCGCGTGCGTAAGCTCGTGACAATGGTCAAGTCGTCGCAACCCGCGCCGGGCTACGACGAAGTTCTTGTCGCCGGAGAGCCGGAATGGCGCACCGAGGACGACCGCCGCCGTGGCGGTATCCCGCTGGAGCGCGGTCACTGGGATGGGCTGCTCAAGCTGGCAGTGCGCTACAGGGTTCAGGTCCCGCCGGTGGGATAAAATATGGCGATGGCCGAGGATCCCAAGCCGGCGACCTTTGAATCGGACCTCTCCGAGCTCGAGAGCGTCGTGAACCGTCTGGAGTCCGGGGATCTGCCGCTTGAGGAATCGCTCCAGCTGTTCGAAAAGGGTATGGCGCTCAGCGAATCCTGCCGCCAGCGCCTTGAGCAGGCCGAAACGAAAATCGAAATCCTGCTCAAAAAGGGCAATCGTGTTTCACCGGCGCCGTTTCAGCCGGAACAGGGATGAGCCAGCAACCGCTGCCATGGTTCCGGCAATGAAAATTCAGGACTATCTTCGCCGCCAGGGTGAACGCATCCAGTCGGAGCTGGAGCGCCTGGTGCCGCCGGAATCCGCCGAGCCGGTCACGATTCACAAGGCGATGCGCTACAGCCTCTTTGCCGGCGGCAAGCGCATCCGTCCCGTGCTGGCTCTGGCGGCGGCGGAGGCCATCTCTGCGCCGCCGGCGGGAATGGAAGCAGCGGCCTGTTCCCTCGAACTCGTCCATACCTATTCACTCATCCACGATGATTTGCCGGCTCTCGATAATGATGATCTGCGCCGCGGCCGGCCGACCTGCCACAAGGTGTTCGGCGAAGCGATGGCGATTCTCGCAGGCGATGCTTTACTCACACTCGCCTTCCAGGTGCTCGCCGAGCTTCCCGTGGATGCTTCCCGGAGAATCGAGATGACGGCGGAGCTGGCACGCGCTGCCGGAACGGTCGGCGGCATGATCGCCGGGCAGGTTCACGATCTGGAAGGGGAGGGTCTGCCGCCGGAGGTTTCCCTGCTGGAACGCATTCACCGGGCAAAAACCGGCGCCCTGCTGCGCGCCAGCGTACGCATCGGAGCTATCTGTGCCGGCGCCAGCCGGCAGCAGCTGGACGATTTGTCGCGCTACGGCGAGCATATCGGCCTGGCCTTCCAAATCGTCGACGACCTGCTCGACATCGAACAAAGCTCCGAACAGCTTGGCAAGACGGCGGGCAAGGACGCTGCGCAACACAAAATCACCTTCCCGGCCGTCTACGGAGCCGCCGAGTCGCACCGGATGGCGGAGATGGAGCTAACGAAAGCGCTCGCTTCGCTCGACTCTTTCGGCCCCCAAGCGGGCTCTCTTCGGGAGATCGCCGAACTCATCGTACGGCGCAATGCATGAAGATCCCCAAAGCGCGCCTGGACCAACTCCTCGTGGATCGCGGCCTAGCACCGTCCAGGGAAAAGGCACGCGCCCTTGTGCTGGCTGGAGCCGTTACCGTCGACGGGCGGAAAGCGGCAAAGCCAGGCCATAGCGTTCCTCTGGAGGCTGTTCTGGATGTGGCCTCTGGCCCGCCTTATGTCAGCCGCGGCGGGCAGAAGCTGGCCGCTGCGCTCGATCATTTCCGCATCGACGTCACCGGCCGGGTCTGTGTCGATATCGGCTCATCGGCAGGCGGCTTCACGGACTGCCTGCTACAGCGTGGAGCCTTGCGAGTCCACGCCGTCGATGTCGGCTCGGGCCAGCTGGATTGGAAGCTGCGCCAGGATGAAAGAGTCGTCGTTCGCGAGGGAATCAACGCCCGTCATTTGGCGCCGGCGGAGATTGGGGAAACCTGCCAGTTCGCCTCCTGCGATGTCAGCTTCATTTCCCTCACGCTGATTGTTCCCGTCATCCCGCCGCTTCTTGATGAGCGTTGCGAAATGGTGCTGCTCGTCAAGCCTCAGTTTGAGGTTGGCAAGGACCAGGTCGGCAAGGGTGGCATTGTCCGTGACTCAGCCTTGCACCAGGCCGCCTGTGCCAAGATCCGCGGTGCGGCCGAGCAATTAGGCCTGAGGACTGATATCATCGAAAGCCCGGTTTTGGGTGCCGAGGGCAACCGGGAGTTTCTCCTTTATGCAAGACATTAGCACCGTCGGCATCATCTCCAAGCCGGGTATTCCAGAGGGAAACCGAATTGTCCCCGGCTTGATAGAGTGGCTCAGGCAGCGGGACATTCAGGCCCGATATGATCGCGAAACGGCCTCCTATCTGGGTCGTGAGGACGGGCTCGTGCGTGAACTGGTGCCGGAGGGCTGCCAGTTCATCATCGTTCTCGGGGGTGACGGCACGCTGCTTTCCGCGGCCAAGGCGATCGCCGGCCGTGAAATCCCTCTGTTCGGCGTCAATCTCGGCAGTCTCGGCTTTCTCACCGCGATCACCGAAGATGAGATCTACCCGGAACTGGAGCGCGCTCTTCGCGGTGAGCACCGCATCGGGCACCGTCAGATGCTGGATTGCAAACTGGAGCGGCGCGGCCGGCAAATCGGCTCCTACCTGGCGCTCAACGACGTTGTCGTCAGCAAGAGGCCCTCCGCCCACATGATCGACCTGGAGGCCCATGTCGATAATCACTACGTCTGCTCCTACAAAGCCGATGGACTGATTGTCTCCACTCCGACCGGCTCCACCGCCTACTCGCTGTCGGCCGGAGGCCCCATCGTCTTCCCGCAGGTGGCCGCTTTTGCCATCACGCCCATTTGCCCGCACATGCTAACGCATCGTCCGGTCATTGTTCCCGATTCCACAGTCATCCAAATCATCAACCACGCACCCGATGAAGCCTCCTATCTGAATGTCGACGGCCAACTCGGCGTGCTTCTTCATCATCAAGACCGTATCTTTTGCCGGGCTTCTTCCTATGTATTGAGGCTGATCCGCCCGCCGCGCCTGCTCTACTTCGATGTCCTGCGGCAAAAGCTCAAATGGGGAGAGCGATGAGACGCCTTTCCATTACTTCCTGGATTTTTATCGGCATGGCCGCCGGCATTGCCCTTGGCGCCTGGGTTCCACAAGTCGCCAAGGAGCTGAATCCGCTCAGCAATATTTTTCTCCGCCTGATCAAGTCCATCATCGCGCCCCTGTTGTTTGGCACCTTGGTGGTTGGCATTGCCGGTTCCGGCAGCGTCATGGCGATGGGCCGCATCGGCGTCAAGGCCATTGTCTATTTCGAAATCGTGACGACGATCGCCCTCGTGCTGGGCCTTGCGGCGGTCAACCTCACCCGTCCCGGCGCGGGCATGAACCTCGAGAAAAGCGCGGAAGAGCTTGCCCTTCCCGCCAAACCGCCGGGACTGGGCGCCATACTCGAACACACCTTCCCCGCCAGCATTTTCGAAGCCATGGCAAAAGGCGAAGTGCTGCAAATCGTCGTCTTCTGTTTCCTGTTCGGCGCCGCTTGCGCCGCGATTGGGGATAAGGCCAAACCGGTGGTTCACTTTGCCGAATCGGTCGCCGAAGTCATGTTCCGCTACACCAAGTACGTGATGTACCTTGCTCCCGTCGGCGTCGGTGCAGCGATTGCCGTTACGGTGGGCAGTAAAGGCTTCGGCGTGTTGTTCGGTCTCGGAAAACTGATCGTTACCATGTACGTCGCCCAGGTGATCTTCGTGTTCGGAGTGTTGGGCGCCGTGATCGCCATTGCCAGGGTTCCCGTGCGCCGCTTTTATCATGCGGTGAAGGAGCCGTTCCTGATCGCTTTTTCCACCTCCTCCAGTGAAGCGGCGCTGCCCGTGGCACTGGAGAACATGGAACGCTTCGGCGTTCCCAAGCATATCGTTGGCTTCGTGCTGCCGACCGGCTATAGCTTCAACCTCGATGGCACTACACTTTATCTGTCGCTGGCCTCGATCTTTGTTGCGCAAGCGGCAGGCGTCGACATGAGCGTCGGCGAGCAAGTAATGATGATGCTCGCTCTCATGCTCACCAGCAAAGGCGTTGCCGGCGTGCCACGCGCCGCTCTTGTTATCCTCGCCGGAACGCTTGCCTCCTTCCAGCTACCCATGGAAGGCGCCGCCGTTCTTCTCGGGATTGATGCGGTGATGGACATGGCACGCACCTCGGTGAATGTTCTCGGCAACTGCCTGGCCACAGCGGTCATCGCCCGTTGGGAAGGCTTCGACATCAGCAAACCGCCCGAGGCCCAGGCCGGTTGAACCGGCTCTCTCGGGTGCAGTGGATTTTCCTCGGCACGGCAGCCGGGGTCGCCGCCGGCGCCGTTGCTCCTTTCCCGCCGCTCGTGCGCCGGGCGGGTCCGCCTCCGGCTGATCAGACCCGCCCCAACTCCAGGTATCGGACTTCGGCCACTTCCTGGCCCTTCACCTCCAGTGCACGGAGAACCATCTGCCCGCGCCCACTTGCCAAATCAAGACTGCCCAGGCTGTGCCGCTTGAAATCTTTCACATAGGACTCCGAACCCCGATCCACGCGGTCCAACTCCTTGCCGATAAGCGGCGGATCATGCGATGCGGCAACCTTCGTCTGCACCGTGCTCTCGCCGAACCGCAATTCCACAACGGACCCTTCCTGGCCATTACGGCAGGCGTAATAGATCGCAGCCTCATACTTCCCCGCAACGCCCACCTCGACATCCCACGTCATGCGGTCTTCCTTCGATGTCCACTTCGTGAAAAAGGAGGCGTTCGGCGCGCGGCCGCTGCGTTGCACGCCCCCGTGCGGTACGCCGTCGCGCGCAGGCAACCGTGTCGTCTTGTGAAAGCCGACCGGAAACGGCCGGTCGTCGGGCCCCTTCGGCAGTACCTCCTTCGACCATTCCTCGACAGCTTTCTTCAGTTTCGCCGTCACTTCCGGCTGCTCCCCTGCCACATCCTTCTTCTGCATCGGATCGGCCTTCATGTCGAACAGCTGCCCTGCGGGATCTAACCGGTACTGCTGCGTCCGCACGCTCACCCGCCCGTTTTGATGCGAGTAGATCATGCGGTCCGGCCATAACCGCGGATCGTCCTCCAGCAACGGCTTCAGGCTTTTGCCATCCAGAGGCTTCTTCGCCGTCACCGGAACTCCCGCCAGTTCCGTCAGCGTCGGATAGAGATCGATCGCTCCGGCGATTTGCGGAATCCTCTTCCCCGGCCGGAACCGGCCCGGCCAACGCACCAGCAGCGGCGACCGAACTCCTCCTTCATCCACTGTTCCCTTGCGGCCCTTCATCCCCTCGTTCCACCGCCAGCCGTTCGGACCGTTGTCGCTGAAGTAGAGAACCGCTGTGTCGCGCGCCAGCCGCAGCTGATCGAGCTTGCGAAGCATGCGTCCGACGTTCCAATCGATGTTCTCCACCATCGCCAGCGCGGCGCGAGTATGATCGAGGTCTTCCAGCTTCGGATCCGCTGCCCGCAGCTTAAGATCATTGCCGGCGAACTTGCGGAAATAGGAGTCCGGCACCTGCATCGGCGAATGCGGCGTGTTGTAAGGAACGTAGCAGAAAAACGGCTTGTCCTTGTTCTTCTCCATGAAGCCCATCGCGCGATCGGTCAAATCATCGGTGATATAGCCCTTCCCGCGCGTCAGCTCTCCGTTATGGTCCATCTCCGTGTCGAAGTACATTCCCCAGTGACCAGACGTGAAACCGTAGTATTCGTCGAATCCACGTGAATTCGGGTGGTACGGATGCTGCGAGCCGTTGTGCCATTTGCCGAATGCTCCCGTGGCGTAGCCGGCAGCCTGGAAGGACTGGGCGATCGTGGTCTCGTCCAGATTCAGACGCTCGGCGCCCGTGGTGACGCCGCGCACGCCGCCACGCGGATGATAACGGCCGGTGAGAAACTCCGCTCGGGTGGGTGCGCAGACGGGACAAACGAAGAATCTCTCCCATAGCACGCCATCGCGTGCGAGCGAATCGATATTCGGCGTCGAGAGATTCGTGTTCCCATGCACACTCAAGTCACCCCAGCCCTGGTCATCCGTCAGGACGATGAGGAAGTTCGGCCTGCGTTGCTGTGCCGGCGCGCGTCCGGCCAGACCTAGCCCCGCAGACATGCTCAACAGTTGACGTCTGGAAATGTTCGAGTTCACGACTATCGATGATAGTCCATCAATCCAGCCGTATGATGTTTCCCGCTCCCGCCTTGCCGTACGCGCCGCCCCAGGACTTCTCAAACAGTGAGTGCGCCAGATCTCCCGTGCAATGCGCCGGACGCACCTCCTTCACTCCCAGCTGTTTCAGTGGTGAGATCTGCGCCGAGATCTCCGGCTCCTGCTGCCGGAACATGTGGAACCCGCCGATGAGCAGACGGATGGAATCCTTGCCCCGCTGCCTGCGCACCGTCTCCACCAGCTTCACGATTCCGGGATGGCTGCAACCGACCATCATTACAATTCCCTTCGACGTCTCCACCGCCAACGCCTGCTCATTGGGTGAGCCCTCCACTAAGCCTGTCGTGAACATGCCCGGCAGCAGCTCCTTCGGTCCCGTCACTTTCACCGGTTTCATCCCGATGCGCTCAGCCTGGTCCCAGGCCGGCCCTTCGAAACTATCGAGAAAATGAACCGGGAGCGCCTTGTGCAAGGGAAAAAGCTGGTAGATACCGCTACGGTGATCCTGGTGTTCATGCGAGATCATCGCCGATTCAATGGACTCCGGCTTCACGCCGAGCTTACCGAGATTTTCCATAAACAGGTCAGGCTTGGTGCCGGAATCAAACAGCAGCCGGCGCCCGCGGAACGTCACCACCGCTGCATAGCCCCAATCCTCCTGCACCTGGCCGGGCTTGGCAGTCGTGTTGTCGTAAACAACCCGGATCTCCAGCTCCGGCTGTGATTGAGCAGTGAGGAAGGCGTTAGTGAACAGCAACAAGGCGATCAGGGTTCGCATGCAACTATTCTTTCAGAGGAGCCAGCCACCGTTGGATGACCGGTCCCACCTCGGCCCCTGTTGCTTCCCGGAAAAGAGAAGGTAGATCCTCGACTCGAAACGGCTTCCGCTCGCGCAGACTCCAGGCGACCAGAGCGCGCAACGCGTCGCGAAAACTCTTCTTCCCTTGGGTCTGCGACACAATATGGCGGTCCATTTCCTCGGCCATCAGTCCACCCCTCGAAAACAGAAGCCGCCCAACGCGGAAATCCTCCGAATACCGCGTCGAACCGACGCGGGAAAGCTCCACCAGCGGCATCCGTTTCAGAAACGCCGGGCTATTGCCAAGCACCGCTTGAAACCTGTCGAGCGACGTTTTCATGAATGCTTCCCGCTGCGCGGGCTCCAGTTTGTCGCGCAGCGCCGACATCGCGGCGTACTGCGCCCAGCCTTCGCTTAGCCAGATCGTATCCAGCACCGGAGTCAGCTCCCAGCTAAAAGGAAAGTAACCGCTTGGGTAGCTTCGCTTCGGTATCCAGGCGTGGGCCATGTGGTGCGCGAAGTTGAAGCGATGCCGGCGCCAGATCGCCTCCTGTGTGCCGGGGTTGAGCGCCATCTCCTCTCCCAGGTAGAAAGTCGCGCTCTCCATATGTTCCATGCTGAACCCGTAGCGGTGGTCAGTGGAAACCGGCCGCAGCATCTCCATTTGCACGGTGTAGTGAGGAAATGGCGTGGTGCCGAAGTATTCCGCCACCGCGTCCATTGCGTAAGCCGCCTCCCGCGCCACCCTGTCCATCACCGCATTCAACCCCCCGAGTTCATCGTAGGTGGCCAGGAACATGGGAGCCTTTGAAGGCGCACGGCGGACAACCAGAGCAGGTCCCATCGCAATCTGCGAATCCGCCAATGCGTAGAAATTCACCGCCGTGGCTTCCGCGCGCCCGCGATCCTGAGTTTCCGTGGGCTTCAGTGTGAGAAATATGGGCCAGCTGTCAAGCCCCTCCGCCTGCAAGGAGACCGGCGCCTCCTCCAGCCCTTCCACATACCCGAATACCGAATACCCGAGTAAACTCAAGTACCTCGGCCGGCGCCGGGAACTATCGGCCGCCGATAGGATCTCCTTCTCCATCCGGGCGATATCAACCTCATACTGCACCTTCCCGACCGTCGTAGCCTGATGTCCCAGTTTCCACCGGGGCCCTTCGCTGCGCTCCACCCGCAGTGCTTCTCCGGTGACCGAATAGGCCTCGACTCCGGAAACAAAACGGTCGTAAGGTTGATCCCCGTATCCCATTGGTACGGCCTTCGGGATAATGAGTACGCGCGGCCCCGGCCTAAGCCCGGACAATTCCAAGCTCACCCTGACGCTACTGGTATCTGCCTGAAGCCGGTAGCGGCACGTGGTTTCCGCATTTGCGGCGGCCAGCAAGGCCGTGATCACGATCGCCAGCTTGGTGCTCAAACGGCCAGCTTACCACCAACCTCAGTGGTGGAACTCGCACTCGAACACGTTGATCTTGAACTGCACCATCTCCATCAGTTCCCCCATCCGCGGCTCCATCTTCGGCCACAGGTCGGCGGGAACAAACTGCTGCAGCGCCGACGGATCCCAGTGCGTCCCGGCCTTTCCTATGGCAACGAAACCGACCTCATTGCTGATCCGGCAAGAAAGCCAAATCAACCGGCCTAGTGTCATTTGCCCGCCGCTGCGCGGCTGATCCCGGCATGCCGCCACTTCCCGCAACTCCTTCGGCAGTCCCCAATCCTCCGCGATCCACGCTCCCGCCTGCTGCGAATCAATTCCGAAGGCGGTTCTTTCGCACTCCCTCAGTTCACGACCAGAGGATTCCGTCAGATGGACAAGCTCCTGATACTTTTCCCGATGCAGCATGATCAGCGCCAGCCGTCCTATTTCATGCAGCAGGCCGGCCGTGTATGCCACGGCTTTGTCCAGCCAGCAAAACTCCGCGAGGAATTCCGCCGTCAACGCGGTGCTGAGATTATGCCGCCAGCAACGGTGAACCAGCTCCATCTGCCGCGCCCCCGCCAGTAAATCCCGCAGACCTACCGTCAGCACCAGTGCCTTCAGCCGGTCCATCCCCAGCACGGAAATCGCGTGCAGGATACTCACCACCTCATACCGCAGCCCAAACATCGCCGAGTTGGCCAGCTTCAGAACCTCCGCCGCGAAGGCTGCATCCGTGCGGATCAGCTTCGAAACCTCCGCGATCGAGCAGTCCTCCTTGGATACCTGTTCCATCAGTTTCCGCGCTACCGCCGGAAACGCGGGCAACCCCTCCAAGGCCTTCGGTCTGGCATGGAACTTGGAATCTGTCAGTGCGTTCAAACCTTGGCGTGCCTCACCACGCCAAGATCATCGGACGAGCTAGGGAGGCTCTACATATTCCGCTTCGGTACTCCTGTATCCCCAGGGGACATTAATTACTGAGTGGCTCCAGCCCTTCAAACAGCTTTAGCGACTCCGGATTCGCCAGCGCATCCTGATTCACTACCGGGTGCCCGTGAATCACGTTGCGAATCGCGATCTCTGAAATCTTCCCGCTGATTGTGCGCGGAATGTCCGACACGGCCAAAACCTTGTTCGGCACATGCCGCGGGGAAGCCTGCTCTCGAAGCCTCCGCCGGATCTCCGCACGGATTGCCTCCTCCGCCGCAAACAGCAGCTTCGGTTCGATCTGCCCGAATCTCTCCACCACCGCCTGCGTGCCGAAGTCAGGTGAACACGACGACCAGACCGCGCCGAGACTGGTAGCCGCCAGCATCGCCACCACCGTCTCCGGACGGTTCGGCAGATAGCCCGCCACACGATAGCCAAGCCTGCCGCCCCTGCTCCGTCCACCAGACCAGCGCCTCTCTCTCATCCCACCGCCGTGACGCCTGCACGCCGCAAAACTCCCACACCGCCGGCCAGAACTCCTCCCGCTTCTCCACCGACCAGCGGTACAGGGCAGGGTAGTCCGGAAAACCGCGCTCCCGCAGGAACCGCGTCATGTTCGCCTGCTCGATGCGCCGCGCATCGGGCCTCCACAAAGGCTCTTCCACCATGCTCACTCCACAAGATCGTTGCGATACGTTCGCCCTGCATCCACCTTCGCCGCGCCGATCTTCGGCATCAGCCTCGACATCACCTCCGCCACCACCGCCGCCCCTTCTGCACTGATCCGCCCATCGGTGGAATACATCGGCCGGCTCTGCTCGATCACCTTCGCGTACATCGCCTTATCCCCGCCCGCGAAACTCTCCGGCATCGCTCGCGCGATCTCCTCGCCGGAATGCTTCCCGATCCAGTCCAGCGTCCGCCGGACGGCCCGCGCCAGCCGCTGTGCCAGCAACTGGTTCTTCTCAATCCAAGCCTCCGGCGCATACAATACAGAAGCCGGGTAGCTCTCCACTCCATAGACTTCCTTCACTCCCTCCGGCATCCGCAGGTCCGCCAGCAGCTTCAATTTACCGGCGCGCGTCTCCAATTGCGAAATGGCCGGCTCCGCCATCACCGCTGCATCCACCGTGCCGCGCTCCATCGCCGCCACAGACCCCGCCGCCATGCCGATCCCCACAATCCCCGCCTTCTCCGCGGAAACACCGTGCTTGCTCAGCAGGTGGAGCACCAGCAGATGCGTCGAAGATCCCGGAGCCGATACTCCCACCACCGCCCCGTCCAAATCCCGCAAGCCTCCAATCCGGCGCTTCGTCGCCGGTGACACCGCGATCACCAGCCCCGGATACCGCAGCATGCTCACAAAGGCCTGCATCGGCTTCCCCTCTGCCGCCATTTGAATCGTGTGGTCGTAGAAGCCGCTCACCACGTCCACGCTGCCTCCGACCAGCGCCTCCAGCGCCTTGGCCCCGCCCTGAAAATCCTCGATCGTCACCTCCAGCCCCTCGTCGCGGAAATGGCCCAGCCGCTCGGTCAACGTCAGTGGCAGATAGACAAGCTGCGTCTGCCCTCCCACCGCGATCCGCACCGCGGGCCCGGACTGTATTCGGCCCGGTTTGCAGCCCCACAACAAACTAAGGCTCAGCAACAAAACGATTCGTATATGTTTCATCGGTTCCCGTCTTTTTTCCCGCCGCACGGCGCGCCGCTAGCGCCTCTTCCTCGCTCATCCTCCCGTCTGGGTGCAACATCGCCATCGTAGCTCGGATCACCTCCTCATGTAGCTTCAGATCCTCCCCGCGGTGCGAAGCGGGAAGCCGCGCCGCCACATCCTCCGCCGTCCGGCTCATCACCCACTGCCGCGTCCGCCCGATCGCTTTCACTAACCGCCTCGCCTTCTCCGGATTCGCTTCCAGCCACTCCTGCTTCGCCATCAGTACCGTGCTCGGATAGCTTGGCGATCCGTAGACCAGCCGCTGCAAATCCTCCGTCCGGGTATCGGCAAGCACCTTCACCCGCCCGAAACGTTTGTTCAAGTGCCGTAGCGTGTAGTCGCTGATCACCCCCGCCTCCACCACTCCCCGTTCCATTGCCGCCAGCGCCCGCGCTCCCGTGCTGATTGCCACCGGCCGCACATCCTCCGGTTTCATCCCAGCCTTCACCAGCAGGTGGTTCAGCAACAGTTGCGTTGCCGAACCCAACGACGTAACTCCCACCGTTGCCCCTTTCAGTTCCCCCATCGAGCCGATCCGGTCGGATGCCGACGGCGCCACCGCCAGCACAACCATGTGCGACCGCATCATCACCAGGAAACTCCTCACCTTCGGGGCATCCTTGCCCAGCTGAAGCGTCTGTTCATGGTATCCACTCAACACGTCAATGCTGCCCCCAAGCAAAGCCTCCAAACCCTTAGAACTTCCAGGAAACTCCTCAAGCGTTACTTTCAGCCCTTCGGCCTCGAAATGAAACAACCCATCCGCTAGATACGCCAGCATCTGTGTCGGCGATTGCTGTGCCCCTATCCCCAGCCGGACGCTCCGCTCGTCACGGCTACCGCCGCAGCCCACCGCCACCAGAATTACGAAACAAACCCAATTCAGCCGCAATCCCTTATTCTTTCATTACTTGAGCGCGATTTGCAGGACTTATGCCGCCGCTCCTGTATAATAAATGATCCGTATATGGAGCTACACCCGCTCAAAGTCTTCCTCGCCGTGGCCAGTGAGAAATCCTTCTCCCGCGCGGCCGAGAAGATGCACCGCACTCAGCCCGCCATTTCGCTCGCCGTCCAGCGTCTGGAAAACGAACTCGAGGAAAAGCTCATCGACCGTTCCGCCAAGGACCTCCTGCTTACCGACGCCGGCAAAGTGGTGCTCGAATACGCGCGCCGCTTTGAAAACCTCGAACGGGAAATGGACACCGCTTTGTCCGAACTCCGCGACAACTCCACCGGCCGTCTCACCATCGGCGCCAACGAATCCACTTCCCTCTACTTGCTGAAGCACATTCAAGGCTACCGCCGCCTCTATCCCAAAGTGAAGGTGCAAGTCCGCCGCAGCCTTTCCAGCCGCATTCCCGCCCAGCTCGTCGACGGCGACCTCGAACTCGGCATGCTCACCTACGATCCCAATGATGACCGCCTCGTCACGCAAGTCATCTACACGGACCGTCTCGCCTTCATCGTCTCCCCGACCCACCGCTTCGCCGGCCGCGATTCGGTCACCATCTCCGAGCTCGGCATGGAGACCTTCATTGCCCACAACGTCGTCTCCCCCTACCGTGACATCGTCATCCAGGAGTTTCAGAGCCACAAGGTCATGCTCAACATGGACGTCGAGATGCCGACAGTGGAGACCATCCGCAAAATGGTCCAGCGCAATGAAGGCATCGCCTTCCTGCCCCGCATGTGCGTCGAGCAGGAGCTGGAACAGGGCACCTTACGAGAGGTCCGCGTCCAGGAACTTC
This sequence comes from Acidimicrobiia bacterium, assembly GCA_016871315.1. Classification (GTDB taxonomy): domain Bacteria; phylum Acidobacteriota; class Terriglobia; order Bryobacterales; family Bryobacteraceae; genus VFZE01. Next base: position 60,469 of record VFZE01000027.1, on the reverse strand, counting down.
ATGTCGAACGTAAGATCCGCCTCGCTTATCCCGCCCGCCGCACCCTCAGCCACGCCGCCCGCGCCTTCCTGGAAGTTGTCATTCCGGTCAGCGCCGCTTGAGCATGCGTACGCGGTGCGCTTCGCTGTCTCCGATGTACAGCGTCCCCCGCCGGTCCACGAACACTCCGTGCGGCCGCGCCATCTTGCACATTGCCGGATCGCCATCCGGCCCGTCGCCCCGCTGCCCGTTGCCCACCACCGTCGTGATGATCCCGCTTCTCAAATCGATCCTTCTCACCGTGTGGCTCTCCGTATCGGCGATGTAGATGCCTCCGTCCGGCGACCATGCAATCCCCTTCGGCCCGTTCAGCCGCGCCTTTTTCGCCGGACCATTGTCTCCATCATGCCCCTTCTCGCCCGTCCCTGCCAGGTGTACGTACTTACCCGTCTTCGTGTCCACGCGATACACCGCGTTCCCTTCACGCAGCACAAGGTAGATGTTGCCTTGCGGATCCACATCCATGGCCCGCGGCCCGTTTAGCGCCGTCCCTGCCAGCGGCGCCCCGTCCGGCGTCGGTTTCCGCTCCCCCGTTCCCAGCCACGTCTCGATCTTCCCCGTCTTCAGATCCACCCGCCTTACCCGGTGGTTGCCGATGTCGCAGATCAGCAGCCGCCCTTGCGGATCAAAGACGATACTGTGCGGCTGCCTCAACTGCGCCTTACCGGCCGGCCCGCCGTCGCCTCCGAATCCCGCAACGCCCGTCCCCGCCACCGTCGAGATGATCCCCGCCCTCTTGTACACCCGCCGCACCACGTGGTTCTGCATCTCCACGAAATACATGTTGCCGGCCTTGTCAAACCTCACCTCATAGGGCTGGTTCAGCATCGCGTCCAGCGCCGGCCCACCGTCGCCCGAGTAGCCTTTTCTCGCGCTCCCGGCCACGGTGGTGATCACGCCGCTGCGCAGATCCAGCCGCCGGATCGTGTGATTATCGATGTCACAGATATAGAGAGCCCCATCCGGACCCACCACGATCCCGTAAGGATTGTTGACCCGCGCCTCCACCCCCGGCCCGCCGTCGCCGGCAAACCCCGGCTCTCCCGTGCCCGCAATGGTCACGGTCTTGCCTGCACCCAGGGCCAGCACGGCCAAGGCGGCATGAACGATTAGTAATCGGTACATTGGTCGCAATGTAGCACAGCTTCCCACTGCATGCCTGCTTATTTCCGCAGGAGGCGATCCAGCCAACCGATCCGCCGGTTGAAATCTTCCAGCAGCCATATATCTCCCTTGATGGTGAGCACGGAAGTCAGAAAGCTCTTTCCATCCGGGTGCATGCTGAACCCTCGATAGGAAAAGTCTCCCTGAAAATCGGCCATCTGCAGCGAGGCCGGCATGGGCCCCAGGTCCGCCGTCACATGCTCTCGCTCTCCCTGAATCTCGATTCGTCCAAGAACAAGCCGGCGGTTCTCCGTCACCCCGATCCCATAAAGGGAATTGCCGTCCTTGGACCATCCATAGGTCAGCCATTCCTTCCGGCTCACAATCCGCTGCTGCTTGCCGTCCGGAGTTGCCAGCGTCAGCTTGTTGTCGTCGTTCCAGGCGATCCAATCGCCTCGCGGCGACCAGCGCACCGGATTCAGATCCGCAGCGTAGGCGACCAGCTCCGGCTCACGGTTCGCTCCCACGCGCGCCTTCATCACCGCCGGCTTCCCATGGTGAGCCGAATAATAAGCGATCCAGTTGCCGTCCGGAGACCACGAAGCGCCCCGTTGAAATACCTTTCGCGGATCGTGATAGAGGCGCACGGGAGTGCCGCCACCCAGTGGCGAAATCCAGATCTCGGGGCCGGCCCCAGTGCTGCGCCGGTAGGCCACCCGCAAGCCGTCCGGAGAAATGGCGCAGTCCAGCAAGCCGTCGGATTTGTCGGGGAAATCCTGCTCGCCGGCGACCCTTCGCTCCGATCCGTCCCGCCGGTTTCGAAGCCGGATCTCGCGCGAGCCGTCGCGGTTGGTCGCATAGGCGAAATGCAACCCGTCCGGAGCCCAACTCGGCGCCACCTCCTCACGGCTTGTTGAAAGCAAGGTAGCAGGGGTTGCGCCATCCAAGGAGACCTCGATCAGGTCGTAGCCGGTCTCGCCAGCCTGAAACGCCAGCGTGCGCCCATCCGGGGAAGCAGCAAGATACAGTTCTCGCGAGACGCCCGAAGTAATTGCGCGGTCCTCCCCGCTGTTCAAGTCCCTTTTCACCAAATGCCCATCGCCGGCTGAATTGCCCGCCCATATGATGCTTCCGTCCGGCAGCCAGTCAAAACTCGGACGGACCTCGGACATTTGCTGAGGAATCATTTGCGCCGGACTCCCATCCATGGGAATCTTCCAGAATTCCCACACAGCCCGGGAATTGGTCAACAGCCCCAGATGCTTGCCGTCCCGGGTGAATCGAAAGGAAGAAAAGTATGGGGTGACGGCCCCACGCATCTGCGAGATGTCTGCCTGCGGAAACCGGCGGGGTGGAGTGCCCGGAGGAGACGACATCATAAAGCCATACGTGCTATCTGGTTGCCGGGCGATCACAACCAGCGTTTTTCCATCTGGCGAAATCGCTGCCTCCGTCACGCCATCCAGAATCTTCTCCGCGTCTCCGCCGGCCACTCCCGTGGACCACAGGCTCTGGTCCACTCCCCGTCGGTCCACGATGTAGTAGATCCGGTTGCTGTCTACTGACCAAAAGGGATGGAAGCACGAGGCATTCTGCCGCGTGATCTGCGCCGGCGCCGCGGACCCGATCGTTCGCACAAAAACCTGAAACACCCCATCCACTTCGCTCGAATAGGCGATGCGATCCCCAGCCGGGGACCAGGCCGGCATGGTTTGGATGCCAGGCTCGGTCGCGAACGGAATGTACCGGCCCGGAACCGGCGGCGCTTCCAGCCATAGCATCGCCAGCGCAAATCCCGTGGCCAGCGCCGCCGCGATCACACCCAGCGTGAAACGCGCGCCGCGCCGGGGGTTGGCCTCGGCAGCAACGGGAGCCGTCTTCTCTTCCTCCTCAGTCCGCGCGATCCACTCCAGCTCCGCTTTCAGATCCCGCGCCGATTGCCACCGCCCATCGGGATCCTTGTCGAGGCACTTTTGGACCAGCCGGTCCAGCGCCGCCGGCGCGATCTCTCGAATCGAAGGCGCGGCATGCTCCATGATGGCCGCGATTACGCTTGCCGTGGAAGATCCCTCAAAGGCGCGCTTCCCCGAGAGCATTTCATAGAGAACAATGCCGAACGAGAAAATGTCGCTGCGGTGGTCGATTTCCACCCCGCCGGCCTGTCCCTGCAACTGCTCGGGCGACATGTAATGGATCGTGCCGATGATCTCGTTCTTGCCCGTCAGCGCCATCGTCAGCGTGGCGTCATCCGCCGGCCTCGCCGTTTGCGCCATCTTCGCCAGGCCGAAGTCCAGCACCTTCACACCGGTCTTCGTCAGCAGGATGTTCGCCGGCTTCAAATCGCGATGCGTGATCCCCTTCCTGTGCGCGGCATCGAGCGCATCACAAATCTGCGCCGCATATTTAAGCGCCTGGTCCAGCGGCAGCGGACCTTTCAGCCGGCTCCCCTCGATGTACTCCATCACCAGGTAATTCGGCCCCACATCGTAGAGCTGGCAGATGTGCGGATGATTCAGCGCCGCAATCGCCCGCGCTTCCCGCTCAAAGCGTTCGCTGAACTCGGTTTTGGAAGCCTTCAGCGCCACCGTACGGTCCAGCCGCGTGTCCCGTGCCTTGTACACCTCTCCCATCCCGCCGGCGCTTACAGGCGCAACAATCTCGTACGGCCCTAGCTTGGTTCCAGGAATCAGGGACATGGCGTGTCCCGTGATTGTATCGCGCTCCAAATTGCGCCGCTATTGCGGGATCGTGTACTGCTGGATCGTGTACGAGTGTCTCCGTTAGAATTGCGGTAGGTGCGAAGGGCTCCTTGCGCTACAAAAGCTCGCGCAACTTCTCCGGCGTCAGCCCCGCCGAGCGAAGAATCGACCGCAGCGTGCCGCGATCCAGGGTCCGGTGGTCAGGCACCACCACTTGGCAGAACGGGTCCGGGCGGCGCAGGACCACATGGCTCCCAACCTGCCGGATGACGCCGAAGCCCACCCTCTCCAGCGCTCGAATGCAGTTCTTGCCGGAGACAACAGGCAGGTGGGTCACACGGTAACGAGGCGGGCGTCGAAATGTTCCTCGGGGACCGGCAAGTTGTCGGCCTCCAAGGCGGCTACATACGCCTGAACTGCTTCCTTTATATTGGCCAGCGCGGCTTCCTGCGTCTCGCCTTGGCTGACGCAGCCGCGCAGGCTGGGGCACTCGGCAACCCAAAAGCCATCCTCACCGCGATAGAGGAGCACCTGTCGCATACCTTCATTATGTCCAATTCCGCATCTGGTGGCCACACCTCCCCCATGGCTGTCCGTGCCGCCCCCGCGCTGTTACTTCGCCACCTCCAGCATCATCAGGTCCGTGCCTTGCTGGTCTGTCTGACTGTACAGAATGGTCCGGGGAACGCCGCTCGTGGCGGGGAATGCGCTCAGGCCGAAACTGGGCGCTTTGGCAAGCTTCACGACGCGCCGGACATTGCGGCCGTTGAAGTCCGCGAAGTTCAAGGTGGCGCCGCCGCCCTCCCACGGCGAGATGAAATAGATTCCGTCCTCAACAAGAAAAAATGCCCTGATGTTGGCAATCGCGTCCAAGACTTTCGTCTCGGGGCCACCGCCGGTGGAAGGGGTCCTCCAGAGGGATGAGGTCACTAATGAAGTTTCCCGGCTGTAGAAGACCCATCGGCCATCCGGCGACTCAAGTGCGACCTGGCTCTTTCAGACGTCACCTGAACAGGCCGGCCGCAACCACGTAAACGTCGCCGTTGCCATTCGGCCGCGCCTGAAACGCGATGAAACGGCTGTCCGGCGACCAGTTGGGACCGCTCACCTGCACCCCTCCAAATGCCGTCACCTGCCTTGGATGTGACCCGTCGGCCCGGCTCACCCAGATCTCCTGAGAACCGGACCGATTCGAGGCCAGCGCGATCCTGGTTCCATCCGGCGAAAACTGGACGTTGTACTCAGACCGCGTCGAGCGGATTCCGGCAACGGGCTCCGGCCGCGGCTCGCGCTGCTCTCCAAGCTTGGTTCGCCACAGGTGAAGTCCTCCTCCAAAGGCCCCGGCCAGATAGAATAGCTCCCTTCCATCGGGACTCCAGGCCGGACTGAAAACCGTGCGCTCCGACTCGGCCGTCAGGCGTTGAGGTTCTCCCAGGGGCCCCAGGGCTGCTGCGGATGAAGGCGATCATGCGCCCGTCTGGCGACCACGCCGGACTCAGGTCCCTAGCCGGGTTGGTGGTGAGCCGCAGCGGGACGCTGGTTCCCACCGGCTGGACATAGATCTCGAAGTTATCCTCGTTCTCGCCGTTCCAACTGAAGGCGACATGGTTGCCGTCCGGCGAGAGAGCAGGGTAGATCTCGCGCCCAGTGTAGGAGGTCAGAGCCTCGATCACCGGGACAGGGTCGCCCGGAGGATCGTGCCACCAAAGTCCTGTGGCCAGCACTGCAATCGCCAGCGCGGCGGCCACAGGCACAGCCAGGCGCCGACGCAGGGTTGCCTGATTGGATTCTTCCTCTCTAACCGGACTCGCGAACCGGTACCCGCGCGTGGGCACGGTCTCAATGTAGGGCGAGCCTCCGGCGTGGTCGAGCGCCTTCCGCAGAACCGAGACGTTGAAGGAAAGATTGGACTCCTCGACGAAAGTGCCCGGCCAGACCAGCTTCATCAGCTTGTCCTTTTCCACCAGCCGGCCATGGCGCTCCACTAGAGCCAGAAGCAGGTCAAAGGCCTTCGGCGTCACCGGTACTCTGTCGCCGTTTCGCGTCAGCAGGCGTTCGGCCGGGTCCAACCGGTAGAGTCCGAAGAGGTACAGGCGCTTCGACTTCCCGGTCATGGCAGTCACAAGTTATGCTCGACCTCGGGCTCGACCCTGCGCTTCTGAAGGAAGCCATCGGCAAGATCGAGCTATTCAACGCCCGCCTGGGTCCCGCGGCGGATGCCGCGGACTATCCTCCCAGGTCTCTTCGCACACGCTCCATTCAAACGCTGGCGGAGAAGAATAGACGCGCCCGCTGATGAGTATCCTCGCTACGCCTCTGCTGCTCGCAGTACCGCTTCCACCGCTAATGCCGCCAGCGGCTGATGCCGCACCACCCGCACGTGAGCGCCCCGCGGTCCCCACACCGCCGGATCGCTCGGCCCGAACAGCGCCACAACCGGCGTCCCTACCGCCGCCGCCAGATGCGTCACCCCGGAGTCATTCCCGATGAACAGCCGAGCGGCGGCCAGCCAGCGCCCTAGCTCGTACAGATCCTCGTACCGCTCCGCGCCCTCAAACTCCTCCTCCGGACCGGCGCACCACCGCACCGGCAGCCCCCTGTCTTCCAGCGCCCGCGCCAGTTCACGGAACTTCTCCAGCGGCCAGTTCTTCTTTCTCTTGGAAGAGAACGGCTGAATCACCGCGAAATCGCCCTGCACCCTCGGGCATTCGATCCGTGGCACGGCCCCCAGCGGAGCCCCCACCTGACGCAAGTAGTAATCCGTGGCATGAACTTGCGGATCATCCGGTAACGCCCGGAAAAACCGGACCGGTAAATGAGACACCGCCTGCCGGAACTCCTGCCGACCATTTCCGTACCAGCTGACGATCTCATCAAAGCTCTTCAGCTCTTCCCAAAGTCGCTCCGGCGCCTGACCCAGTTCCAGCAGATTCAGTCCCTTTCCCGGAATCGAGCCGACCTGGTCGGCGAATCGAACCAGCCCCACCATGTCGTTCCGCGCCACCCAGACTTCGGTATACTCCGCACGCAGGTGCTCCAACGCGGGAAAGGAAACAATCAGATCCCCGATCGCCCCGGGGCGGATCAGAAGCCGCCTCACCGGATCTCGACGGGCAACTCAACCGTCAGTGTGCGCGGCGGAAAGCACACCGTCTCCGTGCAGGCCTGGTAGCGAACCTTGCCCGTCACCTTGTGCGCCCCCTTCGGCGCATTCTTCCCCACCCGGAACTTCGTCACGATGTCGAAGTCCCCCGTGTAGACCGACAGCGGCTTCTCGGAAAACGAGTACTTCTCCAAATGCCCCTTCGGATAAACGACCCCCACCGTCTCCAGCGGAGAGGCCTCCCAACTCAGCCGCAGCGGGATCAGGAACTCATCCGATGGTGTATTGGAATTGACGTGATATCCGGGCCCCAGCCGCAAATGCAGCTTCGCCTCCACCGTTTCCCCGGCGCGGACATGCAGCTTTTGCGGAGTGACAGCGGTGAGCGCGGCGCTAGTTTGCGCCCAGCACCAGAGCGGGCACCACAGTGCCAGCAGCGTGACTCTTCTTAAGGCCCAGCAGTTGGACAATTTCATCTTGGTAGTCGCTCTTGCTCACCAGCCCCACGTGTACTGAAGCTACGCGGCCTTCCTTGTCGATCATGAACGAGGTAGGCAGCGAATCGACGCCCCCGTACAGTTGCGCCATCATGTCGTTGCCGATCGCCACGCGGTAGTTCACCTTCACCTTTTCCAGGTAAGGCTTCACCACGTCCCATCCGTCTTCATCCATCGAAATCCCCAGCACCGCAAAGCCCTGATCCTTGTACTGCTGCTCAAACTCCACGAACCACGGAATCTCGATCTTGCACGGCCCGCACCAGGTTGCCCAGAAGTTCAGCAGCACCACCTTGCCCTTATAATCCGACAATTTGAAGCTGCGCCCCATGGAGTCCTTCAGCGTAAAGTCAGTGGCCGGTTTCCGTTCTTTGGCCGGTTTCAGCCCGGCAGCCTTCACAGAAATGCTTGAGCAGCCGGCTAGCGCCAAGCTGAGCGCCGCGGTGGCGATGAGTTTCCAGTTTCGAAAGGACACGCTTGCTCCTTGCTTCATTATATAAGCCTTCCCTACACCCGAACGGCGCCTTCTTCCCACAACCGCTCAAACCATTCCGCGCGGCGGTTCCGCCAGCGCCGGCTCAGTGTGAACTCCTCGTGCTCCACTACTCCGGACAGGTGCCAGGCTGCCGTATCGCAAAAACTCTCGCATACATATTCGCGCCAGCGCCGCGTTCGGTTCCGCCGGTCCTGCTTGCCCAGACCCTGTTTTCTCGACGCCGCCGACCAGCCCAGCTCGCCTCGCGCATGCGCTTTGGCTTCCCCGTGCAAGAGATCTTCGAAACTCAGCCGCCTCGCGTTACCCAACCTCAGCCACGCGAAATGGAACACCTCGTGAACAAAAATACGAGTCAGCTCCTTCCCCCGTAAGGCCGCGTCCAGCACCATCTCCCTTTTCCTCGGAAAACTGCCTGCGTGCACCTCCGTGCCGCGGCCCGTCCCTGATTCCAGCCTCCGTCCCCGCGCCGTCAGATCAGGCAGAAACCGCACCAGGATCGCTCTCCCTGCCAGTGCAGGCAGGCGCTTCGCCGCGCCGCCGAGCTCCGCCGGCCACTCCACCTGCCTACTGCGCCGCGGCCTGCTGGAACGCAGCCTGGTCCAGGAGTTCAATCTCGATCGAGCTCCGGTTCTCATCGAACCACTTCTGAAACTTCGCTTGCCGGATCTCCTCCAGCAGCTTGTCCTTCATTTCCTCGAAGCTGTGTTCGGTGATCTTCATCACCTCGAATATATAGAAGCCGTTGTCGGTCCTCAGCGGCGGCGTGAGATGGCCCGGCTCGGTCGCAAAAATCGCCTTCCGGATATGCTCGGGCACATTTGCGTCATTCACCGGAATCGGCGGCAAAACCCCGTCGTTCTCCTTGCTGTCGGCGTCCTCGCTGTGCAGCGCAATCAGCGCCTGAAAACTCACCCCCTCTTTCACCTGGCGCAGCATGTCCTCCGCCTTCGCTTTTGCCTCGGCCTCCACTAGGATCTTCGGCGCGTTGGGGTCTGTCTGCGGCGGCGGCGTCAGGCTATAGGAAATGTACAGCACCTTCGCCGTTGCCTCCTTGTAGGTATCCTTCCGCTGCTCGTAAACCTCCTTCGGCTCCTCCGGGCTGATGATCATCGCGCTCAGGTACTCATCCGTCATCGCCTGCGTAAGAAGCTGCATGCGGTCATGACGCAGCCTGCCCGCGTGCGGCTCAACCTTATCCAGCCCCGCCTGCTCGGCCATTTCCGCCAGCTTCTGCATCAGCCTTCTTTGCCGGAAGAACTGCTCGGGCATCCGCACCGCATTGGCGTGCACACTCGGCGGCAGAGCGTGCAGCAGGTTCGTGTACTGCTCCAGCGTCACCGGCTTTCCATCCACCATCACCAGAATCGCGTCCGGCTTGTATTCCCCATCCATCTGCGGCTTGGTTCGATCCGCAAATGGACCCGCCTGGAGCCGGAACTTCTCGAAAAACTCCTTCAACGTGATCATCACGTGAATCTTGCTCACCATGCTCTCCACCAGTTGGCTCGCTTCGCCCTGCTGGAGTTTCTGCCGGATCATCGGCCTCACCTCGGCCAGTGGCTTCCTGTCCACCGAGACTGTCTGAAAAATGTAGTAACCGCCCTCTTGCTCAAACGGGCCCGTGATCTCGCCCGGCTTCGCGCCCACCACCGCCCGCTTGATCTCCGGAGCAAGCCTCCTTTCGACGGTCACCTCTCCGAAGTCACCGTTCTTGGCCGTGCTTTCCTTGTCGTCGGAGTGTTGCTTTACAAGCTGCACGAAATCGGCTCCCGCACGGGCCTGCTTCGCCAGCGTCTCCGCTTTCGTTTTGACCGCCTCCTTGTTGTCGTCGCCCAACGCAAGGTACAGGATCCTGGCCGACGCCTTTCCGAACTCTTCCGGGTGCTCCTCGTAGTACTCCTTCAGCTTGTCTTCGCTCACCACGACGCTCTGGTTGGCCTGCTCCAGCATCGCCCGCATCAGGATCTGCAGACGCGACCATTCCAGCCGGTCCGCATACGGCGCCTTCTTATCCAGACCTTGCTCCTCGGCCTGCTGGCTCAGCTTCCGCAGCAGATAGGTCCATTGCAGATAATCGCGCCCGCTGGCCGCCGCGCTTTGCCGCGCCTGCGGTGGCGCGCCGGATAACATGCGCTGCACGTCCTTCACGCGCACTGCTTCGCCGTTCACCTTCGCAACCACATGCTCGGGATCCAGTGGCTTCGATGCCGCGCCCGGCGGAGGACTCAACGGTGACAGCTGTACCGGTCCCGGCTGTATCTGAACCTGCGCCGATGCGCACACAACGGCCAATAAGAGGAGGGGGGATGCTTTTCTCATGAATCTTCTTGCAAATCTGCGGGTCACTTCATTCTAGCGCGACTCCGCCGGCAACGGCACTGCCGGGGCCATCCTACAATGGTATCTGTGACAGGTCATCAGATCCGGCAAGCTTTCCTCGACTTTTTCGCCGCACGCGGCCATCGTGTCGTCCGTTCCTCTTCCCTCGTCCCCGCCGACGACCCCACGCTGCTGTTCACCAATGCCGGAATGAACCAGTTCAAGGACACCTTCCTCGGCCTGGAAAAACGCGACTATTCCCGCGCCGCCACTTCTCAAAAATGCGTCCGCGCCGGCGGCAAACATAATGACCTCGAAAATGTCGGCTACACGCGCCGCCACCACACCTTCTTTGAAATGCTCGGCAACTTTAGCTTCGGCGACTATTTCAAGGCCGAAGCCATCGAGTTCGCTTGGGACCTCATGACCAAGGACTACGGCCTCTCCAGGGACCGCCTTTACGTCACCGTCTTCCGCGAAGACGACGAGGCCGAAGAGCTCTGGCAGAAAGTGGCCGGCGTCTCCAAGTCGCGCATCTTCCGCCTCGACGAGAAGGATAACTTCTGGCAGATGGGCGAAACAGGTCCCTGCGGGCCTTGCTCGGAAATTCACTATGACCTAGGTCCTCACACCGCCGAGCCCGGCCGCGAAAACGAAGCCTTTCCCCATGACGCCGGCGGACGTTTCGTCGAGGTTTGGAACCTCGTCTTCATGCAGTTTGACCGCTCCGCCGACGGCAAGCTCACCCCGCTGCCTCGTCCCTCCATCGACACCGGCATGGGCCTGGAACGCGTCGCCGCCATCCTCCAAGGCAAGCTTTCCAACTATGAATGCGACCTGCTGAGCGCCATCGTCGACAAGGCCGGCGCGCTTCTCAACGTCTCCTACGGCGACAACCCCAAGACGGATGCCGCCCTCCGCATCGCCGCCGACCATGCCCGCGCCGCCGCCTTTCTCATCCATGACGGCGTGATCCCATCCAACGATGGCCGCGGCTACGTGCTGCGCAAGATCATGCGCCGCGCACTGCGCCATGCACGCCGTGCCGGAGCCACCGAGCCCTTCCTCTATCAGCTCACCGGTTTTGTGGCCGACTGGATGAAGCCTGCCTATCCGGAACTGCTCGAATCGGTCCCGCGCGTGGCGCGCATCGTCAAGGACGAGGAGCACCGCTACGCCACTACCTTCCAAGTGGCCGAGAAAGTTTTCCAGGACGAGGTCAAGGCCGCCACCGGCGGCCTCATCGCCGGAGCCGCCGCCTTCAAACTTTACGACACCTACGGCCTGGCCCTCGACGAACAGGAAGAGATGGCCCGCGAGTTCGGCTTGGCCGTCGACACTACCGGATTCCAGTCGGAAATGGATGCCCAGCGCAAACGCGCTCGCGCCTCCTGGAAAGGCGCCGACAAGGCGCAGCTCGACCCCGCCTACGCCAAACTGCTCGAGCAATCCGGCAAGACCACTTTCCTCGGGTATCAGCAGCTGACAGCCGATGCCAAGGTTCTCGCCTTCTTGCCGGAAAAAGAAGAACTCATTCTCGACCAGACCCCCTTCTACGCCGAAACCGGCGGCCAGGTCGGCGACCTTGGCTGGATCTACTCCGGCGGCCGCAAAATCGCCGAAGTTCTCGACACCCGTTGCGGCGTGCCCGGCCTTGTCGTTCACAGAATCCGGCCTCTGGAGCCGATCGCCGATCAGGCAACCGTGCGCGCGGAAGTCGATGAAGCCTCGCGCGCGGCAACGATGCGTAACCACACCGCCACGCACCTTCTGCACGCCGCCTTGCGCCAGACGCTTGGCACTCACGTCAAGCAGGCCGGCAGCGTCGTCGAGCCGCCCAGGCTGCGCTTCGACTTTACTCACTACTCCGCTCTCACTCCGGACGAGCTCACGGAAATCGAACGGCTGATGAACTCGCAGATCCTTGCCAATTCCGCCGTCACCACCGATGTCCTCGATCTCGATGCCGCCGTCGCCTCAGGAGCCATGGCTCTGTTCGGAGAAAAATATGCGGACCGCGTGAGGGTTGTCTCCATCACCGATTTCTCCAAGGAACTCTGCGGTGGAACACACGTCGCCCGCACCGGCGATATCGGCCTCTGCAAGATTGTCTATGAGGGCTCCATCTCGGCCGGCGTCCGCCGCATGGAAGCCATTTCCGGCGAAGCCTCCCTCCGCCGCTTCCAGTCCACCACGCAGGCCGTCTCTCGCATGGCCGAAATGCTGCGAACCTCCGAGCCCGAGCTGCTCGATCAGCTCGATCGCATGCTCGCCCAGCACAAGGCGCTTGAAAAGCAACTCGAACAGATGAAGGACAAGCTCGCCCAGTCCCAGCTCGGTGATCTCGAATCCCAGGCCCGCACCCTGAAAGGTGTGAAAGTCCTCTCCGCCCGCGTCGATTCGCTCGACCGCGCCCAGATGCGCGCCCTTGCCGATTCGCTCCGCAACAAGTGGAAGACCGGCGTTGTCGTGCTGGCCGCCGCCGACAACGGCAGCGTCTCCATCATCTCCGCCGTCACCAAGGATCTCACCGCCAAGGTCCACGCCGGCAAGCTCGCCGGCGCCGTGGCCCAAGCCGTCGGCGGAAAGGGCGGCGGCCGTCCCGACATGGCCGAAGCGGGCGGAAAGGACGCCTCCGCGCTTCCCGCCGCGCTGGAAAATGTCTACTCCTCCGTGGAGTCGATGCTTTGAATGAAACCGATGTCGTGATTGTCGGCGCGGGCCCGACAGGTCTCGCCTGCGGAATCGAACTCAAACGCCGCGGTGTTTCCGCCGTCCTGTTCGACAAGGGCTGCGTAGTGAACTCCCTCTACTACTACCCCACCAACATGGTCTTTTTCACCACGCCGGAGCTGCTCGAAATCGGCGACATCCCCATGACCGCCATGGGCGAAAAACCCGTCCGCAATGAAGCGTTGAAGTACTACCGCCGCGTCGCCGACCACTACCAACTCGACATCCGCCAGTACACCCATGTCGACGGCATCTCCGGCGAGGATGGAGCGTTCATCACCCGCACCACCGACCACAACGGCTGCCACCAGAGTTGGCGCTCGCGCAAGGCGATCCTCGCTACCGGCTACTATGACCGCCCCAACATGCTCGGCATTCCCGGGGAAGACCTGCCCAAGGTGATCCATTATTACAAGGAGCCGCATCCTTACTTCAACCACGACGTGGCTGTCATCGGCGGCAAGAATTCGGCCGCCATCACCGCGCTAGAACTCTTCTGGACCGGCGCCCGCGTCACCCTCATTCACCGCCGTCAAACGCTATCGGACAGCATCAAGTACTGGATCAGGCCCAACATCGAAAACCGCATCAAGAGCGGCGAGATCAAGGCCTACCTCAATTCCACCGTCCGAGAAATCCTGCCCACCTCCATCATCGTGGATACCCCGGACCGCGAACTCTCGCTCCCCAACGACTTCGTCTTCGCCATGACAGGCTACCGTCCCGACACGGAGTTCCTCGCCGCTCACGGCATCACGTTCGACGAAGAAACCCGCCGCCCCTACACCCATCCGGAAACGCTCGAAAGCGCGCGCAAAGGCCTCTATCTCGCCGGCGTCCTCGTCGCCGGCATGCATACCAACGAGATCTTCATCGAGAACGGCCGCTTCCATGGGCGCCAGATCGCCGACGCCATCGCCGGCGAGTTGAGACGGTCTCCTCACGGCGGCGGATGAGGTTGGCCTGGGCCTGCTTTTCGGCCGAGACCACCTGGTTGAGGATGCCGCGGATTTCGCCCGGCAAGGTCCTTGGCCTCATTACGCGCCTTGACCGGGTCAGTGGAGAATAGCACCACCTCAAAGTGAGTGTATGTCAAGTTCGGAAGTTAGTCAAGAGTAAAAATGCAGGGTAAATGCAGGGTGGGTGAATTCCTGATAGAGTATCACGAGTGCCGGAAGCCAGCCGAAAGGATGCAATCGTTAAGGACCTGTATGCCTTAGAGCCGGAGGATATCGCCGAGCCGCCACGGACCTTCTGGGCGATCCTGCGGCGGATCGGGCCGGGGATGATTCTGGCGGCCTCGATTGTCGGTTCGGGGGAACTGATTGCGACGACTACATTGGGGGCCGAAGTCGGCTATGTATGTCTATGGGTGATCCTGCTGAGCTGTTTCATCAAGCCGGCGATCCAGGCCGAGATCGGCCGCTACAGCGTGTCGACGGGGGAGACGGGGCTGGCGGGGTTCAACCACGTGCCAGGTCCGAAACTGGGCGTGAACTGGGTAGTGTGGGGCTGGGGCGCGATGATCGCGATGACGCGATTCCAGATCGGGGCGATGTATGGCGGGGTGGCGCAGGTCTTGAACACGCTCGTGCCGGGCGTCCCGGTGTGGGCATGGGTGGTTGCTCTACTGGTTCTAACCCTGGTGCTGTTGCTAGGCGGAGGTTACGAGCGGATCGAGTATCTTGCAACTCTCAAGGTGGGCCTGTTCACGATGCTGACCTTCATGTGCGCCATGCTGCTGATGCGGCGTCCGGACGATTTCAGCTGGGCGGAACTGGCCGGCGGATTCACGTTTGATCTGCCTCCGGGCGGGTTCACTTCGGCGGTGGCGGTGTTCGGGATCACGGGAGTAGGGGCTTCGGAGCTGTTCATGTATCCGTACTGGTGCGTGGAGAAGGGCTACGCGCGGTTTGCGGGGAAGCGGGAAGCAACCCGGGCTTGGCGGGATAGAGCGCTGGGCTGGATCAAGGTGATGCACGTGGACATCTTGGCGTCGATGGTGATCTACACGGTGGCAACGATCGCGTTTTACCTGCTGGGGGCTGGGATTCTGAACAAGCGAGGGCAAGTACCTTCGGCCAACAATCTGATTCCCGTCCTGAGCCAGATGTATACGCAGACACTAGGAGATTGGGCGCTTCCCTTGTTCTATATCGGGGCTGTTGCCACGCTGTATGGCACGATTTTCGCGGCGACGGCGGCCGAATCGAGGGTCGCGGCGGACCTGTGCCGGATCCTGGGGAAATTCGAGCCGGGGGATTACCAAACCCGGCTGAAGTACCGGAGTGGCTTTGTATGGCTTCTTACGACGGTGTCGGCGGGTTTGTATATGATTGTGCAGTCGCCGGTGGCCATGGTGAAGGCCGGTGGAGTGGCGCAGGCGTTGATGCTTCCGGTGATCGCGGCGGGGGCGTTATACCTGCGCTATCGTAAACTACCGAACGAGGTTATCCCAGGGAAGACGGTGACGTGGGCGCTGTGGGTCGCGTCGATTATGACGATGGGTCTGATGTCCTATTATGCCCTCCTCATTATTTCCCCAAAATAGGACTAGACACCCAAAAAAGTCATGGTAAGGTAGAGTAATAACACACGTCTCTCTAGACGTTTTAGCTTAGCAGGCGATACCTCCGAATCGACTGCTAACAAGGGTGCACTTGCCTCGCCCAGGTGAGTGAACCTAGCCGGTGGGCATCTTCCTCCGAGTGCCCACCGGCGTTTATTTTTACAGGGGGTCCACCCGATCAATTGCCACCGGACTTGGCGGATTCGCCCAAGGCGCGGAGACCGGCCACCGCAATCGAGCTCTGCGGGTACTGGTCGAGCGCTTGGCGGAAGGCACGGGCCGCCAGATCGGGGCGGCTGTGCGCGGCGGCAAGCTTGCCGAGGACTTCGAAGCCGGGGCGGGGGTAGTTGGGCGGCTCGTTGTAGCGGAGTGCGCGTTCTTTGGTGGCGGTGCGTTCCAGCAGCTTGAAGGCTTTTTCGAGCTTGCCCTCGGAAAGAGCAAGATGGGCATCGAGTTCCGCGCGTGCCACCAGGAGAGGTTCGGGCGGATCCTGCTTGACTTTCTCCTTGTAGTCTTTCAGCGCGGCCTCCATGAGTTTGGCTTCGGCGGCGACGGCGTCCGGGTTCTGCTTGGCTGCTTGGGCCAAGGCGAGCGCCCAATGGCGCCAGGCGCGCTCGCGGGGCTTGTCGTAGGCGGGCAGGGAGGTGCCGTCGAGAATCATGTCCCACTTCTCATGCTGGACGAGGGTGCGCATGATGGCGAACCAGCCCTGGCGCCAGGCAGTGCGGTAGTTATCGATCTGGCGCTGTTCGCGCGGCGTTTCCTTGTAATCAAGTAGACTTCGGGCGGCGGCAAGGGCCCTGTCGTATTCGCCGTTGAAGGAGTAGGAGGCGGCCAGGAAGTGTACATTGTGTCCGTGGTGGCCGTTGCCGGACAGCGAATCCTGCTCCATCCAGTAGACTTCGTTCTTGGCGGCGTCGGAGAAGCTCTTTGCGGCGTCGGACCAGCGTCCCGTTTGGGCGTAGATATGGCCGGGCATGTGGAGCCCGTGAGGGATATTGTTGGCGACGGCGCCGTAGCGTTCGCAACTGGGCCAGGCGTCTTTCGCGAAGCTGGAGCCTTCAAAGCCGTGAATCACGTAGTGATGGACGCCGGGATGATCGGTCGTCTCTTTCAAAAGGTCCCGGAGGATGGAGGCGGCTTCCATAGAGCCGGCGCGTGGAGTTTTCTGAGGAAGCTCAAAGCCGCTCATGATGTGAAGAGCGAGATAGGTGCGCGCCTCGACTTCGGTGGGGTGCGCGGCTAGGAGGGCGCGCAGCGCAGCGGTGTAATCGGCTTCCGCGTCGGCGGCGTCCCGGTTGCGGCGGGCAGCGGCGGCGGCGATATAGAGTTTCTCGACTTCAGTGGCGGCGCCAGGGGCCCGGGAGAGTTCGAGGGCTTTCTTGGCGGCGGCGACGGCGCGGGCTTCGCCGCCTTGCGGCTCACCTGTCCGCTTGCGGGGCTTTGGCGGGCGTCCGTTGACGAGGCTGAGCTGGAACCCGGGACGGTAGTCGCCTGCGGCAACCATCGCGATGCCCCAGTGAGGCATGGGAGCGGCGGGGTCCAGTTGCGCGGCCTGGAGGAAGGAGCGCTCGGCTTCGCGCGACCAGAAAGAGTGCATCTGGGCGACGCCTTGATTGAAGAAGGCCTGGGCCTGAGCCGATTTGGTCGTGATCTTGAAGTCGATGGTTCCCTGGCCGGTGAGAAGTTTGGCCGGCAGGGACGGGGGAACGGAGCCCGGAGGCGGGGCGCAGTTGTCCGGTTTCGGAGGCGCCTGGGCCGTGAGTGAGAGGCAGGCTGAGAGTAAGAGTGCAGTTGTGCGCAAAGGTTATTCTCCGTTGTCCAGAAAATGGGCGATCAAGTCGGCAAGTTGGGCGGCGGGATAGGTGGAGCCTTCCACCAGGGCCGCCAAGCGGCCGTCGCGAGTGATGACGGCAGTGTAGGAGGAATGCACGATGACGCCCTCTTCGGCCCAGTGTAGCAGTCCGAACGAGCGCGCAATGGAGGTGATGTCGGATTCGGGTCCGGTGAGCATGCGCCATGCGGGCGGACGTGCGCCGGCCGATGCCGCGTAGGCGGCGAGAATTTCCGGGGTGTCGTAACGTGGGTCGAGCGTGATGGAGAGCAGGGCCAGGTCGGTGCGTGACTCAAAGCGGCGTTGAAGATGGGCGAAGGTGGAGGTGAGGCGGGGGCATACGTCGGGCAGCGGGCAGCGGGTGTAGATGAAGTTGATGGCGACGACTCTGCCTTGGAGGTTGGAAAGGCGGATCGATGCCCCGGTATGGTCGCTGAGCTGAAAGTCGGGCACCGGCGCGCTGAGCGGGAGTTTTTTCTGGGCGACGGGGATGAAGTCTTCGTCGTTGGGATCGGTGCGGCGGGTGGAGATGTTGGCGAGCCGGGAGCGATTGTTGCGGATGAGGAGGTCGAAACAGATGCGGTCGCCGGGGGACAGGGATTCAAGGGTGGAGGGTTTTTCGACCGGGAAGGGCATGGTCATGGCGGGCATGAAACCGGGGATGGCGCGGTGGGAGACGGTAAGGGTTGCCGGATCGCGGCGGATGGAGACGATCATTCCCTCGACACGGTAGCGGCGGGCGCAGCCGTTGAGAAGGATCAGGGCAAGACCGAGGAGAGCGGTTTTCAATGGAAGAGGAGAATGTCGGGCCGGAGCCGCCAGCCGGCTTCGGCGCAGGGGCCGCAGAGCATCGTGTAGCCGTCCCAGGCGGAGCGCACGGCTTTGGGAACTTCGACGGGGTGATCCTCGTCGTGATAGGCGGAGATGGCCAGGCGGGGATGAAAGCGGGCGATCGTGGCGCGGCCGCCGTGGATGGCTCTTACTTCGGCTCCCTCGATGTCCATCTTGATGAAGTCCACGGTTTTCAGGTTGAGCTCGGCGGAGAGCTTGTCGATCGTGGTGAGGGGGACCTTTTCTTCTGTGTGGGAGCCAGGGCGCTCGATCAGGAAGCTGTCGGCGGCCGAGTTGTGAGGGTCGACGTGAAGGGTCAGGAAATCGTCCTTGTCCCAGACGCCCTTGGGGTAGACGATCACTTTGCCGGCGGCGATTTCGGATTGGAAATTGCGGCGGAGACATTCGATGTTCTCCGGAGCTGGCTCAATGGCGACGACCAGGCCGGCGCCTTGTTCAAGCGCGCGGCGCGTGAAGACGCCGACATTGGCGCCGCAGTCAAGAACGACATCGCCCGGATGGATGCGGACTCTGCCGAGCGAGTAAATGTCGCGCTCCTGCTCGGCGAGGTTGAAGGGGAGGACGTAGTGGCTGCCGGCGGGGATCCAGAAGCGCCCCTTGGGAGTGTCCCAGAGTTCGAAGCCGGCTTGGTCGGTTTCGAGTTTTTTGGAGGCGGCGAGGATGCGGTCCTTGATCTGCGTTTGCAGGCGGAGATTGGCCGGGGCCTCAAGAGCTTGATCGAGTGAGCAGACGGAGCCGCGCCCGGCGAGAACGATGGCGGCGAGGCGGGCGGGAGCGTAGAAGTGGATGAGGAGTGCGATCAGCAGCAGAGGAGTGGCGATGTAGAGGGCGCGGCGCATGGGCTGTGCCTTTTCAGAGTACTAGAAGCGGACTACCCGGGATCACCCGGTGAAAGCCATGGCGGCGAAACTGACGACGGATTGGGGATCGATTTGCCAGTGCTGATACCGGAGCAACTGGGCGCGGGCTTGCGGGACGGCGCGGAGGAAGGTGTAGGTGGGCGCGGCTCCGCACCATTTCAGATCGTCGTGATTTTGCTGCACCAGTTCCCAGAACCCGGCTGCGTCGCCCTGTTCGATGCGGGAGATGCGGTCCTTGTCGCGTGCGGAGATGGCCATCATCTCGCCTTGGTGGGCCGTGGCGGAGAACTGGTCCCCGTAGCGGCGGCCGATGTGGGCCATGTCGATGCCGAGGACCCAGAGCAGGTTCTTGGCGTGGAGCGAGTGCAGTTCGGAGAGAGCGTCGAGCAAGGCGCGGACGCTGTCGTCCTTTTCAGGGAGGCCGCCTTCCATGAGGCTGCGCACGTAGGGGCCGCAGAGGATCGGCAGGATGCGCACGCCGGGACCGCAGACATGCTGGAGAAAAGCGACCTGGAATTCGATGGAGTGCTCGGTGGCGTGGCAGTAGTCTTCCATCTGAATGGCCTCAGGGGCGCGCGTGGCCAGCCAGTCGACCAGGGCCTGTTCGGTGCGGGCCTCGCCGGACGGAGTCCGGAAGTTCTTGCGGGTGAGGCCGTAGCGTTCCGGCTCCCCGTAGTGGGAGGTGCCAAGGACGACAAAGACCCGGTCGTGGTGGGCCGGGCCGAGTTGCAGGTAAGCGTCGCGGTAGGACTCCCAGCCTCCTTGGGGGCTGACGTGGGGAGCGGCGAGGCCGAGCAGGTTGCCGTCGAGGCTGGCATGCGCAGGAGGAGGCTCGGGCGCGGAGAGATAGCCGCTGAGGAATTCGGTGAGCTGGGCGGGTTCCTCGGGGTAGGCGGCGCCGGCGTGCGCGGGTTCGCGGTGCGGGGCGGCGGCGAACTGGCTGCGCGTAGCGTCGCGCATCGCATGGTAAGTCTCGTTTTCGAGGAAACCGGCCTGGGAGAGCGTATCGATGAGCTGGCGGACGGCTTCTCCGACCGTGAGATCGCCGGTGAGCCGGACCAGCGCCTGGCGCATGTCGAGTTCGGTGGAGGCCCCATCGAAGAATTCCAGCAGCTGGACGAGGACTGGCGGAATGATGAGAGTCGCGTCGGAGTAGTGGAACGGATCGCGGATGAGGAGGCCGGGACGGTCTTCGATCGGGCTGGGCATGAAGTCGAGATCGAGCCGAAGCCGGGGCAGTGGTGGGGTTGAGGTGTGCTCCACTACAACCCATGATAGTTAAACTAGAAGCTATGTCAGAATCGGACGCACGAGTTGCTCTGATTACCGGGGCAAGCGGAGGACTGGGTTCGGCCGTGGTGCCGGCGTTTTTGGAGGAGGGGATTCGCGTGGCCGGCCTGTCGAGGCAGTGGAGAAACCGGCCCGGCGCGGTGGGGTTTGAGGCGGTGGAGGGCGATCTATCGACGCGCGAGGGGGCGGAAGCAGTAGTAGAGGAAACCGTGAAGAGGATGGGGCGGCTGGATATGCTGATTCATCTGGCGGGCGGATGGGCGGGCGGAGCGGTGTTGGAAAAGACGGAAGCGGATGTCTGGGACCAGATGCTGAGCATGAATCTGATGAGCGCCGTTCATGCGATGAGCGCGGTGGTGGCAGTGATGAAGAAGGCGGGCGGCGGGTGCGTGGTGGCGGTGGGTTCACGCGCGGGCGTGGAGGCGGCTCCGGGGATGGCGGCCTATGCGGCCTCCAAGGCGGCGCTGCATGCGGTGGTTCGCGCGGTGGCCGAGGAAGTAAAGGATGATGGGATCACGGTGAACGCGGTGCTGCCGGGCACCCTTGACACAGCGGCCAACCGGAAGGCAATGCCGAAGGCCGATCATGGCGCGTGGGTGAGTCCGGCGGCGATTTCCTCGCTGCTGCTGTGGCTGTGTTCGGAGCAGGGCAGGGAAGTCAACGGTGCGCTGATCCCGATTTACGGAAGGAGCTGAGATGGCCAAATTGACAAACCAGGAGATGGAGCAGTCGCTTGCAGGGTTGCCGGGATGGACGGTTGTGGAGGGGAAGCTGCACCGGGAATACAAGTTCGCCGATTTTGTGCATGCCTTCGGGTTCATGGCGACGGCGGCGGTGGCGATTGAGGCGAGGAACCATCATCCAGAGTGGAGTAACGTGTGGAACCGGGTGACGGTGGATCTGACAACCCATGACGCGGGCGGGATAACCCAGAAGGACGTGGACCTGGCTGTGATGCTGGAGAAGCTGGCGGGTAAGCTGGTATGAGAGGGCTGGCGCTATTCGTGGTGGTTTGCGTGACGGCCGCGCAGTCGCCTTACGGAGCGATCGATACGGCCATTGAGGAATCGATCAAGGCGAAGGAGATTCCCGGGGCTGTAGTCCTGGTGGGTGGGCCGAACGGGGTTCTCTACAGGAAGGCGTACGGGAGCCGCGCGCTGGAGCCGTCGGTGGAGCCGATGACCCTGGACACCGTTTTCGACGCGGCGTCACTGACCAAGGGCGTAGCGACGGCCAGTTGCGTGATGAAGCTGTTTGAGCAGGGCAGGATCCGGCTGAACGATCCGGTGACGCGTTACCTGCCGGAGTTTCAGGGCGGCAAGAGCGAGATTACGGTGCGGCATCTGCTGACGCATTATTCTGGGCTGCGGCCCGATGTCGATCTGAAACCGGAATGGAGCGGCTATGAGACCGGCATCCAGCTGGCGATGATCGATAAGCCTGTTGCCGCGCCGGGGGAGACGTTCATCTACAGCGACATCAACTTTGTGCTGCTGGGAGAGATCCTGCGGCGGCTGAGCGGTAAGACGCTGTCCGCGTATGCGCGCGAGGTTGTGTTTGAGCCACTGGGCATGAAGGATACGATGTTCCAGCCCCCGGCGGAGCTGAAGGGGCGCATTGCGCCGACCGAGCGGCCGTATCGCGGAGTGGTTCATGATCCGACGGCAAGGTTCATGGGTGGCATTGCCGGTCATGCGGGGATGTTTACGACCGCGGAGGATTTGTCTCGGTTCGCGGAGATGATGCTCGGGGAAGGGGAACGCGCGGGCAAGCGGGTGTTCACAGCGGCGGCGGTGAGGAAGTTCACGACTCCGCAGTCGCCGCCGGATCAGGCGTCGTTGCGGGGGCTGGGATGGGATATCGAGTCGCGGTTCTCGGCCAATCGTGGGGAGTTGTTTCCGGTAGGCAGTTACGGACATACGGGATTCACGGGCACGTCGCTGTGGATGGATCCGGTATCGAAGAGTTACGTGATACTGCTGACCAACAGCGTGCATCCGAACGTGAAGCCTCCGATCACCTCGCTGCGCTCGCGTGTGGCGACGATTGTGGCGGCCCAGGCCGGCAGGAGCGTTCCGGGTGTGGTGCTGACCGGCTACAACGAGACGATGGCGGGGGCACGGCGCAGAGTGGAACGCAACGGCCGCGTGTTGAATGGACTGGACGTCTTAAAGGAGGAGGGCTTCGCCCGGCTGCGCGGGAAGCGCGTGGGTCTGATCACCAACCATACTGGCTTGAGCCTGGATGGGAAGCGGAATGTGGATCTGATGGTGGGCGCGGGGATCCGGGTGGAGGCGCTGTTCAGCCCGGAGCATGGGATTGCGGGCGTGGAGGATCACGAGAAGATCGGCCATGGCCAGGATGCGGCCACCGGCGTCAGGATTTACAGCCTGTATGAAGGGCAAAACAGGCGGCCCAGGCCGGAAATGCTCGCCGGGTTGGACGTGATTGTGTTCGATATTCAGGATATCGGCGCTCGGTTTTACACATACATGTGCACGATGTTGTATGCGATGGAGGAGGCGGGCAAGGCAGGCACGGAGTTCGTGGTGTTGGACCGGCCGAATCCCATTACGGGGGTGCATGTGGAAGGTCCGCTGCTGGAGAAGGGTTTGGAGAGCTTCATCGGTTGCCTGGCATTGCCGCTGCGGCACGGGATGACGCTCGGCGAGATCGCCACCATGGCCAACGCGGAGCCGAAGCTGCGGGCGAAGCTGGAAGTGGTGAGGATGCAAGGTTGGCAGAGGGGCGACTGGTTTGACGCGACGGGCCAGGTTTGGGTGAATCCATCGCCGAACATGCGCAGCCTGAACGCGGCGGCGCTGTATCCTGGGGTAGCAATGTTGGAGGGATCGAAGAACTATTCGGTGGGGCGGGGGACGGACAGTCCGTTTGAGCAGGTCGGAGCCGATTGGATTGATGGCCGGCAACTGGCCCACTATCTGAATGAGCGGCGGGTGCCTGGGGTGCGGTTCTATGCGACGCGGTTTCAACCGGCCGCGTCTGTTCTTGCCGGGAAAACGGTAGAGGGTGTGCGGATAGTGATCACGCAGCGCGATGGCTTATCGGCGGTGCGGCTGGGGATGGAGATAGCCGCGGCGCTGGTTAAGCTTTACCCGGAGCGCTTGAAACTGGACGACAGCCGCCGCTTGGTCGGAAACACAACCGTCATCGAGGCGCTGAGGCGGGGAGACGACCCGCGGCTGGTTGCCGAACGGAGCGCGGATGAACTGGCGCCCTTTCTGCAACTGAGGAAACAGCACCTGCTGTATTAAGTTTAGACCGGGCGCGGCGACCCGGAGCTTGGCCGGGGGAGGCAACCCCCGGCTATGGCAAATCTAATCCGAGATCAGTTGGAGGCGGCTGTTGCTCTTGCTTTAGGGGTTGCGGTGGCGGCTCTGGCCTGGGTGCGTTTGCGAGCCTCGGCCAGCCAAAGCGGCGGCCGGCCACGACGCTTTCCACGTCCCTTGGCAAGACGCTCGAGTGTCAAAATGGCCTCCTCGATTTGTTCCCTCTCCTGGCGCAAATCGGCCAGCATTTTCGTAACATCCATGACTCGTGGACTCCTCTACGGGGTGGCGAAGTGTGCAGGTTTCCGAATTCAGAACGATGTGAACGATACTTGGCATCACCCGTGATCCAATTTATACATTATTTTTCTGGAGCTTTCAAGGGTTTTGTTCCGGATTCAGAACACAATCGAAAATCGGCTGCCCTAATTCGGAACAAGGTTCGTAGTACTCAGCCAGCCCTTTGGCGCCGCCGGTTCCAGTAAAAATAGAAGGGCAAACCGGCGAAAATGAGAGCCAAACCCCCCAGCGATTCGTAGGGGGAGGTTCTCAAGGTATTGATAATCAATAGCAAGGCCACGAGTACGAAGAACCCCGGAACCAATGGGTAGCCCAGCGTGCGGTAGGGGCGCACCATTTCCGGTTTTCGATACCGCAGTACTATGACCGAAGCGGCGGCCATCCCGTACAAAATCCAGCTGGAAAAAATAACATAAGTGAAAAGTTGCTCGTACCGGCCGCTGAGGACCAGCAGCATGGACCATGCGCTTAGGAGAATGATGGAGACCGAAGGGGTGTGGTGAGTGCGGTGGACTTTGGCGACATCGCGGAAGAACAGGCCATCGGCGGCCATGGCGTACGGGACGCGGGCACCGGAAAGTAGAGAGCCGTTGAGTGCGGCGAAGATGGAAATCATGGCGGCGATGGAGACGGCAGCGGCGCCGGATTCCCCGTATATCACCCGCATCATGGTGGCGGCGACGCGGTCCGAAGAGGCGACCCCGGCCGCGGGAAGAACGTAGAAATAGGCGAGATTGGTGGCTAAATAGAGAACGATCACGGCGGCGGTTCCAAGGCTAAGCGCCAATGGAAGGCTGCGCTGAGGATTGCGGATCTCGCTGGCCACCATGGTCACGTTATTCCACCCGTCGTAGGCCCAAAGCGCCGCCACCATGGCGGCGAAGAAGCCGGCAATGCCGCCGGTGGTGGTGACCGAGGAGGAGAAATTAGCCGTATTTCCGTGGCTGGCAGTGAGTCCGATGAGGATAATGGCCCCGATGAGGCCGACTTTCACAATAGTTACGGCCACTTGCACGCCACCGCCGATCTTGACGCCAAAATAGTTGACGAATCCGAGTCCGGCGATGACGGCCATCGCCAAAAGCTGCCCGTAGCGAATCTCGAAGGGGCCGATGTAGGTGAGCGTGGCCTCCAATCGCGGGTAGAAATTGGCAAGGTAGTAAAAAAATGCGGTGCCGAGGGTTGCGATGGAGCCGCTTTTGGCCACCCACATCTGGGTCCAACCGTAGAGGAATCCGAAAAAGGGGCCATAGGCTTCGCGCAGGTAGACATATTCACCTCCTGCTTCGGGCATGGCGGCTGCGAGCTCTGCATAGCTAAGGGCTCCTGCGAGGCTGAGAAGGCCGCAGAGGATCCAGACAACAAAGACCATTTGCGGGGAGCCGACGTTGAGCACCATCGCCTTAGGCACCAGGAAAATGCCGCTGCCGATGACGGTGCCGACGACGATGGAGGCGGCGCTCCAAAGTCCGAGTTCACGACGAAGTTGGGCCAACGGGTTCCTCCTTGATCAGCCACGAGACCAGCAGGGCTGTAAGAAAAGTGACGGTAGTTCCGATGCCAACGTACCAGGTCCAGGCGATGCTGGTGCCTAGCCGCACGTAGAGCATCGTGAGCAGGCCGGCGACCATGCCGGCCATGGCGGCTTTTTCCTGCACGCGGCGTGTGAGCACGCCGAGCAGGAAGGTTCCCAGCAGCGCGCCGTAGACGACGCTTGCGATGGCCAGGCCGGCTTCGAGCACGGATTTCACACCTTGGGCGAGCACGGCGATGGCGAATAGAATGCCGCCCCAGACGATGGTTACACGGCGCGCCAGGGCGAGCCAGGAAGCGTCGGAGCGGTCGGATTTCGCGGCCGGCTTGAGGAAGTCCATCACCGTGGTGGAGGCCAGCGAGTTGAGCGCGGCGCTGAGATTGGACATAGCGGCGGCGAGGATGGCGGCGATGACGAGTCCGGCGACACCCGTGGGCAGATGTTTCCAGATGAAATCCGGGTAGATGCGGTCGGCGGGTGAGGGTGGCGGAAGTTGCGCGCCCTGGTAGTAGACGAAGAGGATGGCTCCGATTAGCAGGAACAGCGAGAACTGGAAAAAGATGACCACCCAGCTGGCGAGCAGGGCAGTGCGGCCTTCGGCTTGGCTGCGCGCGGCCAGCAGCCGCTGGACCATCAATTGTTCTGTGCCGTGGCTGGCGGTGGTGAGGAAGCAGCCGCCGATGATGCCGGCCCAGAAGGAGTAGGTTCGGGAGAAGAATTCGGCCGGCGCGGCAAGGCGGAAGTCGAAGAGCTGGAATTTGCCGGCGGCGGAAGCGGTTTCCCACACATGCGGCCAGCCGCCGGGGATTTTATCGAGGATGACAAAGAGGCTCAAGATGGCGCCGGCAATGTAGAGGAACATCTGGACGACGTCGGTCCAGATGACCGCGGTCATGCCGCCTTCAAATGTGTAAAAGAGAGTGAGGCAAACGATGAGGAGGATGGAGGCGGTTTCGCCGGTGCCGAGCACGATGGAGATGACGATCGAGATGGCGAAGACTCGCACGCCTTCGGCCAGCGCACGGAGGACAAGAAACGCGCCGGCGGTGAGGCGGCGGATGCGCCAGCCGAAGCGGCGCTGCATGAGCTCATAGGCGGTGTACATTTCCCCGCGGTAGTAGTGGGGCAGCAGCAGCACGGTGATGACGACGCGGGCCAGCAGGTAGCCGAACACAACCTGAAGGAAGCCGAAATTGCCGTAGAAGGCCAGCGCGGGGGTTCCGATGACGGTGAGGGTGCTGGTCTCCGCCGAGACGATCGAGAAGGCGATCGCCCACCACGGCGTGTCGCGGCCGCCGAGGAAATAATCCTTAAGCGTCTTCTGCGAGTGCCGGAAGCGGGCGCCGAATAGCGTGATCCCGATTAGGTAGACAACAATGACGGCGAGGTCAAAGTAGCGCAAGGGCGGATTGTAGCATAGGGGTGTGGACCGGAAGCGGCAAGCCAGCGGGATGGCGATTTTAACATCTATCTGTTGCAACAAAAATCGGCTGCGCCGCGTCTAACATGCAAATGCTGGATGAGGGCCGTGTGTGCGCCGGAGGATGGTTGCAATGTACTGCATCGTCAGGGTTGCGGCGCTTGCCACGATTCAGATATACTCCGCAATTGCGCGATCCGTTCGGGAGCTTGAGTGTGAGTTCCCGGACGCTTGTACTTTTCCAAACCAGAGGATGGAAATAGGAGGCGGCGAGTGTTGAAGACTCTATTCAAGAAAGCAGCCACGATTACAGTAGTGCTGGCGATTGCCCAAGTTGGGCTGTTGGGTCAGGAAAAGAAGGTTAAGGACCAGGCCGAATACGACCTGTTCGATGCGGTCACCAAGGAAAAGGACCTCACCAAGAAGAGCCAGCTGCTGGAGACGTGGAAGACAAAGTACCCGGATTCCGACTACAAGATCGAGCGCCAGCAGATGCTCGTGCAGACCTACCAGGGGCTGAACCAAGGCGAGAAGATGTATCAGTCCGCCAAGGAGATGCTGGCCATGGATCCGGGCAACACCTTTGCCATGGTGTGGGTGACGCTGCTGACGGAGAGTCTGAAGAATACGGCGCCGGACCGGCTTGATTTTGGCGAGAAGACGGCGCGTTCCTTGATCGCCAGCCTCGACAAGAAGCCGGCCGAGCAAACCGAGGAACAGTGGAAGGTCAACCGCGTGCAGCTGGAACTGGCGGCCCGCAGGACGCTGGTCTTCGTCGCGGCGGCGCGCAAGGACAACGATGCCGTGGAGCGGGAAATCACGACGATTCTGAAGATCAATCCCAACAACGGTGCGCTGTCGTACCAGTTGGGCGCGGCGCTGGTGGCGCAGAAGAAGCCGGAGAAACAGATGGCGGCCTTCTGGCACTTCGCCCGGGCTGCGCACTACACGGGCGAGAACGCGCTGGACGAGGCGACACGGAAACAAGTGCTGGCCTATTTTGAAAAGATCTATACCAGCTACGCAGGGGGCAAGGAAGGCATGGCGGAGTTGGTGGAGAGAGCCAAGAGCTCTCCGTTTCCGCCCAATGATCTGGAGATCAAGTCGGCGCAGCAGAAGGATATCGAGCAAGAAAACCGGCTTCGGGAGACCAATCCTCAACTGGCGCTGTGGCTGGGAGTGAAGAAGATGCTGGTCGGCCCTGAGGGTCCGGGATATTTCGAGAGCTCGGTGAAAGGAGCCGCGCTCCCGAAATTGAAGGGCAAGATTATCAGCCACACGCCGGCGTTGCGTCCCAAGGAAGTGCTGATCGACATGAGCGATGACGGCACGCCGGAAATCAGGCTGCGGATCGACAACCCAATGGCAAGCAAGGCCGACCCGGGGACGGAGATTGAGTTTGAAGCGGTGCCCCAAGAGTTCACCCCCGATCCGTTCCTGGTGACGATGGACGTCGAAAAGGACAAAGTGACCGGCTGGCCGGCAGCGGCGCGCACTGCTCCCCCTGCGGGTACGAAGAAGGGCGCCGGGAAGAAGAAGTAGACTCTGCTCAGCAAGCGCGCAAGGCGCGCTCAAGATCTGAACTGAACCGGCGGAGCGCTTCCACTTGCTCCGCCGTTGCTTCTTGTTCATGCTGCTTGGCTACGAAGAAGGCTTTCTCTCCGCGCCACATCAGCATCGATAATCCGGCTTCGGTGATCATTCCCGTGGATCCGATGCGTCCGAAACCGGATTCGGTGCGCTCCACTAGCGTCGCATAAGGACCGCGCGCGAACACAATGTGCCGGTCCAAGGCGGGCATCGGCACAATCTCAATGCCGAGCGAGGCCAGCATTTCCAGTTTGTTGGTCATGGAAGAGGAGGCTACATCTTGTAGCGGCCGAGATCCTCGTCGTTCAGATTCTCCAGCCACTGGCGCAACTCGTCGCTGTTCACCTTCTCGGAAATGGCGCTGGCCATTTTCGAGTTGTGCAGGACGGAATCGTCGACGTAGATCGGGCAATCCAGCCTCAGCGCGATCGCCAGGGCGTCGGAGGGGCGGCTGTCGATGCTGATCAGCTGACCGTCCTTTTCCAGCCAGATGACGGCGTAGAAGACGTCTTCGCGGAGTTCGGTGACCACCACTTTGCGGACACCCGCGCTCAAGCCCATCAACAGCGTCTTGATCAGGTCATGCGTCATCGGCCGTTGGGTGGAGACCTTTTCGATCTCCAGCGCAATGGCGTTTGCCTCATAGGAGCCTACCCAGATCGGCAGAATCGAATTGCCGCTGACATCCTTCAGGATAACGATGGGCATATTGTTCATCGGGTCCATCATCAGACCCCGGATTTTCATTTCCACTTCCATGTCATCCTCCTTATTGAATCTGTGAAACTGCTTCGCCGGCCAGCGAATTCGGCCCGGCTCTGGTGACGCGCACATCGAGATAAGCTCCCTCCGGTAGCTGCGCTGTCGTGGTGAAGTTCAGCGTGCGGTGTTGCGAGGTGCGGCCGATCCACTGGCCGGTCCCGTGATTGTAGCCTTCCACCATCACCTCCTCCACTTTGCCCACCAGGTCCGCGTTGCGGCGGATCTGGATGGCGCGCTGTTTTTCCTGGAGGATTGTCAGCCGCCGTCCCTTCTCCTCTTCCGGCACCGGATCGGAGAGCGTCAGCGCGGAGGTGTTGGGGCGCGGCGAGTATTTGAAGCTGAACATCGAGTCGTACTCGACTTCGTCCACCAGGTCCAGCGTCTGCTGGAAATCGGCGTCGGATTCACCCGGGAAGCCGACAATCATGTCGGTGGTGATGGCGATATTTCGTCCGCTCTGCTTCATCCACTCGATGCGCCGCATGTACTCGTCTCGTGTATAATGGCGCAGCATGCGCTTCAGGACATGATCGGAGCCGGACTGCACCGGCAGGTGCACGTGATTGCAGAGCACCGGATTCTCGTCCATCGAGTCGATGATCTCCTTGCCAAAGTCGCGCGGGTGGGAGGTGGTGAATCGCACGCGGCGCAGGCCGGGCACGGCGGCAACTTCCCGTAGCAGGCCGGCGAAATCGAGACCGCCGGAGGACGGGTCGCGATAGCTGTTCACGTTCTGGCCCAGCAGTTGAATCTCGGTGTAGCCGTGGGAGGCCAGCTGGCGGACCTCTTCGAGAATGCTCGCCCCCGTACGGCTGCGTTCGGGGCCGCGCGTGAAGGGGACAACGCAGTAGGCGCAGCTCTTGTCGCAGCCTTCCATGACGGTGAGATAGGCGCGGTGCGGATTGTCCCGGCGGGTGAAGGGGGTTTCGAATGTGTCTTCGGTGTCGAGGTTCAGACCGGTGACGCGCCGTTCGCCGTTTTCGATCTGGACCAGCAGTTCGGGGAGCTTGGTGTAGCTGGCAGAGCCGCACACTAGGCTGACGTGCGGCGCGCGGTCAAAGATATTCTCGCCTTCCTGTTGGGCTACGCATCCCAGCACACCGAAGACTTTTCCCGCGCCGGCGCGCTTGAACTGTTGCAGGCGGCTGAAGACCTTCTGCTCGGCTTTATCGCGAATGCTGCACGTGTTGTAAAGGACAAGGCCGGCGTCCTCCGGCGTCGCCACTTGCTGGTAGCCCTGCTGCATAAGCGTACCGATTACCTTTTCGGAATCGTGGGCGTTCATCTGGCAGCCGAAGGTTTCGATGTAGAAAGTCTTCATTCGAGCGCTTTCTCTATTATAGAGGCCGTTAGGAGTACATCGCCGGATAGGCGCGGCGCATCCCTTCGGCCTCTTCCATTGCGGCGCCGATTTGGATGAGTTCGCCTTTGCCGATGCCCGGGCAGTGTCCGGCGGTCTTGCTCCATTCCCGGCGGTTTTCGACAAGCTCGGGCCAGAAGGGGAACAGGCGGCACTGTGTGGGCTTGGCGGGGTGGATGGAGCAGCCGGCCTCGGTGAGGAAGTGGCACTGGGAATGGCGCGGTTTGCGCAGGCGGAGGAAGTTCTTTGTGCGGTAGACGTAGCGGTTTTCAAACGCCGCCTTGGTCATGCCGGTGAAGGCGGCGGCCTGTTCGAGGTCGGTTTCGGTGAGGTAGACGAAGCCCTGCACGTCGCAGCAGTTGGTGCAGCCGGGCTGGCACTGGAAACGCAATCCCTCTAAAGCATGGGCAGGCATGGAAGATATAATGAAAGTAGCATGCCGCGTCCCGTTCAGCAGCGACCGGCCCTATTTGGCGGGGACTGATACCGTCCCGCTGTCCCTCGTTCCTTCTCTCAAATTCAAGGAGGTTCCATGGAGAACACAATGACGGAAGTCCGCCAAGATCTTCCCTACCGGATCAGCAGCCTGCCGGGCCCGAAGGCCGCGGCGATCATCGAGCGCGACCGGGCGACGCTGTCGCCTTCCTACACGCGGAGCTATCCGCTCGTTGCCGAGCGTGGCGAAGGCGCGATGATCACCGACGTCGATGGCAACCGGTTCCTGGATTTTAACGCCGGGATCGCGGTAGTGGCCACCGGGCACTGCCATCCGAAAGTCGTGGAGGCAGTGCAGCGGCAGGCGGCGAAGTTGATCCACATGTCGGGGACGGATTTCTATTACGAGAATATGGTGGCGCTGGCGGAGAAGCTGGCGGCGCTGGCGCCGGGCGATGCGCCGCGGCGGGTCTTCTTCGGCAACTCGGGGACGGAGGCCATCGAAGCGGCGATC
Organism: Acidimicrobiia bacterium; assembly: GCA_016871315.1. Taxonomy (GTDB): domain Bacteria; phylum Acidobacteriota; class Terriglobia; order Bryobacterales; family Bryobacteraceae; genus VFZE01. The sequence goes on along the minus strand of VFZE01000027.1, from coordinate 28,869 downwards.
AAGGCTGCGCGCTACCACACCGGACGCGACAAGTTCATCGCGTTTTTGGGAGCTTTTCACGGACGCACGATGGGGTCGCTCTCTCTGACGGCATCCAAGTATGTACAGCGGGCCGGATTCGGACCGCTGGTGCCGGGCGCGACGCATATCCCTTATGCCTACTGTTACCGCTGCGCCTACAACAAGGAGCCGGAGACTTGCGCGGTGGAGTGCGTGAAGGTGATCGAGGAACAGCTGCTGCGGACGATCCTGCCGGCCAAAGAGGTGGCGGCGATCGTGCTGGAGCCGGTGCAGGGCGAAGGCGGGTATGTGGTTCCGCCCCGAAAGTTCTTCGATGAGCTGCAACAGGTGGCCACGCGGCATGGCATTGTGATCATCGCCGATGAGGTGCAAAGCGGGATGGGGCGAACGGGCCGGATGTGGGCGAGCGAGCATTTCGGACTGATGCCGGACATCATGGCTGTGGCCAAGGGAATCGCCAGCGGGCTGCCGCTGTCGGCGACCATTGCGCGCAGTGAACTCATGTCGTGGCCGCCGGGGGCGCATGCCACGACATTCGGCGGCAATCCCGTGGCCGTTGAGGCGGCGCTGTCGACGATCGAGTTGCTGGAAGAGGAACTGCTCGGCAACGCCACCAGGATCGGCGAGCACATGCGCGCGCGAATGGCGGATTGGCCGCGCCGGTTCCCGCACGTCGGCCAGGTTCGCGGGCTAGGCTTGATGATCGGGATCGAGCTGGTGCGCGATCGGGCGACGCGCGAGAAGGCGCCGCACATGCGCAACCAGGTGATCGAATCGGCCTTCCGGAAGGGTCTACTGATCCTGGGCGCCGGCGAGAACACGGTCCGGCTGTCGCCGCCGCTGGTGATCACGCGCGATCAGGCGGACTTCGCCGTGGAAACGCTGGAAGCGTGCCTGGCGCAATTGCCTGGAATGTAGTTATTCGCGAGTCTGGGAAACGACGGCGGGCTGGACGGGCACCGTGTAGGTGAACCAGCCGATCATCATCTCTTCCCAAGTCTGATCGCCCCAGCGGACCTCTTTGCTGGGGTCCGGGTTGTACTTGTTGTTGGGCGAGTTGTCGAAGTGGGCGACGCAATCGATACGCGAGCCCTTGGGGAGCACGAGCGGCTTCTCCAACTCGTAGGCGAGCTGCCAGTTGAAGTCGTACTTGGGGACGTGGAGGACGACATCCGACTTACCGTCCGGATAAACGACGGTGTACTTGAAGTCCTTGCCTCGAAGGTGCATGTGCGGCATGAAGCCGTTGATCTCCACATCTTCCCTGGCCGTCCAGCTGGCCTTCACTTCGTGGTTCGGTTCTCCGGGAGGGATCTTGAAGCCGAAGTTCAGGGCGCGGCCGGTGATGGCTTGCCTCGCGGGCCGGTTCTTGGCGAGTTTGAGGCCGAAGTAGCTGCGGTCGGTCGTAGCCTTGCCATTCGTAGTATAGTGCATCTGAATGTTGAAGACGGTTCCCGCCTTCACCAGTTTGGCGGTGCCGGGCTCCAACTGCATGGGCGGATCGCCCGGCGCAAAGCCGACCAGCAGATTGCCGCCATCTCCGCCTGAACGCGCGCCTTGTTCCACCATGAAGACGATCACGTGATGCACCACTTCGCGCTTGTCCGGACGGATTTCGGCTGCTTCCACCCAGGTGTCTTCCGTGAAGTTGCTGGGGATGCGGAAGTATTTGTAAGGAACTGTACCGGAGGCAGGCACCTCGAAGTCGGCGCCGATGTCGAAGACCAGGTCCGGCTTGCCGATGTTCCAACCCTGGACATAGTCGGGCGCCTTGGGGAGGTTCTTGGGAGCTCCCTCAGGAGCGCCCTCGGCCACCCATTGGGAGATGGTGTCCTTCTCCTTCTGCGGCATTCGTCGGTCGTTCTTGAAGACGCCGTGATTGGGGTCGGCCAGCCATGGCGGCATCTTCGTGGACAGTACGGCCTCGCGAATCGCCTTCGCCCAGGGACGAACCTCCTTATACGAGGTGAACGCCATCGGCGCGGCTTCCCCGGCTCGGTGACATTCCACGCACCGGTTGTTCAGAATCAGTGCGACGTCTTTGGTGTAAGTGACAGCGGCAGGCAAACTGGCCGCGGAAAAGGCGATCAGCGCAAGAACTGTAAAGCCATGCTTCATAGTGGAGCCTCCCTGGATACAACACTCTTATCGCACAGAAATGGTTTTTGAATCAATAGTTATTGAGGTTGCGGCCCGCTTAAAAAGGGATCCGTTCCGGGCCTTAAACCGGAGTCGCCGATGACACGCGTTTCGGGCCGGAAGACCAGCCAGGCGAAGGCAAAGTAGACGCCGTGATCGACGGGCTTCAGCCGCTTTCCCTTGAGGGGACCTTCTGTGGCTACCCCGAGCACGTTCCAGCGGCTTTTGGTTTGTTTGTCCTCGATGCCGTCCTTGCGGTGACGGAAGCGCAGCCGGTTGCCGTCGACCAGTGCGCAGAAGACTCCGACGCTGCCGACAGACTGTGACTCCTTGATCTGCTTGCTATCGAGGGCCGAGAGCGTGTTCTTGTCGTAGAAGATCACCAGATCGATGTCCTGAAAGCTGTCTTCCACCACCTTGCGCGAGCGCACGTAGTGAAACGTGTAGGCGCGCGTACGGTCGCCGATGGTGATGGTCACCAGCCGCTCCATCGGCCGCACGTTGGCCGGAAGTTCGACACGGCCGATGGGCGCCACCAGCCGCGGATTAAACTCGTACCGCTCATAGGGGTTCTGGCCGTACGGACGCATGTGTCCGGTGTCGCGATTGAGCACTTTGCCTTGCGGATAGCCGGCGGCGAAGGTTTCAAACGAGACGGTCTGTGACGGGAGGATGGTGAGCGTCTTCCCCGTCAACTCGCCGACGATGGCTTCGCCGGTGATCTGTTGCCACAGCGAATCGGTCTGGCGGTCGTACATCACCATGTCGGAATGGCGGAGCATGCCGGAGACGCCGAAGTCGTAGACCGTTCCGTCAAGGCGGCGGTCAAAGACGATCGCGGAGTTGCATAGGGGGCAGAAGCTGGCCAGCAGCGGCGTATCGCCGATTTGATCGTTAACCAGTTCGTGCCAGGTCAACACCTGAAGAGGGTAGGCCCGGGCTTCGCCGTGAAGGTTCACGACCATTATGGGCTCGCGCGGATGCAGCCAGCGGGCGGCTTCATCGACGGTGTCAAAGCGGGGGCGGTCAATCGCCGGGATTCCATCCTTCGGCGGGCCGCCGGATTTCAGCTCCCCGAGGTCAATCGACTTTTTCGAAAGGTCGGTCTTCCAGTTGCCCGGCGCTAGCTGTGCGGCCAGCGCCCCTGCAAACAGCAAAACCATGAGCGGCATTCGCATTTTCTTGCCCTCCGATTCGGCTCTTCTTCAGAAAAAGTTACCGTAACCGGGCCTGTTCGGGAATCGAATCTATGGTAGAAGGGATAACCATGTTACGGCGCAGGATGATCGTGTTTCTGGCCGCTGGCGCTTGGGCGGCGGCGCTGCTGGTTCCGGCGGTTGTGCCGGCGCAGACGCCGGCCCAAACACGGACAAAGCTGCATCCGGTGCCCGCGCTGGACGCGAACATGAAGACCGGTCCCGCGTTGGGAAAACACATCCCGAAGTTTTCCTTGCCGGATCAGAACGGGCGGATGCGGAACTTCGAGAATCTGAAAGGGCCGAAGGGCCTGGTGCTGCTGTTTGTCCGCTCGGCCGACTGGTGACCGTTCTGCAAGACCCAGCTCGTGGAGCTGGAACAGCAGCGCGGCAAGTTTGCGGCGCAGGGGTTGGGTATCGTCGCGATCAGCTACGATCCGCCAGCGCTGATGAAGGATTTCGCCTCCCGCAAGGGCATCACCTATCCGTTGCTGGGCGACGGGGAGTCGGCGATGATCCGCTCGTTCGGAATTTTGAACGGCAATTTTCCGCCGGAGCATGAGTGGTACGGTGTACCGTTTCCCGGTACCTACATCGTGAATGAAAAGGGTGTCGTGCTATCGAAGTTCTTCGAGGACGATCACCGGGAGCGGTACACGGCTTCCACGGTGCTGTTGAGAACCGGGGCATCGACGGTAGATGGGTGGCAGGAGGCGGAGACGAAGCATCTGAAGCTGCGCTACGGGGCAACGGAGTCGACGGTGCGGCCGGGGAATCTAGTGGCGCTGGCGGTGGAGGTGGAGTTGAAGCCGGGCATGCATGTTTATGCGCCAGGGGTGCAGTCCTCCTATATTCCGATTGACTGGAAGATGCCGAACTCGACGTCGTGGTTGGCGCGGCCGGCGCAGTATCCGGCGGCGCGGACGCTGCATCTGGCGGCCATTCAGGAGTCGGTGCCGGTGTATGAGAACCGTTTCCGGTTGACGCGCGAGTTGCTGGTGGGCCAGAGCGGCGAGATCCGTCCGGCGCTGGGCCCGGACAACAAGCTGAAGGTGGAAGGCTCATTGCGGTACCAGGCCTGCGACGACAAGATCTGCTACGCGCCGGTGACGGTGCCGCTGGAGTGGAGCTTCGCGACGGAGAGGCATGACGGTCAGCGCGCGCCGGCGGAGCTACGGAGGAAGCCGGCCCGCTGATGCGCTACGCGATCATCGGCAATGGGGTGGCCGGCGTTACGGCCGCATTCACGCTGCGGGAGCGGGAGCCGAAGGCGGAGATCACGCTGATCAGCGGCGAGAGCGACTACTTCTTTTCCCGCACGGCATTGATGTACGCGCTGATGGACCGGATGACGCTGCGGGATCTGGAACCTTACGAGCGCAACGTTTATGAGAAGCAAAAGATCCGGCGTGTGCGGGATTGGGTGACGGATCTCGATGGCGCGGCGCGCCGGCTGCGGCTGCGCTCCAAAGGTGAGGTGGCTTACGACCGGCTGCTGATCGCAACAGGGTCGCGCCCGAATTTGTTTCCGTGGAAAGGGCTGGACAGGATCCAGTCCGGCCTGGTGCACTTTGTGACGCTCGAGGATCTACAGGCGGTGGAGAAGGCGATCCGGCCCGGAGGCCGTGCGGTGGTGATCGGCGGCGGGCTGATCGGGGTGGAACTGGTGGAGTGCCTGGTGCATCATGGCATGCAGGTGACGTTTCTGGTGCTGGAGGACTGGTACTGGCCGATCGCGTTCGGGCGCGAGGAAGGTGAGATGGTGGCCGATCACATTCGCGGCCACGGCGTGGATTTGCGTGTACAGGAGGAGGCAGTCGAGTTTCATTCCAACGCCGATGGTGGGGTCAGCCATGTCGAGACAAAGGCGGGGAGCAGCTATCCCTGCGAGCTTCTCGGCATCGCCGTCGGCGTGCATCCGGCGGTGGAGTGGCTGCGAGGGGTGGCCACTCCGCCGAGGGTGGAGAAAGGTGTTGTGGTAAGTCCGGACTTCCGCACTTCGCTCGAGGATGTGTGGGCCGCGGGCGACTGCGCGGAGATCCGGCGGGATGGGGAGAAACCGCTGATTGAACAGATCTGGTACAGCGCGAAGCTGCAAGGGGAGATGGCGGCGAAATCGATGCTGGGCGACCGGATCGATTACCGGCCGCCGCTGTTCTATAACAGCTCGCGGTTCTTCGAGGTGGACTACACGACGGTGGGGGCTGTGAACCAGGCGCCGGAGGGGGCGCAGTCCTTCTACCGGCGCATTCCCGGCAAGTGCGCGAGCTTGCGTATTGTGCATCACGAGGGCGCCGTGATCGGCTTCAACATGCTGGGCTCGCGCTGGGATCACGCCTGGTTTGAAAAATGGATTGCGGAGCGGCGCGGGCTGGACTACGTTCTGGCCCACTTGCATGTGGCGCAGTTTGACGCCGAGTTCAGCAGGCTGAAGCTGGAAGGGGTAACGGCTTGATCGGACCTGGGCGGCTGGAGTGGCTGAAGCACGACCTGACCAACCGCGGCCTGACGGCCTGGATTCTCAGCGCGGTGTTGTTTGGCTTCTATATGGTGCTCTACTTCACGGACTGGTTGAACCCGGTGGCGGCGGCGTTGGGGCTGGGCCACAAGTGGACGCTCTACGGACTGCTCTACACGCTGGCCATCACCCTCGGTGGTGTGTACGTGATCCGCAAGTACCGCCACAACCGCTACCAGGTGATCCGCACCGTGGTCGTAATTGTCGTGCAGGTCATGTTGGCCTTTTCCGTGCCGCTGCTGCTCAAGTTCTTCCACCAGCCGGAGTACTACTTCAGCTACCTGTGGCCGCTGAAGTTTGAATACCTGACGCCGCCGGTGGTCTTCCACATGCCGCTGCCGTTCATTCTCTACAGCTTCTTCGGCGCTCTGGTGATGGCGCCACTCTTGGCCGTCTTTTTTGGAAAGCGCTGGTACTGCTCCTGGGTGTGCGGATGCGGTGGGCTGGCGAATACGGCGGGTGATCCCTTCCGGCACTTGTCCTCGAAATCGATGGCGTCCTGGCGGTTTGAGAAGATCGCGATTCACACCGTGCTCGTTGTGGCCGTCGTGCTGACGGCGTTGCTGTTTGTCAGTTGGGGTGCGGGCAAGCAGAATCCGGAGCTGGCACGGTGGAGCTACCAGTTTCAGTCTGCCTATGGTCTGATTGTGGGAGCCGTGCTGAGCGGGATTGTCGGCGTGGGTGTGTATCCGATCGGAGGCACGCGCGTCTGGTGCCGCTATTTCTGCCCGATGGCGGCGATGCTGGGGTTGGTGCAAAAGGTCGGCCGCTACCGGATTACGGTGAAGCGGAACATGTGCATCTCCTGCGGGCTTTGCAGCAAATACTGTGAAATGGGGATAGACGTGAGAAGCTACGCGCAAACCAATACTTCCTTCACCCGCGCCTCCTGTGTCGGCTGCGGCATATGCGCCGAGGTCTGCCCGCGTGGCGTGCTACGGCTGGAGAACGTGACGCGCCGTGATCCGCAGGAGCTGGTGCAGATTGAGGTGGCCGCGTGATCCGGGCTCTCCTGCTCAGTGCCTTCACCATGCTGGCCGCGGATATCGACCATTCCAGTTGGGATGCGCAACTGAAGAAATATGTGAACCCGCAGCACCGCGTGGATTACGGGAAGTGGAAAAGCGAAGCCTTGGCGGAACTGGATGCCTATGTGGCGCTTCTGGCCAAACCGTGGCCTGCCGCGATGAGTGCGGTGGAGCGCAAAGCAGCTTCCATCAACGCCTACAACGCGCTCACCGTACGCTGGATTCTCCGGCATTTCCCGGTAAAGAGCATCTGGAAGACCAACAAACCGTTCGTCACCAAACGTCACACCGTGGACGGCAAGCAGGTGTCGCTCGATGATGTCGAGAACCGGCTGCGCGACCTGGGAGATCCACGCGTGCACGCCGTGCTGGTGTGCGCGGCGCGTTCCTGTCCGCCGCTTCGGCGCGAGGCGTATGTGGCGGCAAGCTTGGATGACCAGATAGACGACAACACGCGCGCGTGGCTGGCCGATACCGGTTTGAACCGGTTTCTCCCCGCGAAGAAGCGCGCCGAGGTGAGCTCAATCTTTAAATGGTTCCCGGGAGACTTTGAGAAGAATGGCGGGACGGTGGAGAAGTTCCTCGCGCGGTTTGCGCCGGTGGGAAATGAGTTTCTGCGGGAGAGCGGTGTGAAGGTGGAGCATGTGGATTATTACTGGGGACTGAACGATAGCGGGAACGTTGGGGAAGGCTACTCGAAGCTGGGGTTCTATTGGGATTGGCTTAGGAATAAGTAGCACACAGATCGCCGGCGCTGCGGATGTATGCTCGTAGCATCCGGGGAACCTCATGCGATCAACCTCTCTTTCGCTTTTGTTAGCGTGCGGGCTTGCGCTTGGCCAATCGGCTCCGCCGGCTAAGAAACGGGTGGCGGTGTTTGACTTCGAGAACCCGGCGGTGCAGTAAAAGATTTCTGTTTGGCGACGATCATCATTATCAGGGGCTGGGGGCGAATGGGAACCCGAAGATTCAGACACCGAATCTGGACCGGTTGGCGGCGCGGGGGGTGAATTTTGCGAATGGACAAATTACTACTTCGCAGTGTGCGCCAAGCCGGGGGGTCTGCTTGAGCGGACTGGAGACGTATCCGCATGAGGAGAAGGACCTGGCGGGGGAAAACAGGCACAGGAAAACGCTGGAGGATTTGAAGGGGCGGCTGAAGGCGAGGATCAAGGAGACGGATGATCCGGCAGGGGTCTGGATCTAGTCGAGGCTGAAGGCTCGTGCAGGCTTACCCCGCACGTGTTGTTAAGATTGGAGGAAGCCTCAGAGATCCCATGACAGAGAGAGAACAAAGACGCCGGACGTTGGTGGATGGGCTAGAGACGAGAATCCTGATCCTCGATGGAGGGATGGGGACGATGCTGCAGGCGGCGGAACTGACGGCGGCCGATTTCGGCGGAGCGTCGCTGGAGGGTTGCAACGAGAAACTGGTGGTGACGCGGCCCGACGTGATCGGGGCGATACACCGGGCCTATTTCGAGGCGGGCGCCGATATGGTGGAGACGAACAGTTTCCAGTCGAGCGCGATCGTGCTGGCCGAATATGGGCTGGCGGAGGAGAGCTACCGGCTGAGTTTCGAGGCGGCGCGGCTGGCGCGGGTGGCGGCGGATCAGATGTCGACGGCGGGGAAGCCGCGGTTCGTGGCGGGGTCGATGGGGCCGACGACGAAGACGATTTCGGTGACAGGCGGGGTGACGTTTGCGGAGCTCAGGTCGTCGTACCTAACGCAGGCGCGTGGGTTGGTGGAGGGCGGCGCGGACGTTCTCCTGATGGAAACGTGCAACGACACGCGGACGATCAAGGCGGCGCTACTCGCGTGCGAGGATCTGTTCCGGGAGGTGGGCTACCGGGTCCCGCTGATGGTCTCAGGGACGATTGAGCCCATGGGGACGATGCTGGCGGGGCAGACCGCCGATGCGCTGTGGACGTCGATCTCGCATGCAGACCTGTTGGCGGTGGGGCTGAACTGCGCGACGGGGCCGGAGTTCATGACGGATCACCTGCGGACGCTGCATGAGCTTGCAGCGACGCGGATCAGCTGCCATCCAAACGCGGGGCTGCCGCTGGCCGATGGGACGTATCCGGAGAGCCCGCAATCGCTGGCCGAGCAGCTGGAGCGATTCGTGGATCACGGCTGGATCAATATCTTGGGAGGCTGCTGCGGGACGACGCCGGACCACATTAAGCGGATCGCGGAGATGACGGCGTCGAAGAAGCCGCGGCCGCGCAAACAGCCGGCGCCGCGGACGCTGTTCAGCGGGATTGAGGTGGTGGAGGCGGAGGATTCCAACCGTCCCCTGATCGTGGGAGAGCGGACGAACGTGATCGGGTCGCGGGTGTTCAAGAACCTGATCAAAGACGAGAAGTGGGAAGAGGCGAGTGAGATCGCGCGGCGGCAGGTACGCAACGGGGCGCACATCGTGGATGTGTGCCTGCAGCAGTCCGAGCGCGATGAGATGACCGATATTCCGCTGTTCTATGAAAAGCTGATCAGGAAGATCAAAGCGCCGATCATGATCGATACGACGGACCCGGCGGCGGTGGAGCTATCGCTCACCTATTGCCAGGGCAAGTCGATCATCAATTCAGTGAATTTGGAAGATGGGGAGGAGAAGTTCGCGCGGATCTGCCCGGTGGCACGCTCCTATGGGGCGGCGCTGGTAGTAGGTTGCATCGATGAGGACAAGCAGCAGGCGCAGGCCTTCACCAGGGAGCGGAAGCTTCAGATTGCGGAGCGGTCGCACGGATTGCTGACGGGTGAATACGGGATTCCTGCCGAGGATATCGCTTTCGATCCGCTCGTGTTTCCGTGCGCCACCGGCGATGAGAATTACATCGGCGGGGCGGTGGAGACGATCGAGGGGGTGCGGCTGATCAAAGAGCGTATCCCGCACGTGAAGACGGTGCTGGGGATTTCGAACGTGAGTTTCGGGTTGCCGGCGGCGGCGCGCGAGGTGGTGAACTCGGTCTTCCTTTATTACTGCACCAAAGCCGGTCTGGACATGGCGATCGTGAACGCGGAGAAGCTGGAGCGATTCGCGTCGATACCGGAGCGGGAGCGGGAGCTGGCGGAGAACCTGCTGTTCAACCGGCCGCTCGAAGGAATGCCGGAGGACTGGCGGGAGCAGACCAGGGAGCAGAAGATCGAAGCGAACCAGCATCACATCGCGGCGATCACGGAGCATTTCCGCGGAGCGGCGGCGCGGGAAAAAGTGAAGGCGGCGGATCTGCCGCTGGATGAGCGGCTGGCGAACTACATCATCGAAGGGTCGAAAGACGGGCTGGTGGAGGACCTGGAATGGAAACGTGCCGAGGGCGCGGCGCCGCTGGAGATCATCAACGGCCCGCTGATGGCGGGAATGAACGAGGTAGGGCGGCTGTTCAACGCCAATGAGCTGATCGTGGCCGAGGTGCTGCAATCGGCGGAGGCGATGAAGGCGGCGGTGAATCATCTCGAGCAATACATGGAGAAGTCGGAGTCGACGACGCGTGGCAAGGTGGTGCTTGCGACGGTGAAGGGCGACGTGCACGACATCGGGAAGAACCTGGTGGAGATCATCCTGTCCAACAACGGCTACCGGGTGATCAATCTAGGGATTAAGGTTCCGCCGGAGGATCTGATCCGCGCCTGGCAGGAACACTCTCCGGACGCAATCGGGTTGAGCGGATTGCTGGTGAAAAGCGCGCAGCAGATGGTGTTCACGGCGGAAGATTTCCGCGCATCGGGAATCGAGGCGCCGCTGCTGGTTGGGGGGGCGGCGCTGAGCGAGAAGTTCACGACGACGAAGATCGGGCCGGCGTATCAGGCGCCGACGTTCTATGCGAAGGATGCGATGACGGGGCTGGCGATCATGAACCGGCTGATGGATCCAGCGAGCCGGGAGGCGGAGTTGCGCGCGCACGTGTACCGCGAAGGCGTGTCGGCTGTGACATCGTTGCAGGCGCCGGTTCCGGTGAGTGAGCAGCGGAGCGGAAAGGTCCGGCTGGATGTAGAGATTCCGGCGGCGCCGTACCTGGACCGGCGGGTGAGGCTGATCGGCAACCTGGCCGAGGTGTGGAACCACATCAACCCGTACATGCTGTATGGGAGGCATCTGGGTTTTAAAGGGAATTTCGAGCAGGCGCTAGCGGAGCGAGACGGGCAGGCGCTGGCCCTGTACCACGACGTGGAGGAGATCAAGAAGCAGGCGATCGCGTTCATGCGGCCGCGGGCGGTGTGGCAGTTCTTTGAGGCCGAGCGCGAGGGGAATGCGATTCACCTGTTCCAGCAGGGCGGCAACTCAGCGGTGCATACGTTCCGGTTCGGGAGGCAGGCGAAAGTGGACGGACTGTGCCTGTCCGATTATGTGCTGCCGGCGCGGGGCGGGAAGCGGGATCACCTCGCTTTGTTTGTGACGACAGCCGGGGAAGGGGTTCGGGAGGCGAGCGGGAAGGCGAAGGCGGCGGGCGAGTTTTTTAAGGCGCACGCGTTTCAGGCTTTGGCGATTGAGACGGCGGAGGCGGCGGCGGAATGGCTGCACCGTCGGCTGCGCGATGAGTGGGGATTCGCGGACCTGGAAGAGATGACGATGCAGCAGCGGTTCACGTCGCGGTACCGGGGCAAGCGGTACAGCTTCGGGTATCCGGCATGTCCGAATCTGGAAGATCAAACGGGGATCTGGAAGCTGCTGCGGCCGGAGGAGATCGGAGTGGCGCTGACGGAAGGCTACATGATGGATCCGGAGGCGAGCGTGAGCGCGGTGGTGTTCCATCATCCCGATTGCGCGTATTTCACGGCGGCGGAGGCGGAGGAGCCGGTGGGGGTTTAGTTCGCTGGGATCAGGACGGCGGATTAGGTGACTTTCTGCGAGCGGCAACGAGGGCGCGTAGGGCGGAGCGCTTAACATCGGAGTGTGGGGAGTCGCGAAGCCGCTTCAGAGCGGGGATGCATTCGGCGGAGCCGAATTGGCCGAGGGCCCATGCGGCGGCTGCCTGGTCGGCGGGCTTCTCGGAGGCTGCCATCCGCAGCAGCCCGCCGAAGGCATCCGGTTGGCGGGCGGTCAGGAGCCCCAGCCAGGCGTTTGCCGCCACGCGGTGGTGCGAGTCAGCAGAGGCGATCCGCAGGACGCGGATGGCGTCCGGAGAGGTCTCCCCAATGAGAGCTTCCACCGCGTTGGCCCGCGTACGCGGGTCTTTATCCTGCATGAAACCACAGATCCACGCGGGGTTCTTACGGGCCCGGCCGACGATGAGAGCGACCTTGGAGCGAATGTGTTGATCCGGATGACCCATCAATTGGATGAGGTCGGGGAAGATGCGCGAGCCATCGCTGACGGCCGAGAGAATCTCCAGGGCCTGAGATAGCCGGGCGCCACCTTCAAACCAACGCGCTTCCTTGGCATGACGAACGAGTTTCACGTCATAGCTGGCGTCAACGGCAATCAGGAGCCGGGCCAGCCCCACCGCATCACGTCGGTTGCAGAGTACCGGATTGCTCACAAAGGAGTGAGCCTCCGCGTTGGAGCTCAAGATCGGAGCGATGAGAACCAGAGATGGATCGGAGTTGTCTTCACGGAGGATCTCGACCACAGCGCGAAGGAACTGCAGCGGGTTTTCAAACAGCCACCGGCGAAGGGTGGATCTTAGGTAGACCTTGTCGTCGGCGCTTCCCTGAACCATCTGCTTGATCATGCACTGGATCTTCGCGACGTCCTTATGATAGATCTGGTCTAACTGATTGAGCAATAGTAAGTTAGATGCATCACCCATATTTGCCGCACTCTGACGTCTCACCTCTTATCGGCCAGGTGGACAGCTTGTTGAGCTCATTACATACTGCATTAGTGAGTGGCAAGTCGCTGCTGGCGCCGAATCAGCTGCGCCTCACCCCCCTCCACCTCCCGCAAATCCGCTATCCTGATACCTTGATCCGCCTCCCAGGCTCCTTCTTTCTCCGCAACCTCGTCGAGCGCCGCTCGCTGCTCTACCAGCTCGTCCGCCGCGACTTCCAGCAGCGCTATGTCGGCTCCACCGCGGGCTGGCTCTGGGGCCTCATCCACCCCCTCGTCCTCCTGCTCTCCTACACCTTCGCCTTCCAGATCATCATGCGTTTTGAGCTGCCTAATGGGGAAAACTACACCCTCTTCCTCATGGCCGGACTCCTCCCCTGGCTCCTCTTCTCGGAAACCGTCATCCGCTCGGCAGGCTCCCTCGTCGAACACTCCAACCTCATCACCAAAACCCTCTTCCCGTCGGAAATCATCCCCGTCTCAGTCTTCTGCTCCTCCCTCATCAACCATTTCTTCACTTTTATCCTGGTCGTCGGCGCCATCCTCTTCACCGGCGGCTCCCTTCATCCCGGACTCATCCTGCTCCCCGGCTTCACTCTGCTCGCCGGCCTCTTCGCCACCGGCATCGGATGGTTCGCCGCCAGCCTCCAGGTCTATCTGCGGGACACCTCACAGGCCGCGCAAGTCAGCCTCACTCTCTGGTTCTGGCTCACCCCCATCTTCATCAATGAAGATCAGTACCCGGAAAACATGCAGTTCGTGATCGATTCCAACCCGATGGCCTACATCGTCCGCGGCTACCGCGATCTGCTGCTCTACTCCCGCATCCCCGACCCCGAAGAGACCCTCGTGCTCGCCTTTTACTGCCTGCTCACCTTCATCATCGGCGGCCTCTTCTTCCGCCAGCTCAAACGAGGTTTCGCCGACGTCTTATAAAGGTTCACCGATATGTCCACCCCCATCACCCGTCGCAACGCCCTTGCCGCTCTCGCCGCGCCAGCCCTCTACGCCGCCGACCCGCCACCGCGCCGCCCCAACATCCTCCTCGTCCTCGCCGACGACCTCGCCTCCTGGATGCTCGGCTGCTACGGCAATCGCGAAATCAAAACCCCCAACATCGACAGGCTCGCCCAATCCGGCGTCCGTTTCCTCAACAGCTTCGTCGTTACTCCCATCTGCTCCGCCTCGCGCGCCACTCTGTTCACCGGCCGCGTCCCCCGCCAGCACGGCATCCACGACTTCCTCGCTCCCAACCCCATCGAAAATCCGCCGCAAGGCCAGAAGGAACCCCCGCCGTCGTTCGCCAAGGAGACCATGCTCTCCGACATCTTCTCCTCAAACCGCTACAATTGCGGCTACGTCGGCAAGTGGCATATGGGCAATGACCAAGCCCCCGGCCACGGCCATCAGTTCACCTACACAATGGCCGGAGGCAGCAGCCGCTACCAGGACCCCACCATGTTCCTGAACGGCAAACAGGTCGAAGAGAAAGGCTACCTCGCCGACCTCATGACCACTCAGGCCAACCACTTCCTCGATCAGCAGTCCCCCTCCAAGCCCTTCTTCCTTACCGTCAGCTACTTCAACCCTCACACCCCCTACGACGGCCACCCGCAGCGCTACTACGACATGTACGCCAACACGCCATTCGACACTGTCGGATGGGAACCGCCGGCGCCCAACGCACTGCGCGAAAAGAATCTGCTCAACGACACCGTCAGCAACCTGCGCAAGTGCGCCGCCTCCACCACCGCGCTCGACGATCAGATCCCGCTGTTGCTCAACAAGCTCCGCCAGCGCAACCTTGCCTCCAACACCCTCGTCGTCTTCACCGGCGACAACGGCTTCCTGCTCGGACGCCACGGCCTCTGGAGCAAGGGCCTCGCCTCGGACCCCATCAACATGTACGAAGAAGTGATGCAGGTCCCGATGATCATGCACTGGCCCGGCAAAATCCCCGTTCAAGCCACCCGCCCGGAACTCATCAGTTTCTACGACTTTCTCCCCACCCTCTGCGACGCCGCCCAGCTTCCCAAGCCCAACGCCAACCTCTGCGGCCGCAGCTACCTTGACCTCGCCATGGGCAAACGCCCGGACCGCAAGAATCCCTGGCCCGACCACGTCTTCGGCCACTTCCGCAATACGGAAATGGCCCGCGACTCACGCTATAAGCTCGTCCTCCGCGACGGCGGTAAAGGCCCCGGCGAACTCTTTGACCTCCGCGAGGATCCGCGCGAAAAGGTCAACCAGTACGAGAACCTCGAGTTCCTCTCCGTGCGCGAGCGCCTTACCGCGGAGGTGGCCGGCTGGGGCAAACGCTTCAGCTGATTCGCTCAACACGTTCAAAAAGTCGCGCTTGGTGCCGATTCACCCCAGCACCGCGAAAGCCTTGGCGGTGTATCAGAAGGCCACCCTCGCGATACGGCGTCACTCCGGCGTTGATACGGTCTTTCTCACGCCCGAAGGGCGGCCGATTCCGAAACGCACCATTCACAACACCTTCGACCGTCTCCGGTGTCGTTTGCGCTGGGTTGCCCGAGGCGGCCATGCGCACCCCCGTATCCTCGATCTGCGTCACACCTTCATCTGCAAGGCTCTGCTGCGCGGCAGTGCAAATCCGCCGTTGGCTCGCACTATAAGAAGCTCCCGCTTAGCGGCCATGGAAGGCGATGCGGAGTTCGGTGCGCCGGATCAGGTGCTGGTACAGCGATTCCGGCGTGGGCGAAAAAACCGAATCGGGATCGGCGCGGAACAGGTGCCAGACCCCGGCGGCTACCTCCATGTCCAGTTGCCCAGGCCCCCAGCCGGAATAGCCGATAAAGAGGCGGAGCTTGTCGTGGCCTTTCCCGGCGCCAAGAAGCTTCTCCAGAGCGGAGCGGCTGGTGACTTTGTAGACATCCTTCAGGACATGCATCGCGTCGCCGGGCTTGGACTCGGCGCGCACAAGTGCGATGACTCCTTCCGGGCTCACCGGCCCGCCGCGGTAGATCGGATCATTCCGCTCGCGAACCGTGGCCAGTTCCGGCAGCAGCTTCGCCAACGTAAGCCGGCTGGCGTGATTGATGATGAGACCCATCGCGCCCGTGCGGCTGTAGTCCATCAGGAACACCACCGAGTCGCGGAAGTTGGGATCGGGCAGATCGCGCCGTGCCACCAGCAAATGGCCCGGCCCGAGGTCTCGTTCCGGCAACGGGATCTGCCCCGCCAGCAGAGCCGGGAAGAGGACGGCGATCAGAGCCGGCCGCGTCATGACTATTCCATTTTGTACCGTTGGAGCTTCGATTGAAAGCCGGGCCGTTCGACAACGCCGCGATTCACGATGCCCGCCGGTAGCCGCCCCTGGGCTATGGCCACCACGTTGTCGCAAGCTTCATAACCGTTATCGCGCATGAGCTCGTTTGTCCACGCCATCGCGTGCGGCGCGACAATGACGTTGTCCTGAGCGAACAACGGATCGTCTTTGGGCGGGGGCTCAACGGGAAAGACGTCGATCCCCGCGCCGGCGATCCAGTTTTCCTTCAACGCCCGCACAAGCGCCGCGTGTTCCACAATCGGGCCCCGGGCGGTGTTGATGAAGTAGGCTTGCGGCTTCATCAGGCGGAAGTGATGCTCCTTGACCAGGCCGACAGTGGACGTATTGAGCAGCGTGTTCACAGTGACGAAGTCCGATTCGCGGAAGACCGTATCCATGTCCACGATCTCCACGCCCAGCCCGGCCACTTGATCCTGCTTGACGAACGGGTCGCAAGCCAGCATGCGGCGGAATCCGAGCCCCTTGGCCGCGGCGAACATCTCCTGCGCAATATTGCCGCAGCCGACCGACCCGAGCACCGTACCTTTAATATTGATGCCGAGCCTGGGCAGTTCACCACGCCAGCCTCCGGCCCGCGCCACGCGGTCCTGCAAGGGAAGGTTTTTGGCGAGCGCGAAAAGGAAGGCGAAGATCGCCTCCGTGACCGGCCGCTTCACGGCGTTTGGAGTGATCGCCAGCATCACGTCGGCCGCGGTCAATGCTTCCACGTCGATGCGGGCATAGCCGACGCCCCAGCGGGCGACAATGGTCAACCGTTCCACGCCGCGAAGGCTATTGGCATCGATTTTGGTCGCCAGCGCGAAGACCGCGTCGAACTCGTTCAACTGGTCCGGCGTCGCCACCTTGTCCGGCGTCGGCATGGGGACGCATTCGATGTGGGGCAGGGAAGCCAGACGCGCTTCAATCACGGCCTCGACATGTTCACGAGCTTCTTCATAAAAGTCGGCGGAGACGCCGATGCGGAAGGGGCGGGTCATAGAGTTTTCGCGGAGGCCAGATAGATGGCGTTGAGCAGCAGCTTGAAGGTTCCTGCCGACTGCCCGCGGAACTGCGGCCGGAACCCAAACAGAATCACGCGGCCTTGTCCGTGCCGCGCCTCCACCAGAATGTGCTTGCCCTGCACCGTGGATTCGCCGGACAGCCAGCCGCTGGCAAGCAGATTGGAGTTGGCATAGCGCGCCACCGAGCGGATTTCGCGCTCTCCCTTGTTGAACTCCCTCAGCAGCGTGATGTCCCAGGCCTGGCCGCCGGTGGTGAAGGCGTAGGTCTCCTTCGGCATGCCGAATGCCAGCGGATGCGCGGTGTCGACCTGGATACGGATCAAAGAGCCGGGAGAATAGTAGCCGGCTGCCGGTGGGTCGTTACGGGATTCGCCTTCGCCTCCGCTGGGCCGCAGCAGCGAACGCACGGGCAGCGGGAAAAACTGCGCCGGAAGCTCGGTCGAGTTATCGAGTGTGATCAGTGTGCCGCCGCCGCGGACGAATTTTTCCAGCTGCGCCAGTCCCTGCAATCCGATGCCCCCGGTGTATTCGGGGCGCTGCAGCGTGTTGCGGTCGCCCGGGCTGCGGCCACGTCCGGCATACTCGCCGTCGCGCAACCCGTGCAGGATCGATGCGGTGCTTTGTGAGGCAAGCAGAATAGAGTCGAAGCGGCCTGTCAGGTCGCCCTTAAGGATGTCATCATTGCGCAGCAAGGCATGCGGAATCTCGTACGAGTCAAGAAGGAACTGCGTCCAGCCGGTATCCATGTTGGCGGTGAACGGTTCATAGACAGCCAAGCGCGGAATGCGCAGTTCGTAAGCGGCCTTGGTGAATTTCCCGTTGGGCGGGTCCGAGTCGCTGACGATCTCTCCGTCGGCGGCCCATCGCACGCGGCGTCCTCTCTCCAGCAGCGCCGCGGTGGTCAGAAAGGAAGCATTCTGCCGGTGGTCCAACGTTTCCGGTGTGGGCCCGACTTCACTCACCGGTTCCAGCTGCGCTTGAAAAATATCTTCCGTCCTGTCCACCTGGACGCCCATGTTCATCCACAACGTCCAACCCGCCACATCATAGGGCCGCCGGATCGCGCCGGTGCCGCCGGAGCGCAGCTCGGGATACTTGTGCGGCTCCATCAGGTCGACAAGATAAGGACGGAAGGGCTGCGATGCCAGCAGCACGTGCGAACCGGCCGGATACTGCTTTCCGTTCGCGCGGAAGGCGGACGCCGCGCGGTGCACTTGCACGCCGCCCAGCTTCAGCCTGCGCAGCATGTCGATCGCCGACGAGTCATCCCACTGTCCGGACGGCACGATGTAGGCGTAAGGCTTCGCATTCTTGCCGGCGTCGATCGAGCTCCGCGCCATCTCCCAGGACTTGTACAGAAACTGCGACGGGCGCCATGCGGCCAGGTCGAGGATCGCGAAATCGGCCGTCAGCATATACTCGATCGCGTCGCGCACACCCCACTTCCCGCCCAGCCATGGCTTCTGATAGAAGACCGTCGGCTCACGCGTCGGGATGCCGTTGGAGAAACGCTCCGGCAGATCGGTGATCTTGTAGTTACCCGGCGTCGCGTAGCCGAATAGCGCTGTCTCGGTGAGAATGCCGTGCATGTTGTGAAAGGCCGGCACTGAGCGCAGGCCGCCGTTCCACCAGGCGTCGAATCCGGTGTAGGAAATCACGCCCGTCTTCCCTTCCCGCGCGAAGCGTTCCTTCATCGCCGAGCCGATTACGTTGATTCCTTCCATCACCGTGGCCGGGATGCGCGGATTGAGCGGCTCGGCATAGGGTGGCACGAAAATGCGCGCGGGAAACGCCGGCGCCTGGTGCTGGTTATAGACGATGTGCGGGAACCACTCCTGAAACAGGAGCCGGGAAACGTGCCGCGTTTCCGGCAGATTGAACATGAACCAGTCCCGGTTGTTATCGTGGCCGGCGTACTTGTGATAGAGCCACGGCAGCGGCGCCAGCTCATACGGCGTGCCGACGTTCTTGCGGTACCAATGCACCACCCAGTCCAGTCCGTCCGGATTGATGACGGGAATCTGCATCAGGATTACGTTGCGCCGGATACGTTCGATTTCCGGATCGTCGGAGGTGAGCATGCGGTAGGCGAGGTCGAAGCTGTGCTGCACCGGCGCCACCTCGCTCGCGTGCAGGCCGGAATCGATCCAGACCACCGCTTTGCCTTCGGTGGAGAGCAGGCGCGCTTCCTCCGGCGCCGCGATGCCGAGCGCCAGCTTGCGGCTGATATCACGAAACTTGTCGAGCTGTTTCAGGTTCGCTTCCGAGGAAATGTAGGCAACGTAAATCGGCTTGCCCAACGAGCTTTTTCCGAACTCTTCCAGCTTGATGCGCGGGCTCGATTGCGCCAGCTTCTGGAAGTAGGCGGTCACCTCCGCATAGTCGGCCAGCTTGTAGTCGGCCCCGGGCTCATATCCGAGATGCTCTTTCGGGGTGGGAACCGCGGCGACGGCAGTGGCCGCCAACACTGCGACCGCGAAGCGTTTGCACATATTGGACAATGATACTATGCCGGATTTTGTTGACTCTGCATTTCAGATAGGGCTGGTGCAGATGTCCTGCTCCAAGGACCCGAAGGATAATCTAGCCAAGGCAGAGGCACGCGCGGTGGAAGCGGCGCGCGCCGGCGCGCAGGTCATCTGCCTTCAGGAGCTGTTCACGTCGCAGTATTTTTGCCGGGAAGAGAAGGCGGAACTGTTCGATCTTGCCGAGCAGATTCCCGGTCCTACCACGCATGCGATGGCGAAGATCGCCGCTGCGGAAAAGGTCGCCATGATCGTGCCGCTGTTTGAGCGGCGCGCCGCTGGCGTTTATCACAACTCCGCCGCCATCATCGACGCTGGCGGCGAAATGCTCGGCATCTACCGCAAGATGCACATCCCTGATGATCCCCTCTATTACGAAAAGTTCTATTTCACTCCCGGCGACCTTGGGTTCCGCAACTTCAATACGCGCTACGGCCGCATCGGTGTGCTCATCTGCTGGGACCAGTGGTATCCGGAAGGGGCGCGGCTATCCAGCCTCGGCGGCGCCAGCGTGCTCTTCTACCCCACCGCCATCGGCTGGCATCCGCACGAAAAAGCGCAATTCGGCGCGGCGCAGCGCGATGCCTGGCGCACGGTTCAGCGCGGCCACGCCATAGCCAACGGCATCTACGTCGCCGCTCCCAATCGTGTTGGTTTCGAGGGCACTCCCGACAGCGGCCTCGAGTTCTGGGGCTCTTCTTTTGTTTCCGATCCGTTCGGGCAGCTCGTCGCAGAAGCCTCCGTGTCGCGCGAAGAAGTGCTGCTGGCCGAGGTGAACCCGAAGAGGCTGGAAGAAGTGCGCCGCAACTGGCCCTTCCTCCGTGACCGCCGCATTGACGCCTACTCGCCTATTCTGGAGCGTTTCCTCCAGTGAAGGTGGCGGTGAAAGCGCCAGGCCGCGGCCTTCGCATGCCGGCCGAATGGGAAACGCACGAAGCGACTTGGCTCGCCTGGCCCCATGAACGCAGCGACTGGCCGGGCAAATTCACGCCCATTCCGTGGGTCTACGGAGAAGTGGCGCGCCATCTGTCCCAGCGCGAGCGCGTCCGTCTTCTAGTCCCGAGCCGCGAAGCCGAACGAGCCGCCCGCCGCGTCTTTGAGAAGTCCGGTGTCAACATGGCGGCGGTTGATTTCTATCTTTGCCCCACCAATCGCAGCTGGACCCGCGACTTCGCGCCGATATTCGTCAAGCGCGCCGCCGACCTCCTCATCACCAACTGGAAGTTCAACGGCTGGGCCAAGTACGCCAATTGGAAACGCGACAATCAGGTGCCCGATTTCATCGCCCGCCGGCTGCTTCTTGCCCAATGCAAGCTCGACGTTGTGCTGGAGGGCGGCGCCATTGACGTGAATGGAGCCGGCGCGATGCTCGCCACCGAAGAGTGCCTGCTAAGCGATGTGCAGGCGCGCAATCCCGGCCTGTCGCGCCGGCATCTGGAGCGCGTCTTGTCCGAGTATCTCGGAGTGAAGAAAGTTCTCTGGCTCGGACGCGGCATCGCGGGCGATGATACGCACGGCCACGTCGACGACCTGGCCCGCTTCACCGATCCCCGCACCGTAGTTACTGTTGTCGAGGAGGATCCATCGGACGAGAATTACCGGCCTCTGCTCGACAATCTTTCGCGGTTGCGGAAAATGACCGATCAGGACGGCCAAAAGCTCAGAGTCGTGAAGCTGCCCATGCCGCGGCCGGTCTGGTTCAGCGGCCAACGCCTGCCGGCCAGTTACGCGAATTTCTATATCGCCAACGGCCTGGTGCTGGTTCCCGTGTTTAACGATCCGGCCGACCGGGTGGCGCTGAACACGCTAGCGAAGCTGTTCCCGGATCGCGAAGTGGTGGGCATCTACTGCCGCGATCTGGTGCTGGGTCTGGGGACGCTGCATTGCATGACGCAGCAACAGCCGCGGTAATGAGTTACTTTTTAACTAATGGCCGCGGGTAAACACGGATTCACACGGGCAAAGACGAAGATGCTTCTCTGGAGCCGTCTCTCTGGCGGGATCTGCCTCGGTTCGCGGATTCCTCGCAACCCCGGGAGCACTTCAGCCCGGATGCGATGCGTGCGAAGCCGGGTCGGCTTTCCTGACGAAACTCTCGCCCGACCTTCGCTCCATGACATCTCCGGCCCGCTACGATTCTCGATTGAGCCCGATTTCCCCTGGGTCCTTTCCTCTCCAAGAAACTTCTTCTTCGTCAAGCGCCGGGACGCAGCAGGACTTTGAGCGCTCCTCTCTCCTCGGCTCGCTGAAACGCCTTGCCCGCCTCCGAAAGCGGAAACTCCGCCGCCAGCATCGCATCCAAATGCAGCTTGCCTGACCGCAGCAGCTTCAATGCCGGTTCGAACCGTCCACAGCGCGAGCCCACCAGCGTGATCTCGTTCACGATCACCGGAGCCGTGTTCCAACCTACTTCCCCATGCACCGTCGATTTCATGACAATTGTTCCCCGCGGCCGCACCATTTCCACCGCGGCACGGAGTCCTTCGGCGGAGCCCGTGGCATCGACCACGTAGGGAAACTCCGCTTCCGGCAACTTCGCCGCGGCCATCTGCGTATCGATACCGGCGCGCTTGGCGATGGCCAGCTTGTTTGCGTGCCGGCCGTACAGGCAAACCTCCGAACCGCGGGCATGCAGCACTTGCGCGATCAGCAACCCCAGTTTTCCATCGCCGAGAACCGCCACGCGGCCGCGCGCGATGGCTGGCGCCTGGTCCAGAATCTCGCAGGCGGCCGCGATCGGCTCTGTGAACACGGCATGTTCGGTGGAGACCTGGTTGGGCACCGGATGCAGGTTAGCGTCGGGCAGCGTCAGGAACTCGGCAAAGGCGCCCGGATGTTTCACGATGCCGAGCACGGTCCGGCGCGGACAGTGCCTCCCCAAGCCCCGCCGGCACCAGTCACAGCTTCCGCAGTTGAGGTTGATCTCGCCCACGACTCGCTTGCCGCGCAGCGACGCCGATGAAGATTCCACCACCTCCCCGACAAACTCGTGGCCGGGACAGCCGCGGAAACCGTAGTAACCGCGAACCAATTCAATATCGGTGTTGCAGATTCCGGCCGCCAGCACACGTACCAGCGAGCAGCCCTCGCGCGCGCGCGGCCTGGCGCGCTTGCGCACTTCCACCAGTCCGTTCTCCAGATGCACCGCAAGCATGGTAAGCAGCCCCCAGTATAATCAGAGGTTCATGTCCGCGGAACTGATCTGTTTTCAAAGCCAGTGCCGGGCGCGGTATCCCGTCACCGATGTTATTTACAACTGCTCCCAATGCGGCGGCCTGCTGGAGGCCGCTTACGATTTTTCGGCCATCGATCCGGAGAATCTCAAACAGGAGTGGCGCAGGCGCCGCATGAGCAACGCGCCGCTGGACCAAAGCGGCGTCTGGCGCTACCGCGAAATCATTCCTTTTCTCGGCGACATGGGTTCGGTGGCCACTTTGCGCGAAGGCAACACGCCGCTGCTGGATGCCGGCGCGGCCGCTCCCTGGGCCGGGCTGAAGAGGCTGACCTTCAAACATCAAGGCTTCAATCCAACCGGCTCTTTCAAGGACAACGGCATGACCTGCGGCGCTTCCCAAGCTCGCCGCCTCGGGCTCAAGCGCGTGGCTTGCGTTTCCACGGGCAACACTTCCGCGTCCATGGCCGCCTATGCCGCGGCTGGCGGTTTGCAGCCGGTGATCTTCATCCCGCACGGGAACATCAGCTATGGCAAACTCGCCCAGGCGCTGGAATACGGCGCGAAAACTCTCCAGGTGGAGGCCAACTTCGACCAGATCTTGAAGCTCGTCCGCGTGCTGGCCGAAAAGCTCGGCATCTATCTGCTGAACTCGATCAATCCGTTCCGCATTGAGGGCCAGAAGACGATCATCGTCGAGATGATGGATCAGCGCGACTGGCGCGTGCCGGACTGGATCGTCGTCCCCGGTGGCAACCTCGGCAACGTCTCCGCCTTTGGCAAAGCTCTGCGTGAACTCCGGAGCCTCGGCTTCATCGATAAGAGTCCCCGCCTGGCCGTGATCCAGGCCGAAGGAGCCGCGCCTTTCTACGAATTGATGCAGGGCGCCGACGAGTTGCAGGCGGTAGAACATCCGGAAACCCTCGCCACCGCCATTAAGATCGGCGACCCCGTCTCCTGGCCCAAGGCAAAGCATGAAGTGGAAAGCTCCGGCGGACTCGTCGGGAAGGTGACCGAGCAGGAGATCGCCGACGCCAAGGCCCAGATCGGCAGAAGCGGCATCGGCTGCGAGCCGGCCTCGGCGGCCACCCTCGCCGGCATCCGCAATCTCATTGCCGCCGGAAGAATGGATCCGGAAGCCGACGTCGTCGCCGTGCTCACCGGCAATCTGCTGAAGGACCCCGATTACATCTACCGCTACCATACCGGCCAGTTGGAGGCCCCGGGTGGTAACCAACTGCATTCCCGGTTCGGCAACCAGCCCATTGTCGTGGCCAACGACGCGGATCGCATTGCCGCGTTGCTGGAAGAGCGCCTTTTGGTAGAATAACCTCAACTCCCGCTGCTGGAGTCCTTCAGGTTGCTGTCTATGCGACCGATCCCAACTGTTAATATGTGGCCGCAGCCAAAAATCGGAGGCACTCAGGTTCCGTTTGGGCTGTTGCTCGCTGGGGGCGTCACGGGGCTCTCCTGCGGTCTTCTTATTTTTGCCGGCATTCTGGCGCCAGGCCTGGCAGTCTACCAGTATGTCCCGTTTCTCGGCAGAGCCAGGCTGTATATTGCCGCCGGAATGCTCACCACCTCCTTGTGCCTTCTTGCGTTGGCCTGGAGCAGACGCAGTCTGGCGCGGGCGATGGCGGTGCTGACCTGCCTGCTAGGCCTGTATTGCGCGGTTTGGTACTTCTACGGCAATACCAACTGGTCCGATACTCCACTGCGTCTGTTGGCACATTCCGGCAGGCCCCCGACGAATCGATTCGGGCTGCAGGGTGCCTTCAGTTTCCTGTTCATCGGCATTGCCCTCTGGTTCCTTTGCTCCGACAAGGTGAGTTCCCTCGGACGGGCGGTCGTAGCCGCTGCCGGAACGGCTCTTTCCTCCATCGGTGTTTCGAGCCTGCTTACAGCGGCCTTTTCACTGATCGCCGTCAAACCTCAGGTTCCGGCAACGGTGCACCAGGTAGGGCTCGCTCCTTTTGGAGCGCTGCTGTGCACGCTGTTCGGCGCATTGCTGGTACGGATATCCTGGATCGCGACGCGGCAGCAAACTGGCCGCGCTCCCCGTTGGGCGCCCGCTCTGGTGATGGTCACTGCCGCGGTCTTCGCCGTCATGTGGTGGCAGGTGCTGGATTTTCACCGTACGGCCACGGTGCGGAGCTCCTTGCAGCTCCGGCTGCACCAGTCCGCGGGACAGATTAGCAACCGCGCCCACCATCAGGCCGCCGAGCTCGAATACTTTCTCCTCTCCTCCCGTGACGGCGCTAACGGGCGGGAGTTTGCGGCGCGGTTTATGGATCGCCATAGCGGCTATGTCCGCATGGCCTGGATGAATCGCGCGGGCGTGATCGAGTGGGAACAACATGTCAGCGGCTGGGATTCGTCCAAATGTCCGCTACCGAAGCGCGAAGCTCTCCTCTCCTCCGCCGGCTCAACCGCTCTGGCCATCTCCCTTCCACTTCCGGGCGAAGGGCACTGTTTCCTTCGCATGACTCCCGTTTACCAGTCACCACATCCGCCTGGCGTTGCCATGGCCGTGATTTCGATGGAGCGGCTTGTGGACTTCTTCGACTTCGGTCCTTACGAGAGGGACTGGACGCTGCGCCTCAGAGATCCGCGCACACCGAGCCACCCGGATCAAGTTCGCTGGAGGCTTGGCGGCGACGACGCATGGATGCAGCAAGCCACCATCGATGTTTTTGGCATTCAGTGGGTGGTGGAGATGTACCCCACCCAGCGCCTCGTTTCAAGCCTTCGAACGTGGCTCCCCGAGTTCGGCCTTTTGTTCGGCCTTCTGGCCGGAGTGCTGGGAAGCCTCACCGTGCACGCCCTACTCTCCGCCAGGGAAAGAGCCCGTCAGAAGCAGCAGGCGCTGGAGGATCTGGCGCATGAAGGCGCCGAGAGAGAACACGCCGAGCGCGAGCGTGACCGCATCTTCGCCTTGTCCCTGGATATGCTCGCGGTGGCGGCTTTCGACGGCTCCATTCTGCATTCCAACCCCGCATGGGCCAATGTGGTGGGACACCAGCCCGAGCAGGAACGTGCCCCGATCGGAAGGTACCTTCATGTGGAGGATCTTCCGGAGACGGAACTGAATCTATCCCGGCTGAAAGAAGGCTCTGTCGATAAGCTGATCTGGCAGAGCCGCCTGATCGACAAACATGGAGAGGCCAGATGGATTCTCTGGGCCGCCACCTGCTCGCTGGAAGACCACGTAATTGTCATCATGGGCAAGGACATCAGCCACTTGATGGCCTATCAGTCGGAGCTGGTGTCCGCCGCCGAGCAGCTGCGCAACCAGAACCTCCATCTGGAGTCCGCGTTGAATGACGCACGGCAGGCCACTCTCATGAAGAACCGCTTCTTAGCGACCATGAGCCATGAAATCCGCACTCCAATGAATGGCGTCCTCGGCATAACGGAGTTGTTGCTCACCACAAGGCTCGATGAGGAGCAGCGCGAATATGCCGCGACCGTTCTCGAATCCGGCCGCGGCCTCATGAAGGTTCTCAACGACATTCTTGACCTGTCCAAGATTGAAGCCGGCAAAATGCAAGTCGATAGACTCCCGTTCCAGCCCGCCGAAGTGCTGGCCGGCGTGGAAAGCCTGATGTCGGTCTCGGCCATGGAAAAACAGCTGCGCCTGCAAGTCAGCATGCAGGAAGGTCTGCCGAATACCGTCGTCGGGGATCCGCTCCGGCTTCGCCAGGTGCTGATGAACCTGGTCGGAAACGCCGTGAAATTCACCGAACGTGGAACCATCCTCATCCGCCTTCGCCGCCTGGACAACAAGCTGCTGTTTGAGGTGGAAGATACCGGCATCGGCATCCCGCCCCAGCATCTACCGCGTCTTTTTCAAAGCTTCACCCAGGCCGATCAGTCCACCACGCGCAAGTACGGAGGCACCGGTCTGGGCTTGGCCATCTGCAAACAGCTGGTGGAGCTCATGGGCGGCGAGATCGGCGTCCAGGCGGACCGCCCCTCCGGCAGCCTCTTCTGGTTTACTCTCCCGCTGTGCCACGCCGACCTGGCCCAGGCCAAGGAAGCTAGCGCGGCGTAATCAGCCCGCCCAGCTTACCCTCTTCTCCGCCGCTTTGCCGGGGAAACCGCGTCGAGTAGGCTTCCAGATACTTCAGTCCGCAGCCCGTGTTGTAAATGACAATCTTCTCCTCCGGCTTGAGAAATCCGGAGGCCAGCAGCTTCTCCAGCGCCGCCACGCATGCCGCGCCCTCCGGCGCCACAAACAGGCCGTCGTCGGTTGCCAGTTGGACGCCCGCGTTCAGCAGTTCTTCGTCCGATACCGCAATGGCGCAGCCTTCACTGAACCGCACTGCTTCCAGAATCAGAAAATCGCCCAGCGGCTTGGGCACGCGCAGACCGCTGGCCAGCGTCTGCGCCTCCTGCCAGAATTCGCTGCGCTCGGTCTTCTCGTTAAACGCACGCACCACCGGCTGGCAACCTTCCGCCTGCACGGCGATCATTCTTGGACGCTTTGACGAGATCCACCCCAGCGTCTCCATCTCCTGAAACGCTTTCCACATGCCGATCAGCCCGACGCCGCCCCCGGTGGGATAGAAGATCACGTCCGGCAGAGCCCATTGGAACTGCTCGGCCAGCTCGTAGCCCATCGTCTTCTTGCCCTCAATCCGGTACGGTTCCTTCAGCGTGCTGACGTCGAACCAGCCTTCGCCATCCTTGCGCTCGGCGACGATCTTGGCGCAGTCGCTGATCAGCCCGTCCACTAAAGTTACGTGCGCGCCGTACGCCTTGCACTCGATGTAGTTGGATTGCGGAACATCGCGCGGCATGAAGATGTGCGCCTCCAGGCCGGCCGAAGCCGCGTACGCCGCCATCGCCGAGGCCGCGTTGCCGGCCGAGGGTATCGCCAGCTTCTTAATCCCCAGCTCCACCGCCATCGAAACCGCGCACGACAGGCCGCGGGCTTTGAACGAGCCCGTCGGATTCATTCCTTCATCCTTGATCCAAAGGTCGCGGGCGCCGATCCGCGCCGCCGTCCGGCGCGAGCGGAGGAGGGGCGTGAATCCTTCGCCCAGCGACACGATGTTCTCCGGCCGGCTCACCGGCAGCACCGGAGCATAGCGCCACATCGTCGAAGGCGCCCTTTGTAGCCAGTCGCGGTTCCAGTTGTCGCGCGCCTTGCCCAAGTCATAGCGCACCAGCAACGGTCCGCCGCACTCGCAGAGGTTGTGCGGCAGTCCCTTATCGAAGCGCTTCAGGCAGCGCGAGCATTCCAGGTGAGAAAGGGTGTTCATGAGGGGGAATGAAATATGATAGCGAAGATACCTTTATGAGGTCACCATCCACCATTGTCTTGACGCTTTGTGCCCCTGCGCTGCTGTACGCGCAGCAGCCCCATGATGCCGCCTATTCAGCCAGGATCAAGGAGTACACCACCGAGCCATTCTTTCTCACCGAGCTTGTCGACCACCTGCCGGCTTCGGCCTCCGTCCCCACACCGGAGAAGATCCTCGGTTACATCGCCGGCACGCCGGAGAAGCTCACTTACTCCAAGGACGTCCACCGCTACATGCGCGAGCTGGAAAAAGCCTCCCCGCGTGTCAAGGTCATCACCGCCGGCCGCTCCGAAGAAGGCCGCGAGACGCTGCTCGTGCTCATCAGCGAGGAAGCCAATCTGAAGCGCCTGGACCGCCTGCGTCACATCACCGCGCAGTTGGCCGATCCGCGCAAGATCACGCCGGAACAGTCCAAACAGCTGATCGAGGAAGGCGTCGGGTTCTATTGGGCCTCCGGCAGCATCCATTCGCCGGAAACCGGATCCCCGGAGATGCTCATGGAAATGGCCTACCGCCTTGCCGTCGACGAGACTCCCTTCATTCAGGAGATCCGCCGCAACGCCGTCATCATGATTACTCCGGTGCTGGAAGTGGACGGCCGCGATAAACAAGTCGACCTCTACAACTGGCGCAAGGCCAATCCGGGCAAGACGGCGCCCTCGCTCATCTACTGGGGCAAGTACGTGGCCCACGACAATAACCGCGACGGCATGGCGCTTTCCCTCGCGCTGAGCCGCATTGTCATGAAGACGTTCCTCGAGTACCACCCGCAAGTGCTGCATGACCTGCACGAATCGGTCCCGTTCCTCTACACCTCCACCGGCACCGGCCCCTACAATGCCTGGCTCGATCCGATTGTCGTCAACGAATGGCACC
>VFZE01000026.1 GCA_016871315.1 Acidimicrobiia bacterium | reverse complement strand
TCTCCTAGTCTGATGGGAGGTAAGCATCTTCTTCGATTGGGCTTCTCGCTTAGCTAACCACCTTGAAACACCTTATGCGATTTGGCTCGGTGATGCCGGAAATAATGTCCGAGGCACGGGTATTCCTGTCCGGCCAAATTGACCAAACGCGGCCTGCGCCGCCAAGGCGAGGTGCCGTGCGGAATGTTTAAGTTATTCATAAAAAGTGCCTTATGGTAAACATCCAGCTTGGCATGGCGCGTGCGAAGAGATTCTCCATCATGGTCCTGGCAGCCCGAATATATGTCGCTTGCGTGATCACTCTTGGCCTGACCGCGGTCTTGAACGCACCTGTCCAGTGGGTGGAAAGCCGAACGGTCCAATACGTTTGTTACCTACTGGTCTGCGCCTT
Organism: Acidimicrobiia bacterium; assembly: GCA_016871315.1. Taxonomy (GTDB): domain Bacteria; phylum Acidobacteriota; class Terriglobia; order Bryobacterales; family Bryobacteraceae; genus VFZE01. The sequence continues at coordinate 80,745 of VFZE01000026.1, read as the reverse complement.
TGCTTCCGGCCTGAAGGTGCGGTTGCCCGCGATTAAGGGTACGATGTCGGTGAGCTACGTCTTTGTTCTGCTGGCGATTGTCGAATTCACGCTGTTCCAAGCGCTTCTGCTGGCGCTCCTCTCCGGAATCGTACAGACCTACTGGAAGGCGAAAAGCCGCCCGAAGTTCATGCGGTCCGCTTTTAACATTTCCAGTCTTCTGGTCAGCGCCGACATCGGCTTCAAGGTCTTTCATTTCGGGAATGGCATTCTCCTGAAGGACTACATGATTGTGAGTCTCGGGCTCACCGCTTGCGCCTATTTCCTCGCCAACACGATCCTGGTCGCAATCGTCGTCAGCTTGACGGAGCGAAGGACGCTGCTATCCATCTACAAGCAGTGCTATTTGTGGTACCTCCCGTACTACATGATGGGTGCTTGGGCGGCTGGGTTGGTGCAAAAAGCCAACACCATGTTCGGTTGGCCAGTTTCTTTGCTTACGATTCCGGTTCTGGTGGTGGTCTACCGTTCCTACCGGCTGTACTTGTCACACTTAGAAACACAAAAACAGCACGCTGAAGAGATGGCGCATCTGCACCTACGCACGATTGAAGCGCTGGCCTTGGCGATCGAAGCCAAGGACGAGACCACCCATAGCCACCTTCGCCGGGTCCAGCACTACGCCACCGAGGTCGGCAAGATCAAGCGGCTCAGCGAGGAAGAACTGAACGCACTGCGTGCCGCTGCGGTCCTGCACGACATCGGAAAACTGGCGGTTCCCGAGCACATCATTTCCAAGCCCGGCAAGCTCACTCCGGAAGAGTTTGAGAAGATGAAGATACATCCCACAGTAGGGGCCGAGATTCTCGAGCGCGTGCAGTTTCCCTACCCAGTGGCGCCGATTGTGCGCGCCCATCACGAGAAGTGGAATGGCACAGGTTACCCTGCCGGACTCAAGGGCCACGAAATTCCCGTTGGCGCACGCATTCTGGCCGCAGTGGACTGCCTGGACGCGCTTGCTTCCGACCGGCAGTACCGCAAGGCTCTGCCGCTGGATGAAGCGATGAGGATGGTGGCGGAGGAATCCGGCAAGAGCTTCGATCCGGAAGTGATCTCCATCCTTCAGCAGCGCTACGTGGAACTGGAAAAGGCGGTAAATTCAATGCCGAGGGAAGCGCAGCCCGCCGGGCGGGAAACAAGAGTCGTTCATGGGCTGGCGCCGGCTTCCGGTTTCGAGAACTCCGTCGGAAAATCCCAAGGCCCGCTGCCCGACTTCCTGAGTTCCATCGCCTCCGCGCGCCAGGAAGTCCAAACCCTGCTCGAGGTCAGCCAGGACCTCGGCAGTTCGCTAAGCCTTACCGAAACCATCTCCGTCCTCGACCAGCGTCTCCGCCGCCTGATTCCCTTCCAAACCCTCGTCATCTTCCTCCGTCAGGACGAGGAACTCGTTCCCGAATATGTTGCCGGCGATAATTTCCAGGCTTTTTCCTCCCTCCGCATTCCGCTTGGGGAAGGTTTGTCGGGTTGGGTGGCGGCCAACAACAAACCGATCGTGAACGGCAACCCGAGCGTCGAGTTCGGCTATTTGAACGATCCGGCCATGTTTTCCACTCTCCGCTCCGCTCTCGCCATGCCCCTGGTTAGTCTCGACAAAGTCCAGGGCGTCATTGCTCTTTACCACCGCGATGCGGACGCCTTCAGCAAGGACCATCTGCGCATTCTCATGGCTATCTCCGCCAAGATCACCCTGGTTGTGGAAAACGCGATGCGATACCGGCGTGCCGAGATCTCCGCCACCATCGACGGCCTCACCGGGCTGCCGAATGCCTCTTCGCTGTTCCTTCAACTGGACGGAGAGCTGGCGCGCGCCAAACGCAATGCTCAACCGCTGACAATCCTCGTCTGTGACCTCGACGGTTTCAAGCAAATCAACGACGTGCTCGGCCACTTGGAAGGCAACCGGGTGTTGCGCCGCGTCGCCTTCGCGCTGAGGGCCGCTTGCCGCGAATACGATTACGTCGCCCGCATGGGCGGCGACGAGTTCGTCATGGTGTTGCCGGGCGTCCAACCGGCCGAGCTTCAGGGCAGAATCGCCAGCTTCTCCGCCGCCGTGAGGAAGATCGGAGAGGAGTGCGGCAGACTTACACCCCTCGCCATCAGTGTGGGGGAAGCCAGTTACCCGCACCACGGACAGGACGCAGAGGAACTGCTCTCGGTCGCCGACCACCGCATGTACAAGGTCAAGCAGGATCGCAAGACCTACCGCCAACTGCACCTGTCAGCGGTCGAGGAGCCCGAAGCCAGCCTCAACCGTCTCGCGGTGGCCTGCTCGAAAATTCAGTGAAACCGCTAAAGTCCAGCCCCAGAACACCCGATTCCCACTTGGGATTGTGTCTCCATGAAACGCCTGGTCGCGCTGGTTCTGTCGATTGTGTTGGCCGGCTTTCTCGGCGCCTCCCTGCTCCGGTTCGCGCCCGGCTACGGCGTTGATGAAGCCGAACTTGATCCCCGGCTCGGCCCGGACGCCATCGCCCGGCTTCGGCAACCTGACCAGGGCTTATTCAGTTTCTATGCCGGTTTCCTGACCGCGCTTGCACGCGGCGACCTCGGTGTTTCCACTTCCCACGGCCACCCCAATAGCCTGCTCATTGCTGAACGTTGCCCGGTCACGTTGCGCTCGGTTGGCGTCGGCCTGCTGCTGGCATGGATCTTTGCAATGACCGGTGCTTCGCTTGTGGTCATCTTCCCCTCCCAGCGGCTGGACTTTCTGATCTCCGCCGCCGCAGGTTCTTTTCTGGCCGTCCCCGCTACGGTGCTGGCGCTGCTTTTTCTTTATCTCGAGGCTGGCCCGGCCCCGGCTATCGCGGCGGTCGTCTTTCCCAAGCTGTTCCGGTATGTGCGAAACCTGCTTATGCATTGCCGGGAACTCCCTCACGTGGTGGCTGCCCGCGCCAAGGGATTGTCCACATCGAGAACCCTGGTTTGGCATCTGCTCCGCCCGTCGGCCCCGCAAATCATCACCCTTGCCGGGCTGTCGGTGAACACGGCCATCACCGCCTCCATCCCCATTGAAGCCCTATGCGGCTCCCCAGGCATCGGCCAGCTGGCCTGGACCGCCGCCCTCGCGCGCGATCTCCCCCTGCTGGTCGTCTTGACCTTGCTCGTGGCGGCCGCCACCATCACCGCGAATTTCGTGGCCGACGCCGCCGCACGGTGCTGCGCCCCGGAGCAGGCATGACCAAGGCCCGCCGCATTGCCGCCATCGCCCTGCTCCTGCTCACCGGCGCTTCCTTGTTTGCCGGCTGGATCGCGCGTCATCCCTATCAGAAGCAATACCGCGAAGCGATCGCTTCACCACCGGCGGCGGGATTCCCGCTCGGCACCGACGAACTCGGGCGCGACCGCTTTTCCCGTCTCCTTCATGGCATGCGGATCTCCCTTCTGCTGGCGCCCGCCGCCGCGCTGCTTTCCACCACCCTCGCCGCTCTGCTCGGCCTGACCGCCGGTTTTCTCGGCGGCTGGTGGGATCGCGCCGTTACCGGTGCTACTGACCTGTTTCTCTCGCTGCCCTGGTTTTTCCTCATCATCACTGTCCGCGCCCTGCTCCCGCTTAACGTAGCGCCGGAAACCTCCGTGCTCATCACCTTTGGCCTTTTGGGCCTGCTTGGATGGGCCTCCCCCGCCCGTGTCATCCGCTCCGCCGTGCGCTCGCTGGAGCGCTCCGATTTTCTTCTCCGCGCACGCGCCGCCGGATCCTCCAATCCACGCCTCCTCTTTATCCATCTCCTCCCCAATCTCGCCCCTGTTCTTATGGCCCAGTTTTGGATCGCCGTCCCGCTATTCCTACTGAGCGAGGCTGACCTTGGCCTGCTCGGGCTTGGCGTGGTGGAACCGCTGCCGTCGCTTGGCAATCTGCTGCGGGAGCTCGCCAACTTCAGCGCCGTAGCCGGGAACCCGTGGATGCTCGCCCCCGCTGCCGCTGTCATGACATTCGTCGGCGGGCTTCACTTCCTTCTCGCCCCGAGGTCGGGAGCCGGCACATGAAGCGCTCTTTGCTCACCGCGCTCGCCGCCCTCTCCCTCGCCTGGGGGCAAGGCGGGGAGCTGCGATTCTGCCTCCGCGCCGAGCCGAAAACCTTCCATCCGCACAAGGTTGTCGATGAAGCCTCCGACACCGTGCGGTATCTCACTGGCGGCGTCCTGTTGCGCGTCAATCGCAAGACCCAGAAACTGGAGCCAGAACTCGCCACCGGCTGGAGAATCGCAGCCGATGGCAGAAGCATCACCTTTGATTTGCGCAAAGACCTGTTCTTCTCCGACGGCACGCCATTCGACTCCGCGGACGTGGTTCATACCATGGCCGTCCTCCTTGAGCCGGAAACTGCCAGCCCGCTGGCCGAACCATTCCGCTTCGGCTCCGGCCGCCTCAATACCCGCGCCGGCGGACGTCACTCGGTGACCATCACCCTGCCCCACCCTATCGGAGGATTTGAGCGTCTCTTCGATCAAATCGCCATCCTCTCCTCGCGCTCCGCCATCAAGGAAAAGGCCGTGCTCGGCCCGTTCCTCATTTCCGAGCGCAAGCCCGGCGCCTACCTGCAGCTCATGCGCAACCCCCACTATTGGAAGAAGGACTCCCACGGCCGCCGCCTGCCATACCTGGACTCCATCCGCCTCGACATCCAGTCCAACCGCGACGCCGAGTTGCTCCGTTATCAGCGCGGCCAGGTCCACCTGCTCACTTCCGTCGACGCCGATCATTTTGACCGTCTCGCCGCAAGCCCTCACTCCGGCTTGGCCGACCTGGGCCCGTCGCTCGATTCCGAGTTTCTCTGGTTCAACCAGGCGCCCCAGGCGCCCATCCCGGCCCACAAGCGCGCCTGGTTCACCTCGAGGAACTTCCGCCGCGCCGTCTCGGAGATCATCCGGCGCGACGATCTGGCGCGGGTCGTTTTCCGCGGACATGCGCAGCCGGCGGCCGGTCCTTGTTCGCCCGCCAACAAGCTCTGGTTCAACTCCAAGCTCAAGCCTCACGCCTTCGACAAAAAGTCGGCGCTGCACCGGCTTGCCGCGGATGGCTTCCGCCTGCAAAACGGCATGCTCCTGGATCGCCACGGCAACCAGGTGGAATTCTCGCTCGTCACCAACGCCGGAAACCGCACGCGGGAGCGCATGGCCGCCATGCTCCAGCAGGACCTCGCGGAAATCGGCATTAAGCTCAACATCGTCACCCTCGACTTTCCGTCTCTCATTGAGCGGATCAGCCGCACCCTGCACTATGAAGCGTCCCTGCTCGGATTCGTGAACGTCGACGTCGATCCCACGCCGCAGATGAACGTCTGGCTCAGTTCGGCCAGCCAGCACGCCTGGAATCCCAGCCAGAAAACACCCGCCACCGCGTGGGAGGCCGAACTGGACCGCCTCATGCGGCAGCAGGCCGCCGAATGGGACTTCAAAAAGCGCAAGGCGCTCTACGACAAGGTCCAGGAAATCGTGTGGGAACAGGCGCCGATCCTCTATCTCGTCCACAAGAATGTCCTGATCGGCGTCAACCCGGCCGTCAGGAACGTCGTTCCTTCCGTACTCCGACCGCAGACTTTTTGGAACCCGGAATTCCTCGCACTCGACGGGGCTAGGATTTCACAGCGCCGATGAAACCGTCTGGCAAACTCTTGGAAGTGGATCTCTCGGTGGACTACCCGAACATGCCCGGCGCGCTGGACCAGGTTCGCTTTGATTTGGACCGCGGTGAGATTCTGGGCCTGGTGGGCGGGAGCGGTTCAGGCAAAAGCACGCTCGCGATGGCCGTGCTCGGGCTGGTGCAGTGGAAAAACGGCCGCGTGCGGGGGGCCATCCGGTTCGACGGGCGGGAACTGGCCGCCATGAGAGAGCCTGAACTCCGCGCCATCCGCGGCAGCCAGATCTCCCTCGTGTTGCAAAGCCCCGTATCCTCCCTCAACCCCGCCCTGCGCATCGAGACCCAGTTCCGCGAAGCCTGGAAAGCTCACCGCTCGGGCCTGAGCAGCACCCACGAGCGCGAACTATTCCTCGAGCATTTACGCATGGTGAACCTGCCCGCCGAACCGGACTTCCTACGCCGCTACCCTTCCCAGATCAGCGTCGGCCAGGCCCAGCGCCTCCTCATCGCCATGGCCATCATGCACCGGCCCAAGCTCCTCATCGCCGACGAGCCCACCAGCGCCCTCGATCCCATCACCCAAGCCGAGGTCCTTGCCCTTCTTGCCCGCCTCAACGCCCGGCTCGGCATGGCCATCCTCTTTATCTCCCACGATCTGCTTTCCATCGCCTCTTTATGCCGCCGTGTGGCGATCCTTGAGCAAGGCAGGCTTGTGGAATGTGCCGATACGGCGGCGATCTTTCAAGCACCGGCACATCCCTTCACCCGCCGCCTCGTCGAGGCCGTGCCCGCTTTGCCGCACAGCTTTCCCTCTAGCCTTGCGAATATCGCCGCGGCCGTGACAGGTGTCTCGCACGCACGGACCGCAGCGGCTCCCCAGCCCCAACCCGCATCAACCCTTGATTCCGGAACAGAAAGCTGCCCTTAAACAGCATCTCCCCCACCAGCTTCGGGAACGATCCCGGCCGGCTATGTACGGCCAAATTCGTTTCCAGATTCTGCAAATCGTCGGCCATCCTCGTCACGCTCCCCAAATAGTCCAGGACCGAACTGCGGATGTTCTGCTTCAACTCCACCGGCCACGACGGCTTCGACTTTCTCATGCATTCGGCCATGTACCTGGCCGCTCCCATCTGTCCGGCATGAATCAGGTCATCGATTTTCATTCTCCCGGGCAAACGCCGGAGAATCTGCCCGGCGATGCACCGCGATAGTTCAATCGTGTTCATGAGGGCGCTTTCGTGCCTGGCAGCTGTGCTCTTCATCGGATCGCCCTCCTACCTTTCCCCGGTTTGCAGCAGTCTCAGCGCTGCCGCGGTGCTCCCCGTCGAGTCGCCCCACAGCGTCGAGTCGCCCCACAGCGCCGAGTCGCCCCACAGCGTCGAATCGCCCCACAGCGTCGAATCGCCCCACAGCGCCGAATCGCCCCACAGCGTCGATGAGTTCATCACCAGACGGTATTGCCCGGTCGCGGTGTCCAGCTGCACTTTCGGCGACCATGCCGGCTTCCCCGCTACGTAGCGGTCCGCCAGCGCCGCCGCGATGTCCAGGTACCCCGCGCCAACCGTGAAAATGTCGTATTGGCTCCTGTAAGTCGCACCGGTCTCGGAATCGGTTGCCACGCTCGTGCTCGGAAAACCCTTGTACGCCGTGCGCATCAACCGCGCCTTTACCTGGTCCGGCGTCAGACTCGGGTTCTGGTTCAACAACAGTACCGCCGCCCCGCTCACCATCGGTGCCGCCATGCTTGTCCCGCTTAGCTTGAAATAGTCGTTCGAGTTGGTGTTTGACGAGATGTTGCTGTACTCTTTCCGCGCAATCCGGTTCCCCGCCGCCGCCTGTCCCAGGTTGCTCCCGTTTGCCATCAGGGAAATGATCTGATTGCCCGGCGCCACCAGGTCCGGCTTGGCTATGTAATCGAACCGCGTCGGCCCCTTCCCGCTATAGCTGGCGATCTGGTCATCCCCGCGCCCGATAGTAAACATCGTCTTCATGGCGCCCACGGTGATTACCCAAGGATGATTTCCCGGCGAGCTGATTGTGCCGTATCCGTTCGTCCCCGCCGAGTTGTTCCGGCCTCCATTACCCGCCGAAACCACCACCACCATCCCCGCCTTCCAAGCCGCCTCCACCGCCCTGCACAGCGGGTCCGTCGTGTAACTCTCCATTACCTGCCGCCCCAGCGAAAGGTTGATCACCCGGATGTTGTACGTGTCCTTCAATTCTATGGCGCGCTGGATCGCGGCGATCACGCCCGAATCGGTTCCCATCCCGTCCTTGTCCAGGACGCGCAGATTGACCAGGTTCGCATCCGTCGCCACGCCCAAAAACGTACGGAAGAAGCTCGTGCCCGTCGACGCCGACCCGTTGCCCGCCACAACTCCCGCGACATGGGTCCCGTGCCCGAACTGATCTCCCCCTGTCTGTGATCCAGGCACAAAACTCTGCTCATACACCACGCGCGTGCTGTTCTTTTGCCCGGCAAGGTCCGGCATTTTCGTGATCCCGCTGTCGATCACCGCTACCGCAATTCCCGTCCCCCGCAAACCATAGGACGATAGCGCTACATTGGCGCCCACCGCCTCACTGGCGTAATCCAAAGCCCCTCTTACCGGCCGGTCCGGCGAAACATAATGAACCGCCGGATCAGAGGCAAGACCTTCCAGCATTTGGGGAGGAACACTAAAGTGCGCGGCGCGGATTCCCCCGAACCGCCCTTTCTCTTTGGTTGCCCACTTGGCGATTCGCTGGTAAACCGCTTCCGTAGGCTGCGTATTGAACTGAACAACTACATCAACTTCCGGCCCTCCCCCATGTTTCAAATCCCGGGCCAGCTTGTTGGACTGAGCTTGCAGCGCACCAACGAACAGGAGCGTCGGCAGCAGAATTGGGTATAGGCGCTGGTGGATCATGTTCTTGGCTACCTCGCGCTATCTGATGCACGTCAGAAGCCAAACCACAAAGCGCTTTGATTCAACGTGTTAAGGCAGTTCCCCGCCCCCGGTCGGTTATCCTGGCCGGATTGGATAACGTCCGTTTCAGACAAAATGTCCGAATGCGGCGGCCCCTTAGCGGTGAAGCTCCGCCACGTGCTGCCCTCTCGGTAGCCTCAACAACCACCCCCCTGCCACTTTCTCCGCTTTTACTTCCACCGCCACTCCATCCACCTCCACCCATCCCGGCCTCTCATTCACCACCAGCAACGCCCGCGATTCCGACCGGTAAGCGACCTCCAGCCGGTCCCGCTCATACGCCGCCGATTCCAACTCCCCGTTCAGATCCACCACCCGCATCGGGGGACCGTTCGCCATCTCTTCCACCACGTGCTCTCCCGCCGGCAGCCATACCACCTCTCCGTCCCATGCCGGCCACGCGTGCCCGTTCACGCGCGCCGCCCCCTTCCACCGGATTCCCACCGGACGGCGCGTTTCCACCTTCAGCTTCCCGTTGCGGGTTTCCATCCTCTCCACCACCGCCGCCGCCGCGGGCAGCAAATCCAGATCCGGCGCCAGGATCGAATTCTCGAAATACAGCGCCACACGCGAAAACGCGCGCGCAGCAAGATGAACCAACTGGAACAGCTCCGCTCCCGTCTGCTGTTTGGTCGGATACACATCCTGGTAGCGCTCCACGATGTTGATGTCGATCGCCAGCTTCTCCCTCCGCTTCACCAGCGGCGCGTAGCGTAAGGCGATCTCCGGATACCGCTCCGGTCCCAGGTGCCAGATCGTCGCCGGATCCTCCACCAGAAACGTGAAGTCGTGCCGGTCCATCAGCGGCAGCAGGCGCGCCGCATCGGCCCCGATCAGGTCCCGCATCCGCCGGTCGTAGCGGTCATCGACGTGCGTCAGCACCAGGTCCAGATGCGCGTTCTCTTTCCGCACCCGCTCCAGCCTCCCGATCCAATCCGCCTGCATCCGACGCGCCAGTTCCGCACGCCAGTCCAGAAAACTGCGCAACCTCACGCCGTCGGGCGCGGCCGTTTGAAACAAACTGAGCGGATCAAAACCGTGCAGCGCTCCGAACTCCCTCCGCACATCCACGTTCATTGGTGTGAATCGCGCCGCGTTCGCGTGGCCCTCCAGCGATTCAAAGTACAACTCCGCCAGGTTCACCCCGTCCCAGTCGTGCGCGTTCATCAGCCGCGCCACGCCCTTTTCCACCTCCCGCGCGCAGTCCGGATTCTGAAGGTTCATCAGCTTGCGCCAGTCCAGGTGCGCATCCTGTCCCAGCGCCGTCTTCTCCCGCCACTCCGGATGCTGCGTCCAGAACTGCTCACTCACGTGCGGTAGTTCCAGCCACGCATAGACGAGAATCCCGTTTCGGTGGCAGGCGCGGATCAATTTGCGAAGATACTCATCGCGCTCGGCGTCGGGTTCCCAGAAATGCCACGCTGCCACCTGCAACGCCGCGATACCCGCCTTACGCCACCGCGCGGCGAAATACTCCAAGTCGACGCGGCTCCGGTAACTGGCATCAAAGAACGCCCACAGCCGCCGCGACACCGCCGGCGGCTCAAACCCCAGATCGCGCAGCGCCTGCGGCAGGTACGGGAATCGCTCGTAGCCTTTCTCGCCCGGCGATACCGCCAACCACAGCAGCGCCCCCTTCCCACGCCGGAGGCCCGCCACCAGCGGTGCCCTTTTCTCGCGCTCCCTCGTATACACCCTCGCCCCTTCCGGAATCGCGTATTCCCGCGTCTCCACCGCCTTCTCCCAGACGATCTCCAGCGCTGGGTTGAACTCATCCGTTACGCTGCGCACCGTCACCGGCGGCTCTGGCTTGCTCTCGATTCTCAGCGCCCGCCCCAGCGCCGTGTCTCCTTCCACCACCACAATGGCCCCGCCCTCGATCCGCGCCTTCCACTCCGCAGGGTCCGCCTCAGCCGGCGCAACCACCACCGCGCCGTTCATCGCCCCAAGGGAGGAGAGAATCCTGGTCCACCCGGTGCCGGCGCAGAGGGGAATCACAGCCAACAGCAGGCTAACGAGTAATCGCATACCAGAAGCCCGCCCGGAAATCATAGTAATTCGGCCCCCTTGGATTCCCTTGATTGGCCGTATGCGCGCCACGCAGCAGATCCACGCTGAACACCATCGCCTCCGGCAGCGCCGGCCACCTTACGCGCAGCCCGGGCCCCGCCTCGGCGAAATTCGCCCAGTATTGCTGCTTCGCGCTGGCCGTCAAATTCACGTTCCAATAAAGCTGCAGCCGCAGCGCGCCCACCGGAGCCAGCGTGTAACCGGCCTTGTTCTGCGTATAGAAGAGCACGCTCGAATCAAACCGGCTCACATACACCGCATCCTCGTGATTCTCGAAAAAGGCGCCCGGTTTCTCCGATCCCATCAGCCGCCCGAAGCCGCGTGAGTAACTCACCCCGCCACGGTAATCCGGCTCCGTTCCGCGGCGCTGATAGCCCACCGCCTGCCCCGCCTCCGCCCACCCCATCAGGCCCCGGTAACTGTCCGTCCGCAAGCCGGCGCCGAAGATGAACGCCTTCTCCGACAGATACTGCGGAAACGGCTGCCGCACCTGTCCCCGCGCATCCCCGATGAATCGCAGCGACAAATAGGGCCGCACCGGCAGCGGCCCCTGCGCGAATTCCGTCTTCACCTGCCCGTAGGTGAACACATCCTTCCACCGGGAAGAATAGAACGGCAGCATCCACGCCGTCGTCCGCACCTTCTTCGGTTCCAGGTTCGAATAGGCGCGCTGTGCCTCGGCTGCAATCATTGGGTCCGGGCTATGACGCGCCAGCCGGAACCAGTTCACGGCTTCCTTGTCCTGCTTCAGCATGTTATGCGTGAAGCCCAGCTTCAGCATCACGTGGAAGTCCAGCGGATCATCCTCGTGCGCGATCTTGTAGTAACGCAGCGCGTCTTCGAGATACCCCAGCTGATAACTCCGCTCCGCCATCTCCCGCGCATCGGCCGGACGCTGGCTGCGGCTGCGGCTCGAAATGCCCTCCAACTCCTTCTCCCCCTCCTCCTTCTGCCCCATCGTGAGCAGCAGATGACCCAGCTCCTTGCGCAGCTCGATGTTGGAGGGGTCCAGCTGGATCGCCTGCCGGAATTCGTACACGTACGGGTACCGCTCCCCGAACATCCTTCGCGCCTTCTCTGCCACGCGCGGAGAACCGCCGCGGCTCGCTGCCACCAGCGCCGCCCGGGAATCCTCCGCGCGCCCCAGTTCGCGCCACGCCTCCGCCAGCCGCAGCAGCAGCTCGCGCTCTTCCGGCTTCAGCCGCCACGCCGCCTGGTAATGCGCCGCCGCCAACGGCCATTCGCTCCTCCGCTCCGCCAGTCGCGCCAATTCCTGGTGCGCGCTGAAATTGTTCGGCTCCCTTGCCGCCGCCTCGCGCCACCGCGCGATCCCCTCCGCCAGCGGGCCGTCGATGTTCTGGAACGCCTGCTCCGCCGTTGCCCGCGAAGCTTCATCGCCCGACCGGCGGACGCGGTCAAATACCAGCCGGGCGATGCGCGTCTGGCCGGTCTCATGGCACAGGAATGCATATTCCAGCGCCCCATGATGATCGGCCGGATTCAATCGAACCGCTTCCGAGAAGGCCTCCCGCGCCTCCTCCGTCCGTCCGATTTTCAGTAGCGTGTACGCCAACTCCTTGTTTATGTCCGCACGCGCCGGCGCCAATACCGCCGCCTGCCGGAACAACGCGATGGCCGGCTCATAGTTCCGCGCACGCAGCTCCGCGTACGCCTTCTCCAGAACCGCGTAAGCCGGGTCCGTCTCGGCCGCGATTGTAAAGGCCAACAATACAAGTAGTGCGGGTCTCACCGCGGAGGTAGTGCGGCGGAGGAGGAGAGTTTCGCAGGTTAAGATGAGGAATATGCCTACTTTCCGCGGGGTCGATTACCTCCACCTCGAATCCTTATTGAATGAGCAGGAGCTGCTGGTCCGCAACACCGCTCGCGACTTCGTCGAGAAAGACGTACTGCCTCAGATCCGCGAATGCTATCGCGACGGCCGCTTCCCCCACGACCTCATCCGCAAGATGGGCGATCTCGGCTTCTATGGCGCGAATCTCGAAGGCTACGGCTGCGCCGGCATGTCCAACGTCGAATACGGTCTGCTGATGCAGGAACTGGAGCGCGGCGACTCCGGCGTCCGCAGCTTCTGCTCCGTCCAGGGCGCGCTTGTCATGTACCCCATCCTCACCTACGGCTCCGAAGAGCATAAACAGCGCTGGCTTCCCGCGCTTCAGAAGGGTGAAGCAATCGGATGCTTCGGCCTCACCGAGCCGGGGTTTGGCTCCAACCCCGCGGGCATGACCACTACCGCCCGCCAGGACGGCGCGGACTGGATCTTGAACGGCGAAAAAACCTGGATCACCAACGGCACGCTCGCCGATGTCGCCCTGGTCTGGGCGCGCTCGCCGGAAGGCATCCGCGGCTTCCTGGTCGAAAAAGGAACCAAGGGTTACTCCTCCTCCGACATTCACGGCAAGATGTCCATGCGCGCCTCGGTCACTTCCAGCTTGGTGCTTTCCGACTGCCGCCTCCCCGCCTCCGCCATGCTCCCCGGCGCGCAAGGCTTGAAATCTCCGCTCAGCTGCCTGACGCAGGCCCGCTACGGCATCGGCTGGGGCGTCGTCGGCGCCGCCATGGAATGCTATGAAACCGCGCGCCACTATTCCACCGTGCGCAAGCAGTTCGATAACCGCCCCATCGCCTCACACCAACTGGTCCAGGAAAAGCTCGCCGACATGATCACCGAACTCACCAAGGCCCAACTGCTGGCTCTGCACTGCGGGCGCCTCAAGGATCAAGGCAAGCTGGAACCGGCCCACGTCTCCATGCTCAAGCGTAACAACGTCCGCGCCGCGCTCGACATCGCACGCACTTCGCGCGATCTGCTCGGCGCCAACGGCATCATGGACGAATACCCGATCATGCGCCACATGTGCAATTTGGAAACGGTGAAGACCTACGAAGGCACGGACCATATCCACACATTGGTGCTCGGGGAACGGGTGACGGGAGTGGCAGCCTATAAGTAAGCCGGACAGGCCGTTGCGTTTATTGGCGATCCCACACGGTCACTTGCCTGAATTCCCGAAGTTGAGAATCAAAGCCGAAGGTTGTCGCTTCCAAGGACCTCCCATCGGCCGACACCGCGTACATGCCGCCTCCCGCAACCGATCCATCGTCTCTGAGCACCTCCACCTGAAGCGAATTGGCATCCGGCTTCCTCGATATGCATCTAAGCCCGGGCAGGCCTGGCACCGATTGCTCACTGGCGTCGGGGATGAACAGCATCGGACGTTCCGCAACCTTTTCGCCGTTCTCTTTCGTGCCTTCGGCTTTCATCCAATAATGGCCTTCGGCGGTCAGTTCAATGACCATGGTTGCCTCCGCCGGCCGGTGATGGGCACCAAATTGCGATCTTTCCGGACTTAGTTTCCATGTCCCCAAGAACATGTCCTTCATACTGCACCTCCTGTCTTGATCCTGGGCTGATGATAACCGCCGCCTTCCCGGAAGTCCTGAAGCTTCTGCTAAGATTCGCTTAAATCTCATGGGGGACCGTCAACGCTATGGTTTTGGAGCCTTCACGCTGGACCCTTCCGAGCGGCGGCTTTCCAGAAATGACGTTTCGATTCCCTTGGCCCCGAAGGCCTTCGACATCCTGGTCGCGCTCGTGCGGAATGCCGGCCACCTGATGAGCACGCGCGAGCTCCTTCAACTCGTCTGGCCGGAGGCGTTCGTCGAGGCCGGTATCGTCGCTGTGCACGTTTCTGCTCTTCGCAAAGCACTCGGAAAGGAGACGCGGCACTACATCGAAACCGTTTCCCGCTCCGGGTACCGCTTCACCGGTCCCGTAACCGAGTTGCCGGCTGCTTCCGCACTAACCTGGTCGATCGCCGTCCTGCCGGCACGTCTCTTCACCACCGAGGCCCTGCCTGGGCGTGACCGCTATTTTGGATTGACCCTGGCCGAGGCGTTGATGGATCAGTTAGGAGCGTTCAGTCAGATCATCGTCAGGCCGGCGAGGGCGATTCGCTCTTACGACAGCTTCTCCGGGGATGCTGCCGCGATCGGCAGGTCACTTCTGGTGGATGCGGTTGTCGAATCTCAGTTTCTACCCCTGGAGGATCGAATACACATCTCTTTACACCTAATCCGGTCACGCGGCGGTGAACTTCTGTGGAATGGCAACTATGAGCCACCGGCGAGCTACATTACCGCATTTGCCGCCGAAGCCGCCTCCTCGATTGCTCTCTGCCTCGGTATGCTCCCCGTCCCTGTTCGCAGCATCCCTCGGGCCGCCTCGCGTCCAGAGGTTTACCAGTTGTACGGACGTGGCCGCTTCCATCTCCTCTCCGGATCCATGTTCGAGGTGGAAGATGCTATCGCGGCGTTCTGCGAGGCGATCGAGGTGGACCCGGAATACGCTCCTGCGCACGCCGGGCTCGCGATGGCCTGCTGCGCACGTGCCGAGTTTCGAATTGCCCCGCCCCATAAAGCGTATGCCCAAGCCAAGACCGCAGCCCTTCGCGCCCTGGCGATGGAGGAATCCTGCGCCGATGCCCAAGCCGCACTGGCCACAGTGTTGTTTCTCGGAGAATGGGATTGGGTAGCTGCGCAACGCACCCTACAGAGGGCCCTCGAGCTGAATCCGAATCATACCGAGGCTTACCTTCTTTATGGACGGCTCCTCGAAGCCACGGGCAAGCTGGAAGAAGCGCTGCAAATGAAACTCCGCGCGCTCGAGCGTGACCCCTTTTCGCCTCTCGTCCATTTGCAGATTTCCCTTTCCTATTGGAACCAGCGCAACTACGACAGCGCCATCGTGTGGGTCCGCAAAGCGCTGGACGTAGACCCCCGCCACCCCCACGCTCGTGAGCATCTTGCAGGCGCTTATCTGATGAAAGGCGATTGTGACCGCCATATGGAGGAAATCCTACGCCACGCCGAATTGCACGGCTGCCCGGAGCCGGCCATGGAGCCCCTCAAGCGCGCCTATGCCACCGGCGGCCGCCAAGCCGTCGTGCGATACGTCCTGGACCAGTTCGGCAACCAGGAAGGCGCCAACCATATCATGCTAGCCGTGCATTACGCGGAAGCCGGTGAAATGGATGGTGCGTTCCGCAACCTGGAAATGGCAATAGACGCCCGCGACCCCGCTCTTGTCCATCTCGCCGTGGCTCCGCAATGGGACCCACTGCGCGCGGATCCAAGGTTCAACCACTGTTTGAGTCGAGTGGGGCTCATGTGAACTCGTGGGACGGGGTCAGGCCGGCAATACCCGCTCCAACGCGACCGCCGGCAACAATCTCCTTTCCCCTCACCCCTCGCATACAGGAATCCGAAATGCGTCCGGTCCCCGGTCACCAGCAGGTCGGCATTCGCCGATACGCCGCCCCCAGGATCGGCGCATCCTTCAACGGCAGCCCCAACTCGCAAGCCCACTCCGCTTCCGCCGCCCCGCACTCCTCCATCATCCGCATCTCCTGCAAAAGCCTCTCCAAATCCTCCACCTTCTCCGGATGCTTTGGCGCGATATGGCGCCTCGCCTCCTCCACCCAGTGCGGCGACACCAGCAATTTCACAGAACCCCCTCGCCGCCAACTGCACCAGTTCCCGCCGCCACGCCGTCCGGGTTGCGCGCCGCGCTGAACACCACATTCGCGTCAAGGAAAAACCGCACAATCTAAAGCGCAGCTTCGCCCGCAGCTTCCGCGCCTGCTTGTCGGTCAGCTCGCCCTTGGCTGCCTCGACCATCAGCGGCATCCACGTTCGTGCTCGGATCACCGGGCGTGGCCGCTCAGAGGTAATCAAGCCCGCTGTGTGGTGCGTCACTGACTTCGTGCTACACTGAACCAGTGCTCAAAAACATGACCATCACCGTGAGCGAGGAGGCGGCTCTGTGGGCCCGCCGCAAAGCGGCCGAGGAAAACACCTCTGTTTCCAAGCTGGTTGGTCAAATGCTCGAAAACCACATGCGCAGGAGCGATGAGTACTGGAAGGCCTTCGATCGCTGGAAGCAGATCGGCTCCGTGCCGGGCGTAGAGGCCGGCAAGCGGTTGAAGCGGGACAAGGCGCATGAACGGCGCTGACCTGTACTTTGTGGACACCAATGTCCTGCTCTACAGTTGCGATTCCAGTGAAAAGGTCAAGCGAGGCGCGGCCAGGGAATGGCTGGAGTTCCTTTGGGAGAACGGAACCGGTCGCCTGAGCTGGCAGGTACTGCATGAGTTTTATGTGAACGCGGTGCGGAAACTCAAGACTCCTTCCTTGGCGGCGCAGGCCACGGTGGAAGCTTTTGCGGAATGGCAGCCAGTGGAAACAAGTCTCGGCTTGATCCAGTCGGCATGGCACTTTACGGAGCGGGCGCAGCTAAGCTATTGGGACGCGCTGATCTTGGCGGCGGCTCAGCGGGCAGGATGCCGCTATTTACTGAGCGAAGATTTCCAGGAAGGGCGCCAAGCAGGTGGTGTCAAGGTGGTGAATCCGTTCCGGAAACCGCCCGGCGCCTGACCCCTACTGCGTCATCGCGTTAAACAGCAACTTCATCGCCTGGTAGCTCTGCGCCCGGTATTGGGGCCGCATGCCGAACAGTACGATGCGCCCCTGCCCCATGGGAACCTCCACCAACGCGGACCGTCCAATCAAGTGCCTCTCGCCCAGCAGCCACCCCGATGCCAGCACGCCCGATTCGGGATACCGCGCAATCGAACGCGCCGCCGTGCCGCCCGTCACCTCCCATGCCGGAGAGCCCTCGCTCCAAATCGCGATCTCCTTTGGCAGCCCGCGCGTCAGCGGATGCTCCTCCAGACTCACGCGCAGCAGCGATCCGGGGCTATAGAAATCGCGGCTCGACACGCCACGGATCACGTTCTTCAGCGGCACCCCCAAATGCCCGATTGCGTAATCGGTGGAATCGTTCAGAAAAATCAGTGTGCCGCCCGCGCGCGCAAACTCGAGTAGCGCCGCCGCGCCTGCTTCGCCGAGCCCGCCCGTCAACTCCGCCGGCATCGCCCCTGGGCGGTACCCATTGTGAATCACCGACGGACCCTGATCGGGAAACACGATCGCCTCATACCGCTCCCGCAGCTTGCCTGCCAGAATTTCGGGGTTCTTCACGCTCGCGTATGGGAAGCCAAGCTGCTCGAAGATCCAACGCGTCCAGCCTTCGTCCATCGACGGCTGAAAACTCCGGTACAGTCCCATTCTGGGCGGCTTCCTCTCTTCCAGCCCCGGCCCCGGCTTGAGCGAAAAGTCGCCTGTCTGCGCATTCCGCCACACGGATGCCCCGCGCGCCCACACGCGGTTCACTTCCTTCCACGTATCGGTATCGGAGGTCGCCAGCCCCTTTGAAGGAAACACAAAGCTCGCCACCGGACTCGTCGCCCCCGCATACGACCGCACCTCCTTCACCTCCACGCCCAGCAGCATCGGCAACGTATGCGCCGTCACGTCGTAGGGCCGCTTCGGCGGACCGCCCGGATACTGCCGCAGATCCGGATACTCCTGCTTCTCCAGCAGCGCCTTCGCCCAGCTCGAATACGGCTGCTGCATCTTGATCACATACTCGGCGGCGCCCTTCTCGATCTCCACCAGCCCGAACGCCAGCGTCTCCAGCAGCAGCCTTGCCGCCCCCGGATCGCGCTGCTCGAACGGAATGGTGAAAGCGTAAGGAACCGTCCGCGCCACCGCACGCTGCCCGATCGTGTAGAAATTCCGCAGTAGATCCAATCGCCGCTGTGACGCCTGATAGAGCAGCGACTCCCAGGCGATCGACTGGTAATCGACGATGTCGCGCAGCCGCCACTCCCCGCCCAACCAAGGCTCCAGGTGATTCCAACTGCTCTGCCTCGGCAGATAGCCCGGCGCGGTTTGCGAAATCTGCTCCGGCCGTATATTCACCGGCGTCGCCAATCTCGCGCTCGCCGATTCGCTCAGAATCCGCATCCCGCCGTGATAGGCCTGGTAGTGCCGCGCCGGCGTCCAGAAATCGTACGTCGAGTTGACCGAGATCCCCTTCTTGCCCGCCGCCGTTAGATCCATCGCCATGCCCATGCCGATGAAGTTGCACATCTGCGTGATCAGCGGATCGATATTCGGCTCAATCGGATCCATCCACGGCGGAATGAACATGCGCGAGGCGTTCTGCCCCTGCTGGTGCACGTCATAGACAATCTGCGGATGCCACGTGTTGTGCAGCTTCTCAATCGCCAGCCGCGTTTCCACCTGCGAGAACATATACCAGTCGCGATTGTTGTCGTGGCCCACGTACTTCTGATACAGCTCCGGCGGCGAACTGCCCTCATGCGGCGTCCCCAGCGTCTTCACGTACCAGTCCCGCACGATATCCACGCCATCGGGATTCAGTGACGGCACCAGGATGAACACGGCATTCTCCAGTACCGTGGCGAACTTCGCATTCGTCTCCGTCAGCATCCGGTAGGCGAACTCGACAGCCGTGTGCGTCGAGGCCACCTCGGTCGAATGGATCGAGCAGGTGATCATCACCACCACCTTGCCCTGCTGGATCAGCTTCGCCGCCTCCGCCTCCGCTGTCTTGCGCGGATCGGCCAGCTTCTTCTGAATCTGACGGTATTTCTCCAGTTGCTTCAACGTCGCGGGAGCGGAGATCCAGGCGGCGATAAACGGCCGTCCCATCGTCGTCTTGCCCAGCTCCCGCACCACGATCCGGTCACTCGATTTCTCCAGCGCCTGGAAATAGGCGACCGTCCTGTCCCACGGAATCAGCTTCCGGTCTTCCCCCATCCGGTGGCCGAAGTGCGACTCCGGCGTCGGCGCCGCCGCCGCGGCAACCACCGCCGCGGCAATCAAGCAACGTATCAGGCGCATGCGCGGTTCAACTCCGTGAACAGCGCTTTGTACCAGCGCAGAAACCGCTCCGGCTCCTTGCTCTCCTGCGCCTCGCAGAGCAGGTACCGCTCGTATTTCGCCTGCCGCAGCAAAGTGAACAGCTCCCGCCACGGATAGTCATTGGACAGCTCATTGATGTGCACGTTCTTGATCCACGGCTTCAGCAGCTCGAAGCTCGGTTTCACGCTGCCCTTCACAATATCGGTGGGATTCGAATTCCAGCAAACCCCCACGGACTCGTGCCGCGCCGCTTTCATGATCGCCGCCGACACCGGTGGATTCTGCGTGTCGCGCCCGTGCACCTCCATCCAGATCTCCACGCCCCGGCCCGCGCCGTAATCGCCCAGCTCCCGCAGCGACGCGCCGATATTGCCGATCGTCGTCTCCGGCGCCGCCTCCTTCGGCAGCCCGTTCGGACGCACCTTGATCCCCCACGCGCCGGTATCGTGCGCCAGGTCGATGAACGTCTTGCCGGTCTCCACCTGCTGCCGGCGCACCGCCGCATCGGGTGAATGAAACTCGCAGGTGGTGCCATAGCTCAGCAGCCGCACCTTCGAGCGTTCAAACCGCCGCCGCACCTGATCCCGCGCTGCTTTATCCAGCGACGGCTCCACGCCGTGCTTATGCGTGGTCCGCAGCTCCACCGCCTCGAATCCGGTCTCTTCCAGCTTCGTGATCAGCGTCTCCAGATCCCAATCCTTCAGGACGTTATAGGTAACCGCGCCTAGTTGCATGCACTCTATGGTATCAACTCGATCATCCGCGCAATCTCCTCCGGCGCGATGTAAAAATGCGGCGAGCTCCGCACATAACCCTGCCGCGGCGCCGTCACGATCCCCGCCTCTCGCAGCCGCTGCACCACAGCGCCGGAATCCACGCCCTCCTTGCGGAAACTCACGATCCCCGAGCTAACCGGCGCCGCCAACTCATAGCCCTTCGCCCGCACACCGTCCCCGATTTGCGCCGCCAGCGCATCCACCGCCTCGCCGATCTGCGCGACCCCTGTTTCGTTGAGATATTCGATCGCCGCCTTGAGCCCGAAAATCCCGATCGTGTTCAGCGTTCCGCACTCATAGCGCCCGGCGTCGGGCCGCAGCGTCATGTCGCGCGAGGCGTAATCGGCATAGCTGGCCACGTTCGTCCAGCCGAACTCGATTGGCTCAATCTCATCCAGCAACTCTTTCTTCACGTACAATACCCCGCACCCCTCGGGCCCCAGCAGCCACTTGTGCCCATCGGCGGAAAGCGCATCAATCCGCGCCTTCCGCACATCCACTGGATAGACCCCCAACCCCTGAATCGCATCGACGAAGTAGAAACAGCCGTGCCGGTGGCAAATCTCCCCGATCCCTTCCAGGTCCGCCTTGTAGCCCGTCAGATAATTCACAAAACTGATCGCCAGTAGCCGCGCGCCCTTGCAGGCCCCGTCGATCTCATCCAGCGGCGCCGTCACCGGCAGCCAGCGAACCTCCACCCCCTTGTCCGCCAGCTTCAGCCACGGATAGTAGTTGGCCGGAAACTCCTCTCGGAACGCCACCACCGCATCGCCGGCCTTCCAGTCGATCCCCAGCGCCACCGTAGCGATCCCCTCGGAAGTATTCTTCACAATCGCGATCTCATCGCGCGTGGCGGAAATCATCCGCGCCGCCGCGACCCGTAGCCCCTCGTAAGCATCTAACCAAGTGCGGTAGTGGTATGAGCCATGGTCACAGGCGTCCTGGGCCAACCAGCGCATGGCCTCCGCCGCCGGCTTCACCAGCGGTGCCACCGCCGCATGGTTAAGATAAATAAGGTTTTGCGTGACGGGGAACTGGTCCCGCTCGCGCTGCCACAGCGAAAGATTTCCGAAACCCATCCGGTTTATTTTACGTCGTTTAGGTAGCGGAACTGCTGGAACCAGTCCGATATGGGTTTATAATGTTGCCAGGAGTTTTGCCGAAGAAGGGAGAAGTGTAATGATCCGCTCCATGAAAAAGCTGTTCGCCGTGATGACGGTGATGACCCTTCTCATCCCGGCCGCAGCCGTGGCCAAGGATAAGAAAAAAGATCCCGATGAGATCGGCAACCGCGATGTCGGCAAGGGGCTCAACCTTTACTCGCTCGAAAAGGAGATCGCCCTGGGCAAGTCGCTGGCGCAGGACATTGAGCGCCAAGCCAAGATTGTCGATGACCCGGTGATCGCCGAATACGTCAACCGCGTCGGCCAGAATCTCGTCCGCAATTCCGACGTCAAGGTTCCCGTGACCATCAAGGTGATCGACGCCGAAGAGGTCAACGCATTCGCGCTGCCCGGCGGTTTCTTCTTCGTCAACACGGGGCTGCTTCTGCGCGCTGAAACCGAGGCCGAACTGGCCGGCGTCATGGCGCATGAAATCGCCCACATCGCCGCCCGCCACGGCACTCGCCAGGCTTCCCGCGGTCAGATCGCCAACCTCGCCACCATCCCGCTCATCTTCATGGGCGGCTGGGCAGGCTTTGGCGCGCGGCAGGGAGCCAGCGTGCTCATCCCCATCGGATTCCTCTCCTTCTCCCGCGGTTTTGAATCGGAAGCCGACCTGCTCGGCCTGCAGTACCTCTACAAGGCCGGCTACGACCCGACCGCTTTCGTCGACTTCTTCGAAAAGCTGCAAGCCGACGAGAAGCGCAAGCCCGGCACCATGGCCAAGGTCTTCAGCTCTCACCCGCTGACCGATGACCGCATCAAGGATTCCCAGAAGAACATTCAGGAAATCCTCGACGCCAAGCCCGAGTACGTCGTCACCACATCCGAGTTCAACGACGTCAAGAACCGGTTGGCTTCCCTGATGAACCGGCGCAAGGGCGATGACAAGGACGAGAACAAGCCTCGCCTGCGCAAGACCGGCTCCGGCCGCATCGATTCCGACGGCAACGAAAAGCCGAAGGCCGAAGACGAAGACGAGCGCCCGACCTTGAAGCGCCGGAACTAAAGCCCGCTACAAATCGTTACGGCGGCGGAGCCTGCTTAAGTTGACTCTCCAGGTTCTTGACGGAGCCCCGTAGCCGCTGTGTGCGGCTGGTCTCTTCCTTCAGCGCCTGGCGGAGCCGCTCGACGTCGGAGTTCAGCTGTTCCTTTTCCATTTCCGTCTGCTCCAGCTCGGTGGCCAGCCTGGACTTGACAGGGCCGCCGAGGAAGCGGGCAAACTCACGCGCCGGTTCACGTCCCTGGGCCTGCAGTGTCAAGTGGACCTGTACGTCTTCGCTCTGCCGGATGAAGGTGACAGAGCCACTGCGCGCCTGTACCTCATCAAGCGGAATCTCGTGCCGTACGCCGCCATCGTTGATCTCCAGCGCGCCTCGATCTGCCTGGCGCGCGGCGGGAGAATGCAAATCCCAGCGGATGATCAGCTGGTCTTCCACCTCTTCCAGTCTCAAGGCAAGCGGAGGCTCGGTGGCTCCCATCCAGGACTTCCGCGTGATGACGGCTCCGGCGATAACGAGCAGCATCAGCGCAACCGTCACCAGCAGACGCCAGCGGAACTTGCCGGTGGGAAGGTCTGAAAGAACATCGGCGGGCGGTGGATGTAGCGGAAGCGGAGCGGGAGCAGGCGCGGCGTAGGAATCGGCCACCATCCGCGGGGGCGTAGGCGGAGTGTCCCACCACGACTGGCGAACGCCCATGGGACGCCGTTCGTGCTGCGGCGGCGTCTGCGGCTTGGCGTCCGGCTCCGGGCGCGGCGCGGCGGAGGCCCGGCGCGGGCGCAGCAGCATGGTGGGGTTCGCGCGGACGCCGAATTCCATGTAGCTGGATTCGCAGCGCATGTGGCCATCCGGTTCGGTCACAAAGAAACCTGCCAGGGGAGGCTGATCCTTGGCCAGCCGCAGAACCATGGCGATTTGCCACCGCTCAGGGAATAAGCGCTGGTGAACTGCTCGATCCTCAGGCGAAAAGAAAAGGCCGCTGCGGGTGTGTGTGTGGAACCAGCCGACGGGGATAAGGCCGCGCAGCTCGGGCGCGGAAGCGCAATCCTGAATCTGGTCGGCTAGTCCTGCCTGGTCTTTTTCCGACAGCACAAAGCCGGGGCCGCCGGCATGCTCGCACTCGATGGCGCGCCACTCCAGGATCCGCACGGCGCCGCCTTCGAAAGTGCCCAGCAGCAGCGCGCCCACCTCCAGGCCGCCGTGGGGAATTTTCTGAAACCCTTCCTCGGCGTGAAGCCGCAGCTCTTCCAGCACCATGAAAGAGTATTCAATGGTGAAGGGATGAGGTTCGGCGCGCCAATTGCCGAACTCTTCTTCCTGGCGGGGTACGCGCAATGCCATTATGCTTTCTGAAGCCGCTGCCCTTTAAGTTTGCAACAGCCTGACCCCTCTGGCAACCATTTATGATGGAGAGACGTGGCAACTCCGTACTATTTCCTTCTTACTACCGCGTTGCGGCTGGCCTTTGATTCGATCCGTGCGCACAAGCTGCGCAGCGTGTTGACGTTGCTCGGGATAATTATCGGCGTCGCGAGCGTGGTACTGGTGGGCGCGGCGATTGATGGGTTGGGAGTCTACGCGGAGGAATCCACCGCAAAGGCCTTCGGGACCGACAGTTATCTGGTGGCGCAAGTTGCCCAGGTCGGGCGGTCGACTAGAGCGGAGCGGGCGGCGAAATTCCGCAGGAACCGCAGGATACGGCCGGAAGATATCGAGTATCTGCGCATGACGACAGGCGACCAGATCCAGTACAGCCCGTACCGGGTTCGGGTGGACGATGTACGCGGGCCCAGCTCGCTTTTTGAGGGAGCGACCATTCTCGGAGTGTCGGCGACCTTGGCCGAGATTCGCGATGTGGCGGTGCTCGAGGGGCGTTTCTTCAATGAACAGGAGGAGAGCTACCGGCAAAACGTGGCCATGATCGGGCAGGAGATCAAGGAGGCCTTTTTCCCGGACTCATCGCCTCTGGGGCAGGTGGTCCGTATCCGCGGGTTGGATTTCCGGATCGTGGGAGTGCAGGAGAAGCTCGGCAACGCAGGCAATCAGAGCCAGGACAACCAGGTGTACATCCCGACAGGCGCGTTCACCCGACTGTACGGGCCGGACCCGTCGATGGCCGTATTTGGAAGACCGCGCCCTGAGTCGGGACTGGGTTTCTATGAGGCGCTGGATTATACGCGGGTGGCTCTGCGGACGCGGTTCAAGACGCCGCCGGGAGCGCCGGATAATTTCGACACGCTGACGCCGGATTCGATACGCAGCTTCATCGACAGCGTGCTCGGGCTGATCCAGGCGGTGGTGATTCCGGTGACCTGCATCTCGCTGGTTGTCGGTGGGATCGTGATCATGAACATCATGCTGGTGAGCGTCACCGAGCGCACGCGGGAGATCGGCATCCGGAAGGCGATCGGGGCGCGGCGGCGCGACGTGATGCTCCAGATTCTGATCGAGAGCGTCTTGCTGGCCAGCTTCGGCGGAGCGCTGGGCCTGACGCTGGGCGCGGTCGCGGCGAAGGGGCTGTCGGCGGCGCTGGGCGTAAATCTGCCGGTGACCTTCGGCTACGTCGCGCTGGCGCTGTTTGTGTCGACCGTGACGGGGATCGCTTCCGGTTGGTACCCGGCGTCGAAGGCCTCGCGGCTGGATCCCGTGGTGGCGCTGCGGGCGGAATAAGCATGCAACTGAGCACGGGAGAGAATATCCGCATGGCGCTCGGCGCGGTTTGGGCGCACCGTTTCCGCAGCGGTCTCACGATTCTGGGAATCGTGATCGGGATCACCACTGTTGTGGCGGTCGCGAGCCTGCTGACCGGTCTGCGGAAGGGGATCGTGACGTTTTTCGAGGAGTTCGGTCCGGACAACATCTTCATTTCGCGGGTATCGGGAGACCCGTCTTCGATCGGGCTGCCGAAGGAGCGCAAACGGCGTCCGCTGCGGCCGGAATATGCGGCGATGATCGAGCAGCTCTGTCCGTCGGTGGAGCTTACGGCAACTTCGTTGTTCATCCCGGTCTTCGCGCGCGGACAGGCGATGACGGCGAAGGTGCCTGGGTATGAGACCGACAGCGTGAACCTGCAAGGGGCCAGCTACAGCAGCTTTGTGGCGCAGCCGCGGGAGTTCCAGTACGGGCGGCCGTACACGCCGGAGGAGGCTGGGCGCGGCGAGAAGGTGGCGGTGATCGGCTCATCTCTGGCCGGGGCGCTGTTTCCGGATGGGCGCCCGCTGGAGCGGCATTTCCTGCTCGATGGGGCCGAATACCGGGTGATCGGCGTGCTCGCGCCGGCCAAGGGTGGCTTTTTCGGCGAGAACCAGCTGGACAGCCAGGTGACCATACCGCTGGAGACCGCGCGGCTGCGCTATCCTCAGCTGACCAACTTTTTCATCGTCGCCAAGGCGCGGACGGGTCAGCGGGAACAGGCGATTGAGGAAGTCCGTGCAACGCTGCGGCGGCTGCGCCGCGTGCCCGGCGGAGGGGACGACGATTTTTCAGTATCGACATCGGATCAGATCATCGCCCGGTTTGACGCGCTCACCGGGATGATCGTGCTCGTGTCGATCGCGATTTCCGGCCTCGGGCTGCTGGTGGGCGGCATCGGCGTAATGAACATCATGCTGGTGAGCGTGACGGAGCGGACCCGGGAGATCGGCGTCCGGAAGGCGATCGGCGCGCGGCGGTTTGACATCGTGGTCCAGTTCCTTTTGGAGGCCGTGACACTGACGGCGCTGGGCGGGATTATCGGAATCGTGTTCGCGATCGCGGTGACGGGACTGATCAGTGTACTGGTGCCGTCGCTGCCGTCGGAGGTGCCGGCATGGGCGGTGATGGCAGGGTTCCTCACCTCGGTTGCAGTGGGCATCTTCTTCGGCGTGTGGCCCGCGTTTCAGGCCTCGCGCTTGGATCCGGTGGAAGCGCTGCGCCACGAGTGACCCTCAGTTCACGATTTGCCACTTGCCAGGCGTGTTCCTCTTTAGGGGAGCGCCAGAGAGACGCAAGGTGGATGCATCGGCCTGCGTGACGTCAAAATCGGCGGTGCTGAAAACAGCCACCGGAATACTGCCTTTCGACTCCACGTTGATGGAATTGGGAGTTTCGCCCGGTTTGATGTCGATGACAACCGTCACGGCGCTGGAGAAGCGGATCGCAAGTCCGTTCTTGAGAACAGGCGCCTGAAAACTCCATTGCGTTCTGTTGCCATTGGCATGGCCCGAGGCGCATCTGTCCGATCTGATGATCGTGAATGATTTCCGCTGAACTCGGTTCTCACACAAAAAATCGATGTACCGCGGGTCTGTGGTGCCGGGATTCCTGACGGGCGATGAGCATCGTGCACAGACAGGCATTGAAGAAGAAGATGCCTTCGCTGATCATGCGCCCTGGCGGGAAGGGGAGGTAGCGGGAGAGGTCGCCGAGCAGGATCCACCAGAGGAAAACGATGTAGAGGGCCTGCGATTTTCCGAGTGGGTTTTCGGGTACCAAAGCGCCAGGGCGGAGGATCAGCACGGTAACGGTGAGAGCGAGCAGGGCGTAGCCGAGGTGGAACCAGGCTCCGGCGGACAGGCCGTACCAGCTTTCCGGAAGCGCGCCGGATTTCAGCCACGCGGTGGAGACGTTGCGCGAGATGTTGATGTAGGTGACGACGACCAGCAGGAACCATACGGAGAACGCGTGACTCCAGTGCGGCGTTTCGGGCTCAAGCGGCGGACAGTTCCCTAGGTAGCGGCGGAAGGCGAGGTAGAGGCCGATTCCCGCCAGCAGGCCGAAGCTCTGCTCCATCAGGCTCCACCAGTTGGTTTCGATTCCCGTGCGCGGGCCGAGCACCTGCCAGACGTCTCCGAGTGAGAACCCTGCGCCGGAGAACAGCGCGGTGAGAAGTGCCGCACGGTTAATCTGCCCGAGGCGCCGGCGGTGGAACCAGACAAACATGGCGGCGGTCATGCCGATGCAGCCGGCCCAGTTGTCGCTCCGCGGCGGCGTCATGCGGAGACCGAGCGCGGCGGTGAGAAGGAGAAAGCCCGCCCACCACCCAACGCCCATCGTGAGGATAAGCGAGCAGGCATCGTCGATGCGGCGGCGCCATGCGCAGTATGCAGCAACGGCGGCGAGCAGTAGCGTGACGCCCGCCCAGTCCGTGTCGAACCAGTTGGGGGCGTCGTAGTCAGCCAGATCGCGGATTGTCCAGGCGAGGAAGACGCAGATCAATGGCGGGAAAAACTGGCGGAGTCGCGAGGAGTCGAGCACCGCGGCCATGGCGGCGCCGGCTCCGCCCATCGCTCCCCAGAGAAAACCGATGACGAACAGCATGGCGAAACCGTAGGCGATTTCGGGCGCGGTATCGGCCTTGGTTTTGCCGATGATGAGGCCATAGGACATCGAACCGCCGAAGGACCAGCCCATGGCTCCGAAGAAGGCGAACCAGGCGATGCGGTGCTGCCAATCGGCGCGGCCGTACCGCGCGGCGATGGCCATCGCGGAGAGCGCGCCGGGGATCATCGCGCCATGCTCGTGCCCCCAGTTGCCTCGCACGCCCCAGCCGATGGAGTGAGATAGGCCGGCCAGCAGCAGGTCGAGCACGGAACTCATCGCGCGCGCCCGAGCAGTTCCAGCATCCCGCGCCCCAGGCAGTAGATCGCGGTGATCAGTAGGATGATCAAGGCGGCGGTGGCGTAGCCGAACACCAGTTGCAGATGTTTCTGATTGGCGATCAACAGCGCCAGCAGGAAGAAGGCGCCGAAGGCTCCGGCCAGCCACCAGAGGCCGTGCGTGACAGAGAACCCGACGCCAATCGCCAGGACCAGCAGCCGGAACATGGTTCGAATCGTCATCAGTGCGTGGCTGGAGCTATTTCTTTTTGGTCACCGGCTTGGCCGGCGTGGCCGCTTTCGGCGCGGCGGTGGTCGGCTTCTTGGTGGAAGTCGCCTTCTTAGCCGCGGGCTTTGCCGAGCCGGGCGCCGGCCCGACGCGCTCTACCGTCACTTTCACGATCTTGACGGCCTCGATCGGCTTGTCGCTATTGGTGGGCACGCGCGCGATCTTCGCCACCAGTTCCTGGCCCTCGACAATCTGGCCGAAGATCGTGTGCAGCTGATTGAGGTGCGGCGTGGGAACCTCGGTGAAGAAGAACTGGCAACTGCCAGTGTTCGGTCCGGCATTGGCCATCGCCATGCGGCCAGGAACGTCGAAGTTGAGCGTGGGGCTGAATTCGTCGGCAATGACGGTCGTGCCCCCGGAGCCGTTGGCCAGTGGGTCGCCGCCCTGAATCATGAAGCCCGGAATGACGCGATGAAAAGTGAGTCCGTTGTAGAAGGCCCTCTTCACGGGGAGGCCGCTGCGCGGGTCGGTGTAGGTTTTCCGCCCGGCGGCCAGGTCGGTGAAGTTCTTGACGGTGATCGGAGCCTCTTTTTCGAAGAACTTCACCTTGATGGAGCCCATGGTGGTTTCGATCGTGGCGTACAGGCCGGGGTCTGGCTTGGGAGTTTCCGGGGCGGGCTGCTGGGCATGGAGCAGTGTGGAGAGAAGGACAGGGCAGAGCAAGGAGAGCTTCATCAGGGCAAATTATAGCGTAGCGGCTGGGACCGGCATCTGGCTGTGATACCCTAGTATTCTGATAGAGATTAGGGTGTTTCGTGACCCTCCCGCCTCATCCAGATTCGCTCTCCGCTCAGCGGTTGCTCGCCTGGGCCTTGGAGACCTACGGGCGCCGCTTCGCCCTCTGTACCAGCTTCCAGGCCGAAGGTACCGTCATCCTGGATATCGCGCACCGGATTTCGCCGGACGTGCGCGTGTTCACCATCGACACCGGGCGGCTGCCGGCAGAGACCTACCAGTTGATCGATGCCGTGCGGGCGCGCTACGGCATCGCCGTTGAGATCGTTGCCCCGGATTACCGCGAAGTGGAGAAAATGACGACGCAGCACGGGGTGAACTTGTTCTACCGCGATCCGTCATACCGCAAGCTATGCTGCCACGTAAGGAAGGTGCGTCCGCTGGAGCGGAAGCTGGCCGAACTCGATGCGTGGGCGGTGGGCTTGCGGCGCGAGCAGAGCCAGGAACGGGCCGGAACCGAAAAGCTGGCAGTCGTGGACGGACGCGTAAAGCTGAGCCCGCTTGCCGATTGGACAAAGCAGCAGGTGGAAGATTACGTCACCGCCCACGAACTGCCGCGGCATCCGCTGGTGAACCAGGGCTACCCGAGCATCGGCTGCGCCCCTTGTACGCGCGCGGTGCTCCCGGGCGAGGAAGAACGCGCCGGCCGGTGGTGGTGGGAAACCGGGGATGCCAAGGAGTGCGGGCTGCACGTGACGCCGGACGGACAGATGCAGCGCACCCTCGATGTGCTGCTGGAAGATATACTGGTGGGTTAGTTTTTTCGGGCGGGGTCTTCGCGCTTTGATCGATCTGCATACACATACCACGGAGTCCGACGGGACATTCACGCCGGCGGAGCTGGTCGCCGAGGCGGTGAAGCGGCGGCTGGAAGCGCTGGCGATCACCGATCACGACACCTTTGCCGGGTTCGACCAGGCTCTGCCGCTTGCCGATGAGGCCGGGATCGAGCTGATCTGCGGGATCGAGCTGAGCACGAAGATGGAGATGAAGGACCGGCCGCGCGGCAAGTCGATTCACCTGCTCGGCTATTTCATGCGCGGCAAGCCGACCGAGGAGTTCCGGCAGTGGCTGTTCGGGATACAGCAGTCCAGACGGGAGCGGAACGTGGCCTTGTCGGACAAGCTGGAGTCGCTGGGCGTGCCGGTGCCGCTGGAGGAGGTTTATTCGCTCGGTCGTTCGATGGCGGGGCGTCCGCACTTCGCGAAGCGGATGGTGGAGAAGGGCTACGTCGGCACGCAGCAGGAGGCCTTCGACCGGTATCTGGACGAAAGCGCGGAAGCCTATGTGGACCGGCGCGAGCCGACGCTGGCCGAAGGCATTCGGCACGTGCTGGACGCCGGCGGTGTGCCGTGTTTGGCGCATCCGGTGCGGCTGGGCAAACGCGAGCCCAGGGAAGAAGAAGAGCTGATCCGGCAGATGTGCAAGATGGGGCTGCGGGCGATCGAGGTGTGGCACTCCGATCACAACGGACGGCACCGCGAGCGGTTTGACTGGCTGGCGCGCCGGTACAATCTGACAATGACGGGCGGCTCCGATTTTCACGGCGACAATAAGCCGGGCGTGGAGCTGGGCACGGGCAGGCTAGGCAATGTCCGCGTGGGGCCGAAGGTGCTGGAGCGGCTGCGGGTGACTTCGCGGCGTTCCTAAGCAGGGGCGCGATCGGTGACCGTGGCGGCGATGCCGCCCGCATCGAGCGGGGCTTTCGAGGCCAGCGCGGCGGCGGTCACGTACCCTAGCGCGACCACTTTACCCAAAGCCGGGCTCCATGCGGCTGAGGTGATGTGTCCGGCGGCGGCGCCGCTGTGCGTGAGGGGAGTTTGGGCCGGGGGCGGCGTATCGGTTTCCAGCACCAGCTGCGCGAGCATGCGATTGACCTGGCCGCGGGAGCGCACCCGTTCGACAATTTCCTGGCCGAGGTAGCATCCCTTGGTGAAGTGGACCGCGTGCATCAGGCGCGTCTCCTGGACCAGGGTGCGATCGTCGATATCTTCGCCATACCGCGGGCGGGCATTTTCGAGCCGCACGATGCGCGCCTCCTCGGCGGTGGCAGGAAATGCGCCGATTCCGGTGAGCCAGTCGAAAGTGGACTGTTTTTCGCCGAGCGGGACAATCATGCGGCAGGCCGGGGCGCCGGTCGAGGAGGCGCCGGCGATGAAGCCTCTTTTCCAGGGCATCCAGTTTCCCGGCGCGGGTGCGTTTTCAATTCCCAGCGTGTCCAGCAAGTGGGCGGAGGTGGGTCCTTCGATGCCGAAAATCACCCACTGTGACGTTTCATCGGTCAGGATTACGTCATCGCCGATGATGAACTTGTTCAGATGATCAACCACAAGCTGGCGCGTATGCGGCTCCGTGCCGATCAAGAAGGAATCCTCCCCGCACAGCAGGTTGGCGTCAGCGAGGATGCGGCCTTGGGCGGTGAGAAAAAACAGGTAGCGAAGCTCGCCGGGCGTCATCTCCAGGACATGGTTGGTGGACATGGCGTGGAGGTAGCGCGCGCGGTCCTGTCCGGTGGCGCGGATGAGTCCGCGGCCGGTCAAATCGACAATGGCCACACCTTCACGTAACGCCTGGTAGCCGTTGCGGATCATCGGCTCATCCACCTCAAGTAGGCGGAGATGGCGATTACCGCCAGTCCGGAGAACAGGATGCCGGTCATCCAACGTGTGCGCTTGGCCTCCTCCACGCCCGGCTTGCCGAGCAGGAAGCCGACGGCGAACACGTGCAGCGCGAGCAGCATCTTGATGCCGAAAACCATGTGATATCCGGCCGGCGGATTCGTCTTCTGAAGCAGGTTATACAGACCGGAGGCAAGCAGCCCGGCCACGGCGGCCATGATCCATCCGCGGAACGCCGCGGCGATGCGATCCCAGGTTTCCTTGCGCGCCTGATCGGCCAGCGGAGCCAGCGCCGGAGCCAGTACCAGTCGGCCGTAAATAACCCCGCCGATCAGCACAACCACGGAGCTGATATGGAGCCAGCGCATGAGAATCAGCAGAGCGTCGTTCATTCCATCTGAGTATAACGTGAGGCCGCTATACTACCAGTTGTGATTCACGAGATCCTTCCCGTTGGCGCTCTCCAATGCAACTGCTCCATATTCGGCGATGAGACCACGCGCGAGGCGATCGTCATTGACCCGGGCGATGACATCGCCGCAATCCAGGCGATTCTCGATCGCCACGCGTTGAAGGTGACGGCCATCGTGATCACGCACGCGCATATCGACCACATCGGCGGAGCGGCCAAGCTCAAGAAAGCGACCGGCGCTCCCGTGCACATGAACCGCGACGATCAGCTGCTCTACGATCACCTGGACATGCAGGCCGGCTGGCTGCGCATGGAAACGCCCGAGCGGACCTCGATCGACACCGAGGCGCGGGACGGCGACTCGCTGAAACTGGCCGGCTGCGATTTTCACGTCCTGCATACGCCGGGCCACACCCAGGGCAGCCTCTGCTTGTGGATTCCCACCGAGAAGAAGCTGATCGCCGGCGACACGCTGTTCCGCGACAGCGTGGGACGCACGGATCTGCCTGGCGGCAATACACGCCAGCTGTTCTCTTCGATCAAGGACAAACTGTATCCGCTGCCGGAGGAGACGGTGGTGATTCCGGGCCACGGTCCGGAAACGACCATGGGGCGCGAGAAGGAGCGGAATCCGTTCCTGCGCGACCTGTGAGGGCCGGTTGCCTCAGGAATAAAACTCGCGCCTGTGCTGCTCTGCCCAGGTTTTCATGCGGGCGGCGACATCGGGGTAGCGGTCGATCACGTTATTGATCTCGTTGGGGTCGTTCTCCATGTCGAACAGCGACAGTTCGATTTTTTCCTGGCGGTATTTGCCGGCGGCGCCGTCGTTGGCCGCCGCAACCAGCGTCCGGTATTCGTGCGGCAGGTGAAGCTTCCAGCGGCCGTCGGAGCTGATCATGCCTTCGAACGTGGAGCCGGTGGAAAAAGGATAGTAGCGGCTGGGATTGGTGGCGCGTTCCTCACCGCGGATCCAGCCCCAGACGTTGCCTCCGTCAATCGGGTTTGAGGGCAACGCGGCGCCGGCGAGCTCGGCAAGCGTGGGCAGGACATCGACGGTGCACCAGGTGCGCTTGGAGATAATGCCGGGGCGGATGCGCCCGGGGTAGCGGACGATGCACGCGCTCCGCGTGCCGCCGTCAAAGCCCGTGCCCTTGGCCTCGCGGAACGGCGTCTTCCCGGCGTGATTGCCGTAGGAGATCCACGGGCCGTTGTCGGAGGTCATCATGACGAAGGTGTTATCTTCAACCCCGGCCGAAGCGAGCGTCTTCATGATCTGCCCGACGCTCCAGTCGATCTCCATCATCACGTCCCCGTAGAGGCCCTTGCCGGACTTGCCGAGGAATTTCTTGCTGGCAAACAGCGGCACGTGCGGCATGGAGTGGGGAACGTAGAGCAAAAACGGATTGCGCTTGTTGCGCGAGATGAAATCGGCGGCATGCTCCGTGTACCAGGTGGTGAGCATCGGCTGATGTTCCTTGGTGACGCGGTCAATGGTGACCTTGCCGTTCTTCCAGAACTGAAGCGGGAACTTGCTCCAGCGCTCGGGATTCTCCGGATGGAACTCCCACATGTCGTTGGAATACATCAGGCCGCACGATTCATCGAAGCCGCGCGCGGGCGGGCGCGTCTCGGGCTGATCGCCGATGTGCCATTTGCCGAAGACGGCGGTCGAGTAGCCGCGCTTTTTCAGTACTTCGCCGATCGTGGCGAACTGGGGATCCAGCCCGCGCCCGTTGGGCCCGTGCGCGCCGAACACCTTCGTGCGGCCCGGGTAGCAGCCGCTGAGCAGCGACGAGCGCGATGCCGAGCAGACGGCCTGCGTGACGTAGAAGTTGTGGAAGCAGCAGCCCTGCCGCGCCAGGCGTTCGACATTCGGCGTGGGGTACGGCGGCCGGCCGAACGGGCGGAAGTCGGACCAGCCGGAATCATCGAGGAAAATGACGACGAAGTTCGGCGGCTTGCGGTCCTGACCCTTGAGTATGGCCGGGAAGCCGAGCGCCGCCGACTTCAGCAATTCTCTGCGCGAGGGTCGAGTCATCATGAGGAAGCGGTAGTATACCGCAGCCTCCGCTAGACCGGTTGCCGCTGTATCCGAAGGCGCAACATTTTCTCCGTGCGTACGCCCGCGACTTCGGCCGTAACAGGGTAGTCGCCGTCGGGCAGATCCGCGACGGTGATGTTGAACGGATAGAGTCCGGCGCCGGTGAGTCCGGCAAAGGCGGCTGGAACCTGCGTAGTGTCGATCTGAATCTTCACCGCATTGGCGGTGGGCGCGGCGGCTGTGACCACTTGTCGGCCAGCGCCCCAACGCTCGATTCCGGAATGGGGTTCCACGGGCGGATCACGGCGGAGCGCTGCGCGGCCGGAACGCCAGCTTTACCTTCTTAACAACACTGTCGGAGTGCCGGACGTGTTCCTCCTCCTTATGGCAGCGTGTAGCCGGTGGCGCGGAAATTACAGTTCATCGCGCCCAGACTGTCCGATGGGCTCTTGATCAAACTGAACCCGACCGAAGGTGTGGTTGCGCTGGCAGGCTGGACCAGGAACAGCCGGGATAGATAGGCATAAAATGCAAAAGCCTTTTCATTGGTTCCTCCTAGCAAATTGGCCGCCCCGCAAAAGGAGGCGGTGAGTCCAGCCTGGCAGAGGCGCGCTGGCCGCGGAAGTAAGTCTCAGGTTTGTCGCAGGTTTCCGGCCCCTCGTAACCATGGAGAATCAAGCGATTGCACTCCGCGTGGCCCCTGTTCGCGTATAATCGGAGGGTGCAACGGTGGGTTCTTTTCTGCCTCCTGATCGGCCTCGCGGCCTGCTCTTCCAGTGTCCATAATAAGGATGCGATCCGCCAGGGCGTCATCGATCATCTTTCCGCCCGCAAGGGGCTGGATCTGGATCTGTCGGCGATGGAGGTGGAAGTCTCCTCGGTGAGCTTCCGGGAGAATGAAGCCGATGCCACCGTCTCCTTCAAGCCCAAGGGCGGCGAAGGCGGCGGAATGCAGATGAAGTATACGCTGGAGCGCAAGGCTGACAAGTGGGCGGTGAAGACGAAAGCCGAAGCAGGCGGTAGCCCGCACGGGATGAGTGATCCGCACGGCGGCGCGGCCCCGGGAGGCGAGTTGCCGCAAGGTCACCCGCCGGTGAATCCACCAGAGCCCGGTAAAGGAAAATGAAGAAAGTCGCGGTGCTCGGCGGTGGTCCGGCGGGCGCGCTTGCGGCGGAGCGGCTTGCCCAAGGCGGCCTCGACACGATCCTGATCGATGAAAAGCTGGCATGGGAAAAGCCATGCGGCGGGGGCCTCACCTATAAAGCCTACACGCAGTATCCGTTCCTGATGGAGAACGAGGCGCCGAAGAAGCTTGTCACCGAGACGTACCTGGCGGCGCCCAAGGCGGGGCGCGTGAAAATGGCCCTCACGCATCCGCTGGTGATCTATTCGCGTTTCGACCTGAATCATCTGCTGCTTCAGCGCGCTGAATGCGCCGGAGCGCAGCTGGAAAAAGTGCGCGTCACGGGAATTAACCGCAAGGGAAAAGGCTGGGCTCTGTCGACCAGGCAGGGGACCATCGATGCCGATTATTGCGTCGTCGCCACCGGGGCGCGGAATCCGCTGCGCGAAGTGGGCACGGAATGGACGGCCAGCGACACCATGTACGCGCTCGGCTACTACGTGCCGAGCCAGCAGATGCACATTGATATTCAGTTTCTGGCCGGCCTGGAGGGCTACATCTGGGTCTTCCCGCGCTGCGGCCACCTCTCCGTGGGAATCTGCGGCAAGGGAGAATCGGCGCAGGCGCTGCGGGCGCGCCTGGAGCGCTACATGGCCGATCACGGGATACCGTGGCAGGGCGCCAGCTTCTACGCGCACATGCTGCCTGCGCTGGACAAGAAGAGCTGGCGCAACAACCGGATCGCCGGCGAGGGCTGGATGGCGGTGGGCGACGCCGGCGGCCTCGTGGATCCTATCACGGGCGAGGGGCTCTACTACGCGCTGCGCTCCGGCGATCTGGCCAGCCGCATCGTGCTCGATTCCAGCCATGCGCCGGAGGCGAAACCGGCGGCCTACAGGGCGCTGATCGAGCATGACTTCGCCCGCGACCTTTATCTGGGTTCTCTGATCGCGCGCCGCCTTTTCCTCGGCAGCTTCCTGTTCAGCTCCGTGCCCGCCCGCATGGTCCAGTTCATTCAGCGCAGCCCGCGCTTCCGCGAGCTGATGCAGGACCTGTTCGCCGGCACGCAGAATTACGAAGGCCTCCGCGACCGGCTCCTGAAGAACCTGAATGGCACGCTCCAGGAAGTGCTGCTCAGCTTCTGCTTCCGCCGCATGCTGGCCGAACCATCCAAACCATGAACCTGAAGAAATCCGAGGCGCTGCTCCAACGGGCGCGGCAGATCATACCCGGCGGCGTCAATTCGCCCGTGCGCGCGTTTCGCGGGGTCGGCGGGACGCCGCCGTTTATCGTCCGCGGGGACGGCTCCCACATCTTCGACGCCGACGGCAATTCCTACATCGACTACGTCGGATCGTGGGGGCCGCTGCTGCTGGGACACCGTCATCCGGCCGTAATGGAGGCGCTGCGCGCCGTGCTCGAGATCGGCACCAGCTTCGGCGCGCCCACCGAGCGCGAGATTCAGCTGGCGGAAATGATCCGCGAAGCCATCCCTTCCATGGAGATGATTCGCCTCGTGAACTCCGGTACCGAGGCGACGATGAGCGCCCTGCGGCTGGCGCGCGGCTTCACCGGCCGCACGCTCACCATCAAGTTGGAAGGCTGCTACCACGGCCACGTCGATTCGCTTCTGGTGAAAGCCGGCTCGGGTGTGGCCACGCTGGGCATTCCCGACACCGCGGGCGTTCCGGCGGCGTTTGCCGATTCCACCATTGCGCTGCCGTTCAACTCCGTGGCGGCGCTCGAGGAGGCGTTTGAAAAACACGGCAACCACATCGCGGCGGTGATCGTGGAACCGGTTGCGGGCAACATGGGCTGCATTCCGCCCGCGCCGGGTTATTTGGAAGCAATGCGCGAGCTGACGGCGAAGCACGGCGCGCTGCTGATCTTTGACGAGGTGATGACCGGCTTCCGCGTCGCGCACGGCGGCGCGCAGCAGCTCTACGCCATCAAGCCGGACCTGACCACCATCGGCAAGGTGATCGGCGGCGGGCTGCCGATCGGAGCCTATGGCGGACGCGCGGACATCATGTCGCACATCGCGCCTGTAGGTCCTGTGTATCAGGCCGGGACGCTGAGCGGCAATCCGCTGGCCGTAGCCGCGGGAATCGCGATGCTGACCGAACTGAAGAAGAATCCTGCGATCTATGCGGAGTTGGAGAAAAAGACCGCGGCGCTATGCGCCTCCGCGCCGGCCGGGATTACCTTAAACCGGGTGGGCTCCATGTTCACCTTCTTCTTTACCGGTGCGGCCGTGACCGATTACACCACGGCGAAGCGCAGCGACACGGCGCGCTTCGGCCGCTTCTTCCATCACATGCTGGAGCGGGGCGTCTACCTCGCGCCATCGCAATTTGAGGCCGCCTTCCTGTCGGCCGCCCACACCGAAGAGGACATCAGAAAAACGGCGGCGGCAGCGGCTGAGTTCTTTGCCGCCGGCTAGCCCGCAGCAGCAGGGCGCCGGACCACCCCCCGATCACCGCGAACACCAGCAGGCTGACACCGATTATCGCGGCCCGGCGTTCCGGCGGAACCGTGCGCGGCTCAAACGAGGTGTACTCATTGAACTCGACCCCGACGTGGAACTGCGCCATCGCCGACCGCGGCGAAGTGTTTTCGAGCAGCACCATGTAGTCGTCCGGCCGGCTGACGATATAGCTGAGCTTCCCTTCACGTCCGGCATCGGTGGCGGCCAGGATGCGGAACTCCTCGCCCCGGCGGAAGCGTTCCACATCATCGCGGCTCATCAGCACGGCGCGCAGTGCGGCGTTGCCGCGCACCACCTGG
The DNA here is from genome assembly GCA_016871315.1 of Acidimicrobiia bacterium. GTDB lineage: Bacteria > Acidobacteriota > Terriglobia > Bryobacterales > Bryobacteraceae > VFZE01. Next base: position 42,755 of record VFZE01000026.1, on the reverse strand, counting down.
AAGCGGCTCTCCACGCGCGCTGGGCGCTGCTTCAGCGTCACGTTGATGGCCCGCCATTGGGAGCGCGGCAGCCGCACCACCTCGTCAAATAGCGTCAACTGGCTGCCGGCCGCAAGGATGAGCGCAAGCAGGATCACTACTATTCAGAGTAGACGATCTCGCCGCCGAGCACGGTCATCGTGACGCGCGCCTTGAGGATCTCCGCCGCCGCAACCTGCATGATGTCGGAAGAGAGCACGACGAAATCGGCCAGCTTGCCGGGGGAAAGCGTGCCCTTGCTCTTTTCCTCAAACGCGGCATAGGCGCCGGCCGCCGTCCAGCTATGGAGGGCCTCCTCGCGGCTCATTTTCTGATCCGGCATCCAGCCCCCATGCGGAGAGCCGTCGTGATCCTGGCGCGTAATGCTGGAATAGAAACCCCACAAGGGGTTGGGATCTTCGACGGGAAAGTCCGAGCCATTGGCGACGACGACGCCCAGTTTCAGAAAGCGTTGCCAGGCGTAGGCGCCCAGAACCCGTTCCTCGCCGACGCGCTTGGCCGCCCACCGCATGTCGCTGGTGGCGTGAGTCGCCTGCATCGAGGCGATGACCGAGTATTTCTTGAACATCTCCATGTCCGCCAGGGAGACTACTTGCGCATGCTCAACGCGGAACCGGTGATTGTTAGGGCCCCCGAGGGCCGCCGCGTAGCCGTCAAGCACCGTGCGGTTGCCGCGGTCGCCGATGGCGTGCGTGTTCACTTGCAGCCCCGCCCTGACGGCGGCGCGGGCGACGCGCTCGATGTCGGATTGCTGGAGAATCAGCAGGCCGCGGTTGCCGGCCTCATCGGCGTAGTCGGCCTTTAGAGCAGCGCCGCGCGAGCCCAGCGCCCCGTCACCCATCAGCTTGATGCTGCGCACCGTAAGCCGTCCGCCGATTTCCGGACCGCGCTTCAGGTATTCCTCCCAAAGGCTCCCTTCTCCGCGGATCATCGCGTAGACGCGCATTGGCAGCTTGCCGGCGGCGATCAGCTCGCGATATGCGGCCAGTTCCTCGGCGCCGGTGCCGGCGTCGTGAACGCTCGTCAGACCCAGCCGCGCGCATTCGCGGGCGGCGCGGGCCAGCCGTTCCCTGATCTGCTCCCGCGAGGCTGGCGGTATCTTGCGCGTGACCAGCCCCTGCGCACGATCGATCAACACCCCCGTCGGCCGTCCGGCGCTATCGCGAATGATGCGGCCGCCGCCGGGGTCCGCGGTGGCGGCATTGATGTCGGCCAGTTCCAGCGCTTTGCGATTGGCCCAGCCGGCGTGCCCGTCCACACGCGTAAGGTAGACCGGGTGCGTCGAGGGCAGCTGATCGGCGCTCGGGAACTGCTGCCCGGGCCACCGCGTCTGATCCCAGCCTCGCCCGAGAATCCACTCCCCTGCCTTCCTGCCCCGCGCCGCTTCCGCCACCAGCCGCGCCGCCTCTTCGGCCGACTTCGCTTCCCGCAGATCGAGATTGTTCAGACTGTCGCCCAGTCCCCGCATGTGGCCATGGGAATCGATGAAGCCGGGAATGACGGTTGCTCCTTTGGCGTCCAGGCGGCGCACTGGGGCCGGCAAATCGGCGGGGATCTCGTTGCCGACGGAGGCGATCTTACCACCCTTGACCACCATCACTCGCGCCTTCGGGCGGGCCGTGTCGGCGGTGTAGATGTTCGCGTTGATGAGCGCCAGATCCTGCGCATAGGCGCAGGCAACGCCCAGCAGGGCTACAATGAGGAGCATGGATGACAGTATGTCATATCCGGCCGCGGAGGCCCCGGCGTGGAAATCCGCACTCAGCTGGATATCGGCCATCGTTCTGGCCGTCCTTTTTCTGGTCTCCGGCGTCTGGAAGGTGACCGATCCGATCGGCTGGGCGGCCCGCGTTACCCAGCTTCAGGTGCCGTCATTTCTCAGCATGCCCGTGACGCTCGGGGTGGGGGCAACCGAGATCTTCGCCGCCGTGCTGCTGGCCGTCCCGAGGTTCCGCCGCTGGGGAGCATGGCTGACCGGAGTGCTGCTGGTTGCCTTCATGATCTACATCGGCTACCACTACAACACCCTGCGCGGGGAAGAATGCAGCTGCTTCCCGTGGCTCAAGCGCAGCGTCGGTCCGCAATTCTTCATCGGCGACCTGGTGATGCTGGCCATGGCCGTCGCGGCCGGCATGTGGGCTGCGCCTTCCTATAGCCGCCGGGGGGCGGCGCTCGTGCTGGCCTCGATTCTCGTATTCACGGCGGCCTCTTTCGGCGTCACCTTCACCCAGCAAAGCGCGATCATGGCGCCGCGGACAGTGACAGTGGAAGGCGCGCCCTTCTCGCTCCACGAGGGCCGGATCTTTGTTTATTTCTTCGATCCTGCCTGCACCCACTGTTTTGACGCCGCCAAACGCATGTCCCGCCACCAGTGGGTGGATGCTCAAGTGCTTGCGGTGGCCACCGCGACCCCGCAGTTTGCCGGACAGTTCCTTTCCGACACCGGCCTGCCGGCAAAGATGAGCGCCGACGCCCAACTTCTCCGCGATACGTTCAAGTTCAACGATCCGCCCTTTGGAGTGGCGCTGGAAAACGGCCGCCAAAAAGCCGCCTTCATCTACTTTGACCAGACTGAACCCCACAAGACCCTGAAGCAGTTCGGCTGGATCAAATGACCTGACAGCAGTCGCGGTTCCCGCTCCCCTGTGCTACCCTTTCCGCATCCGCGTTCATCCGCGTTCATCAGCGGCCAATCATGAAAACCCGCACCCCCAGACCCACCCAGTCACAAAAGATAACTCTCTCATTCCATTGCCCTTAAGTGAAAACCATTTTTTTCGCCCTGTTATAATATGAACAGGAGGCCCCCGCCCGGGAGCCCTCCGCCCCCCTTCGCGGCTCTGCAAGGAAATCTCTGTCTAAACACAAAGGACCACGACCATGAAAAAGAACACTTCCACGGGCCCCCGCACGCCCCAAGGCAAAGTCATCTCCTCGCAAAACGCCCGCACCCACGGCCTCGCCTCCGCCGGCCTCTACATCCCTCCAGGCATGGAAATGGAATTCCAAATGCTCCGGGTCAGCCTTTTCCAAAACATCCTCCCCGAGACCGGTCTCGAAGAGTTCCACTTCAACCGCTACTTAATCGCCAACTGGAACCTCCACCGCGCCGAGCTCCGCCTCGCCGAGCTCGCCGCCCAAGACGCCGACCCTTTTTCCGCGGACCGCGACAAATCCCTCGATCAAGAGTACGACCGCGTCATGCGCTACCGCTCCCGCTACGAAGGCACCGCCCGGACCTGCCTCCGCGAGCTCAAATTCCTACAGTCCACCCGCCATCTCCACCAAGTTCTCCCCAACCAATCCAACAAACCCGAGCGTCCCAAGCTCACCAATCCTACCCAAACTCTGAAACTTGCAAATCGAACTCACCCTAAACCCGACAAAGACAGCTGGAAGGCCTCCCCACACCCGCCCGCCGACCCCCGCCGCTACACCGAATGGATGTTTGAGCAGGAAATCAGGCGTCAGTACCCTAGAAAATAGTATCACTGCTACAAATCATTGGAAATAAACTAATTGCAAAAATCTGATAGAAATAGACTCATGTTTGTTGAAATCTGGATGCTAATATGATACCCTGTTATCAGCTCGGCTTCTGCCGCACTACAACTGCACATCATGGACTTTAACCGCTTCACCGAAAAACTCCAGGACGCTACCCGCGGCGCTCAGTCCAGTGCTGTCTCCCTCGGCCACCAGCAAATCGACGTCGAACACCTCCTCCTCGCCCTCCTCGAGCAAGACTCCGGCCTCGCCCACGCCATCCTCCTCAAGGCCAACATCGATCTCACCAAACTCCATTCCCGCCTCTCCGGCGAACTCAGCCGCCTCCCCAAGGTCTCCATCCAGGGCGCTCCCTCCGATCAGGTCTACATCACCGGCCGCCTCCAGCGCCTCTTCGTCCAGGCCCAGCAGGAAGCCGCCCGCCTCAAGGACGAATACGTCTCCATCGAACATGTCCTCCTCGCCATCACCGAGGACTCAGGCGCCGCCGGCCGCCTCTTCAAGGAGTTCCGCCTCACCCGCGAATCCCTCATGAAGGTCCTCCAGGAGGTCCGCGGCTCCCAGCGCGTCACCTCCCAAACCCCGGAATCCACCTACCAGGCCCTTGAACGTTACGGCCGCGACCTCACCGCTCTCGCCCACCAGGGCAAGCTCGACCCCGTCATCGGCCGCGACGACGAGATCCGCCGCGTCATGCAGGTCCTCTCCCGCCGCACCAAGAACAACCCCGTCCTCATTGGCGAACCCGGCGTCGGCAAAACCGCTATCGCCGAAGGCCTCGCCCAGCGCATCGTCCGCGGCGACGTCCCGGAAGGCCTCAAGAACCGCCGCATCGTCTCCCTCGACATGGGAGCCTTGATCGCCGGCGCCAAGTACCGCGGCGAATTCGAGGAGCGTCTCAAGGCTGTCCTCAAGGAAGTCGTCGATTCGGCCGGCGAAATCATCCTCTTCATCGACGAGCTCCACACCGTCGTCGGCGCAGGAAAAGCCGAAGGCGCCCTCGACGCCGGCAACCTCCTCAAACCCATGCTTGCCCGCGGCGAGCTGCACTGCATCGGCGCCACCACGCTCGATGAATACCGCAAACATATCGAAAAAGATGCCGCCCTCGAGCGTCGCTTCCAGCCCGTACTGATCGACCAGCCCTCGGTCGAAGACACCATCTCCATCCTCCGCGGCCTCCGCGAACGTTACGAAGTCCATCACGGTGTCCGCATAAAGGACTCTGCTCTGGTCTCGGCTGCCGTCCTCTCCAACCGCTATATCTCCGACCGCTTCCTCCCGGACAAGGCCATCGATCTCATCGACGAATCGGCCGCCCGCCTCCGCACCGAAATCGACTCCATGCCCGCCGAGCTCGACGAAACCCTCCGCCGCTCCATGCAGCTCGAAATCGAGCGCGAAGCCCTCAAGAAAGAAACCGACCAGGCCTCGCGCGACCGTCTCGCCAAACTCGAAAAAGAACTCGCCGAGCTCAAGGCAACCTCCGCCGCCCTCCAGGCCCGCTGGCAGCGCGAAAAGGGCGCCGTGCAGCGCCTCCGCGACCTCCGCGAACAAATCGAACAGACGCGCCTCGAAATCGAAAAGGCCGAGCGCGCCTACGACCTGAACAAAGCCGCCGAGCTCAAGTACGGCCGCATGAGCGAACTCGAGCGCGCCCTCAAAGCCGAAGAGGAGAAAATCGCCTCCGACAAATCCCCACGCCTGCTCAAGGAAGAGGTCGACGAGGAGGACATCGCCGAAGTCGTCTCCCGCTGGACCGGCATCCCGCTTTCCAAGCTCCTTGAAGGCGAAATGCAAAAACTGCTCCACCTCGAAGACGACCTCCACCGCCGCGTCATCGGCCAGGACGCCGCCGTCACCGCCGTCTCGGAGGCCGTCCTCCGCGCCCGCTCCGGCCTCAAGGACCCCAACCGCCCCATCGGCAGCTTCATCTTCCTCGGTCCCACCGGCGTCGGCAAAACCGAACTCGCCCGCGCCCTCGCCGAAACCCTCTTCGATGACGAGCGCGCCATGATCCGCATCGATCTCTCCGAATACCAGGAAAAACACAACGTCGCGCGCTTAATCGGAGCCCCTCCCGGTTACATCGGTTACGAAGAAGGCGGCCAGCTTACCGAAGCCGTACGCCGCCGCCCCTACTCCGTCATCCTCTTCGACGAGATCGAAAAGGCCCATCCCGACGTATTTAATGTCATGCTCCAGATCCTCGACGACGGCCGCCTCACCGACGGCCAGGGCCGCCTGGTCGACTTCAAGAACACCATCGTCATCATGACCTCGAACATCGGCTCCCACCGCATCCTCGAATACCGCGGCACCCTCGACGGCGGCGAGTTCGACATGATGAAGCTCGCCGTGCTCGAAGAATTACGCCGCGCCTTCCGCCCCGAGTTCCTCAACCGCATCGATGAAACCATCGTCTTCCACTCGCTCTCGGAAGACCACCTCGCCCAAATCGTAGAAATCCAGCTCACCGGCCTCCGCAAACGCCTCGCCGACCGCCACATCACCATCGAACTCACCGAAGCCGCCCGCCGCCACCTCGTCCGCACTGGCCACGAGCCCAGCTACGGAGCACGCCCCCTTAAACGCGCCATCCAGCGCGAACTGGAAACCCCGCTCGCCCGCCTGATCCTCGAAGGCAAGGTCCGCGGCCACAGCCACATCCTGATCGGCATGGACCCCTCCTCCGGCAACCTCCACTTCGATCCCCAGCCCGTCACCGGGGAACTCACCCATGCCTGACGTGGCAACCTTTCCACCCCCCACGCATCTAACTCAATGAAGGGAGTCCCATGAGCGAACAAGAGAAACACCTGTCCCTCCCCATCCTGCCGATGAAGAACACGGCTCTCATGCCGTATCTGCTCATGCCCCTTTCCGTCGGCCGCCCCCGCTCCCTCAACGCCATGGAAGCCGCTCTCGCCACCGAGGACAAGGAAATCGTCCTCATCAGCCAGCGCGACTCCTCCGTCGAGTCTCCCTCCGCTTCCGACCTCTATACCTACGGCACTCGCGCCGTCATCCGCAAGATGAACAAGTCCTCCGACGACCACATGGAGGTCCTCGTCCTCGGCATGCAGCGCGTCATGCTTCTCAAGATCGATCAGGATGAGCCCTACATGATCGGCTCCTTCCAGTCCGCACCCGTTGCAATCGACAACTCTCCGGAAGCAGAAGCCCTCCGCCGCTCCGTCGTCGAACTGGCCGCCAAGGCAATGGAGCTTGCCTCCGCGCAGGTCCCCTTCGACCTCACCCAGCTCGCCTCCTCCGACCAGGACCCCATGCGCCTGGCCTACCTGCTCGCCTCCATGTTCTCGCTCGATCTCGAAAAGGAACAAACCCTGCTGGAAGCCGCCACCGTCACCGACGCCTATCGCCTCCTTCATTCCTACCTCTCCCACGAGCTCCAGGTCCTCGAGATCCGTAACAAGATCGCCACCGAAGCCCGCACCGAAATGTCCAAGGAGCAGAAGGAATACCTGCTCCGCCAGCAGATGCGCGCCATTCAGCAGGAGCTCGGCGAAAAGAACCCGGAAGGCGCCGAGATCGAGCAGCTCCGCGAACGTCTCGCCAAAGCCGATCTCCCCGATGAGGTCCGCAAGGAGGCCGACCGCGAACTCACCCGCCTGGAACGCATCCCCACCGCCTCACCCGAACACCACATCATCCGCACCTATCTCGAATTCGTCGTTGAACTCCCCTGGCGCGTCTCCACCGAGGATCAACTCGAAATCTCCCGCGCCCGCACCATCCTCGACGAAGATCACTATGACCTCAAGGAAGTCAAGCAGCGCATTCTCGAGCAGCTCGCCGTCCTCAAGATGAACCCAGAGGCCAAGGCCCCCATTCTTTGCTTCGTCGGCCCTCCCGGCACCGGCAAGACCTCGCTCGGCCAGTCCATCGCCCGCTCCATGGGCCGCAAGTTTGAACGCTTCTCCCTCGGCGGCATGCATGATGAGGCCGAACTCCGCGGCCACCGCCGCACCTACATCGGTGCCATGCCCGGCCGCCTCATCCAGGCCCTCCGCCGCGCCAAGGCCAACAACCCCGTCATCATGCTCGATGAGATCGACAAGATCGGCCGCGATCACCGCGGCGATCCCGCCTCCGCGCTGCTTGAAGTCCTCGACCCCGAACAAAACTTCTCCTTCCGCGACAACTATCTCGATCTCCCCTTCGACCTATCCAAGGTCATGTTCATCACCACCGCCAATGGCCTGGAAACCATTCCCCAGCCCCTGCTCGACCGCATGGAGATCATCCGTCTGCCCGGCTACACCCACGAGGAAAAGGCCGAGATCGCCCGCCGCTACCTCATCCCGCGCCAATGGAAACACTCCGGCCTGACGCCGGAAACCTGCACGCTCACCGATGAAGCCCTCTCCACCGTCATCGACAGCTATACCCGCGAAGCCGGCCTCCGCCGCCTCGAACGCGCCCTCGGCAAGCTCGCCCGCAAGGCCAGCCTCCACTTCGCCGAAGGCAACAACGGCCCATTCCTCATCGACATATCGAAAGTCCAGGAGCTGCTCGGCCCCCAACCCTTCACTCCCGAAAAAGCACGCCTCAAATCACCTCCCGGCGTCGCCGCTGGCCTCGCTTGGACCCAATCCGGAGGCGATGTCATCTACATCGAAGCTTCTCTTCTGCCGGAGTCCAAAGGCCTCACCCTCACCGGACAGCTTGGCGACGTCATGCAGGAATCGGCCAAGCTCGCCCAAAGCTACATCTGGTCCCACGCCCCCGAATTCGGCATCGACCCCTCGAAATTCAAGGACACCGGTCTGCATATCCACGTCCCGGAAGGCGCCACCCCCAAGGACGGTCCCTCCGCCGGCATCACCATGACCGTCTCCCTCGCCTCCCTCTACGCCGGCTGCCCCGCACGCACCGACACCGCCATGACCGGCGAAGTCACCCTCACCGGCCTCGTCCTCCCCGTCGGCGGCATCAAGGAAAAGGTGCTCGCCGCCCGCCGCGCCGGCATCTTGCGCATCGTCCTCCCCTTGGGCAACAAGAAGGACCTCCCCGACCTCCCCAAGGAGGCCCTCGACCAGATCGAGTTCATCTTCGTCGAACACATCGACGACGTCCTCCGTGCCACCATCCCCAACCTCGCCCACTGCGTCGCCGTCCTCGCCTGACCGCGTTTTAGCTTTAGCGCAGGCCGGTGACCATGTAGAGATTGCTCATGTCGTGCTGGAAGCTGGAAGCTGCAGCCGATCCGTCACCGGAGAGGGCGGGCTGTCCGATGAACAGCGCGTGGGGATTGGGCAGCTTGAACTCCATCCACGGCTGCTTGCGGCCGGTGGCCGCTTCCAGGCGGTCGATACGCCGGAAACCGGGCACATTCCGCCACAGGAAGATGTAGCGGCCATCGGAGCTCCACCGCGAGACGGCCTGTCCAGGTGCCAGATCGGCCAGCGGCTGCAGCGGACCGCCGGCAACGCCCCGCGTGTGGAGTTTGCCCTTCATCGCGAGCAGTAGCGTCTTCCCGTCGGGAGACACGCGCGTGGCGCGGAGGCCGGGATCGGTGGCCGCCGTGAGTTTGCCGGTTTCCAGATCGCAGAAGAAGGAGCGCAGCGGCTTGCCCGGTTCGTTGCCGGCCACTAGCAGGCGGCTGCCATCGGGGGACCATTCGACAGCCTCGATGCGGATGGGGCCGGATTCAATGAGACGCGACTCGCCGGCGCCGGTAGGCAGAAGCAGGATGCGTGTGCCATCGGCGTCGCGCTTGATGCAGGCGACGGTCTTTCCATCGCGGGAAAGGGAGGGGCGATTGCCGAAGCCGAGCTTCACGGCGGCGGCGCCGGAGGTGGGACGGATATAGATAGCGACATTGCGGCCTTCGCCATAGGAAAGTTCCGAGAACAGCAGGGTCTTACCGTCATCCGTTAGTTCATAGGCGACCGAGGCGTCGAGCCAGGCCATGTCCCGGACCTCGGAGCCGGGCTTGTCGTGGAAGAGAATGCCGACGCGGGTATTGACGGTGGAGTAAAGCACTCGCCCATCCCGGGAAACGTCGTGCAGGACGACAAAGCCGGCCTCCTGAGTGACGACGCGCTCGGCGCCGGACATGTCGACGGCGAACAGCGCCGGATCGGCGCCGGGCCGCGCGGCGGAGAACCAAATCTCCTTGCCGGAAGGCGACCAGCTGAGATCGCCGACGGCGCGCCAGCCTCGGGAAAGGATCTGTTTGCGTTTCGAGGCACTGACGATGGAGATGGCATAGTCGCCGATCTCTGCGTCGAACTCGAAGAAGGCGACCAGGGCGCCGTCGTGAGAAACGCGGAGACGCGGAAAAGGGCGTCCTTCGGTTTCCAGCAGAACCTTGCCGATCGGATATTCGAGGCGGTGCTTTAAGCCAAGCGTGCGAGTTACGGCGATCGATTCTCCGTCCGGGGCCCAGTCCGCGGTGGCGACCATCTCCAGAATCTCGCGGTGCGCGCCCCCGCCCAGAGGCACTCGGGCGAGCGTGCCGCGCGAATCGGCCGAAGAGCCGCCCAGCAGAAGCAGTGCCTCTCCGCCGGGAGTGATGGAGACGATCTTGGCGCTGGGCAGATCCAGCAGGCGCGCCTCCCGGTTGCCAGGCTGGGCCGAGTAGGTCGCCGGCGGACTGCCGTCCCAGATGGCGGAGTAGACGAGCATGCCGCCCGGAGCGAAGCGTGCCGACAGCACGTCGCCGCGGCGGAACGTGATGCGCTGAATCTGCGGCGGCGGCTGGCGCCAGAATCGAGAAGCTAGCCAAGCCCCGGAACCTAAACCGGCAACAGCTCCCGCGCCAACCAGCATCAGCCGGCGTGAGAGAGGCTGACGGGAGACGGTCTCCGGCGGCGCTAAGTGACTGTCCTCGAGGATCTCTTCCAGGGCGACCTTCAGGTCGGCGCTCGATTGCCAGCGCCGGTCCGCCTCCTTCTTCAGGCATCGGTTGATGAGGTGCTCCAGATCGCGAGGTATTTCCTCGGAGATCGATCGGGCCGGCTTGGGCTCCTTCAGGAGGACGGCGGAGAGGGTGGAGACGGTGGATTCGCCGGTGAAGGCGATGCAGCCGGTGAACATCTCATAGAGCAGAGAGCCGAACGAGAAGATGTCGGAGCGGGCATCGAGGCGCTTGCCTTCGGCCTGTTCCGGAGACATGTAGGCGGCCGTGCCGACGATGGCCCCCTCCCGCGAGAGTGCGAGGTTGTCCAGGTGCAGCGATTCAGTGGCCGCGCGCGCATCGGCGGGGCGTGATTCGGCGAGCTTGGCCAGGCCGAAGTCCAGTATCTTCACAAGTCCCTGGTCGGTGACCATGATGTTGGACGGCTTCAGGTCGCGGTGCACGATGCCGGCGTTGTGGGCGGCGGCGAGTCCGGAGGCGATCTGAATGGCGTACTTGAGACCATCGCGGAAGCGCATCCCCTTCTTGGGGATCAGTTCACCAAGCGTGTTGCCGGTGACGAACTCCATGGCGATGTAGTCCACCATCTGCCCGTCGACTTCCGCGGTGGCGATGTCGTAAATAGTGACGATGTTGGGGTGCTGAAGCGAAGAGGCCGAGCGCGCTTCCAGCGTGAAGCGCTTCTTGCGTTCCGGGTCTGCCATGGCGGCCGGCTGCAGCAGTTTGACGGCGACGGCGCGGTCGAGGTGTGTGTCGTGGGCGCGGTAAACGACGCCCATGCCCCCCGCACCGAGCCGGTCCCCGATGCGGTAGTGACCAAGATTCTTCCCCGTCATGATCGCGCTGGCACTACTCCTGTTTGGTTCCCGTCCACGTGCCTGCGGCGAAGGTGGCCATTTTGACGGTGCCGCTCATTTTCTTCGGGCTTTCGATCTTGCCCTTGTAAGTGATGACGGCGCTTTGGCCTCCGCCTTCGGCATCGAACTCGATCGTGACCTCTTCGCCTTTTACAGAGCCTCGGATCTTCGCTTCTCCCAACGCTCCGGAATAGGAGCCGGAAAGCTTCTCGCCATCCTGCTTTATGATGAACGTCGGCGAGCCCGAGCCGCCGCTGGTTTCCACTTGAAAAACCCACTTGCCGGATATGTCGGCGGCAAGCGCCAACCCTCCCGTCAGTAAGAGAAAAACTAAGGTTCGCATGGGGGAAAGATATCACGAACCGGAGGCGCACTGACGGCAAGGACAAATTCCGCGGAAATGTTCCCACGAGTAAATACCGGAATTGTGGCCGTCGCTCCAATGGATGCGGATGGCGTAGTTGCCGACCGGTTCGACGTTGAGCATCTTGAGCGCGGGCTTGAACATGGGGAACGGTGAGCTGTCAGGCTTGGAGTAATCCGTCTTTTGAGGTTCGGTGCCGTGAGCGCCGGTGCAGGTGGCGCAAGGGCACTGGTCGCGGAGCAGTGCAAGCGGGTAATCGCTGTGATGGCCGTCCTTCCAGTCGATCTTGATGCCTTTCGATTTGGAGATGGCGATATGCTCGGGGTCCAGAACGGGCGTGGTCATTGGACACGCTCCACGTCGCGGATGCCGGAGAGGCGGCGCATGGCGGACATGATCCTTTCCAGTTGTTTCTTGTCGCGAACCTCGATGCGCATGTCCACCATCGCGCAATCGCCGCCGCGGCGGTCGTCGGTGCTGGCCTCGAGGCTCCGGATATTGGAGTCCTCATGCGTGAGGATGGAAGTGAGCTGGTTGAGGATGCCGGGACGATCCTCGGCGTAGACGTTGAGGTGCACGGGAAAAGTGTCGCCGCCGGCGCGCGCCCATTCGACGTCGATCTTGCGATCGGCATCGTAGAGGAGGCTGGTGACGTTGGGGCACGTGGTGGCGTGTACGCCGACGCCCTTGCCGCGCGTGATGTAGCCGACGATCGGTTCGCCGCGGATCGGATTGCAGCAGCCCGCGCGGTAGATGAGCAGGTCGGCCATGCCCTTGACGCGGATGACCAGGTCGGAGTCCTTTCCGTCGCGCGGCAGCGCCTCCGCCGGCTTGGCTACTTCCGGTTCCGGCTCGGCTTGCTGGGCCGGTGATGCGAAGCGCTGGAGAACCTGGCGGGCGGAGAATTTGCCGTACCCGAGGGAGGCGTGAAGGTCCTCGAGCTTGCTGCAGCCGTAATCGGAGATGGCTTTTTCGAGATCCTCCTTCGAGACGCGGCTGAGCGTGACGCCGAGGCGGCGGGCCTCCTTTTCAAGGCTCTTCTGGCCGATCTCGATGGCGCGCTCGCGTTCGGTGGCGTTGATGACGTGGCGGATCTTGTTCCGCGCGCGCGAGGTCTTAACAACGGAAAGCCAGTCCTTGGAAGGTGCGTGGCCGGCTTGGGTGAGGATTTCCACCACATCGCCGTTGCGCAGCGCTGTGCGCAGCGGAACGATACGGCCGTTGACCTTGGCGCCGACGCAGGTGTGGCCGATATCGGTATGGATGGCGTAAGCAAAATCGATCGGAGTGGAGTCGCGAGGCAGGACGATGACCTTGCCGCGCGGGGTGAAGCAGTAAACTTCTTCCCGGTAAAGATCCACCTTGAAGGTGGACATGAAGTCGCCCGGGTCGCGCATCTCGCGCTGCCATTCGACCAGCTGACGCAGCCAGGCCATGCGCTGATCGTCTTGCGTCATCCCGCGCTTGCCTTCTTTGTATTTCCAGTGGGCGGCGATGCCTTCTTCGGCGATGCGGTGCATCTCCTCGGTGCGGATCTGAATTTCGAAAGGGACCCCGCCGGGCCCGATCACCGAGGTGTGGAGCGATTGATAGAGATTAGGGCGCGGGATGGCGATGAAGTCCTTGATGCGTCCGGGAATCGGGTGCCACTCGTTGTGAATGACGCCGAGCGCCGCATAACAGTTCTTTACCGAATCGGTGACGATCCGGAGGCCGAGAATGTCGTACACCTGCTCAAGCCCGATGCGCTGGCGGCGGATCTTCTGATGGACCGAGTAAACGCGCTTGATGCGGCCTTCCACTTGCGCGGGAATGTGCTCGCGGGAAAGCTTGACGACGATGGTCTGGCGCATCTGCTGCAGGAATTCATTGGAGGAAAGGCGCTTGGCTTCGATCTGGCGGGAGAGATCCTCCCAGGCCTCCGGGTCGGAGTAGCGGAAACCGAGGTCTTCCAGTTCGCCGCGCATCTTGCCCATCCCGAGGCGGTGCGCGATGGGCGCGTAGATCTCCAGCGTCTCCTGGCCGATGCGTTGCTGGCGTTCGGGGGAAAGCGAGCCGAGCGTGCGCATGTTGTGCAGGCGGTCCGCGAGCTTGACGAGAATCACGCGGATGTCGCCGACCATGGCGAGCAGCATCTTGCGTACGCTTTCGGCCTGCCGCTCTTCGCGCGAGTAGATCTGCACCTTGCTGAGCTTGGTGACCCCGTCGACGCAATGGGCAACCTCGTCGCCGAAGCGTTTGCGGATCTCCTCGATCTTGATCGAGGTGTCTTCGACGACGTCGTGCAGCAGACCGGTCTCGAGCGTGACGAGGTCAAGCTGCATGTCAGCCAGGATATGGGTGACCCGTAGCGGGTGGACCATGTAGGGTTCGCCGGAATCGCGGAACTGGTCCTTGTGCAGGCCGTGTGCGAAGTCGAATGCCTCTTTTAAAGGAGTGAGGTCTTCGTTGGGGCGCGCCTGCCGCAGCTTGGATTCCAGCTCTTCATAGAGCTGATCAACGGAAACAGTGGCGCTACCCTCGGCGGTCATGGATAAGAGGACTAACGAGAAGTGGCTCGAAAGCCTTTGATAACAGCTTAACGCAGGTATGGGTGTGCTGTATTGTAGGGCTATGAAGCGGTGGATAGCAATGATTCTTGGGCTCGCCGGCGCAGGGCCGCTATTTGCGCAGCCGGCGGTGGATCATCATCTGCATCTGTTGCGAATCGCGAAGGATCCTCCGCCGGGGTTCGCTCTCAATGCGGAGCAGTTGATCCGCCAAATGGACGAGGCGGGAATCCGGCGTGGCCTGCTGCTGTCGGTTGCCTACCAGTTCGGCAACCCATTCCGTGCGGCGGTTGCGAATGAGTATGAGCGGGTGAGGGAGGAGAACGACTGGACCGGCGCGCAGGCGGCGCTTTTCCCGGACAGGCTTGTCGCGTTCTGCGGCGTCAATCCGCTGAAGGAGTATGCTCTGCCGGAGATAGACCGGTGCGCCGGGGATGCGAGGCTGCGGCGAGGGTTAAAGCTGCACTTCGGCAATTCCGACGTGGAGTTGGACAAGCCCGGGCATGTCGAACAAATGCGGCGGGTGTTCGCGGCGGCGAACCGGCATCGGATGGCGATTGTGGCGCACATCCGGCCGAACATAGACCACGGGCGGCCGTGGGGAGAAAGACAGGCCCGTGTTTTCCTGGAAAGCGTGCTGCCGGAGGCCAAGGATGTTGTGGTTCAGGTCGCGCATCTGGCAAGCGCCGGGCGCTATGAGGATGAGGGTGTCGACCAAGCGCTGGCTGTTTTCGTCGAGGCGATTGCGGCCAACGATCCACGAACAAAGCTCCTTTACTTTGATGTATCGGTCACGAGGTGGGAGTCGAAGAAGGAGACGCTGCAGCGGCAACTGCGGACAATAGGAATGGAGCGGTTGTTGTATGCATCAGATGCGCCGCCGCCTGGGGCGTGGCAGGTTTTTCGAAGGTTGCCGCTGAGTGTAGAGGAGTTGAAGCAGATTGAGGGTAATGTGGCGCCGTATTGGAAGTAGTGGGTACTTCAGGAGACGATCTCCACAGGGTAATGGCGATGTCCCCGGCGAACGCGGTAGGTCTGGAAGTCTTTACGATCGATGGTGAAGACTTTCCTTGTGCCCAGCGCTTCGGCGGCCGAAATCAACGATGCGTCCGCCAGGTCCATCGGGTGATCCGCGTATAGCTCCATCAGTTCGAAGGCTCGAGTGAGCCAAGCCCGGTCGAGGAACCACACGGACAGCCCATTGCATGCCACGAACTCCCTCAAGCGGTCGGAGCCGATGCTGGCTGGTCCGAGTATATGGAACGCCTCGGTGAGCACGGGGGTTGTGGTGAATATAGCCTCACGGATTTCCTTCAGAGCTCGCCGGCATCGATTGTGCTGTTCGTCCTGTGGATCGAAGAGGGCAACCAACGGCCCGGTTTCGACGAGGATCATTTCCGCCGCTTCTTGCGAAGCGCCGCGGCCATCCCGCGCCGGGTCTCGGTTGACGGTGCGGTGGCATATCCACCCGGGCCGAGATCGAGCCGCTCATAGAGGTCATACGGGTGATGCCCCGATTCGTCCCGGACCTGCCTTTTCAAAGAACGGAGCCCCTGCTTCAGCGCTTCGGAAATGGGCAAGCCTGTGGCGTCCCGGATTTGACGCAGGGTGGCTTCGTCTTCGTCGTCGAGTCTCACGGTCCGGATCGTCATCGTATTTCGTATTACCAACTGTAATACGCCATGAAAGTGATGTCAACCTAGCGCAGACGTACGCTGCCGGCTTCGATGACGGCTTCGCGGCCGCCGTTCAAGATCGATAGCCTGGCCGCTTCGGTGACGGCTTCGTTGTAGCTGCTGTTGGCGGGGGTGGCGATGATGCCGAGATGGTCGATTTCTGTGAGGAGCGCTGCGCGTTCGGCTTCGGGGGCGGCTTCGACGCGCTGGATGGCGGCGATGATCGCCTCCACCGAACGGTAGCCGTAGCCGGCCGGCTGCAGGCCGCCGGACGGGGATTCGAGGTACTGGAAATATTCAGTGCTTGGTTCGCTGAATGTGGTGGCGCCGGGGGAATCGGGGCGCTGCGTGTAGCAGTACCGCAGGCCGCGGTATTGGTCGGAGTGGTCAAGCCAGGCGCCGCGTGCGCCGTCGGAAAAGTACATCGTGATGCCCTGGGTATTGGAGCCTGGCCCCTCATCGGGAAAGCTGAGCGAGTTCTGGACGTTGAGGCAGGCGCCGTTGTTCCAGATGACGCGGGCGTCGGTGTAGAGATAGCCTTCGTTGCCGTTGGGAAACTTGTCCTTAATGCCGTAGACGGAGACGGAGACGGGCAGCAGGCCGGTGACGAAGTGAACTAGGTCCGTGTAGTGGCAGCCGATGTAGGTGAACGAGTCGGTGTTCTCGCAGGTGAACCAGTTCTGAAAGTTGGAGTGGCGGTAGTACCACTTCTCCATCAAACGAGCCGTGCCGAGCTTGAATTCGCCGAACATGCCGGCGCGGTAGCGGCGGCGGGCAAGGAGGCTGCGGTCGTCGAAGCGCTTGTGATACTCGACGCCGACCAGCAGCTTGCGTGCGCGCGCTTGGTTCTCAATTTCGCGGGCTTCCTGGAGACTGAGGACGAGAGGCTTTACTGCCAGCACATGCTGATCATGGCGCAGCGCGGTCATGATCACTTCGTGATGGAGTTGGTCGGGAACCGCCGCGATCACGATCTGGCGGGGCGGGAGAGCGGCGATGGCGTCCTTATATAGCTCCGGTTGTGGCGTGGAGCCGGCATCCGGACCCGGCAGTGGGCGGAAGGAATGGCCGGGGAAAGCTTTGCCGATCATCTCGTTCTCGGCCAGCGCGCGGACGGTGCGATGATGCTGTGCGCAGACGGTAATCGGTCCGATGCGGCCGAGTCTTTGCAATTGGTAAAGAGATGGCAGGATCTGATCGTGGGCGATCATGCCGCCGCCGACCATCACGATCTCGGGTTGCTTCACTTAGGGGCTCCTAACTGGTTGGCGAGGTCGAGGAAATCGCGGGCCACGATTTCACAACTTTCGTCGGGCTTGGTTTCCGGCTCGCGGTCTGGCCCGTATTCCTTTGGGCGCGGCACGAATGCTGTGTGGAAACCTACGGCCTTGGCAGCCTTCAGGTCGCCCTTATGCGCGGCGACCATCATGACTTGGGCGGGCTTGAGCCCGAGGAGGCTGGCGGCGGTGAGGTAGGCTTCCGGGTCGGGCTTATAGTGGCGGGCCAGTTCGGCCGAGAGGATGCAGTCCCAAGGGAGTCCGGCGTTTTTGGCCATGTTGGTCAGCAGGGCGACGTTGCCGTTGGAAAGGGTGGCGATGATGAACTTCTTCTTGAGGCGGGTGAGACCGGCGACGCCGTCGGGCCACGGCTTCAAGCGGTGCCAGGCACGGTTCAGGTGATCCCTGGCAGCTTCATCGAGATCCTCGAGTTGGAACTCCACGAGCAACTGATCCAGGACGCGGCGGTGGAGCTGGTCGATGGTCATCCAAGGCAATTCGCCCTTGCGGACCAGGTTCATGGAAGGGCCGTAGCCTGCGCGCCAGCGGTCGGCAAAGCGAGCCCAGTCGATCCTTTTCCCGCGAGCGCGGTTGAAGGCGGCGCCTTCGGCGATGATGGAGCCGCGCCAGTCAACGACGGTTCCGAAAACGTCGAAGGTGAGCGCGCTCACACCGTCCGCGGCGCCGGAGGGGTTCCAGGGCAGCACGGCGGCGGAGGCGAGCATGCTTCGGCGGCTCATTGCCATGACGGGCTCAGGCGGCGGCCTGTTCGCTGTTCACCGCTTCCGAAAATGCCTGCTCGAATGCGTCAAGACTTTCAATCAGCGCAGCTTCGGTGATCACCAGCGGCGGGCAGATTTTGATGGTTGCGCCGCCGAAGCCGACGGGGGAGAACATGAGCACGCCCTTTTCCAGGCAGCGATGGATGGTGGCCCAGGCCACATCGGCGTCGGGTTCGATCGAGCCCGGCTTGACGCAGGCCACGCCGGCGACCAGTCCCTTGCCGTCCACCCATCCAATCTGGGGGAACAGCTGCTTCATCTTCTCGAGACGCTCGAACAGGATCACTCCCATGCGTGCGGCGTTCCCGGCGAGCTCTTCTTTTTCGATCAGTTCGAGGTTGGCCAGGGCCGCGGCGCAGCAGATGGGGTTGCCGGTGTGAGTGGAGGTCATGCTGCCAGCCGGGTGAAGGTCCATGATCTCGGGCCGGCCGATGACGGCCGACAACGGCAGCGAACTGGAAATCCCCTTGCCCCAAGTGCTCAAGTCGGGCACGATGCCGTAATGCTCGAAACCGGCCATCGTGCCGGTGCGGCCGAAGCCGGCCTGGACCTCGTCGAGTACGAGGAGGGCGCGGTGACCAGTGCACCATTCGCGGAGCTTCTGCATGTACTCGACGGGTGCGAAGGAGGCGCTGCCGCCCTGATAGGTTTCCATCAGCACGCCTGCCACGGTTGTCGGCTCCACGCCCTGCTCGGCAAGTGCACGGAGAAACCCTTCAAAGCTTGTATCCGTGGTGCGGAAGCCGTCGGGAAAGGGAACCTGCACGAAGCCAGGGTCGAGGTTGACGATCCACTCCTTCAGAGCGGGAATGCCGCCGGCCTGCTGGGAGCCCAGGGTCCGGCCATGGAACGCCTTCTCATAGCTGACAATCACGCTCTTGGAGCGGCCGCCGGTTTTGAGGCCATGGGTGCGGCAGAGCTTGATGGCGCACTCGACGGCCTCCGAGCCTGTTGTCAGGAGGAAGACTTTCCGCAGTGGTTCGGGAAACATCGTGCCAAGTTTCTCGACGAGCCTGGCGCGGGCGAGTGTGGGGAAGCAGTAGGTTGTGAGCAGCTTGCTTTGGGCGGCCTCGACGATCGCTTGAGCCACTTCCTCGCGGCCGTGGCCGCAGTTGGTGATGAGGACGCCGCTGGACCAGTCGATCCAGCAGTTGCCGTGGGCGTCAAAGACCTGAAAGCCCTCGGCGCGGTCCCAGATAATGGGCGGCTGTCCTCGCATCGCCACCGGCTCCATGCGGTGGAGTGTCTCCAACACGGGAATCGATTCCGGGACGGGGAGTTCGGTGACGATGCGCCGGTAACGGGACTCGAGCCGCGGTACGCGGCGCGGAGTCAGGTCATACTCTCTTGCCATGGAGTTCTATTGTACAGTCTTGCGCGGGGGCTTCATTGGGTGCGCAGGAACCGCTGGACGAGCGACAGCAGCGCGTGCCGGTCCACAGGCTTTTCCAACGTCCCGTCCACGCCCATCAGGCTGGCAATCTTGAGCATGCGCCCCTGAAAGGCTCCCGACATGGCGACGATTTTCACGTTAATGTTGGAGGCGCGCAATTGGGCGATGGTTTCCAGACCTTCCTGTTCCGGCATCACGAGGTCCATGAGCACCAGGTCCGGCGCTTCACGCTCGATGCAGTTCAGCGCTTCCTTGCCATTGGCCGCTTCTTCGACGCGGTAGCCTTCCTCCTCCAGAACCAGCCGGAAGATCTGCCGGAGCTGCTCGTCATCGTCCACGACAAGAACGCGCACCTGCTGGCTGACACTGTTTGCGCCGAGAATCCTGCGGACCTGGGAGGCAAGGCTCTCCGGTGTGAATGGTTTTTCCACCAGCTGCACACCAGGTTTCAGCAGTCCGCGGTCCACGACGACGTTGGCGGTGTAC
The DNA here is from genome assembly GCA_016871315.1 of Acidimicrobiia bacterium. GTDB lineage: Bacteria > Acidobacteriota > Terriglobia > Bryobacterales > Bryobacteraceae > VFZE01. Next base: position 22,939 of record VFZE01000026.1, on the reverse strand, counting down.
CCGGACATGTAGAGGATCTTGACGCCGGGCCGGATTTGGATGAACTGCCGTGCCAGGTCGGCTCCGTTGCCGTCGGCGAGGATGACGTCGGTGAGCAGCAAATCGATCGGCTCCGGGCGGCGGCGGCAGATCTCCATCGCGTCGCGAAGCGTTTGCGCGCTCAGGGTGCGATAGCCGCGCTCGCTGAGCGCCGATGTGACCATCTCCAACACGCCGGGGTCGTCTTCCACCACCAGGACCACCTCGGTACCGGCGGAGCTGGCCAACGGAAGAGCCGGTTCCTCGGCGGTGACTTCGCCTTCCACGCGCGGCAGACAAATCTTGAAGATCGAACCTTTCCCCGGTTCGCTGTAGACCCAGATGTAGCCTCCGCTCTGGCGGACGATGCCGTGGCAGCTGCTCAGTCCCAAGCCCAATCCCTTGCCGGGAGCCTTTGTCGTGAAAAAGGGTTCAAAGATATGGTCGAGCGTTGCCTGGTCCATGCCTAAGCCGGAATCGGTGACGGACAACACGATGTAGTCACCCGGTTCGGCAATACCGTGGCGGTGAGCCTGAGGCTGATCCAGGCTGGTTTCGGCGGTCTCTATCAGGATGGAGCCGCCGCCGGGCATGGCGTCGCGCGCGTTGACGACGAGGTTGAGCAGCACCTGCTCCAGCTGCGCCGGATCACCGCTCACTTTGCCGATGCCGGGCAGGAAATTTGTTTTCAAAGTAATCCGTTCGCCCAGCAGCGGAGCCGTGAGCGGCAGCATGTTTTCCACCAGCTCGTTGATGTCCAGGATCCGCGGCCGGAGTACCTGCCTGCGGCTGAAGGCGAGTAGTTGGCGCGTCAAGGTGGCCGCCCGCTCGCCGGCCTGCAAAACCTGCTCCAGGATTTTGCGCAGCGGATCATTTTCGCGCGCCTTGCGCATTGCCTGGTCTCCGAAACCGAGGATGACCGTGAGCAGATTGTTGAAGTCGTGGGCGATGCCCCCGGCCAGCCGCCCGATGGATTCCATGCGCTGCGCTTGGGTGAGCTGGGCCTGCAGATAATCCCGCTCGGTGAAATCGAGCATCGCGATACGCATTCCCCGGATGGAGCCCGAAGGGCTTACAATGGGGTTGTCCACAAGTTCCACGTGAGGGGCTGTACCCAGCCGTTGAATCTGCAGCCTGGCGGGCCAGCTAGCCTGGCGGCCTTCCAGTTTCCGCAGCACGGTTTCCCGGCAGCTGGCGCGGGCCTCTTCCTCAATAAACTCCCATACCCAGGAGTCGGCAGCTTCCGCGCTGGACTTGCCGATCAGATTCTCGCCCGCTTTGTTCAGCCGGCGGATGCGCCCATTGCGATCGATTTCCACAAACGCGACCGGCGCCTCCTCAAACAGGCTCCGGTACGCTTCGCTTTGCACCTGAAGCTCCTCGAGGGCGCCGATGGCCGCGGCGCGGCTGTGCTGGAGCTGGTGGACAACACGGAACACGATGAGCGAGACAGCCGAATAACAGAAGATGCGGAAGAAGACTTCGGAGCCGTCACCGCCCATGGCCGGCGACAAGAAGTAAATCGCGGCGAGGACGGAGAAGATGTACATCGCCAGACCGTGCTGCCAGGTGAATCGAAAAGCCGCCACCGTAGTGCCGACCAGGAAGACATCCATGAAGCGGGGGAGGAGGCGGTCCTCCATGGTGACAGCGACAACGAGTGTTGCCACCACCGCATAGGCGATCAAAAAAACGACACCATTACGGTAGAAAAACGCGAGACTCGGCATTCCCAATTGCTCCCGATCAGGGTTTTGGTGAGCGGCAAATGGCGCTAAGGAAAGGACGATCCAGGGCGCCGCCGCTAACAGAATACTACGAGAGCGATAAGAAATGTATCAAAGAATGAAGTCAAATTAAAAATAATTCATGAGATGCGAGAACCGCTCCAGTACAAGCAAGCGGGGATGGGCATCGGGAACGTGGCAATGCTCCAGGTGCCAGGTGTGGGGGTGGGGCACGTAGACGGCGCCCAAGCCGGCCTCCAGCGCCGGCTTGACGTCACTCTTGGGAGAGTTGCCGATCATCCAGGTACGCTCCGCGCCGCGGCCGCGTTCGGACGCGAGGCTCCGGTAGCAGTCGGCGTCTTTTTCACGAACGATGCGGATGTGGCTGAAGTGGCGGGCGAGGCCGGAACGGTCGATCTTGGCCTGCTGTTCGGCGGGATTGCCCTTGGTGCAAAGCAAGAGTTCGTGCTTGGAGGCGAGATAGCCGAGGGTCTCCTCGACGCCGTCGATCAGCTCCATCGGATGGTTCACCAGGTCCGCGTACATTCGATCCAGCACTTCCCGTTCAGAAGCGCTGGGCGGTGCATCGCGCAGGCGCTCCAGGCACAGGCGCAGATTGCGCATGAAGTTGGCCGAGCCGTAGCCGTGCACCTTGTTGTTGACGTGCTCGATGTCGTCCAGCTGGTCGCGCACCTGCTGCGGGGTGAGGTGGGGATGGTTAAGAAGTTCCACGAAGCGGTCAAATGTCCGCTCGAAGAAGACGTTGTTCTCCCACAACGTGTCGTCGGCATCGATCCAAAGCTCCTGGCGCAAACCTAGGCGTCCTCTTTCCAGGAGCCGGGCAACTGGGAATGGCCATTGCGCGGGGCCGTCTCGCGCAGCCGGCGGATGCGGCTCTGCGTACGCTCATACTTAGGCGCGTAGGCAATGAGCCGGCGCAGCCTGTCGGCCTCCGAGCGCGATTGCAGGATCGACTGCTTGAAGGGAAGATCTTCGATGGATGCCGCCAGATGGAAGCTCAGCAGCGGCTGGCCGGCGTCGAGTGCGCCCGGCGACTGAAAACCGGAGCATGCTTCCATCGCCTGCCGGCGCAGCGTGGCGGGAGTATTGGCCTCCTCATCGTCAAAGAAATTGACGTTGGCGCGCAGGTAGGCGCGCTCATCGTCGAGCGACTGAATGGAGAAGCGGCGCCGCCCGTAGGTGACAATGTCCATGCGCCCGTCCGGGTACTGCTGGACCACTTCTTCCACGGTGGCGGTACAGCCGGCCTGGGCGATGCCTTCCTGGGAGGCCAGCACGACCCCAAACTCGCTTTGTCCGGCCATCACCTCGCCGATCATCTCCTTATAGCGTTCTTCGAAAATGTGGAGCGGAAGCGGCGTCCCGGGCAGAAGCACCACCGAGAGAGGGAACAGCGGGAGCAGCTCCTCGTGCATGCTACTATTATTGCCTCCATGCAGCTGCGCGACAAAGTTGTGCTGATCACCGGAGCATCGGAAGGGATCGGCGCCTGCTGCGCGGACGCCTTCCGGGGCCGCGGGGCGCGGCTGTCGCTGACCGCGCGGAGCCTGCACAAGCTGGAGCGGGTTGGAGGGGCGGAGGCTGTCATCACCGCAGGGGATTTGAAGGATCCGGAGGTGCGGAGGCGGGCGGTGGAATCGACGCTGGAGCGATGGGGCAGGATCGACGTGCTGATTAACAACGCCGGGGTCGGACTGTATGTGCCTGCCTGGCGTGCGCCGGAGCAGGATGTGCGCGGCATGCTGGAGTTGAACCTGTTCGCCGCGCTGGGCATGACGCAATTGGTGGTGCCTGCGATGAAGCAGCAGCGCGCGGGCGTCATCGTCAATGTCAGTTCGATCGCCGGCCTGGTGACGCTGCCGTGGTTTACGTTGTACTCGGCGTCGAAGTTCGCGCTGCGGTCGATGACAGACGGCATGCGCATGGAGCTGCGCCGCGACGGGATCCGGTTCACGACGGTCTGTCCCGGCTATGTGAGCACCGGGTTTCAGCAGAACGTGCTGGCCGGGCGTCCGCCTGACAAGTTATGGCGGATGCGGCGGTTCGCGATCACTCCGGAGCAATGCGCGCATGCGGTTGTGCGGGGCGTGGAGCGGGGGAAGCGGACGGTGGTGACGCCGCGGATGGGCTGGCTGTTGCTGGCCGGCCGGACTCTGTTTCCCGGCCTGATCGACCGCGCGATGGAGCGCATCTACCACGGCCTCGACATGTGAGCCTGTAATAAGCTGTAGAGTTCCGATGCATTCCAAGCTTGTACGCACTCCGGCGCTGTACCTGGTGGGCTTCATGGGCTCCGGCAAATCGACGGTCGGGCGGCTGCTGGCCGATGACCTGGGCTGGAGCTTTGTCGATCTGGACGACGAGATTGAAGCGGAGGCCAAGGTTACCATCACCGAGATCTTCCAGCAGCTCGGCGAGCCGGAGTTCCGGAAGCGGGAACATGAAGCGCTTCAAAAGCGCGTGCGCAAGGTGCAATGCGGGGTTCCGATGGTGATTTCGCTCGGCGGGGGCGCCTATACGGCGCAGGCGAATGTGGAGATGGTGGCCGACAACGGCGTTTCCATCTGGCTGGACTGCCCGCTGGAGCGGGTGCGCAACCGGACCGCGGGACAACAGCACCGGCCGCTGGCCCGGGACCCGCAACGGTTCGAGCAACTCTATCACGAGCGGATCGCCAGTTACGCGCAGGCCGACTACCGGATCGCGATCGACAGTGACGATCCGATGGCGGCGGTGCGGGAGATCCTTCAACTGCCTTTGTTCTAATGGTAGTGATGAAAGAGAAAAAACTGCGGCTGCATGCGGCAGCCATATTTCAAGCGGCGTTGAAGGCGGCGGATCCTGTGGAGGCGGTGCTACGCTCGGTGCGCCGGCAGGGGGAAACGCTGTTCGTCGGCCCAAGGCGCTACTCGCTGAAGAGCTTTGAGAAGATCCACGTGATCGGGGCGGGGAAGGCTTCCGCCGCCATGGGGCTGGCGGTGGAGAAGGTTCTTGGAAAGCGCATCACGGGCGGCCTGATCAATGTGAAGTACGGGCATGGCGCGCCGTTGAAGCGTATCGGGGTGCGCGAATGCGGCCACCCGGTTCCCGATGAAGCGGGCGTCGAGGGTACGCGGCGCATCGCGGCGATTGCCGGATCAGCTACGGCGAAGGATCTGGTGATCTGCCTGATTTCGGGCGGAGCTTCCGCACTGACGCCTGCGCCGGTGGCGCCGATCACGCTTCAGGAGAAGCAGGCGACGACGCGGCTGCTATTGGAATGCGGCGCGCCGATTCAGGAGATCAACGCGGTGCGCAAGCACATCTCCGGATTCAAGGGCGGGCAGCTGGCGCGGCTGGCCGCGCCGGCGACGTTGATTACGCTGATGCTGAGCGACGTGATCGGCGATTCGCTGGACGCGATCGGTTCCGGCCCGACGGTGCCCGACCGCACGACGTTTGCGGATGTGGGAGCGATTCTGGATAAGTACGGCCTGCGCGGAAAGGTCCCGGCGAGCGTGCTCCGCCGGCTGGAAAAGGGCGAAGGCGAAACGCCGAAGCCGGGCGACGCGGCTTTCCGGCGAACGCAGAATCTGGTGGTGGGCAGCAACCGTCTGGCGGTGGACGCGGCGGCGGTGAAGGCGCGCCGGCTTGGGTACAAGATTCTTGTTCTATCCACGTTCATCGAGGGCGAAACTAAGGATGTAGCCCGCATGCACGCCGCCATCGCCAAGGAGGTTCGCTCCTCGGGACGCCCCCTCAAGGCGCCCGCTTGCATCATCAGCGGCGGGGAGACCACGGTCACGATCCGCGGCAAGGGACTGGGCGGGCGCAATCAGGAGTTCGTGCTGGCGGCGGCGATGGACGTGGCGGGCATGGACAGCGTCGTGGTGCTGAGCGGCGGCACGGACGGTACCGATGGTCCGACGGATGCGGCGGGCGCTATCGCCGACGGGCGGACTGTCGCGCGGGCGGCGGAGGCGGGCAATAAATCGGACGATTTCCTGGCACGGAACGACTCCTACCATTTCTTTGAGCCCCTGGGGGATTTGGTGAAGACAGGACCGACTCGGACGAACGTGATGGATGTGCGGTTGGTGTTGTTGGGTTAGATGGTCAATCCCGCTTGTCTAGTGCGTGCGGATGGTCGTCCGGTCTTCTTCGAAGCGGTATTCAAAATGACAGCCCTGGCAGGCCTCGAAGAGCTGACCGCCTCGGTTGAAGACGGCTTCCGGGTTACGCTCCCGGGCGGCCTTGCGGACAGCATCGCCAGCGGCACGCAGGGCGGCGGCGCGTTGCATCCAGTTCTTGTTGTCCTTGGCGCGGGGTTCCATCATGAGCAGGTTGCCGGCTTCCATCAGCGTGGTGGCGCTGCGCTCGACGGCCATCCATTCCTCGGTGGTTTTGGGTTGGATCTCCTCGACGCCTTCCAGCGTATAGATTGTCCCCACGGCGTCCCAGACCACTTCGGCGTTGGGGATGACGATGTCGTGCATCACTTCGCCCAAGGTGGCGACGGCTTGGATGGGCGGCTCGGGCTTGGGGGCGCACCCGGTAAGCGAGAGCAGCAGGAGGGCGGCGCATGGGTTACGCATGAGAGGCGGAAGCATTGTACCAATGCGGCCTGCGGCAATGCTAGACTACTCCGGGTTGCTTCCCTTTTTTGAGTGGCTGGAAAACACGGCGGGCAGCGTCGCGATCCGCGAGTCGATCCTCTTCTATCCGCTCGTGGAGACGACGCATGTGCTGACGCTATGCCTGTTTCTGGGGATGATCGCGCTGCTGGATTTGCGGCTGCTGGGCGCGGCGCTGCGGAGGGTGCCGGTGTCGGAGGTGGCGGGGCGGCTGCTGCCGGTGGCCTTCGCCGGATTCGCGCTGATGGTGGTGAGCGGGCTGCTGCTGTTTTATTCGGGTCCGCTGCGCGCGTATCAGAACATCTTCTTTCGCGTGAAGATGGCGATGCTTGTGCTGGCCGGGCTGAACGCGCTGTTGTTCCATCTGACGATCTACAAGCGCGTGGCGGCGTGGGATCTGGATGCTTCGCCGCCGGTGAGGGCGAAGCTGGCCGGCGCACTGAGCCTTGTGCTTTGGAGCGGGGTTGTGGTCTGCGGGCGGATGCAGGCCTACAACTGGTTTGAACCATGAGCCTGTTTCCTTTATTCCAGTGGTTTGAAGCGACGGCGGTCGGCACGGCCGTGCGCGAGTCGCTATGGCTGTTCCCGGTGATCGAGTGCGTTCACCTGCTGGCGTTGGCGTTGCTCGGCGGCACGGTGCTGGTGGTGGATCTGCGGATGCTGGGGCTCGGGTTGCGTGCGCAGCCGGTGGCGGAGTTGGCGGCGAAAGTGCACTTGTGGATGGCGGGCTCGCTGGCGGCGATGATTCTGACGGGCGTGCCGTTGATGCTGTCGGAGGCGGTGAAGTGTTATTACAGCCCGCCGTTCTGGTACAAGATGGGGTTTCTGGTGGCGGCGTCGCTTTTCGCGGTTTCGATACGGCGGCGCGTGGCGGCGGCGGAGCCTGCCAGCCCGGTGCTCCAGAAGCTGACGGCGGTGGTGAGCCTGGGGCTGTGGTTCGCCGTGGGGTTTTCCGGGCGCTGGATCGCCTTTTACTAGCTAGGTGTTGCCGCGCCGGTGCTGGTGTGGTAGCTTCAGTTCGGTGTTACCGCGAATCCTTGTAATCTCGATCTTGACAGTGGCGGCGGGCGCGCAGCAATTGCCCCGGCTGTCCAATGGGAAGCCGGACTTCAACGGCGTCTGGCAGGCCATCGGCTCGGCTCACTACGACATCGAGCGGCACATGGCGAGGCCGGCGATGATGCTGCGGGACGGTCCGCACGGTCCGCTTCCGGCGGTGCCGCTGCTGCGGCTGGGCGCGGTGGCGTCGGTGCCGGGCGGGATGGGAATCGTGGAGGGTGGAAGCATTCCCTACAAGCCGGAGGCCCGCGCCAAGCGCGAGGAGAACCGCAAGCATTGGATCGAGCGCGACCCGGAGATCAAGTGTTATCTGCCCGGCGTGCCGCGTGCCACCTACCTGCCATTTCCGTTCCAGATTATTCAGAACGAGAAACAGTTCTTTATCGCGTACGAGTATGCGGGGGCGGCGCGCGACATTTACTTCACCGATCCGGGACCGCCGGAGACCGATAGCTGGATGGGCCAGTCGGTGGGGAAGTGGCAGGGCGATACCTTGGTGGTGGAGGTTACGGGGCAGAACGATCAGACGTGGCTGGACCGCTCCGGCACGCACCACACCGAACAGATGAAGGTGGTGGAGCGATACAGGCTCATGACGCCCAACCATATTCAATATGAGGCGACGATCGAGGATCCGGAGGTGTTCGCGCGGCCCTGGAAGATTTCGCTGCCGCTCTACCGGCGGATGGAGAAGGACGCGCGGCTGGTGGATTTCAAGTGCGTGGAGTTCGTGGAAGAGCTGGTCTTTGGCGAGCATCGCCGCAAGAAGTTGGAGAGGTGAGGAGGGTGTCATGCGCATAGGACTGCTGCTGGTGGCCGCGGCGCTGCTGCCGGGCCAGATTCCGCGGACGGCGGAAGGGAAGCCGGACTTGTCGGGCGTCTACGACATCGCGACGCTGACGCCGCTGTTGCGGCCGGATCACTTGGGCGACCGGCTGGAGCTGAGCGATCAGGAAGCGGCCGCGCTGGCGAAGATGGAGGCAGCGCGGATGGCCAAGACCAGCCAGGCGAGCAATCCGAACCGCACCGCGCCACCCAAGGGCGGCGATGGTTCCGAAGGTGCGGCGGGCAACGTGGGCGGCTACAACACCGTGTGGACGGACCGCGGCACGGGAGCATTCAAGATCAACGGCAAGTGGCGGACGTCGATCATCACGGATCCGAAGAACGGGCGGATGCCGCCGCTGACGCCGGAGGCCCGCAAGCGTGCGGCGGCGCGGGTGGCGCTGGCGCGTCCGAACACAGGCGATGCATGGTGGGTCAAGGAGGGGCTGAATCCGGGCCCGTACGATGATCCCGAGCTGCGGCCGCTGGGCGAGCGGTGCCTGCTGGGGTTTGGTTCGACCGGCGGCCCGCCGATGCTGCCGGTGCTTTATAACAACCTCAAGCAGATCGTGCAGACGCCGAACCGGATCATGATCCTGAACGAGATGGTGCACGATGTGCGCATCATCCGCATGAACGAAGAGCATGAGCCGCCGGAGATACGGCGCTGGCTGGGCGATTCGGTGGGGCGTTGGGAGGGCGATACGCTGGTTGTCGACACGACGAATTTCACCGATCAGCCGGCGTTGACCTCGGCGACGCGGTACCTGCACGTGGTCGAGCGGTTCACGCGGATCGATGCGAGGACGCTGCTCTACCAGTTCACCGTCGAGGATCCAACGGTGTGGACGCGGCCCTGGAGCGGCGAGATGATCATGCCGGCAACCGAGGATCGTATTTACGAGTACGCCTGCCATGAGGGCAACTACTCGTTTGAAGGCATCCTGCGCGGGGCTCGGCTGCTGGAAGCCGAAGCGGCCGCGAAGGCCAAGTAAGATGGGAAGGAACATGAGCAAGCTATCGAAATCGATTCTGGCCCTGGCGGCGGCGCTGGTTGTGTGCCTGACGCTGACGCGGAAGGTGGAAGCGCATCACGCCTTCGGCGCCGAGTTCGACCCGAACCGTCCGGTGCTGCTGAAGGGACCGGTGGTGCGCGTGGAGTGGATCAATCCGCACACCTGGATCCACCTGGAAGTGACCAAGGAGGACGGCGGCAAGCAAGTATGGATGGTGGAAGGCGGGACGCCGAACAGCCTGCTCCGCCGCGGGCTGAAGCGCGATACGATCAAGCCCGGACAGGTGATCATCGTCGACGGGTATCAGGCCAAGGACCGGTCTCGGCGGGCCAACGGGCGCGACGTGACGCTGACCGACGGGCGGAAGTTCTTCATGGGCTCCTCGGGCACGGGCGCGCCCTACGACAAGCCGGAGAATAAGGACAAGTAGCCGGCAGGCTGCTGTGCCTGGTGCGGCAGGGGGGCAAACCCGGACATCTTGTCCGGCCATAATTTCCGAGGCGCCGCGTGCGCCGGGCCGGAGGGGGTGGTGAGTGTAAGGAATGCAACAGCTTCGGCGGGTTCCGGCGATGGCAACCCAGTTGCCCTAAGAGAATCTCATTAGACAGCGCGCATCCGGAGAAAAGATGGCGCTGGAGATTTTCGACAGAAGGTGACGTTATGAACTGTCTCTACTGCCAAGAGCGATTGCCATTGCTGAAACGGATGCAGGGTTGGAGGTATTGCTCGGAGGAGCACGCACAGCAGGATCTGGAGGAGTTTGGCCGGGCCGCTCTGGTGGCGCTGTCGGTGGCAACCTCGAGCCAGACCGAGGACACGAGGGTAGCGCCAGGGATGGCCCAGGCTGGCTGAGGCTGGAGCCTCCCGCCGGGATCGAACCGGCGACTTGCTGATATAGGAAGCCAGGGCTGTCAAGTCTCCCGCGTGATTCCCGTCCATTTTCTCTCGACTCGGCGAAGGTTACGGGCGCTATGATTGTGTACATAGCAAGGCTCAGACAGCCAAATGCCGCGAACCAAAGTTGGAATCCGTGAGTTCCGGGCGAACTGGGCTAGCATCCTGGACTCGAAAGCGCCAGTGACGATCAATCGCCATTGGGTGACGCCCGGCGTGTCCGTATCAGCTGGCGCGCGTCCGGCCGTAGAGTTCCCGCGTTCCCGGAAGCCAACCCTCGCCGACATCGACGCACGACGGGAAAAACGAGCTTCGCGGAAGCGGGCATGAGAGTCTACCTGGACGCCTGTTGCCTCGGCCGGCTCACAGCGCTCAAGGCTTGGTCGGGCTGGGCTACGGTCCTTACGATGCACTCCATCTCGCGGCGCCTGAATCGGCTCAAGCGGAGGTGCTGTTAACGACCGGCGAACGGCTGCTGAAGCGCACCGCCCGCAAGTTGGGCAACCCTCGAATTCCCGTGCGGAATCCGCTATCTTGGATCAAGGAACAAGGACAACGATCGCCATCGACCAGTTAACGGACGAGCAATTCGAACGGCACGCCCTTGAGCTCCTGCAACGCGAGTTGGGTCCCGATGGCCTCGCCCGGTTCTTGCCCTTGAATCGCGCCGGCGCGGGCGACTATACGCGCGACCGCGAGCAGTGGCAGAAGGATTTGACGATCGATCAGATTCTCGAATCCATCCGCCAGCGCCGCCCCAGTGACCAGCCGCGCCGTTGGCGGGCCTCTAAACGTTGATTTTATTCTGGAGCCACCCGCCGGGATCGAACCGGCGACCTGCTGATTACGAAGAATACGGACTTCTTCCAGCCAGTCCAACAACTCTATACGGTCCTCCCTCCAACACAGGGGGCGGTGCACTTCTGGCAGGCCAACCGCTTGAGTGTGGAATAATTGAGGTCGAGGCCATGCACGAAATCACCCTACAGGTGCAGCGAGACGAGGAATCGGGATGGCTGGTCGCTTCTTGGGACGATCCCGATGGGACTGGGGGCATTACGACTCAAGGGCGAGACCTCCGCGACTTGCAGGAGCAGATCACGGAGGCAGTGGCAGTTCACTTTGAAGTGGAATCCGCTCCATCCCGGATCAGAATCCACTTCGTGAGCGATCCCATCCTGATTCAAGCGTGAAGCTGCCCCGGGACATCTCAGGATCTGAAGCCGTGAGGGCGCTAGCGCGGCTCGGCTTCTCGGTCGCCAGACAGAGCGGCTCTCATGTCCCGGATGGTTCGAGGGTCCCGGCGCGTCACCATTCCGATGCATCGAAACCTCATTGCCGCCACGCTCCAGAGCATTCTCCGCCAGGCGGGCATTAGCCTGGAGGACTTCCTCCAAGCACTGTAGCGCGTTAGTCCCCGTTCGATCGATCGCGGCCGCGTCAGCGCTCGTTCAGATGGGGCCGCTGACATTTAGTCAGCGGGCCTCTCGTGTTTGGCTATCCTGTCGCGGCGAGGATGGCGGAATTCAGGGTGAATTGGATTTCTTTGGGTTTTGGTTGGGCGGGTCTGGCGACAGCGAAGCCGTTTTTATTCGTGTTCTTGCGCTTGAATCGCGCCGGCGCGGGCGACTATACGCGCGACCGCGAGCAGTGGCAGAAGGATTTGACGATCGATCAGATTCTCGGATCCATCCGCCAGCGCCGCCCCAGTGACCAGCCGCGCCGTTGGCGGGCCTCTAAACGTTGATTTTATTCTGGAGCCACCCGCCGGGATCGAACCGGCGACCTGCTGATTACGAATCAGCCGCTCTACCAACTGAGCTAGGGTGGCCCAACTCACCTATTTTATACCATCGGCGGCTGGACACCGAAGCACTGCGTCGAGCGGCTGGACTACAATTTCGGTGTGAAGCTCACACGAGTACTGGGCGCCTGCGGGCTGCTGGCGGGCCTTATCTCCTGCACGCAGCTCTCTTCGCCTTCACGCGAGGCGGGAGTGCAATCGTTTCTGGCGATGTACAACCAGATCGATCAGCGGCTGTACACGACCTCGGCGCTGGCCAACTGGCGGGCGGCGACCGATGTGAATGCGCAGAACACGGGGGAGCGGATCGGGGCGGAGGCGGCGCACGCGGCGTTCCGCGGAAGCAAGTATGTGATCGAGAATGCGAGGCGGCTGCTGGCGGACCGGGAAGCGCTGACGGATCTGGAGTTCCGGCAGCTGGATAAGATTCTGCTGAACGCGGCGGAGTCGCCGGGGACGATTCCCGAAATCGTGCAATCGCGGATCCAGGCGGAGGCGCGGCTGGCGGCGACGCTCGACGGATTCACGTTCTGCCTGGAAGAGAGGGGCGGGAAGTGCGTGAAGCCGGTGACTCCGAACGATATCGACGAGGTTCTGCGGACCTCCACCGATATGGCCGCGCGGCGCAAGTACTGGGAGGTAAGCAAGCAGACCGGGCCTGCGCTGAAGCAAGGGCTGGCTGAGTTGCGCGACCTGCGCAACCGTGTTGCCAAGGAGCTGGGCTACAGCTCCTATTTCCATTTACAGGTGGCCGATTACGGGATGACCGTTGCGGAGATGGTGCAGCTGATGGACAAGTCGCTGGGAGACTTGAAGCCGCTTTATGATCAGCTGCATCTGTACGCGCGGCGGCGGCTGGCGGCGAGGTTCAAGCAGCCGGCGCCGGAGCGGCTGCCGGCGCACTGGATCGGGAACCGCTGGGGGCAGGAGTGGCCGGGGCTGGTGGAGTCGGCCGATTTCGATCCTTATTTCCGGGGCAAGACGCCGCGCTGGATCGTGCAGCAGGCGGAGCGGTTTTACACCTCACTCGGGATGCCGCCGCTGCCGCGAAGTTTTTGGGAGAGGTCCGACCTTTATCAACTGCCGGCGAATGCAACGCGGAAGAAGAACACACACGCCTCGGCGTGGCACATTGACCGCGCCGCCGACGTGCGCAGCCTGATGAGCGTGATCCCGAACTTCAGCTGGTTTGAAACCAGCCATCACGAGCTGGGGCACGTTTACTACTACATCGCCTATTCGAATGAGAAGGTGCCGCACGTGCTGCGGGAGGGGCTGAACCGCGCCTTCCACGAAGCGCTGGGCGACCTGATCGGGATCGCGGCGCGGCAGGAGCCGTATCTGCGCCAGACAGGGATTCTACCGGCTTCGGTGAAGATCGACGCGATGGACCTTCTGCTGGCCGAGGCGCTGGACAGCGCGGTGGTGTTTCTGCCATGGTCGGCCGGCACGATGACGCACTTCGAATACGAGCTTTATGAGAAGGGCTTGCCGCCGGACCAGTTCAACAAGAGGTGGTGGGAGATGGTGCGGCAGTACCAGGGGATGGAGCCGCCGGGCGAACGCGGCGAACAGTACTGCGACGCCTGCACCAAGACGCACATCATCGACGATCCGGCGCAGTATTACGACTACGCGCTGGCCTACGTAATCAAGTACCAGCTGCACGACTACATCGCGCGGCGGATCTTACAGCAGGACCCGCGCAGCTGCAACTATTACGGGAACAAGCAAGTGGGGCGGTGGCTGCAGGAGATCCTGGCGATGGGTGCGACGCGGGACTGGCGGCAGGTGATCCGGGAGAAAACGGGCGAGGACATCTCGACGCGGGCGATGCTGGCCTATTTCCAGCCGCTGCGGCAGCACCTGGAGAAGGTGATCAGCGAAGGTGCGCGCTGACAGTCACTGGCGGCGGACGACGAGCGATCGCCAGGCGACGTTACCGGCTTCATCGACGGCGCGGATGGTGATCTGATTGGTTCCCTTGAGCAGGGGGATCGCCGGGATCGACCAGTTGGTGGTTCCCGTGGCGGCGCCGGCGCCGCCGGTGTTGGAAGTCCAGAAAACCTGGCGGACGGCGGTGTCATCGGAGGCGGTTCCGCGGACCGCGATAGTGGCGGCGGAGGTGAGCACGCTGGTCGAGTTAGGCGAAATCACGACAAGCGTGGGCGCGGTGCGGTCGGCCGCAGGCGGAGCGGGAGGGGCGGGCGGCGGCTGCGGCGGCGGATTGGGCGGAGGTGGCGGCGGGGTCGGCGGTTGCGTGGGAGGTTGAGGAGGAGCGGGCGGCTGGGGATTCTCGCCGGCGCCACGGGAGGCATACAGTTCGCGGATGGCTCCGATATCCTCATCGGTAAGCGCGGAGGCCATGCGGTAGTAGGCGTACATGACGGCGCCGGGCTTGTCGGAATGGCCGAGGCCGAGCGCATGGCCGAGCTCGTGCAGGATGACGCTGTAGGCGTCGACGTCGTTGCCGATGCGCCAGTCCTCCTCGTCGTCAAAGTGCAGGTCGCCGGCGACGGGTTCCGGATTGGGCGGAGCGGGATAGAAGGTGTGAGCCAGGACGCGGCCGCGCCCGTCGAAGGGGTAGGGGTCGCCATGCGCGCGGGTGGCGAACAAGAAGTTAAGGTTGCGATTCCCGTTCACGGCGCCGCCGGCGGTGAAGGTGACCTGCACATAGCGCCCCCATTCCGTGAGCGCCTTGCCAATTTCCGCAAGCAGCGCCTCGCGGGGCACTTTTTCGGTGAGCGTTTGCATGGAGTAGGTGAGGCTTGCGGCATTGCGGCCGGGGCCATCCCAGCCGTCGCCGATCTTGCTCACGAGCTGGCCGACGGGGCCGCTATCGGTGACGGCGCCGGCGCAGGCGTGCACGGCCATGCCCTCCTCCAGCTCCCGGGAAGCAGGAAAGATGTAGGCCACTTCGTCCCACTGCGCGAGCGCGCGCATCTGCTCCAGGCTTCCTTCGACCACCAAGTGCGAGCTCAGCAGGTCAGGATGCTCGCGCATGCGCAGTCTTTCCTGGGTGAGGATCTCGAGGCTGTCGGCCTGCTCGACGTCGGCGTGGAATTCCACCACCCAGTTCCGCCACGGCTCGTGCGATACCATGCCGCCTTCCGCCAGCGGACTGAGTTTGTCGGAAGCGAGCAGCGCCTCCACGCCGTGCACCTCCACGCCGCCCAGCTCAAGCATCGTGGGACCACTGATCAGCAGCGCATTGTCGGGGACATATTGCAGCACGCGCGCCCCTTGCCGCCGCAGCGCTTCGATCTCGGACGCCGCAGGCGCCTCTTGAAACTGCACGATGCGGTGCACGCGGCCGGGCCGGAGAGTCTTTGCGTCACCCCGGGTCTGCTGGTTCAAGGGATCAGCCAGGCCTTCGACAGCCTGCCGGCGTGCTTTTAGATGGAGGGCCGGCTGAGCATAAAGACAAAGCGCCGCCAGGAACCCTAGTACAACTCGAACTGTGAGGAAAACCACAGTGTACTCATCGTTTTCATGCTGAGAGCTTTGAGGCGGGAAATACACCTACTACCAGTGAAGGGAAGTAGCCTATCTTGAGGGTTTGCTGTATTCCATGCTTTGTTTTCTTTGTTTTTCACTTCCCCCTCGTTGCGCAGACGCCGGCTGCATACCAGGTCATCTCGATTGCCGGCACGAACCGTGTTGGTGATGGAGGCCAAGCCCTTCAGGCGCAGCTGTCAGCGGCGGAGGGGCTGGCGGTGGATGCGGGGGGCAACCTGTACATCGCCGACAACACCGATCACCGGGTACGCCGGGTGGGCGCTGACGGGCTGATCTCTACGGTGGCCGGCAACGGGCACGCGGGGGTAGGCGGCGATCAAGGTCCGGCGGTACGCGCACAGCTGAATTCGCCATACGGGGTTGCGCTGGACGGGAGCGGGAATTTGTACGTGGCCGAATTCGGCAACGCGCGTGTGCGGCGCGTCGCGGCCGATGGAACGATCACGACGGTGGCGGCGGGGGCGCGGTTCGCGGGTCCGCGCAACGTGGCGGTGGACGGACAGGGGAATCTGTACGTGGCCGATCATTCGGATCACCGGGTGTACCGGATTTCGCCGGCAGGCCAGATTTCGCCTGTGGCGGGGACGGGGGCGGCGGGGTTTAACGGCGACGGCCCTGCGCTGGCTGTGCGGCTGAACTTTCCCGCGGGCCTGGCGGTGGACCGCGCGGGGGCGCTGTACATCGCCGATAGCGGGAACAAGAGCGTGCGGCGACTGTTCAACGGGCAGTTGACCACCGTGCTTGGTCCCAACACGGGGAACCTTGGGCTGGAGATTCCGGTAGGGGTGGCTGTCGACGGCAACGGCAATCTGTACGTGGCCGATTCCCAGCGGAACCGCGTGTTCCGGCTGGCGGCCTCCGGCGCCATCACAACGGTGGCCGGCGCCGAGCCGGCGCTGGAAGGGCCGGTGCGCGATGTGGCGGTTTCCGGGTCCGGGGTGATTTACTTTTCCAGCGGGCGGCGGGTGATGCGCGTCAACGGAGCGACGGTTCCCGTGCCTGTAGCGGGCGACGGCACGTTCGGCGTGCCGGCCGACGGCGTACTGGCGGCGCAGAGCTACCTGGCATCGCCGATCGGGTTGGCGCTGGACGATCAGGGTAACCTGTACGTGGCGGAAGAATCGAGCCGGCGGGTGCGGCGGATTGACCGCGCGGGCATCATCCAAACGGTGGCGGGTGGCGGCACGGCGGCTTCGCTTGGCGACGGGGGGCTTGCGGTGAACGGGAGGCTCGTGGACCCGGTGGCGGTGGCTGCCGACAGCCTCACGGGTTTGCGGATCGCCGATTATCTCGGCTTTCGCATCCGGGGCGTGTTGCCTTCGGGCATCCTGTACACGCTGGCGGGGAACGGAGAGCCGGGGCTGACCGGGGACGGCGGCCCGGCGCAATCGGCGCAGGTGAACCGGCCGCGGGGACTGGCGCTGGACCGCGAGGGAAATCTCTATTTCGCCGATTCGCTGAACCACCGTGTGCGGCGGATCCTGCGCAACGGATTTATCGAAACGGTGGCGGGCAACGGGGTGCGCGGCTACGGCGGCGATTATGGCGCGGCGCGGCAGGCGCATCTGAACGCGCCGCTGGGTGTGGCGGTGGACGGGGCAGGCAATGTGTACATCGCCGATTCGGGCAACCACGCCATCCGGCGGGTGAATCCGGCGGGAGTAATCGTGACGCTGGCCGGGACCGGGGCACAAGGGTTTTCGGGCGACGGCGGCCAGGGCGCGCTGGCGCAATTGAATGCTCCAGCGGCGGTGGCCGTGGACGCGGCGGGCAACCTGGTGATCGCCGATACGTTCAACCACCGGATCCGGCTGCTGTCAGCCGCGGGGGTGATCACGACGATTGGCGGCGACGGTGTGGCGGGATTCGCCGGAGATGGGGGCGCGGCGCTGGAAGCGCGGTTCCGCGGCCCGTCCTCGGTGGTAATCGATGCGGCGGGGAACATTCTGGTGGCGGATCTGGGCAACCACCGCATCCGAAGGTTGTCGCGCGCGCTGGCAGCGTTGCCGCCGGCCGAGCAGATGGTCGAGCTGGTTGTGATGAACGCGGCCAGTTTCCGTTCGGGCGCCTTGGCGCCGGGCACGCTGGTGTCGATTTTTGGGGCGGGGATCGGGCCGGAAAACTCCGCCGGGGCGGCGCTGAATGGAAGCGGGGCGGTGGGTACGAAGCTCGCCGGCGCCGAGGTGCGGTTTGACGGGACGCCTGCCCCGATTCTGTTCGCCAACCGCGATCAGATCAATGTGCAGGCGCCGTACGCGATCCACGGGCGGTTCCATACGCAGATGGAGGTGCTGCTGGAGGGGCGGGTGCGGGGGCGGATTTGGGTGCCCGTGGCGGCCTCCTCGCCGGCCTTGTTCACGCTGGACCGGGGGCTTGGCCAGGCGGTGGCGGTGAACCAGGACGGCACGTTGAACGGGGCCGGCTCACCGGCGCTACGCGGCTCGGTGATGACGCTCTATGCCACCGGGGGTGGACTGACCGAGCCTGGCGGGCAAGCGGGCGTGCCGGCGCGTGCTCCGCTGCCGCGGCCGCTGCTCGAGGTGCGTGTGCTGATCGGCACGCGGGAGGCGGAGATCCTGTATGCTGGCGCGGCGCCGGGATTCGTGGGACTGTTGCAGATCAACGTGCGGCTGCCGGGGCTGTTTTCCCCGCCCGGGGTGCTGCCGGTTACGGTGTTCGTGGGGGAGCAGGGGAGCCAGAGCGGTGTAACGGTGGCGCTGCAGTAGGCGCCGCGTCAGACCATATAGAATCCGCCGTTGAGTTCAATGGTCTGTCCGTGGACGTAATCGGCCTTGGAGGAGCAGAGCCAGAGGATCGCGTCGGCCATGTCTTGATTGGTGGCGAGGCGGCCGGCGGGGGTCATGCGGACGACCGAGTCGAGCACTTCACGGGTGGAAAAAACCTCGTGGAAGTGATTGTCCACCGTTCCCGGGCTGATGGCGTTGACGCGAATGCCCTTGGGGGCGAGCTCCTTGGCCAGCCCCTTGGTAATTCCGGAGACAGCGGCCTTGGCGGCGGCGTAGATGGTGGCTCCGGGACCGCCGCCGGTGCGGGCGGCGATGGAACTGACGTTGACGATGGCGCCCGAGCCGGAAGCGATCATGTGCCCGGCGACGGCCTTGGAGATGAACCAGACGCTTTTGACGTTGAGGTTCATGACGGTGTCATAGAGCTCTTCGGGATAGTCGGGGAGGGTGCTGCGGCGGACCAGGGAGCCGGCGTTGTTGACGAGGATGTCGACCTTGCCGGAGCGGCTTTCCAGTTCGGCGGTGAAGGAGCGGATCCCGTCCACAGTGCCGAGGTCGGCTTGAATGGGGTCGGCTTGGGCGCCGGCTTTGCGTATGGCGGCGGCGGTTTGGTCGGCGCCTTCGGGGTAGGAATGGTACTGAAGGAGGATGCGTGCTACACCGGCTTGGGCCAAAGTAATGGCGGTCGCGGCTCCAATGCCGCGGCTGGCGCCGGTGATGAGGGCGGTTTTACCTTGGAATTCGGTGGTTGGGGAAATCGTAGTAGTTCCTTTCGTAACAGCACATTGTACAGCGATTCCCTCCTCTAACGCCTAAGTCCGCCGATCAGCTAACGAAGCGACGATAACGGGGACCTGCATGCGAAGAATCTGCCTACTCATGCTTGCGCTGGCGGCCTGCTGTTGTGCGGAGGATCCCTCCAACTGGCGGTTTTGGAATGCAGGCGACGGGCTGACGGAGTCCTGGACGCCGAGCATCGCCCTCGAATCGAGCGGGCTTCCGTTTCCACGCCAATAGGGGGAGAAAACTGTTACAGCGGTGCGGCGGGAGGTAAACCGCAATTCGCAAAAATGTGCTCGCCAAGTGCTACGGCGGCGACATCACGCGAAAGCGCAAGCTGCTGGAGAAGCAGAAGGAAGGCAAACGCCGAATGAAACGCGTCGGGCGGGTGGATATTCCGCAGGAGGCGTTCCTGGCGGTGTTGAAGGTGGCTAGCGGGGATGAGTAAGCCTGATTGAGGAAGAGCCTCGGCAGGCTACCAGTGCAGCCGTAAACCGAATTGCACCTGTCTTGCCGGAAGGGTGCTGCGTATCGAGCCGAACTGATTCGACGTACGGTTGCTGTCGGCCAGGCCAAGATTCGTTTTGTTCAGCAGGTTGAAGAACTCGGCCCGGAAATCCAGCCGCAAGTTTTCCTTTGGCCGGAATTCTTTGTGCAAGCCGGTATCCATCTGGAAGATGGAGGGGCTGCGAACGGTGTTACGGCCGACGTTCCCGATAGGTCGAGTACGGTCGGTGGGCGTAACTACATTCGCCCGGTTGAAGTAGTTATCCGGTGTCCGCTGAGCCTTGGGCATCATGGGATCGCCAATGATGTCCGCCCGGTACTGAACGGCGCCGATATTGAACGCCGCGGCCGGGCTATAGATAAGGCTCATGGTGGAGCCGCTGGCCATGGTGTTGATGCCGGTCATTCTCCAGCCCCCAAGAATCGTTTCGACCGCGGTGTGCAGTTGCGAACCGAACCTGCGTCCCTTGCCGAAGGGCACCTCCCAAATAAAGGTCGTCGTATTGTTGATCGGCTGGTCGTAGTTGGACAGTCCCTTGCTGTCCCGCGGATCGCGTATGTCCACCGTGCCGGTATCTCCGCCGTGCGCCTCCAGACCGGCTGCCGCATTATCGATCGCCTTGGACCAGGTGAAAGAGTTGAGCAGGTAGAGACCGCCGCTGAACCGGCGCTCCAGTCTCGTCTGCAAAGCGTCGTAGCTGCCGAAGCCGCCCGGGAACGATGAGGTAATTCCCGTGAAAGTCTGAATGGGCCTGCGCTGGATCACTGGCGTGTTCTCGGTGGGTCCGTTCGGACGGGCGAGGTTGGCATCGCCGCCGACTTGCAGGTTAGTGCTGCGGCTTCCGACGTAGCCGGCATCGAGAATGAGGCCGGGCATGATTTGGCGTTGGACGGTGAGGTGGAAGCTCTTCACGTATCCGGTCCGGGTTTCGAGCGGGATGTAATTAAAGCCGGCATTGCGCGTATTGAAACGCGAAGGGTCGAGCAATTCCGGCGGGAAGCCCATCTCCACGGTGCGGAAGCAGGTAACGGGATCGATCCCCGCCCTGCATAGTCCCTGCGAAGGCTGCTGGGTGATGCTGTAGCTCAGATTGTGCGGACCGTTGGAGACCAGGATGTTTCCGGCGCCGGCACGATAGAAGTGAATGTAACTGATTCCGTACCCGCCGCGGAACACCCAGGAGGGGGTGGCGCTGAACGCGAATCCGAGCCGCGGCGCCCAGTTGTTGCGGTCCGGAGCCACCAGCGCCCGCTCCGTCAACGACCCTGCCTTAGCCAACACAACCGACCGGGTAGCCGGGTTGAAGTTGCTCTGGAGATTGTCGCGTTCCCAATGAGGGGTCGCGAACTCATAGCGTACGCCCAGGTTTAGAGTGAGCCGCGATGAGACCCGGAAGTCGTCCTGCAAATAGCCGAAGTGCATCCTCTGGCGGAGATTCGCCACGAAGAGGTTCCGCAGCGAATAGCTGCTTTGCGCCCCGAACAGGAAGTCGGCCAGATTGTAGATTTGCAGCGCGGCGTTGCCGCCGGTAGGACGGCTGAACTGCCCGCCGTAGGTGTTGCTGCCGTACTTCGGAGCGAAGTCTTCCACTTCCGTGTTGATCGACTGATATTCGTAGCCCACCTTTAGGCTGTGCCGCCCGGCCGCTTTCGAGAAAGTCAGTCGCGGGTTCACCACGAACGGATTCTGGAATTGCGGGTTCGTAGTCCGGCGGCCGATCAGGGTGAATCCGCTGATGCTCTGCGACGTGATTCCTCCAGCGAATCGCGGATCGGTGGGGAGACCCGTAATGCCCAATTCCTGCATGATCGTGCTTCCGAGGCCGGGCGGATCCTTTCCCCCAAGGGTCCGCGTGATGCCGAGCCGTATGTCCAGCACCGACGTGGGAGAGAGCACTCGCGTTGCCCCAAAAGCGAGCGCCTGGTTCACCACGCGCACGTAGCCGTTCGCCCCGCTGTCGACCGGAAGCGGGAGCTGGCCCGGTTCGAAGTTGTTCATCTTGCGCTGGCTGACCCGAACGAACGTGCTGAAGGTGCTGGAGAACTGATGGTCAATCTTGATGTTCCCTTTGTCGTTGTAATCCTTCTGCCGGGGAAGGAATTCGAAGTTATTGGCCGTTCCTGCGCGCTGCGGTACGGGCGCCATATCCAGCACGTTCCGCGCAAAGCGCGTAATGCGCGCCGCCGGGATGACGCCGTTGGAAAAAATCTCCCCGGTCAGCGGGTGCAGGATGGATGCGCCAAGATTGCCTTGCCGCTGCTCCATTGTGGGAAGGCTCGCGAAGACAAGCTGGCGCTGGATCTGCCGGAACCCCTCGTAGTCGGCGAAATAGAAGGTCTTGTCGCGCCGGACCGGGCCGCCGAGCGTGAAGCCGTACTGGTTGCGGGTCAGGACCGGCTTCACTCCGCGCAGCGGTTTGAAGAAGCCGACCGCGTTCAACGAATCGTTGCGGTGAAAGTGCCAGACCGAGCCATGAAATTCATTGGTTCCGCTGCGCAGGCTGGCGTTGACAACGGCGCCTAAAGCGCGGCCGAACTCGGCGCTGTAATTGTTGGTTTGCACCTTGAATTCCGCTACGGCGTCGGGCGACAACTGAACCACCTGATTCGAGAAGCCCTGGTTGCTGGTGCCATAGGCGTTGTTGTCCACGCCGTCCAGAATGAAGTTGTTGAAGATGCTCCGCTGGCCGTTCACGTTGAACGAAGCGTCGCGTTCGTTGGCAATGGCCGAACGGCGCACACCGGGGCTGAGCAAAGCCAGGTCGGCATAGGCACGCCCGTTCAGCGGCAGATTGACGATCTGGTGACCGCCGATCACGGTGCCACGGTCGCTTGACGCCGTTTCCAATTGCGCCACCGCGCCGCTAACCACGACCGTTTCGGAAACCTGCCCGGGCGACAACACCATATCCACTCGCTGGCGGGCGTTCACCGTGACAACGAAGCGCTCCGTTACGGCAGTGGAGAAGCCGCTCGATTCGGCGCGCATCTGGTAGGTTCCGATCCGGATGCCCACGAACTCGAATTCACCCGCGGCGCCGGTAACGTTGCGGCGGACGATGCCGGTTTCCACGTGCTCGAGGACCACAACTGCATTCGGGACTACGGCCCCGGACGAGTCCGATACCGAGCCAAGCACGGTGGCGGTGTCAAACTGCGCGCGCGACGGAGCGGCGGCGAAGAGCATCAAGACCAGCGCCGTGACGCCCTTGGATATCTTCTTATTGATGTTGACCATGAGACTACTCCTTGCCTGAGGTCCTGGAATCAGATGTCCGTTCTAACTAGCCGGGATTTCCATTTTGGGTCTCCCGGACCCCGACAGTATACACCCGACGCCTCACTCCCGTGCCGGATTTGATCAGAATCCCCTTTCCGAGGGCGGGCCAGTGCCTGCGGATGGCTTCTT
>VFZE01000025.1 GCA_016871315.1 Acidimicrobiia bacterium | reverse complement strand
ATGCGCGTCGGATAAGAAGACATCTTGACGAGGAATGAGCCGAGGCGGACTGCGCCGTCGACGATCCAGGTGTCCCACCAGATGGATACCGAGGAAGTGAAGCGGGTGAGCCATCCGGCTCCGTTGACACCGCCGTCGACGACGGCGGAGTCGAAGCGGCCGAAGAGGAGGCCGCCGCCCTTGGCGAGTCCGTTGACGAACAAGAAGTCGTAAATTTCGTCGACGTACCATTTGTTGAGAAGTGTAGTGTAGAGGCCCTTGCTGACGCCTTCGATGGGTTCGCCTTTGTAGGGTTTGGAGTAGAAGTAGCGGGCCAGCAGAATGCCGGCGGCGGCGATGGCGACCGAGAGTCCCATGAGCATCCATTCGACGGCGTGGTCGGCGTGGTGTTCGGGAACGGCGGCGGCGGCGACGGGTTTGAAGACGGGTTCAAGCCAGTGCTCAAAGAGACGGAAGCCGTCGGGTAAGGCGCTCCATAGCTTGGGCACGCCGATCCAACCGGCGAGGATGCTGCCGGCGGCGAGGACGGAGAGCGGGATGGTCATGGTGGCGGGCGACTCATGGATGTGCTTGGCGACTTCGGGCTCGACGCGGGAGTCGCCGTAAAAGGTCATGTACATGAGACGCCACATGTAGAAGGCGGTCATGAATGCGGTCACCAAGCCGACGGTGTAGACGGCTTTCGAGCCGTGGTGGGAACTGAAGACCTGCCAGAGGATCTCGTCCTTGGAGAAGAAGCCGGCGAGGCCGGGAATGCCGGCGATGGCGACCGAGGCGATGAACATGGTCCTGTGGGTGACGGGGATCTTGTCCTTGAGCGCGCCCATCTTGCGCATGTCCTGTTCGCCGCTGCAGGCGTGGATGACGGAGCCGGAGCCGAGGAAGAGAAGAGCTTTGAAGAAGGCGTGGGTGTAGAGATGGAAGACGGCGACCCAGTAAGCCCCTGCTCCGGCGGCCATGAACATGAAGCCGAGCTGGGAGACGGTGGAGTAGGCCAGCACGCGCTTGATGTCGTTCTGGACGAGGGCGATGGAGGCGGAAAGGATCGCGGTGAAGCCGCCGACGACGAGGACGATGGTGGAGGTTTCCGGCGTGAGCTGGAAGAGGGCGTTGGAACGGGCGACCATGTAGACGCCGGCGGTGACCATGGTGGCGGCGTGGATGAGAGCAGAGACGGGAGTTGGACCTTCCATGGCGTCGGGCAGCCAGGTGTATAGGGGGAACTGGGCGGACTTGCCGGTGGCTCCGACGAACAGCAGCAGAGCGATGGCGCTGAGGACGCCAAAGCCGGCGGCTTCGGGCCCGAACTTACCGCTGTGGAGGACCTGGTTGACTTCGAGGAAACGCACCGATCCGATGGTGGCGAACATGAGGAGCATGGCGAGGAGGAAGCCTGCGTCGCCGATGCGGTTAACGATAAAAGCTTTCTTGCCGGCGTCACCGGCCGATTTTTTGTGGAAGTAGAAACCGATTAGGAGATAGCTGCACAGGCCGACGCCTTCCCAGCCGACGAACAGCAGGGCGTAGTTGTTGGCCAACACGAGCATGAGCATGAAGAAGACGAACAGGTTCAAGTAGGCGAAGAAGCGGTAGTAGCCGCCGTCGTGGGCCATGTAGCCGATGGAGTAGACGTGAATGAGGAAGCCGATGCCCGTGACGACCAGGATCATGACGGAGCTGAGCGGGTCAAGCAGGAAGCCCCAGTCGGCGGAGAACAGGGCGGTGGCTCCGGTGGACATTTTAAAGGGGAGTCCGGCGATCCAGGTGAACTGGACGACTTCGTGGAATTTTTCGGCTTTGGCGGTAAGTTGGAGAACAGCGCCGAGGGAGAGGAGGAAGGAGGCGAGCACCATGCCGGGGCAGAGGAGGCTGACGAGGATTCTGGTGGCGGGTGCGGCGTCATGGTGTCCGTGGCCGTGGCCGTGATCGTCATGAGAGTGGGAGTGATCGGAGTGGGAGTGGCCGTGATCATCGGCACGGTGCTCCATGTCGGGGGCGATCATGACCTCAGAGGGGGCTTGCGGGTCGAGCCGCTTGCCGATGAGGAGCATGACGGCGGCGCCGAACAGGGGGAACAGCGGGATGAGCCAGATGGAATCGAGAAAGTTCATGCGCCTCTTTTCACCACTTCAACAGGTCAATCTCGTCGGCCAGGACGGTGGTTTTGTTGCGGAACAGAGCGATGAGGATGCCAAGGCCGATGGCCGCCTCGGCGACGGCGACGGCGATGACAAACATCGCGAAGATCTGTCCGTACATGTTGTCGAAGTGGCGTGAAAAGGCCACCAGGTTGATGTTGACGGCGTTCAAGATGAGCTCGATGGACATGAGGATGACGACGATGTTGCGCCGCATGAGGACGCCGAGGGTGCCGATCAGAAGCAGGGCGGCGCTGAGCGCGAGATAGTGAATCGTGGTCACGGGTGTGAGCATCAGATTCTCCTCTTGGCCATGACAACGGAACCGACGATGGCGACCAGCAGCAGCAGGGAGGCGACCTCAAAGGGAAGCAGGTATTCGCTGAAGAGGACGTCGGCGAGGCGTTCGGTGTTGCCGTCGGTGGAAACAGAACCGGCCGGCGGAGGAAGCTTCAGCGTGTCGGCTCCGGCTTTCAGGAAATAGAAGACCTCTGCGCCGACCAGAGCAACAGCGCCCAGCCCGATGAGCCATTGGCGGTTGAACTGGCGCTGGCGAGCGGCTTCATCGAGGTTGACGAGCATGATGACGAACAGGAACAAGACGACGATGCCGCCGATGTAGACGACGGCCTGAACGGCGAAGAGGAACTCGGCGCGCTGGAGCAGGTAAAGGCCACCGACGCCGAGCAGGGAGACAACCAGCCACATGGCGCTGTGGACGGCGTTGCGGCGAGTGATGCAGAGGACGCCGCCGCCGAGGGTCAGGGCGGCGAAGGTGTAGAAGAAGATGGCGTCGAGCATAGGGTGGTGACGGCTCCTTTAGAACCGGTAGGGGGTGGGTTTGGGCCCCTCCTCGAGCAGCTGCCGGTCCCAGATGAGGCCGTCGCGGGTATAGGTGGCGAGTTCGAAGTCCTGGGTGAGTTCGAGTGCATCGACAGGGCAGGCGTCCTCGCAAAGCCCGCAGAACATGCAGCGGGAAGTGTCGTAGGTGAATTCGGTGAGTTCCTTGCGGCGGGTCTGCTCGTTGCGCTCGCTGGTGACGACGATCAAGTTTTCCGGGCAAGCAAGAGCGCAGAGGTTGCAGGCGATGCAGAGTGTTTCGCCGTTATCGGGATTGATGTTGAGCCTTGGCGCGCCGCGGTAGCGCTCGGCCACTTTAGGGCGTTCGGCGGGGTACTGTTCGGTGTAGATGTGCTTGGGGTGCTGATTGCGGAAGGTCACCCACAGGCCTTGAAGCAAGTCCACCAAAAATATCGTTCGCAAAAACTTCTTCATCGATCCACCTCGCCGAGCACAATATCGAGCGTGCCGATAATCGCCACAACATCCGCCACAAGCCCGCCTCTCACCATTCTATCGAGCGCCTGTAAATTAATCAGCGAAGGCGGGCGCACGCGGAGGCGGTAGGGCTGTGTGGAGCCGTCACTGACGATGAAGTAGCCAAGCTCGCCCTTGGGCGCTTCGATGGAAACGTAGGCCTCGCCGGCGGCGGGCTTGATGACCTTGCCGACCTTGGCGAGGATGGGGCCTTCGGGGATGCCTTCGACAGCCTGGCGTAGGATTCTGACGCACTGGCGCATCTCAAGCATGCGGACGACGTAACGGTCATAGGTGTCGGCGCCGTGGGCAATGGGCACGTCGAAGTCGTACTTTTCGTAGCCGCTGTAGGGCTGCGCCTTGCGCAAATCCCATTGGACACCGGCGGCGCGGAGGACGGGGCCGGTAACGCCGAACTGCTTGCACTCGTCGGCGGTGAGGATGCCGACGCCCTTGAGACGTTCGACCCAGATGCGGTTGTTGGTGAGCAGCTCCTCGTACTCGTCGATTTTGGGGACGATGTAGTCGCAGAAGTCCTTCACTTGGCGTTCCAGGCCATCGTGGACTTCGTACTGGAGGCCACCGATGCGGAAGGCGTGCGTGGTGAGGCGCGCGCCGCAGTAGTCTTCAAAGATTTTGAGGATCTCTTCGCGTTCGCGGAGGGTGTAGAAGAGAGGCGTGATGGCGCCGATGTCGAGGGCGTGGGTGCCGAGCCAGAACAGGTGGCTGGCGATGCGGTTGAGCTCGGTGAGGATGACGCGGACTACCTGAGCGCGGGGCGGAGCTTCGACCTTGAGGAGCTTTTCGACGGCAAGGCAATAGCCGAGGCCGTTGGAGATGGCGGCGATGTAGTCCATACGATCGACGTAGGGAGCGAACATCGTGTAGGTGCGGTTTTCAGCGATTTTTTCCACGCCGCGGTGGAGATAGCCGATGACGCACTCGGTGCCGATGACCTTTTCGCCGTCGAGCTTGAGGATGACGCGCAGCACGCCGTGTGTGGAGGGGTGCTGCGGTCCCATGTTGAGGACCAGTTCTGTCGAGTCTAAGAAAGTAGGTTCCGGCATGGGTTTATTGGCCGCTCTCGATCCCCAGGTTCTCCTGAACCCAGCGGTTGTCCATGTCGATGAGGGTTTTCTGCTTGCGCAGCGGGTAGCCTTGCCAGTCCTCGGGAAGCAGGAGACGGGTCATGTTGGGATGGCCGTCAAAGCGGATGCCGAACATGTCGAAGACTTCGCGCTCAAGCCAGTCGGCGGTCAGGTGGACGCCGACGGCGGTGGACGGGGTGGCGGTTTCTGCGATGGAGGTCTTTACGCGAATCCGTTCGTTGCGGGCGAAGCTGTAGAGGATGTAGAAAAGGTCGAATTGGTTTTCGCGGTCCGGGTAGTGAGCGGCGGTGAGGTCGACCAGGTAGTCGAAGTCCGCTTCGAGCCGGAGGAATTCGAGCAGGGAGATGACGGCCTCCGGAGCGACCACGAAGAAGTTCTGGTCGAGGTAAGAGGAGGCTTCGAGGATCTGCGCGCCGAACTGGCGCTTGACGTCGTTGACGAGTTCGCCTTCCCACGGCGTCGCGGCCATGCCTGGAGGCGGTTTGGGAGGCGCGTGACCACCGGCGGGGGGTTTCGCACCACCTTCCGGTTTTTCCTGTTCGGCCATGAAACCCTTTCAGAAAAGAACCTACGCTTTTATCACACGATAAAAACTGCTGTCAAATTGTACGAAACGCGGCGGATGGATAAGGCGTTATCCATGATAGGCTCAAGAGAGATGGGCGCGAAGACTCTAATCAGCCAGCAGGAGTATCTGGAGACCAGCTACCCGGATCGTGCGCCCGAGTACGTGGAAGGAGAGGTGGTCGAGCGGAGCGTGCCGAATCTTTTTCATAGCAAAGCACAGAAGAGAGTTCTCGCGTCCTTCGAGCGCGTGGAAGCTAAGCTCGACTTGTTCGCCCATCCCGAACTACGCATCCCGGTGACGACGGAGAAGTTCCGCATCGCGGACGTGGTGGTTTACGCTGAACAGGAGCCGACGGAGGCCATCCCGACACAAGTGCCGCATGTGATTGTGGAGATCGTTTCTCCCGACGATCGTTATGAAGAGATTATGACGCGGCTGGAGGAGTACCGGGTGTGGGGCGTTCCCCACGTCTGGCTGGTGGACCCGGGCCTGCGGCGCGGATACGTCTACCACGAGGCGGGGCTGAAAGCAGTGGAAGCGTTCCAGCTATCGGATTTCGATGTGCGGATACCGCTGGAAGAGATCCTGCGGTAAACCGTGTTTGTGCCTGCTCAGTTGCGGCTTGTGGTTATCGCCGCGGCGGTTGCCACGACGCAAACTCCCCCAAAGCCGGCATCGATGGAAGGCCAGGTAGTAAACCGGCTCACCAAGGAGCCATTGCGGAAGGTTGCGGTGCGGCTGTTGCAGGGGAACCGGAGTTTCGAGGCCTCCACCGACACGGCGGGCGTTTTCCGCATCCAGAATTTACAGGCAGGCACTTATCGCGTGATGGCGGAGCGGGCGGGCTTTGTGCGAGGAGGCGGTTCGCGATCTTCGGCGACGGTGGCGCTGTCCGCGGGCCAAAAATTGGAGGGTTTTCTTATCGAGCTGACACCGCAGGCAGTGGTGGCGGGGCGCGTGACGGACGAGGACGGCGATCCGATGATGAGCGCGACGGTGCAGTTGTGGCAAGTGAGCTACCGCAGGGGGAAGAAGCAACTGGCGCAGGTGGAGGGAGCGGGCACGAACGATCTGGGCGAGTTCCGGCTGGCGGGCATCAACGCGGGGCGATATTACTTGAGCGCAACAAGAAGCCGGAGGGGTTCGGCATCGGGGGATGTGGATTACGTCACGCACTACTGGCCGGGGGCATTGGAGCCGGCCTCCGCCGGTGTCATCGAGCTGACGGCGGGGCAGCAGATGACAAACGTGGAGATGAGGCTGGCGCGTGTCGGCGTGGCACGCATCCGGGGACAGGTTCATGGGGCTCCGGCAAGCGGGGCCCGAGGCGGGGGTGTGATGGTCTTCCTGCATCCGGCCGACCCGATGCTTGCCTCATCGGACCGGCGGCCCGTTCCGGTGAACCCGAAAGACGGAAGCTTCGAAATCCGCGGCGCGCGTCCCGGCGCTTACACGCTGGTAGCGATGCAGAGCGGCCGGGGCCAGCAGATGTCGGCGCGGCTGGAGATGACGGTGCCGGCGGGGCTAACCGACGGAGTGGAACTGACATTGCAGCCTGGCATCCGCGTGACGGGGCAGTTCGGGGCTGAAGGAGAAGCGCCGGCGTGGAAAGGAGTCTCGGTACAGCTGATTCCGGAGGATTCCTGGAAGTCTCCGAGCGGAGCGCGGGCGGGGGAGGACGGGGCGTTTGCGGCGCAAGAGGTGCTGTCGGCCGGCCGCTACCGGATCGTCGTGCAAGGGCTGCCGGAAGGCTACTGGCTGAAGAGCGCGCGGTTCGGCAGCCAGGAGGTTTACCCCGCCGGTCTGGAACTGGCGGCGGCATCTGCCGCGGAGCTTCAGATCGTGGTCGCCTCGGGCGCGGGGAGGGTTGAGGGTCTGGTGCGCAATGGCAGATCCGATCCTGCCGCGGGGGCCTATGTGGTGCTGGCACCCGACGATGCCGCGCGGAGGTGGCCGGAATCATTCCGCACGGGGCCGGCTGATGCGGGTGGCAGCTTCCGATTCACGAACCTTGCTCCGGGACGCTACCGCCTGCTGGCGTTTGAGGAGTTGGAGCAAGGGGCATACCAGGATCCCGAACTGTGGGTGAAGTTTTCTCACGAGGCGCAGCGGGTGGAGATTTCGCAGAACGGGCGGGCGTCGGCGGAACTGAGGCAGGTTCCGGCGGAGGCATTGGGCGCGCGCTGAAAGGCGGTGGGCGGTATAATGCATGGCGAGGTCTCCCATGCGCGGCATCACTTTATGCATCGGTTTCTGGGTGGCCGGCACTTGCCTGGCAGCGGACAAGGGTCCGCCGGCAGGGCAAGTGACGGGCAAGCAACTGAAGATTGAGGCAGTCGCCCACCTTGACAAAGGTTCCATCACGGCAGCTGTGGGCCAAGAGATGGAATCGGGCATTGTGGTGGTGGAGGTGAAGCTGAGTCCGGTGAGCGGGGAGAAGGTGGCGATTTCGCGCGACGATTTTCTGCTGAGGTCGGACAAGGACGGGCAGCGGGCGACGCCGTACGCACCGACGCAGATCGCGGGCACGAGCGTGCTGACGATCAGCAACCGTTATGAAGGGGGTCGAATCGCGGCCGAGGATCGGGGACCGGTGTGGGGCGGGGTGGGCGGAGGAATGCCGCAGCGTCTGCCGGGCCAATCGCCGGGGATCGGCAATACGGGCTCGACGGCGGAGGCGGTGGCCTCGGTGCGGGATGAAACGACGAAAGGAAAGGAACCTCCGCTGTTGCGTGCGCTGAAAGAAAAAGTTCTGGCGGAGCGCGAAATCTCCGAGCCGCTTTCGGGACAGCTGTATTTCCTGATGGAAGGCAAGCACAAGGTGAAGGACCTGGAGTTGATTTACCAGCCTACCGGTGCCAAACTTTCCATCCGGTTCAAACAATAGGATTCTCTGACAACATCATGCGTGTTTCCGAATTAGACACCCCAGCACTGCTCATCGATCTGGACATCATGGAGGCGAATCTGAAGCGCGTGGCCGAATACGCCGCGGCGCATGATTTGCGTTTGCGGCCGCATACCAAAACGCATAAGACGATCGACATCGGGCGTCGGCAACTGGTGTCGGGCGCGGCGGGGCTCACCGTGGCGAAGGTGAGCGAGGCGGAGGTGATGGTGAAAACGGAGACGCCGGATTTGCTGGTGGCGTATCCGGTGATCGGGCGCGGGAAGCTGGACCGGCTGGCGCAACTGGCGCGGTCGACGCAGGTGACGGTTGCGGTGGACCATCTGATGGCGGCAAGGCAACTGTCGGATGCGGCGCGGCAGGCGCGGGTGGAGTTTCACGTACTGGCGGAGGTGGACGTGGGACTGGGGCGCGTCGGGGTTCAGCCGGCGGAAGCAGTGGATTTCGCGCGATCGGTTTCCAATCTCGCGCACCTGAAGTTTGACGGCATCGCGTTTTATCCGGGGCACATCAAGCTGATGGACGAGGCAGGTCAGGCAGCAGTGGATAAACTTTCAGACACCGTGTCCGGAATGGTGAAGCAGTTTCGCGCTGCTTCGATACCGGCGAACATCGTGAGCGGCGGCTCGACTCCGACACTGTATGAATCGCACCGCATCGCGGGGATGAACGAGATCCGTCCGGGGACCTACATCTTCAACGACCGGAACACGGTGGAGTGCGGCTCCTGCAAGTGGGAGGAATGCGCGGCGTCGATCCTGGTAACGGTGGTGTCGACGGCGAAGAAGGGGCAGATGATCATCGACGGCGGCTCGAAGACATTTTCCTCAGACCGGCTGGCGACGACGGGCGAGCCGACGTTCGGGCTGATCCGGGAGGCGCCGGGGGCGAGTTTCCACCGGATGATGGAAGAGCACGGGTTCGTGGATCTGCGGCGGGCGGAGCGGTCAGATTTTCAAGTGGGGGACCGGGTACAGATTGTGCCTAATCATATTTGTGTGGCCGTGAATCTGCATGAGAGGATCTACGGCGTGAGAGGCGGAGTGGTGGAGCAGACGTGGGACGTAGAAGCGAGAGGCAAGCTGCAGTAGCCTGCCTCTCAAAAAACCTCAACCGCGGCAGCGTTATTGGGCTGCTGCGATGCTGACTATGGTGACGGTGTCGCCTTCCAGCTTGCCGGTCACTTTCACTTTCTTACCGAGGTGATCGTTCACCTTATCGGCATTGGAGATTTTCAGCACCTTGCCGTCGGTGACGAACACGGGCGCCGCGCCCTTCTTCACGCAAGCGGTGACGCACTTTTCAGCGCCGCCGTCAGCGTGCTTCAGGCCGCAGCCCGACTCTGAGATCGCGCCCGTCCACTCCGCGGCCATGGCCGACATGGCAAACAGCGCCATCAAAGCCAATGCCAGAAAAAAGATCTTCTTCATACAACCTCCCTGAGATAACTGACAATGCCTTCAAGCCTCGTGGGAGGCTCAAAACTACGGCTAGCCCAAACTATACCACAACGTCAGCATCCTGCAAGCCTTGCGTGACCGGCGGCCACAGGATAGGCTGGAAAGTGGAGGAATGGCCGAGCGGTCGAAGGCGGCGGTCTTGAAAACCGTTAGGGTCGAAAGGCCCTCGGGGGTTCGAATCCCTCTTCCTCCGCCACTTCTATGTCTGCCGGCGGCGGCAAGGGCTTCATTATTTTATTTAACGGCGGGCGCGGGCGGCGCGGTGACCGATTCTCCGGCGGGCATCTATTCGGAGAGTGAGCTTTCGCTGACGGTGACGCTGGCCGTGCGCAACCGCCACATCGTGTCCGGGGATTTGCCCACGGCGCCGTACATAGAGAACATCGGCGTCCGTCCGGACGTTCCGCTGAACTACATGACGGAAGAGAATCTTCACAACAAGGGGAAACCGTTCCTGGACCGGCTGCTGGAGATCGCGGCGGAGAAGATCCTCGGGAACTAGAAAGCTCCTAAGGAAGAGCGAAGGCGACGTAGGCTCCGTTGATGCGGACCTGCGTGGCGGGGGTGATGCCGACCTGGGCGGAGGCGCAGAAAACGATGTACTGCTTGCCCTTCACTTCATACATCGCGGGGATGCCTTCCATGGCGGCGTCGAGTTCATGCTCCCAAAGCACGTTGCCGGTTCCGGCGTCGAGGGCGCGGACCTTCATGTCACGCGTTCCTGTGAAGATGAGGCCTCCGGCGGTGACAATGGGGCCAACCTTGGGATAGTGCGTGCCGGTGTTCTTGATGCCCTTGGCGGCGAGCTCAGGAACTTCGCCGAGCGGAATCTGCCATTGAATGGTTCCTTGGTTGAGATCGAAGGCGGTGAGGGTGGTCCATGGCGGCTTGATGGGTGAGAGGCCGCTGGAGGCGATCATGAAGCCGAAGCCGCTGTAAAAACGCTCGCCGGCGGAGGCGGCGAGCAGCTTGTCCTGTTCGGGATCGCGCTCCAGCTTGAGCATCGCGGGCAGCTCTTTGTTGACGACGTAGAGGAAGCCTTTGGTTGGATCGATCGCCGCGCCGCCCCAATTGGCGCCACCGTTATTGCCGGGCATTTGCACGGTGTTGCGCTGGCCGGGAGGCGTGTACATGCCTTCGTTGCGGGCGCTGAGAATCTGGTCACGGAACTTGGCGCGCTCTTCGGGGCTGAGAAAGGGGCTGAGATCATCGGCGGTGAAGCTCTGACGGGCAAAGGGTGGCGGCTTGGTGGGGAAGGGTTGCGTGGGCCAGGTTTCCTCGCCGGGCATGTCGGACTTGGGGACCTTGCGCTCCTCCATGGGCCAGACGGGCTTGCCGGTGTCACGCTCGAAGACCCAGACAAAGCCCTGCTTGCTGACCATGGCGACGATGTCGAGGGACTTGCCGGAATGGTTGACGGTGAGCAGCTTCGGAGCGGTGGCGCCGTCATAGTCCCAGATGTCGTGATGGACGAACTGGTAATGCCAGAGGCGCTTGCCGGTGCGGGCGTCTAGGGCGAGGAGGCAGTCGCTGAACAGGTTCGCGCCACTGCGGTCGGCGCCGTAGAAGTTGTACTTGGCGCTGGCGGTGGGCGCGTAGAGGACGCCACGCTTGGAATCGACGGAGAATTCACCCCAGACGTTGGCGCCGCCGACGCGCTGATATGCATCCTTGGGCCAGGTGTCGTACCCGAACTCACCGGGCCGCGGCACGGTGTGGAAGCTCCAGACGAGCTTGCCGGTGCGGACATCGAAGGCGCGAATGTCGCCGGGGGCGGAGCCGTAACCTTGATTGGTGGCCGAGCCGAGGATGAGGAGATCTTCGAAAACTTTTCCCGGCGTGGTGGATTGGACGAGGCGGATGGTGGCGGGGTCGCGGTCGAGACCGAGCTTGAGATCGACTTTGCCGCCATCGCCGAAATCGGTGATGGGCTTGCCGGTGCGTGCATCGAGCGCGCGCAGGGCGTGGTTGGAGCAGTAGAGCAGGCGGCGCTCTTTACCGTCTTTGCTGGCCCAATAGTTGATGCCGCGGTTGGTGATGACGGTAGTGCCGGGCTCGGGCGCGTGGGCCCAGAGTTCCTTTCCCGTGGCGGCGTCGAGGGCGATGATGGAATTGCCGCGCGCTAAAACGTACATGACGCCGTCGGCGACGACGGGGTTGAAGAAATAGCGGCTATGATCGCCGGTGGGAAATTTCCAGGCGACTTGCAGCTTGGTGACGTTGCCGCGGTGGATCTCAGAAAGCGAGGAATACTGCGAGGATTCCGGGCCGCCGCCGTAGTCGCGCCAGGTGTTGTAGCTCTGGGCGGCGGCGATGGATGAGAGGGTGAGGAGAATTACAGTGCAGCGCAAGCTCATGCCTCTACCGGCGGGAATTCGGCGTGGGGGCGGGGCGCGGGAAGGATCGTTTGCTTGACGGGGTCGAAGGCCATCACTTTTCCTTTGAGGTAAGATTCGACGCCGAGGCCGATGCCGGTCATGACCTGGTAGCCGCGGAGGGAGTTGTAGACGGGCGCTTCGCGGCTGCGCATGCAGTCGAGCCAGTTGTCGCCGAGAGAGGGTCCGGGCTCGGGGAGAATGGTGACTTCGGTCTTGCCCTCGTTGGCGGCGCGGAATTCCTCCTGGAACTGGCGCTCGGCTTTGACGACGGCGGCGATGCGCAGCCTGCCCTGAGGTTCGGCGGATGAGGGCCGGCGCTGATCGCCCATGGCGTCCATGGCGGCGGGCGTGTCGAGCACTTGGAGAGTGGCCCAGTTGCCGTAGACGGTGACGGGCGTGGAGGTCTGGTTGGCCATGCAGGAAACCATGTTGACGGAGTATTCGCCCGGGTACTCGATCATGGTCATATAGGTGTCGGGCACTTCGCGGTTCTTCTGCACGTATACGCCGCCGACGGCGACGGCGCGCAGGGGGAATTCGAAGCCGACCATGGTGGACATCATGCCGAGGCGATGGTAGAGCAGGTCGCCGGCGTTGCCGGTGGAGTAATCCCAGAACTTGCGCCAGCGGAAATAGCGCTCGCCGGAGTAGCGGCGCTTGGGCGCGTTGCCGAGCCACATTTTCCAATCGAGGTTTTCGGGGGTGACTTTGGCGTCGGGCCAGGGCTCGCTGCCGACGCCAGGGATGGGATAGTCCCACATGCCTTCGCGCGTGTTGCGGTTATAGCTGATGAGGCCCCAGACCACTTTGCCCATCTTGCCGGCCTTGATGTATTCGTGAATCTTCCAGTAGAGCTTGGTGGCGGGGCCGGAGCCGCCGATTTGCATGATGCGGCCGGTTTTTTGGACGAGTTCGTGGAGTTTGGCGGCCTCGGCGACGGTTCGCGTCATGGGCTTTTCGAGGTAAACATCCTTGCCGGCGTGCATGGCCTGGGCGGCCATTGGATAGTGCCAGTGATCGGGCACGGCAAGCACGACGCCGTCGATGTCGGGGCGCGCAAGCACTTCGCGGTAGTCGCGGTAGGCTTTTTCGGCGCCGGCTTTCTGCTGGCCGTCCTTGAGGCGCGGCTCCCAGACGTCGCAAACGGCGGCGAGGTTCACGTCGCCGGACTGCTCTTTCCGGTTCCTGAAGACGCGCACCAGCGTCTGGAACTGCATTCCCGCGCCGACGAAGGCAATGTTGATACGGTCATTGGCACCGAGCACGCGGCCGGTGGCAGCGGCGCCCATCGAGGCGGCAACGAACTGGCGCCGCGAGGAGTGCGCTTGATTGTGGTTCATGATCGAGGATCGTATCATGTTCTCTAACTATGCTTCACCGTATCGTTGTGTTCGTTTCTGCCACGCTGGCGTTTGCGCAAGGGAATCCGGAAGTGCCGGCGATGCCCAAAGCGCTGATGAAACTGCCGCGCGCGCCGATCACGCGGGCCAAGTTCCCGGCGGTTGATTTTCATTTTCATGGGCGGACGCTGCGAAGCGCCGCCGACTACCAGAAGCTGGTGCGGGTTATGGACGAGACCGGCATCGGCGTGATCTGCAATATGGACGGCGGCTTCGGGAAAACGTTCGACGAGAACATGAAGACGGGCGAGCCTTTCCGCGAGCGGATTATCCACTTTGCACGGATCGACTTCGAGGGGATCAACACGCCGAACTGGTCGCGGCGCGCGGCGGCGGAACTGGAGCGTTGCTTCCGGGCGGGCGCGGCCGGGTTGAAGATCAACAAGGTGCTCGGCCTGGATCTGAAGAATCCCGACGGCAGCTATATACAATCCGACGATCCGCGCTTTGATCCGATTTGGGAAGCGTGCGCGCGGCACAACAAGCCGGTGATGATTCACACGTCCGACTCCATTGGCCGTTTCCACGCCATCGGGCCGGAGAATGAGCGTTACGAAGCGGGGCTGTGGCGGAATGACCGCGAGGGGAACTACCACGGCACGGGGCATCCTGCGCCGGAGGTGATCGAGAAGGCGCGGGAGAGAATGCATGCCAAGCATCCGCGGACGCGGTTTGTGAACGCGCACGTGGCGATGCTCTATTACGACATGGACAAGGTGACGGCGCTGCTGGATAAATATCCGAACGCGGACGTGGAGATTTCGGCTGCGGTGCAGGATCTGGGGCGCGCGCCGCGGCTGATCCGCGAATTTTTTATCAAGTATCAGGATCGGATTTTCTTCGGCTCCGACGGCAACCCGTCGCGCGGAGTCGAGGAGTTCTGGGTGCCTCACTGGAGGTTTTTGGAGACCTATGATGAGCACTTTGATCATCCGGCGCAGATACGTTCGGCGACGGGGGCGCCGCTGCACGGGCGCTGGAGGATCTACGGCATCTCGCTGCCTGACGAGGTGCTGCGCAAGGTCTATTCCGAAAACGCTCTGCGGTATCTGCCGGGTGTTCGGGCATCGATTGAGAAGCAGCTGGGCGGGCGTAGATGAGGTTTCTGCTTGTTCTGATTGCAGCGCTTGCCGCGGCGCAGTCTCCGTTTCCGGTGACCTATGAGCGGCTGCTGAATGCCGGCTCGGAGCCAGGCAACTGGTTGACTTATGGCGGCGACTACCGCAGCCACCACTTTTCCCCGCTGACGCAGATCACGGCGGAAAATGTTCACCGGCTGCGGGTGAAGTGGATCTACCAGTTTCACAAGACGAAGGTGGAGGCGACGCCGATTGTTGTGGATGGGCTGATGTTTCTGACGCGGCCGCCGTCGGATGTGATCGCGCTGGATGCGGAGACGGGCCGCGAACTTTGGACGTATCAGCACCGGATTGCGCAGAAGGGTTACGTTTGCTGCGGGGAGGTGAACCGGGGGCTTGCGATTCTTGGCAGCACGCTGTACCTGACAACGCTGGACGCGAAGCTGGTTGCGCTGGATGCGGAGTCGGGCCGCGTGTTGTGGAAGCGCGACCTGGCCGATCCGTCGGTGAATTATTCCGGCACGGCGGCGCCGCTGGCCTTGAACGGGAAGATTATTGTTGGCATTGCAGGCGGGGACGCGGGGATTCGCGGGTTTCTCGATGCTTATGACGCGAAGACCGGCGCGAGGCTGTGGCGGTTCTGGACGATTCCGGCGCCGGGCGAAAAAGGTTCGGAGACGTGGGGCGGGGAGTTGTGGAAGCATGGCGGCGCGGCGACTTGGATCACGGGGTCATACGATCCGGAATTGAACCTTGTTTATTGGGGGACGGGGAATCCGGCTCCGGATTACAACGGCGATGTGAGGCCGGGCGACAATCTGTATTCGTGCTCGCTGCTGGCGATCAATCCGGATACGGGCGAGCTGAAGTGGTATTTCCAGTTCACGCCGCACGATACGCATGACTGGGACGCGACGCAGGTTCCGGTGCTGATCGACGCGCCGAGGAAGCTGGTGGTGGTGCCTTCACGGAACGGGTTTCACTATGTGCTGGATCGAGAGACGGGGAAGTTTCTCTCGGCCAGGCCTTTTGTGAAACAGACTTGGGCGAAGGAGATTGACAAGAACGGGCGGCCGGTGCTGAATCCTGGTCAGGAGCCAACTTTGGAAGGGAACGATTCGGTGTGGCCGGGTGTGGATGGCGCGAACAACTGGTTCTCGCCGAGCTATAGTCCTTTGACGAAGCTGCTGTACTTGAATGCGCGCGAGGAGCGGCGGCGGTACTTCAAGACCGATGCGCCGGAGTTCCAACCTGGACAAGGCTTCTTCGGCGGAGGCGGTGGCGGCGGGCTGCGGTTCCGGCCGGAAGAGAGCTGGGGG
Source organism: Acidimicrobiia bacterium (assembly GCA_016871315.1). Taxonomy (GTDB): domain Bacteria; phylum Acidobacteriota; class Terriglobia; order Bryobacterales; family Bryobacteraceae; genus VFZE01. The sequence continues at coordinate 66,033 of VFZE01000025.1, read as the reverse complement.
AAGCTGATCGCGATGGTTCCGGAGACGGGCGAGATCAAGTGGGAGCATAAGATACAGACTCCGCCGTGGGCGGGGACGCTGGCGACGGCGGGCAACGTGGTTTTCACTGCGACGCCGTCGGGGAATTTCTACGCGGTGGATGCGCGGACGGGGAAGCATCTTTGGAATTTCCACGGGGGCGGCTCAGTGTACGCGAGCCCGATTTCTTTCCTGAGCCGCGGCAAGCAAGTGGTGACGATTCCGATGGGCGACATTCTGATCGCGTTCTCTCTCGACTAACTCAAATGCGGCCGATTTTCTTTTTTCTTCCTTTGCTGATGCTGGCTCAATCGCCGGATGATCCGGAGGCCGGGCGGAAACTGTACCTGGGACGCTGCGCGCACTGCCACGGGCAGAACGGCGAAGGGGGCCGCGGCGTTGCGCTGAACACAGGCCGGTTCCGGCACGGCGGCTCGCCGGAGGAGCTGTTCCGCACGATTCGTCAGGGGATCCCGAACACGGAGATGCCGCCGGCGCCGCGGCTCCCGGACCACGAAATTTCGCGCATGGCGGCGTGGGTGGCGCAGCTTGGGAGGCAGCAAGCTGCCGATGAGAAGGTGACCGGTGATGCAGAGATCGGCGCGGCGCTGTACAAGAAGCATGCCTGCGCACAGTGCCACACGTTGCATGGCGTTGGAGGGTTTCTTGGACCGGACTTGACCGGGATCGGCCCGCAGCGTTCAGTGCGGCACCTGCGGGAGTCGATGGTGAATCCTGGCGCGGAGATTCCACTCGATTACCGGACGGTGGCCATCACAACGGCGAAGGGGGATCGGCTGACGGGTATTCATCTGAATGAAGACGAGTACTCGCTGCAGATGCGGGATCCAGCGTCGCGGTTGCGGGTTTTTCTGAAATCGGAGCTGAGGGAGGTCAGCTATCCACGGCAATCGCTGATGCCGGCGTATGCGCTGGCGAAGGCCGAGCAGGATCATCTGATCGCGTTTTTGAATGCGGAGACAGTGTGGCGATTCGACCGGCTGGATTCGATCGGCGGCCACAAGACGACGGTGCTCGGCCAGCCGAAAGTTATCGATACGCCGCTTGGCAAAGCGGTGGAGTTCGATGGAGTCGATGATGCGCTGTTTATCGAGAATCATCCGCTAGCGGGGGCAAAGACGTTCACCTGGGAGGCGATCTTCCGGCCCGACGGCGGCCAGTTCGAGCAGCGCTGGTTTCATCTGTCGGAGAACGGTTCGGAGAACCGGATGCTGTATGAGATCCGCGTGGTGGGAGACAAGTGGTACCTGGACAGCTTCAATCAGACGGGCGATCAAGGCAAGGCGCTGATGAACCGGGAGGCGCTCCATCCGCTGGGCCAGTGGCATCATGTGGCGACGGTTTATGACGGCAAGGTGTTCCGGAATTTTGTGAACGGGGTAGAGGAAGGCTCGGCGGAGATTCAATTCGCACCGCAGGGCGACGGGCGCAGCTCGGTGGGAGTGCGTATCAACAAGGTGTTCTACTTCAAAGGCGCGGTGCACTCGGCACGGTTCACGCGGCGGGCGCTCACGCCTTCGGAATTTCAGAAACTGGAATAATCATGCCTGTCACCTACATTGAGTACGAGGATGCAACGCCTGAGGTGCGCGCGGTTTACGACGACATCATGGCGACGCGGAAGACCGACTGGATCAACAATTTCTGGAAGGCGCTGGCGCAGGATCCGGCGACGCTGCGGCGGACGTGGGAGGCGGTGAAGGAGATCATGGCTCCGGGCGCGCTGGATTCGTTGACCAAGGAGATGATCTACATCGCTATAAGCGCGACGAATCAGTGCGGCTACTGCGTCGCCACGCATTCGGCGGCGGCACGGAAGGCAGGGATGACGGATGAGATGTTCGGTGAGCTGATGGCTGTGGTCGGACTGGCGAATCAGAATAACGGCCTGGCGGCGGGGTATCGGGTGGAGGTGGACGAGAAGTTTAGGTAAGAGGGATGCCTTAAATCACTTCGTTGAGCAGCTCAGCCCGCGGGCGGGGGATGACAACTTTGTTGACGAGCATGCCGCGTTCGCCGATCACTCTTGCGCAGGCGTCGACGGCGCTTTGGACGGCGGCGACGTCGCCGGTGAGAGTGACGAAGGCTTTGCCGCCGAGGGCCATGGCGAGGCGGATTTCCATGAGATGAACGTTGGCGGTTTTTGCGGCGGCGTCGGCGCCTTCAATCAAGGAGGCTACGGAGAAGGATTCGACAATGCCGAGGGCTTCCATGGCGGCGGGCTTGATGGCTCCGCTGATGGCGGGGAAGACGGCGTCGTGGAGGTTGGGGATGATGAAGCTGTCGACGATGGAGAAGTTGCCGGTGGAGACTCCGGCGGTAACGCTGGCGCGGACGGCGGCGACGTCGCCGCGGATCATGACCATGTATTTGCCGGAACAGATGGAGCGGGAAAGGACGAGATCGACGTCGGCGGTCTTGAGCATGGTGTCGCAGACCTGGAAGCCGGCGGCGATGGAGGTGAGTTCGATGAGACCGAGGGAGTTTTTGGCCATTGTTTATGCTCCGATGGCGATGAAAGTGGGGGCGATGTGCTGTACCGTGCCGTCGATGCTGGAGTGGATGTCGGCGCCGAGCTTGTCGTCCGGGACGCGAGCGATTACTTGGCCTTTGCGGACACGGTCGCCGGAGTTGACGGTGGGGGCAGCGGGTTCGCCGGCATGCTGCTTGAGTTTGATGCGGACCTGGGCGGGTTTGAGGGTGAGGTCTGAATAGGGGGTTTCGGCTTCGTATTGATCGACCTGGAGGCGCTTGCGTAGCTGCGCGAGCGGGACGCGGCGGTATTCCTTCATGGGATGGACTTCGACGGGTTTCTGCTGTACAAACTTGATGCCGGCGGCGCGCATGTCGGTCTTGCCCTGGTCGCAGGCTTCCTTGGGATAGAGATCCTCGGGGCAGGCGTAAAGGGTACAGAGGCCGCAGGCGCAGCAGAGCTCGGCCCACTGGTTCCAGATATCACCGCCGGTGAGGGTGAAGCCGAGGCTGCGCATGACCTTGTGGGGCTGTACTTCGTAGCCGAGCAAGTAGCGGGGGCAGAATTCGGTGCAGTAGCTGCACTGGTCGCAGGCCGATTTGCCGATGCGGTTCATCTCCTGCTGAGAGCGGTTGCGGCGGGTGATGAGGTAGTGATCGGCGGGCAGAACAATGAGGCCGCCGGTGGTTTTGGTGACGACCTCGTCGAGATCGAAAGTGAGCGTGCCCATCATGATGCCGCTGACGAAGAGAGCGGGCTGGGGGACGGTGGGCCCTCCGGCGGCTTCGAGCAGCTCGCGGAAGGTAGCACCGATGGGGGCCCAGAAGCATTTGGGTTCTTGGACAGCGCCGCAGACGGAGAGGAATTTTCCCGTGACGGGCGCGCCTTGGGTGGCGAGGTGGACGTTATAGAGAGTCTCGACGTTGTTGACGACGCAGCCGACCTGGAGAGGGATACCGGCGGGCGGAATGAGGCGGCCGGTGGCGGAGTAGACGAGTTCGTACTCGTCGCCAGAGGGGTAGAAGTCGCCGAGCATGACGAAGTCGATGGCGGGACGGTTGAGGTGGGGTTCGATTGCCTGAACCGCGGCAGCGTTCTTGGTCTTGATGCCGAACTTGCCGGTGGGCGCGCCGGTTGCCTCCATCATGGCGCGCATGCCGCTGAGGATTTCAGCGGGGTACTGCTCCATGAGCTCGGCGTCCTTGTGGATGAGGGGCTCGCACTCGGCACCGTTGGCGATGACAAATTCGACATGGGATTGCGCCTTTACGTGTGTGGGGAAGCCGGCGCCGCCGGCGCCGACTACGCCGCAGCGGCGCAACAGTTGGGAAAGCATGAACTCACAGGATAGCGCAGGGGGGATGTTAGCGCCGTTTGCGGTAGAGGAACCACTCATCGGATTCGGCGATGGTGTGGAAGTGGGCTTGGATGTAGGGGAAGAAAAGGCGGGCGTGGTGGGCGAAATCGGTGCCGGTCATGACGGTTAGTTTGGGAAGAAGGATGAGATCGGCGCCGGCAAAGAGCCTGTCGTTGGAGGGGCGGTGCTGATCGTTGAAAGTGTAGCCGTAGGCGAGAAGGACGAAGCCGCCCGGTGCGGGCGGGCGGAGGGCGGCGTAGGCGAAGGGGTCGCCGAGTTCGGGTGTGACGACGGTTTCCCCGGGCCGGGCGTGCTGCGAGAGAAGGCGCAGGCCGTCGTTGATGTGATGCACAAAGGAACGGCCGTTGGTGCCTTCCGGTTCGGGCGAGGGGCCCTGGTAGGGGTAAAGGTGGAGGCGGGCGAGGTGCGGAGAGGAGAGCGTGGGAGCGGCGGCTGGTTCCATGGCGGCCTGAACCAGCCCGTAGACATCGCGGCCGGCTTGCCAGAAGGCGGGAGCGAGGGCGAGCAGTGCGACGATGATAGCGGGTTTTGTGCGGGGAGCAGCGGCGGCAAGAAGGAGGACGATGACGTCGACCAGCGGCAGGACAGGCCCCTGGTTATTGGTGAGCATAAGCAGGAGGGAGCCGCCAAGGACAGCGAGGGCGTAGAAGAGAGAAAGGAAGTCATGGCGGCGTGCGATGAAGAGGATGGCGGCGAGGCGCATGAAGTCGAAGGAGTGTATCCAGAGGGAATCGATGACGAGTGAGAAGGAGAGAGCGCCGGAGCGCGCGGCTGCGGCGATGCGGAGGTCGGCGAGGATGGCGGGAATGTCGAAGCGGAGGTAGGCGAGGAAGATAGCGAGGGAGAGGAGGGCTCCGGAGGCGAGCGGGGCGAGGCGGTGTTTGGGGAAGGGTTTTCCGAGGAGGCTGATTGCAAGCAGAGGACAGGCGACGAAGAAGAAGCTGGCCTTGAGGAAGAGAAGTGCGACGGCGGTTGCTCCGGCGAGGAAGGCGTCCAGGCGGTGTCTGGCCGGGTGGAAGGATTCGAGCAGGACGAGGGCGAGCAGCGCATAGCCGATGCGGTTATAGGACATGGCGTGGCTGCCGCGTTCCGGATCCATGCCGAGCGGGTAAGGCGTGACAGCGAGCAGGACGAGATCAATAAGCAGGAAGACGGAGGCGAGGGGAGGCAGGCGGCGTGTGATAAGGCGGTAGCCGAGGGCGGCGACGAGGAGGCCGGCGATGGCGATACCGTAGCCGAAACCTTCGACGCCGAAGGAAGAAAGCTTGAGGCCGGCGGCAACCAGCAGGAAGATGAGCGGGCCGAAGGGGGAGTAGAAATCGATGTGCGGGATCTGGCCGTTCAAGACGCGCCAGGCGCCGTTGAGGACGAAGAAGATGTCCGGCGTATAGGAGCGTGTGTGGACGGCGCCAATGGAAACCACGGCGGCAAGAATCGACGCGGTGAGCAGGAGCGCCGCCACCGGGACGATGGAAGTTCGCAGGCGGTGGAGCAATTCAACAGTCTAGCTTACTCAGCTCCAGAGTTCGTGAATGGGGCCGTAGACGTCCTCGCGGGCGTAGGGGACGTATTCAAAGCCGCGGCCGAAGGGATCATCGTAGCGGATAGTGGTCCAATCGATGCCCATGGCGGAGTAGATGGTGGCTTCGACGTCCTCGGGGCGGACGTCGCGGTCGCGGGACCAGGCCATGGTGGCCGAGCGGGCGCCGGTTTCATCAGTAGCGCCGAGAGCGCGGCCGCCGCGGATGCCCGCGCCGGCAAACAGGATGAACTGCTGGAGGAAATGGTCGCGTCCCTGCTGGCCGGTGATGCGGCCAACGGTGCGGCCGAATTCGCCCATCATGACGATCATGGTCTGGTTGAATTGGCCGCTGGATTTGAGGTCGGCGATGAGTGCGGAGAGGCCGTTGTCGAGCGTGCGGGCCAGGGGCGGCAGGGCGGTGTAGATATTCTGATGATGATCCCAGCCGCCGAGGGTGATCTGGATGTAGCGTGTGCCCTGATCGGCGGCGAGCACTTTACCAGCGGTGAGGCAGGCGTTGCCGAAGCCAGTGGCGCCGTAGCGCTGGGATTCCTGGGTGGTGAAGCGGAAGGCCTGATCGACGACGGGATTGAACATGAGGCCGCGGGCGTTGTTGTAGAACTTGTCGTAATCGACCAGGTCGGGGCTGTTAGGGGAAGAGGTTCGATGAGCGTCGATTTGCTTGAGCCACGCGTATTTGTCGTTGAAACGGGTCTGGCCATCGGCATTGTTGGTGTCCGGCAGGCCGTTGGCTTCCGGGTTGATGCGGAAGGGCTCATGAGTGGAGGGGAGGTAACCGCTGCCGATGGCGTTGCCGGAGTTAAGCGCGAGGAAAGTGGGGAAGGTGTCGGTGGGCTTGCGGCGGGAGAGATATTCGAGCGCGACGACGGAACCCGTGTTGGGAGCGACCTCGCCGAGTGCGGAGGCGGGTGAGCGGCCGATTTGCGTCCAAGTTTGAGCAAGGTTGTGCTGAAGGGCCCAGGAGCGGGCGCTGCGGATGATGGCCATGTCAGGAACGTTTTCAGCGAGCCTGGGCATGATGCCGGCAGGGAACTCGATGCCGCTGAAGGTTTCCGGCTTCATGACGTCGAGTGGGGTGTCCTGCGTGCGCTTGAAGTCGAAGGTGTCGATGTGGCTGATGGCGCCGGAGAGGAGGAGGAAGATGGTGTTCTTCGCCTTATTGATGGGGGTGGCGAGAGGCTTGGAGGCTTCGCCGGCGCGGAGGGGTCCGGCGAGGACGGAGCCGGTGAGTCCTGCTCCGGCCCAGCGGAAGAAGTCGCGGCGGGTGACATGAGGCCGCTCAAAGAAGAACCGGTGGGAATGCGGATGCTTCTGGATAAAACGATCGAATTTTTCCTGGCCCTTCATGATTTCCTCCTTAGAGAACGTAGATGAAATCCACCTTGTTGAACAGGACCCAGACAAGGTCCTCGACGCGCTGCTGGCGGGTGGCGGTGGCGGTTGCGGTTGCGGCGTTCAGCTTTTCAAGCGCTGGGCGTTTCTCGTCGGCAGTAACCGGGCGGCTGAGGACGGTGAGAAATGCCTCCTCGACGAGTGCTTCATTGTTGGCGGCGGTGTATTTATTGAGGAGCTGGCGTGCGAGGCTGGCGGTGTTGCCGGCGCCGGAGGCGCGGGTGCGGGTGTGAACGAGGGTATCGTTCATGAGGTTGAGCACCTGGGGAACGGAGCCATCGGTTCGGCGCTCGGTATCGACGCGGTTGCCGCGCAGGAAGCTGTCGAGGAAAGAGCCGAGGTTGCCGCCTGGGGTGCGGGAATCGGGGGCCTGCATGGTCCAGCTAAGGGGATCCATGCCGGGGACGGTGAAGCTGTTGCGGACGTTGGAGGTCTGGACGATGGCGTCGAAGATCTCCTCGGCCCAGAGGCGGCGGACCATCTTGCGGGCGTAGAGATTCTGCCACTCGGCCTTCCATTGGCCGTCATAAGCGGAGGAGAGCTGGTAGCCCTCGGAGTTGGTGATCTGGCGCATGAGGGCCTTGAGGTCGTAGCCGGAGTTGATGAAGTCGCGGGCCAGCTCGTTGAGCAGGCGAGGGTGAGATGCCTGGAGAGTCCAGGGCTCGGGCGGCGGATTGTCGGGATCAAGGCGGTCCGGGTCGAACTGGTTGACGGGGTCGACGAGGCCGCGGCCGAAAAACGCCTTCCAAAAGTAGTTGACGGTGGCGCGGGCGAACTGAAAATCGTTGGTGAGGAAACGGGCGAGAGCGACGCGGTAGGGTTCGCCGGGGTTGGGCCTTCCGCCATCGGCGAACGGGTATTCGGGCGCGACGTTGCGGATGTTGCCGATGGGCTGGCGCGGGGAGCGGTTGCCGGTTGTGGTGTTGAGCGGGTAATCGGCGTTGTTGTTGTTGACGATGCGGTAGTAGCCGAGGTTGGGGGTTTGCGAAACAGCGACGCGCTGGGCGGTGGAGCGGCCGAAGAAGGCGGCCATCTGCCAGGATTCCAGGCGGGTTTCCGATTTGCCCCAAAGGCTGAGCGGATCCATGCGGCGGCGGCCGTCGTGACAGAGGATGCAGTTGAAGTGGGCGTTACCGAGGAACATCTCGGCGGCGAAGGCGGCGCGCTGGTCATAGTGATCCTGGACGGGGCCGCCGGTGGTCTGTCCGTTGACCATCCAGTTGAGTTCTCCGCGTTCCCAGTTGTGATCGCCGGCGGCGGAGATCATCTCCGAGACCATGACGTGGTAGGGCTTGTTGACGGCGAGCGAGTCGCGAATGTAGAAGTGGAAGGCGTTGCGGCCTTCGTTGTACTTGTTGACCTGGGTGTTGTTGGCGACGTTCTTGTAGAGATCGCCGAAGAACATGGCCCACTTGTCGACCCAGGGCTGAGTTTCCAGCAGCTCATCGATGTAGCGGGCGCGCTTGTCCGGTGAGGGATTGTTGATGAATTGAACGAGGCGTTCGTAAGTGGGGACGCGGCCGGTGAGGTCAAGACTGACACGGCGGGCGAAGGTGTAATCGTCGGTCTTGGCGGAGGGGGTGGCGCCGGCGTCCTGCATGGCGCGGAACAGATGGGAGTCAATGGTTCCCATCTTGTCGAGTTCCTGAAAAATGTTGGTGCGGCTGCCGCCGGGGATGACTTCCCGCTTGAGGTTCTTGGTGGCGCTTGCGGCGAGGACCTCCTCGGTGAGCTGGCTCAGGCGGAAGCGGCGGCGGGATTCGGCGTTGAGGCCGGACTCGCTCAGCTCGCGTCCCTTGGTGGAGAACAAGACGCAATCGGCGTGGTTGACTTCGAGCTCATCGGGTTCCTGGGCCCAACTGAGAACGAGGCCGGAACCGGCGAGAAGGCATACTGCTCCGAACGCGAATTTCTTTGTTTTCGTCATCTTGAGTCCCTTTTCGAATCACCCCTCGATGATTCGATTATGCCTGAATGAACACGGCAGATGCCATAGAGTTTCTGTAATACAGAACCTTAGATGACACATTAGGGAAACTTAAGCGGGACACCTGTTGGTGAGCGGACAAACCAACGATTAGGATAAGAGGATCATGCGCCATTTAGAGATGATCGTAATGGGATTGGCGGTGTTGAGCGGGCCGGTGTTGGGACAAGGGCTGAACAATGCCTCGCTGAGCGGCAAGTATTTTCTGCGTCAAGTACTTGCAGTGAGCAACGGACCGGGGAACGTGGCTGAGATCCGGTCGATTTCCGGCAGTGCGACATTTGATGGTCAAGGCGGATTCAGTTTCACGGGGCAGCAGGCGGTAGGCAGCAGCGTCCCCGCTCCTGCATCGGGAAACGGGACCTATACCGTGGCATCGAACGGTGTAATAAATTTAACGAACCCGCTGAGGGCGGCGGCAACGATGAACGGGCGGTTCAGCGCGCAGGCGGTGGTGGCGAGTTCGACGGAAGCGGGGGGTGGGGTGTTCGACATGCTGGTCGCGATACCTGCGCCGACGGCGGCGGTGACGGCAGCGGCGCTGAATGGGGCTTGGCGTGTGGCCGGGGTAGATTACCGGAACGGCGCCGTAGGACAGGCGCGGGGAAGCTTCTTTGCGCTGACAGGTAACAACGGGCAGTTCGGGAATCCGGCGGTAACGGGGCAGGCGGCGAACCTGGACACGCGTCCGGTGACGCAGGTGGTGACGGGGGCGACGTACACGATGACAGCGGATGGAAGCGGGACGGCGAGTTTCCCGCTGCCCGCGGGGGCGCAGGCGGGCCAGCGGCTGCTGAGCGGGGCCAAGACGCTACATGTATCCCGCGACGGCAACTTTTTCCTCATGGGTTCAAGCGAGGCGGGCGTGCATGATTTTCTGATCGGGATGAAGCCGCTGACGGGAACGGCGAACAACGGGAGTTGGCGGGACCTTTATTACAGCGCGGGGATCCGGCTGGAGGGAGGGCGGTTCAACGCGCATACGGGATCGAACAATTCCACCGGAGGAGGTGTGCTGTTGATGAGCCGGCGGGTGCGGGCTCTGGATGGAGTGACGGATTTCAGCGGGGTGAACCGGTACACGCTGGGCGGGGACGGGACGGGACGTCTGGAGCTGAACAGCGTGGCGGTGGGGGCGGGCGGCAACGCGTTTCTGGGCTCGGGGGTGGCGTTGGCGGATGGGAACAATTACGAGCTGGTGTTCGGGGTGCGCGCTCCGGTGGTGACGGCGGGCACGGGGGTGTTTCTGCATCCCTATGGTGCGGTGAACGCGGCGAGCTTTGCGCCGGTGGGGAATCCGATTTCGCCGGGTGAGTTCGTGACGCTGTTCGGTTCGGGGCTGGCGGAGAGCGCGGCGACGGCGGCAAGCCTGCCGTTTCCGGCGCAGCTGAACGGAGTGCAGGTGCTGGTGAACAACCGGCCTTCGCCGGTGTACTTGGTGAGCGCGACACAGATCAGCTTCCTGGTACCGCAGGCGACCGAGACGACGGGTCAGGCGGTGATCGTGGTGGTGAACAATGCGGCGCGGTCCAATGAGATTCAAGTGCCTGTGGCGCGGACATCGCCGGGGATCTTTTCGGTGCCGCCGGCGGGATTCGGGCCGGGCGCGATTACGAAGGCGAACTTCAGCCTGGTGAGCTCTGCGAATCCGGCGCGGCGCGGGGAGACCGTGCTGATCTTCCTGACGGGGCTGGGGGCGGTGTCTCCGGCGGTGCCGGATGGAGCGGCGGGCGGGGCAAATCCGCTGAACCTGGTGACAGCGGCAGTGAATGTCTACATCGGCGGGGAGGCGGCGCAGGTGACGTTCAAGGGCCTGGCTCCGGGGCTGGCGGGGCTGTACCAGTTGAACGTCGTCATTCCGGCGAATGCGCCCGGCGGGGCGGGGATTCCGGTGGGCATCGAGACGCAGGACGCGTTCCACGACCAGGTGGATATCGCCATCCAGCCCTGATCAGGAGTTGTGCTGACGGCTCCAATCGCGGATGTCGGCGATTTCAGGGCCCGGGATGTGAAGGAAGCTGATGTTCCCGCAGTTTGTTGATCTCATCGGCGATTTCGAGCAGGCGGCGGTGCAGCACGCCGGCGGCGTCGTTAGACGGCCTGGAGAGGATTTCGGCGATGTCGCGGATCTTGAGTCCGGCGCCGCGGTAGGCGCAGAGAGAGCGGAGGCGGTCGAGTTCGGAGGGGCCGTAGCGGCGGTAGCCGGCCGGGCTCCGCGAGGAGGGGCGGAGCAGGCCGATGGACTCGTAATAGAGCACAGTGCTGCGGCTCAAGCCGCAGGCGTGGGCGAGCCTGGAAACGCTCAGCATGATTCCATGATGAACCCTCGAGCGATAGACAGGGCAAGAGGCGGCTGTGCGGCATAGGCTTTGAGATAATATGAACGGCAACCCTCATGGCTTCCACACCTGTGCCGCCGCAAATCGACGACCTGGGCGAGAGGAAGTTCTCCTTCTATCCGCCGATCGTGAACGTCGAGCATAACGAATGGACTTTTGTGCGGGGGAACTGGAGCGAGATTCTGGTGAAGAACACCAAGAGCGAGGCGGAGATCTGGATCGCGCGGAGTTACCTGGGGGAGATCTCGAAAGTGGAAGAGCCGGTGATGATTATGGGGCTGCGGCGGGAACTGGAGTACAAGGGCGGAGGTGTGTGGCCGCATACGCGGCGGGTGTTGCCGATGCCGGCATCGAAGACGGTGGCGCGCGGCGGGCCGCCAGTGGGTGAGGCGCCGGTGAAGCAGTCCTCGCCAGTGGCGGAGGCCGTGGCGGCGCTGCGCAGCGGCGGTTCAGGCACGGAATCGGGGATGGGGCGGATGATCGTGGGGGCGCTGGTGGTCGGGCTGCTTATCACCGTGGCGGCGGTCGCGGTGCTGCGGCTACGATCGACGGGCGGAACAGTGGAGTTCCAGCCCGTATTGCAGGCGGATCTTGGGTTCACGGGGCAGAACGACTATTTTGACGTAGTGAGGAAACTGGGGAAGCCGGATGAGGACCGCTGGAAGTCTGACCTGGGGGAGCGGCAATACCGCGCGCTGCATTACAGGAAGGCGGGCATCATTGTTATTTTGATGGGGGCGGACCGGGAGACGGCGCACTACATCGGGGCCAAGGACGCGAAGTGGCGTATCATCCACGCGGTGGAGCTGCCAGGCGGACGGAATACGGAGCCGATGCTGCGTTCGTTGAAGCAATTTTAGGATCGGCTCAGAGGCGGGGGGGCATGCCGATCTTCTTGACGCTGTTGCGCCAATGGCGCCAGTTGCCGTAGTCTTCGCGGATCATGAGAGCGGCGAGTTTGCGCTGGTTTTCGCAGTTGTAGATCTCCTCGCGCAGGTTTACGGCACGGCTATCTTCAAAGAGGGAGAATTCGCGGGAATACTGGCGGAATGTGGATAGCTGAAACTGAAGGCAGCCGTAGGAGTATTTGCGGTTGGTGTCGAGGATTCTGAGAGTGGGATCGTTGCCGGATTCGGTCTCGGCGAGCTGATTCATCCACTGCTCGAAAGAGTCTTCATAAGGGCTTTGCAGCACTTCGGCGGGCTGCTGCAAAGGAAACCTCATCGGCGAGGAGGCAGCCAGAAGCAGCCCGAGTCCAATGATGCGTCTCATAACTTAGGTAGCTTTTCCGCCTGGGCAGGAAGAGAGCAGTAAACAAGTGACTCCTTTGTATGGGTTTGTTTGGGGTTATGCCGGCATCGCCCTTCGCCCAGGGACGGGACGCCGACAAAAAACAAATAACTAGGAATATGTTAGCAGTTTCAGGCCCGTGCGTGCAAACGCGGCAGGCTAAGGGCAAGACCGACGGCGACGACCACGACGCAACCGATGACGTTGTACCAGAGGAAAGAGATTTCCGTGAAGAAGCGGGCGTAGAAGATGGCCGCTTCGCCGGCGAGGACGCCGATGAAGGCTGCCGTACCGCCGACGCGGCGGAATCCGAAGGCGAGGACGAAGACGCCGAGCAGGCCGCCGTAGAAGAGAGAGCCGAGCATGTTGACGGCTTCAATGAGCGAACCGAGACTGCGTCCGAAGCCGGCGGTGACGATGGCATAGATGCCCCAAAAGACGGTAGCCAGGCGGGAGGCGAGCAGATAGTGGGAGTCGGTGGCGCCCTTGCGGATGTGGCGCTGGTAGATGTCGATGACGGTAACGGTGGCGAGCGAGTTGATCTCGGCGGAGATGGTGGACATGGCGGCGGCGAAGATGGCGGCGAGAATGAGGCCGACCAGGCCGGCGGGCAGATACTTCATGACGAAGCTGAGGAAGATGTAGTTGGTGTCGTTGAATCCAGCTCCGGATTTCTTCTCGATCAATGCGACACCGTCCTTGCGGACACCTTCAAAGTTTTTCTGGGCCTGACGGTAGGCGGCGAGGGTTTCCTCGCCGGGCGCGTTGAGATACTGGCGGGCGGCCTGGCGGCGGCCGTCGAAGGCGTTGTCGTAGCGCGCGGCGAGCGCCGGGTACTCCGATTCGCGGCTGATGTTGGAAAGTTCGACCTGGTGAAAGACGAGCGGGGGTTTTTCGAAAGTGTAAAAGACGAAGACGATGGCGCCGATGGCGAGGATGAAGAACTGCATCGGGATTTTGGCGACGGCGTTGAACAGGAGGCTGAGGCGCGACTGGGCGATGGAACGGCCGGTGAGGTAGCGCTGTACCTGGGACTGGTCGCAACCGAAATAAGAGAGCGCGAGGAACATGCCGCCGAGGAGGCCGTTGAAGAGGTTGTAACGGTCGTTCCAATCAAAGCTGGTGACTACGGCGTTGAGCCTGCCAGCGGCGCCCGCCAGTTGAAGCGCGCCGCCGAGGCCGACGTCGGAGGGCAACAGATAGATGGCCATGCCGAGAGCGAGGAAAAGCCCGAAGAACATGACGAGCATCTGCTGGAAGTCGGTCCAAGTGACAGCCTTGATGCCACCGAAGGTGGTGTAGGCGGCGACGAGCGTGCCCATGATGACAGTGGTGTACTGATCGGGCCATCCGAGCATGACGGTGAGGACAAGCGCCGGCGCGTAGAGGGCGACGCCGACGGCGATGCCGCGCTGGATAAGAAAGATGATGCCGACGAGAACACGCGTCTTGGCGTCGAAGCGCTGCTCGAGATATTCGTAGGCGGTGTAGACGTTGGAACGGTGAAACAGCGGGACGGCGGTGGCGGAAATGATGATCATCGCCAGTGGCAGTCCGAAGTAGAACTGCACGAACCGCATGCCATCGACGTAGGCTTGGCCGGAGGTGGAGATAAAGGTAATGGCGGAGGCCTGCGTGGCCATGATGGACAAGGCCATGGCGTACCAAGGCATGGTCTTGCCGGCGAGGAGATACTTGTTGACGCTGCCGGTGTCGCGGGAACGATAGAGGCCGTAAGAGATGATGAAGACGAGTGAGGCGGCCAGCACCCACCAGTCAAGAGGCCTCATGGGGTGAACACCTCGGTGAAGACGGCGAAGAGAACGATCAACAGGGCAAGGAAGAGTGCGACGGCGAGGTAGAGCCGGCCCCACGTACCGAGGATGGGCGGGGGATCGATGTCCGGCGGTTCAGGCGTCATGGGCGGCCGGCGCTGAGCATGTTGGCGAAGATGCGGTAGGCTCCAGGCACTCCGGCCGGGAGCTGGCGGAAGAAGCTGATCGCGGTGAAGATGTAGACGCCTTTGCCGTGGCGGGCGAAGAGAGTCGAGCCCTCGAGCGGCTTTTCACCGGGATCGTGGACGCGCCAGATGGGCTGGTACTTGGGGTCCCATTCGGAGGCGAAGTAGAGGCCGCGCTCTTGCACCCAGCCATCGAAATCGGCGGCGGTGATGCGGTTGGGGGATTGGAGCAGGGCGTGATCCTCCTGCACTGGGGTCATGGGAGCCTCTTCGACGGTGACGCGGTCGCGGCTGACTTTCAAAGGATAGGGGCCGATTTTTTCGAGCAGCCTGGGATCGCCGCCGCCGAATCCGCCTTCGAGGACGTTGTACTGGACGACGAGCGTGCCGCCCTTGGCGGCATAGTCGATCAGGCGCGGCTGGTTGGCGCGGAGTTGGGCACGGGTGTTGTAGGCGCGGACGCCGGTGACGATGGCGTCGAACCGGGAGAGATCGCCGCGGCTCAAATCCTCATCGGAAAGGAGAGTGACTTCCATGCCCATTTGGCGGAGCGCTTTCGGGACGTCGTCGCCGGCTCCCATGACATAGCCGATGCGGCGCGCGCGGGTGACGGCGTTGAGGCGGACGAGCGACGCTTCGGCGCGCGGGAAGAGCGATTGAGGCGGGATATGCTCATAGGCGATGACGCGGAGACCGGCGCGTGTTTCGGCCCCGTTGATGCGGACGGAGGCGTGGAGTGCGGCGCGTCCGGGTTCGGCGGGCGGGGTGACGTCGAAAGCGACGATGCAGGTTTCATCGTCACCGAGCTGGAAGGGAGCGACGGCGGGTGTGACTTTCCAGCCGGCGGGGGCATCGAGGGTGACTTCACCGGATGCCAAGCCGGTAACGGCCTTCACTTCGATTTCCACTTTGCGAGGATCGCGGGAGGGGAAAACGAGTGCGGCTTCCGCAAACTCAACGGCAACGGCGGGGGTGACAACGACGGGGCGTGTGAGCTCGCCGCGGACGCGATCTACCCAGCGATGCGCGACGGGACGTTCGAGGTGGATGTCGACGCCGGCGATGCGGAGGGCGAAGCGGGCGCGGGAAACCGGAGCGCCTTCGGGGAGGCCGAGCAGATGGGGATCATCGACGGCGTGGAGGGTTCCGTCGTGGGGGCGGCGGAGCCAGTAGGGCTGCGAGGGCGGCGCATGGGCGGGGATGCGGAGGGCGAGCTCGCGCGTGAAGGGCCTGTTGTAGGCGAGTGGAGTTTCCTCCAAGGTGACCGGTTGGGCGCCGTCAAGGTGAAGTGAGTTGAGCGAGACGGGCTGGTTGGACCGGTTCAGGGCGGTGAGGGAGATTTTGAGTTCGCCGCCGGGAGCGATTGAGTAGCGGGCAGCGTTGGCGTCGAGCCAGAGGCCCGCGGCTTCGGCGATCAGTTCATCGGTCTGCACAAGTTTGATTTTTGCCCAGGGGTCGTCGAGGCGGGCCATTTCAGCGCGTGCGGCGGCGAGGGTGGGGACCACTTCAGCGGGGCGATCGAGATGGAATTCGCGGGCGGCCTGGGCGAGAAGTCCGGCGACACGTTGGGAGCCGGTGACACGCTTCCAGGTGGTGTCGACGCCGTCGAGGATGGAGGTGGAGGCAGGGTCGCCGGCGACGTGAAGGAGCTGGTTGGGAACGGAGCCCTTGCGCTCAGAGGAGCCCATCCCCTGGGAGCGGTGGAGGCTGCGGCTGACGCCGGCCAATTCACCGTAGGACATGCCGAGCAGGGCGTTGTATTCTCCGGTATCGATGGTGATCTGGTTGGCCGGAGGTGGAGATTGTCCGCCTTGGCGGCCGAAGGCGAAGACGTTATAGAGGACGCGTTTTGCCTGCCAGGGCTTGACGTGTTTGAGCTGCTCGGGGAAACGATTGGGGTCGGCGGCGGCGGTGAAGGCTTCCTTGCCAAGGATGGCGGAGCTTTGATGATGACCGTGGCCGTCGCGCGGGGTGCCGGAGAAGCGGAGCACGATGACGTCGGGCCGGAACTTGCGGATGACGAAGACGACGTCGGCGAGCACCTGTTCCTGGCCCCATTTGGCGAGGGTTTCCTCCGCTGTTTTGGAGAAACCGAAGTCAATGGCTCGTGTGAAGAACTGGCGTGCGCCATCGACGCGGCGGGCGGCGAGCAGCTCCTGCGTACGGATGACGCCCATGAGGTCGCCTTGCTCGGAACCGATCAGGTTCTGGCCGCCCTCGCCGCGTGTGAGCGAAAGATAGGCGGTTTCCAGATGGCGGCCGCGGGCGCACCAGGCAAGCAGGGCGGTGTTCTCATCGTCGGGATGGGCGGCGATCATCAGCACGCTACCAAGCACCTGCAGGCGGTCAAGTCCAGCCTTGACAGCGGCGGCTCCGCGGGGCTCTTGCGCCGGCAGCAGGAAAGCGATCAGCGCCAGGAGCGCGGGAAGCCGATGGGCCATATCAAATCAGTGTAGACGATTCCCCCTAGGTGGCCTGGAGGACTTGGAGGAGTTCGGATGTGATGTGGGTGGGGAGATCGGTGCGGGATAGCAGTTCGCAGATGGCGGTTAGGTCGATGAGTTGGGACTGGCGGCGCCAGTCCTCGGGGAGTGTTCCGCCAGCGTGAAGGAACCCAGCGGAGAAGTGAGGTTCGGCGAGGGGGAATGAGGCGGGTTCGTTGCGGAGGAAATTGCCGATGTCGGTGAGGGGAGAAGAGGAGATGGAGAACTCCCAGTCGAGCACTCCGGCGACTTTCCAACGGCCGTGGAGTTGGTGGACCAGGAGGTTGCGTTTGTGGAAATCTCCGTGGACGAGCCGGGATTGACGGGCAGCATCGGCCAATGCGGGAGCCTGCGACCAGATGAGGCTGTGGATCCGAGCGCGGAGGTTCGCTGTGAGGCGGAGCTGAGCGGGGCCGGAAGCAAGGCATTGGTCGATGAATCGCGGGATCGGGTCGTCGCCTTCGAGCAAGGGAGCAATCACCGAGAGACCAGGGCCGAGCCAGCCAGGCTTGGAGAAGCTCGTGCGGCCGATGGCCGCAAGGGTCTCGCCAGCAGAGAAGGCTGCCTGGGCGATGGCATCGGTCTCTCCGGCGCGGCGCAGTTGACGGAAGCTGACGCCGTCGATGAAGCTCATGAGGAGAAAGGGAAGCGAGTCGTCGATGCCTTCGGGTGCGGCGTAGATGACTTCGGGAACGGGGACCGAGGGGCGCAGCAGTTGAAGCAGGTCGAGTTCTTTCCGGCAAAGCCAGGCTTCGTGTTGGTAGATGCGGAGGACGACGGGAACGGCGAGGCGGTCGATTTGCAGCTTGTAGTTGGTGTTGCGGTGGCCGTCCGGTAAAGGCTCATGATGAAGCAGGCGGGCGCCGGGGAAGGCGGCGCTTAGCATGAGCTCCAGCATGTGACTATGATGGCGCACCGCGGGGTTTGATAGAGTGCTTCCCATGAAGATCAAATACGTACGAAGCGCAGGGGCAGTGGTTTTTCTTGCCGGGTTGTGGGTGGCGTTGAGCCAGCAGCCGGCCGAGCTGACGGTAACCAAGGTTGCCGATGACCTTCACGTGATCGTCGGATCGGGCGGGAATGTGGCTGTCTATACGACCGAGGAAGGCGTGATTCTGGTGGACGATAAGTTCGAGCAGAACGTGCCGCAGATTCTGGAGAAGGTGTCGGGGCTATCCAGCAAGCCGGTGAAGTATGTACTGAACACGCACCAGCACGGGGACCACACGGGCGGGAACGCGAAGCTGTTAGGGCATGGAGCGGACGTGATCGCGCATGAGAACGCGCGGGCGAATATGGACAGGGGAAAGATGCCGGGGCTGCCACGCGTGACGTTCACCGAGTCGGCGGGGGTGCATCTGGGCGGCAAGCAGGTAAAGGCGTGGCATTGGGGTGCGGGACACACCAATGGCGACGCGGTGATCCAGTTCCCGGCGCTGCGGACGATCCACACGGGCGACCTGTTTGTGGCGGGACGGCCGTTCATCGATTATTCGTCCGGTGGGAGCGGGGCGGCGTGGGTGAAGACGCTAGATGCGGTGCTGAAGCTGGATTTCGATACAGTGATCCCGGGCCACGGGCCGGTGATGAAGAAGGCGGACCTGGCCGAATGGAGGAAGTCGTTCGCGACGGTGCAGAGCCGGCTGCTGGAATTGAAGCGTCAGGGGAAGACAGAGCAGGAGGCGGGCGGGTTGCTTCGGTTCGACGATCTGCCGAGGTGGGAAAGCGCGAGCCGGCTGTGGGAGCGCAGTTACGCGGGGTTGTGGAGGGAGTTGGAGAGATAGATTGAATGGGCTCGGCATCGAGGGTGGGGCAGACAATCGGCGGCGCACTGGGAAGAGTGGGGCGTGCTCTGCGCCTGTCGGGATGGCTGCGGGAGCGGCGCGGAGGGATTGGACTTGCGCTGGGTGGGGGCTTCGCGCGCGGCATTGCGCATATTGGCGTGATGCAGGTTTTCGAGGAACAGAAGATTCCCGTATCGGCGATTGCGGGGGTGAGCGCCGGGGCGATCATGGCGGGGGCTTACGCGAGCGGCACGCCACTGGATCAAATTGAACGGATCGCGCGGAAGATGCGGTTCGGCGATGTGGCGCGGTGGACGGTGTCGCGGATGGGGTTGGTGACCAGCGAGCGGATGGCGGGGTTTCTCAAGCGGCTGCTGACGGTGTATGAGTTCGAAAAGATGCGCATTCCGCTGGCAGTAGTGGCGACGGATCTGGCGTGCGGGGACCCGGTGATCTTCAAGGATCGCGGCGATGTGATCGGTCCGATCCGCGCAAGCTGTTCCTATCCGGGTCTGTTCATGCCGGTGAAACTGGACGGCTACAACCTGGTGGACGGGGCGATCAGCATGGATGTTCCCGCGGAAGCGATACAGCTGCTGAATCCGGCCTGTGTTGCGTCGGTTCCGCTGCGCGCGCCGGATTGCTCCTTCGACAGCACAAACATGCTGAGCGTGGTGAATCGTTGTTTCCAGATCCTGCAAGAGCGGACCGAGGAGCAGTGGCAGCGGCAATCGGACGTGATCATCACCCCGGACGTGAGCCGGTTTGAATGGGATGGGTTCGAGAAGGCGGGCGAGATCATCGAAGCCGGGCGGCAGGCGGCGTTGGAGGCGATGCCGGAATTGAAGCGGAGGCTGGCGGAGGCATCGTGAGCGCAGGGAAGCGGATTGTGATTTTGGGCGGAGGTTTCGCGGGTGTGTACACGGCGCGCGCGTTGGAGAAACGGCTGCAGCCGGATGAGGCTTCGATCACGCTGGTGAACCGCGAGAATTATTTCGTCTACCAGCCGATGCTGCCCGAGGTGATTTCGGGCTCGATCGGGATCACCGACATTGTGAGTCCGATCCGGCTGCTGTGCCCCCGGACGCACCTGGTGATGCGGGAGGTGGAGGAGATCGACCTGGGGCGGCGGGTGGTGACGGTGAGTCCTGGTTTCCATCCGCGGCGGCTGGAGCTGCCCTACGACCATTTGGTGATCGCGCTGGGAGGCATCACGAACTTTTACGGGATGCCGGGGATGTTCGAGCATGCGCTGCCGTTCCGTACGCTGGTGGACGCGTTGACGCTGCGCAACCGTGTGATCAGCTGCATGGAAGAGGCGGATGTGGAGCGGGACGCGGGACTGCGCCGGCGGCTACTGACGTTCGTGGTGGGAGGAGGGGGCTTCAGCGGGGTGGAGGTGATCGCGGAACTGAACGATTTTGTGCGCGCGGTGGCGCGGCGCTACCGCAACATTCCGGCGGGGGAGATACGGTGCGTGCTGGTGCATTCCGGCGAGCGGATATTGCCGGAAATGGATCCTGCGCTGGCGGAGTTCGCGCAGAGGCTGCTGGCCAAGCGCGGCGTCGAGCTGCGGCTCAAGGACCGGCTGGTGGCGGCAACTTCGGAGAAGGCGATTCTGAAGACCGGCGGCGACATTCCGGCGAAGACGATCGTTTCGACGGTGCCGTCGGCGGTGTCGCCGGTATTGCGCCAATTGGAGTGCGCGAAGGAGAAGGACCGGCTACTGGTCAACGGGCACCTGGAGGTGCAGGGGCAGGAGGGAGTGGTGTGGGCGCTGGGCGACTGCGCCTCGATCAAGACAGCGGCGGGCAACGTGGCTCCACCGACGGCGCAGCATGCCACGCGGGAAGCCGAAACGGCGGCGCACAACATGGCAGCGGTTATTCGCGGCGGCAGCAAGACCGTGTTCGCATTTGAAGGGCTGGGGAAGCTGGGAGCGCTGGGGCACAATTCGGCGGTGGCGGAGGTGTTCGGGTTCAAGATTTCCGGGCTTCTGGCATGGTTCTTGTGGCGGTCGATTTACCTGATGAAGATGCCGGGACTGAACCGGAAGGTGAGGATCGCGGCGGACTGGTTCATCGCGCTGTTGTTCCCGCCGGACCTGGTGCAGCTGAGCCTGCGGGCGGAGGGTGGAATCCTGGAGCAGCATTTCGAGCCCGGAGAGGTAGTGTTTCATCAGGGCGACGTCGGCGATTGCGTTTATGTGATCCGGAAGGGCGCCTGCGATGTTCTGCGGATGAATGGGGAGCAGGAGCATTTACTCGCGACGCTGGGGCCGGGCGAGTATTTCGGCGAAATGGCGGTGCTGAGCGGGCACGGGCGCAACGCGACGGTAAGGGCGCAAACGGCGATGGATGTACTGCTGATCTCGAAGGCCGATTTCGATCAGTTGAAATCGAATGTCCCCGCGTTTGGAGATGTGTTCTCCAAGCTGGCGGCGAGCCGGGCGCAGCGTTAGAGCGGCTACTTCGCCTGCAACGACTCGATGTACTTGGTCAAATTGCGCACGCGCAGTTTGGCCTGAGCCTCATCGCGGCCCATGTCGCGGAACACCTGGCCCCAGATGGGCATTTCGCGGGTGCCGTGAGCCGTGACCGTGGAGTCGCCGTTGATCATCGAGTAGATGCTCATCTCGGGAAACTTGCCCTTGTTCTGCTTGGAGAGCATGGTCAGGTTTGGAGGTTCCACTTTGAGCGCCGGAGTTGCCGGGCCGTTGCCCTTGGCATCCTTGCCGTGGCAAACGGCGCAGTATGCGGTGAACATTTCTGCTCCGGATGCGGGGGAAGTGGGCCTGGGCTGCACGGTCACGATTTCGGTCTTCTGTGCGTAGAGCACGACGGCGCCGATGGCGATAACGATAGCAAGCAGCACGCCTTGCAAGAAAGCCGGCGACTTGCCCTGAGAGTTGGAATGACGCATAGATCTGACTCCTTCGTAAAGAGAGAGCAATTGAGGCTCCATAGCGAAATATGGCCAAAGTGGTGAAAATGCGCTGTGCGGGGAGAGGGGAACTGCGCGAAGTCACCCAACCGGTTGGGGCTTGAGGCGCATGGCGGTGATAGTGTGGACAGGAGGAGAATTCCGGGATGGGACTACGGGTGCTGCTTTCCCTGATGCTTGCGGCGATGGCCAGCGCCGCCGAACCGTTGACGCTGTGGTACACCAAGCCGGCGCGCGAATGGGTGCAGGCGCTGCCGGTAGGCAATGGGCGTCTTGGCGCGATGGTGCATGGCGGTGTGGAGATGGAGCGGCTGCAGCTGAACGAAGACACGGTGTGGACGGGGGAGCCGCGCAGCTACGCGCGGGCAGGGGCGCACCGTCACTTGGAGGCGATCCGCACGCTACTGTGGGAGGGCAAGCAGAAGGAAGCCGAAGCGCTGGCCGGACGCGAGTTCATGAGTGCGCCGCTGCGGCAGATGGCGTATCAGCCGCTGGCCGATCTGGTGCTTCTGTTTCCCGGCCTGGAAGAGGAGGCCGTGAGCAACTACCGTCGCGAATTGGATCTTCAAACGGCGGTGGCTTCGGTAGCGTTCCGTCATCGGGGAGTGAACTACCGGCGGGAGGTGCTGGCGAGCCACCCGCGGCAGGTGATTGCGGTGCGGCTGTCGGCCGATAAGCCTGGCAGTATTCATCTGAGAGCAACGTTCCGACCGGCGCACTCGGGCACAACCACCGAAACAACAAGAGACTACGGATTAAGGCTGCGCGGAGGCGTGGAGGGAGGAGCGATTCGGTATGAAGCGCGTTTGATGGCGGTTCCCGAGGGCGGCGTGATGCGAGCCGGAGAGGCCGGCCTGGAGATTGAGAACGCCAACGCGGTTACGCTCTATGTTGCGGCGGCGACGAATTTCCGCAGCTATCGAGATGTGTCGGGCGACCCATCCGTCAGGACAGAGGAAAAGATGGAAGGTGTGCGCGAGGCGGCGTATGAAGCGGTCAAGCGAGCGGCAATAGCTGATTACCAGAACCTGTTCCAGAGGGTGACGCTGGACCTGGGGACGAGCGACGCCGCGGAGCGGCCGACGGATGAGCGGATAGCCGGGTTTGCCGGCGGCAAGGATCCTCACCTGATCGCGCTGGTGTTTCAGTATGGCCGCTATTTGCTGATCTCTTCCAGCCGTGAGGGATCGCAGCCGGCGAATCTGCAAGGGATTTGGAACGCGTTGCGGGAGCCTCCGTGGGACAGCAAATGGACGGTGAACATCAACACGGAGATGAACTACTGGCCGGCGGAGGTGACGGCGCTGGCCGAGTGCAGCCGGCCGCTGTTTGCCGCGTTGCGCGAGGTGGCCGAATCAGGGGCGATTACGGCGCGGGAGCATTACAACGCGCCGGGGTGGGTGCTGCATCATAACTTTGACCTGTGGCGCGGCTCGGCTCCGATCAATGCATCCAACCACGGGATCTGGCCGACGGGCGGGGCGTGGCTGGCGCTGCATCTGTGGGAGCAGTATTTGTTTTCCGGCGACCGGGAATTCCTGCGGCGGGAGGCGTATCCGCTGATCAAGGGCGCGGCGGAGTTCTTCGCGGCGGTGTTGGTGGAGCGGCCGGGACGCAACTGGCTGGTGAGCGGACCGAGCAATTCACCGGAGATCGGCGGATTGGTTATGGGGCCGACGATGGACCACCAGATTGTACGGGCGCTTTTTTCAAGCGCGATCACGGCGGCCGAGGATCTGGGCGTGGATAAGGAGTCGCGTGCGAGTTGGACGAAGCTGCGGGCGCGGATCGCGCCGAACCGGATTGGCCGGTTCGGGCAGTTGCAGGAATGGCTGGAAGACAAGGACGATCCGGAGAACAAGCACCGGCACGTATCGCACCTATGGGGGTTGCATCCGGGCGCGGAGATCACGCCCTACGGGACGCCGGATCTGTTCCGCGCGGCGATTCGGACACTGGAATTCCGCGGGGATGAAGGGACGGGCTGGTCGATGGGATGGAAGGTGAACTTCTGGGCGCGGCTGCTGGACGGCGACCACGCAATGAGAATCCTGCGCAATCTGCTGCGGCCGGCCAGCACAGGGCCAAGACGGTCCGGTCCGTGGTCGGGCGGCACCTATCCGAACCTGTTCGATGCGCATCCGCCGTTCCAGATTGACGGGAACTTCGGCGCAACGGCGGGTATTGCGGAGATGCTGCTGCAAAGCCACGATCCGTACGCAACGCCATCGGACCCGGGCAGGGTGCACGGCGGCAAGGCGGGTTTTCTGCATTTGCTACCGGCGTTGCCGCAGAGTTGGAGTAAGGGTTCGGTTACGGGTTTGCGGGCACGAGGCGGTTTTGAAGTGAACATCGAGTGGGAGGATGGAAAGCTGAAACAGTCGCGCATTACTTCGGGTCTCGGCCGGCCGTTGCGTGTGCGGTACAAAGGGGAGGAGATCGATTTGCGGCTGCAACGGGGAGAAACACGCCAATGGAGCGAGCAGGATTTCAGCGCCCGGCGCCGGTGAGTTGAGGAGTACACTCCATACATGAGATTCGGCAGGCATGTATGGGTGGTGGCGGCCGGGGCACTGGCAGTGGCGGCGTGGCAGGCGACGCGCTTCCGGCAACCCGTGGCGGTTAAGGCTCAGGAAGCTGGCGGACAGGCGCTGCTGATCCGCTTTGGCATTGACGGGAAGGCAGACGTAGATTGGAGCGGCAGCATCTCTCCAGCGCCGCGAGGGCTGCGGAGCTGGCAATTCGGAGCGGGAGAGGAGGTGTCCGGCTCCAGCTGGAAGTGCCAGACCAAACGCGAGCCCTATTGGGACACGCCGTATGAAAAGACCATGCAGCCGACCTCGAGGCGGGAGCGGGTGGCGGCAAAAGGCTTGGTGGTGGAGTTCGACGCGGGGCAGTCGTTTCAAGTACAGACGGCGCAGGGCAGTTTCACGATTGCGGGAGGTCTGGAAGCCTGGAAGGCGGCGCGCATGTTCCTGGGCGGGCGGGTGGAAGTGCGCATGGTCCCTGCCGCACAAGCCGTCACCAGCGGCCCAGCGGCGGAAGATTATCCCTCGATGCTGGAAGCGCGCGATGGGAACTTGTGGGTCGCCTGGCAGGAGCATGAAGGCAGCGGCGACCGCGTGCTGGTTCGCAGGAACCGGCAAGCGCCGGAGGAAGTGGCCCCCGCGGGAGGAGATCATTTCCGGACGGCGCTGGGCGAAGACAAGGGAGGCGGGATCTGGGTGGTGTGGTCGGCGCAGGTGAAGGGAGACTTCGATCTGCATGGCCGGAGGTGGGACGGCAAGCAGTGGTCGGCGATACACCGGCTGACGGAGTCTGGGGGCTCCGACATTTACCACACGCTTGCTTACGGACAGGACGGGCAGATGTACCTGGCATGGCAGAGTGCGCGGAACGGCAATTTCGACATCTATGCGAAGCGGTTCGACGGCGAGAGGTGGTCCCAGGAATTGCGAGTGTCCACAACGCCCGCTAATGATTGGGAGCCTGCCTTGGCCGCCGCCCCGGGAGGAGGGGTGGCGATTCTTTGGGACACCTATGAGCGAGGCAACTACGATATCGCGATGAAGGAGTGGCGCGGGAGCCGGCTCGGGAGCTTGCGCAGGATCACCTGGAGCGAGGCCATGGAATCGCGAGTTAGTGGACAGTATGACAAGCAGGGGCGGTTGTGGATGGCCTGGGATGAAGGTGATTCCAACTGGGGCAAGGACTACGGGCAAGGGATTGAGGATAACGGGAGGGGGCTGCTGGTAAGGCGGCAGACACGAGTGGCGGCTCTGGTAGGAGGGCATCTGATGGAACCCGCGGCCGATTTGGGCGCGGCGGTGCCGGGAGAACTGCGGCAGGTATTTCACAATCCGAAGCTGGTGCTGGACGGCGACGGGAATCCGGCGGTGTTTTTCCACTACCGGGTGAATCTGCCACAGCGTGGCGGCGGCGAGGAGTCGAGCCGCGCGATGTGGCGAATCGGGATGACGTGGCTGGATGGATCGCGATGGGCGCCGATGGTGGAGTTCCCGGAGGGATGGGGCCGCATTGATTCGCCGCTGGCGGCGGTGTGGACAGGGAGGAAAGACTTCGCAGTGGCGTGGACCTCGGAGGGGCGGCAGTGGCCCTCCGGCGCGCCGCGCGAACAGAACCTGATGGAGGCGCGGGCGCCCGGCGGGATGGCAGGCGGCGGACCGCCGCTGTCGGCGTTTCAACACCGGCGCGAGTCGCTGAAACCGTCGCACGCACGAGAGGCCGAGGATGTGGCGCGAGTGCGGGCCTACCGCTCCCGCGTGGGAGGCAGGACGTACCGCATCGCGCGCGGCGATATACACCGGCACACCGATATCAGCTGGGACGGCAATCGCGATGGGTCGCTCGAGGACAGTTACCGCTACGCACTGGACGCGGTGGCGTTCGATTTTCTGGGCGTATGCGATCACCAGGCGGGCAACATGATTCCGTACAACTGGTGGCGGATTCAGAAGGCGGCGGACTTGTACGCGATTCGCGGGCGGTTTGCGCCGCTGTACAGCTATGAACGCAGCCTGACGTGGCCGAACGGGCACCGCAACGTGGTGTTCGCCAAGCGCGGCCGTCCGGTGCTGGAGATTGGCGAAGCGGAGCGGCGCGGCAAGGAGGGAGCGGGAAAGCTGTACGAGTATCTTCGGCGGTTCGGTGGGCTGACCAGTTCGCACACCTCGGCGACGGGGGCGGGAACGGACTGGCGCGACAGCAACGAAGAACTGGAGCCGGTCGTGGAGATCTACCAGGGATACCGCCGGAATTATGAAGGTCCGGGCACGCCGCGCTCTCCGGCGGCAGGGGAAGAGGCGCGCTACGCGGGCGGCTATGTGTGGAACGCGTGGGCGAAGGGGATCAAGATGGGAGTGCAATCGAGCTCCGATCACGTGTCGACCCATATCTCCTACGCGGCGGTGTACGTGGAGACACTGGATCGCGAGTCGATTGTGGCGGCGATGAAGGCGCGGCGCACGTACGCGGCGACGGACAATCTGATCGTTGATCTGCGGATGGGCAACGGGATGATGGGCGTGGCGATGGCGGCGCCTCCGCGGCGGAGGCTGGAGGCGTACGTGCGCGGAACGGCGCGACTCAAACACGTGGAGGTGGTGAAGAACAACCGGGTGATCTACACGGCCGCGGGCCGGGGTCCAGAGTTGCGGTTCGCGTTTACGGATCAGGCGGCGGGAGAAGGGGAATCGTACTACTACATCCGGGCGGAGCAGCAGGACGGGCAGCTGTGCTGGAGTTCGCCGGTGTGGGTTCGGTAGAGGGATGACGAGCGATTTGCTGTATCACTTGCGGCGCAGCTTCCTGGTGAATCTTCCCCTGGCCGCGGCGGCGCTGATCTGGAGAAGGCTGCTATGGAGAACCACGTTCATCGCGATCACCGGCTCCAACGGAAAGACAACCACGAAGGAGATTCTGGCGAGGATTCTATCTGCCCGTCACCGGACGCTGAAAACGGAAGGGAACGCAAATGGGAGAGCAGGGTTGATCCGTACGATTCTACGAGTTCGGCCCTGGCACCGGTTCGCGGTGATCGAAGTGGGAATCGAAGCGCCTGGACAAATGTGGCGCGCGGCGCTGCTGACGAGGCCAGATATCGCGGTGATCACATCCATCGCGGCCGAGCACAGCGAGAACTTTCCGACGCTGGAGGTGACTGCGAAAGAGAAGTCGGACCTGTTGGGAGGGTTGGGCAAGGATGGAGTGGCCGTATTGAACGGCGATGACCCAAGGGTGCGGGCCATGGCGAACAGAGGCAAGTTCCGATTGGTCTATTTCGGAAATAGCCGCGAATGGGACTTATGGGCCGAGCATGTGGAGGGCGACTGGCCACAGCGTCTGCGGATGCAGGTGCGCAGCGGAGGCGGGCGCATGGGAATCCGCTGAATGCTTACTACTCCGCGGCAATCTCAAACCAGGGTGTCAACTG
The DNA here is from genome assembly GCA_016871315.1 of Acidimicrobiia bacterium. Lineage (GTDB taxonomy): Bacteria > Acidobacteriota > Terriglobia > Bryobacterales > Bryobacteraceae > VFZE01. The sequence continues at coordinate 38,469 of VFZE01000025.1, read as the reverse complement.
CTGGCCGTCGGCTTGAAGGTGAATGCGGAAGCCACCTTCGACGCGGATCAGGTGCGGGTCTGTGAGAACGCCGGTGCGGTTGCCCGCGCCGTCGAGCGTGTAGACGGTAAGGGAAGAGGCGCTGGTGCGGAGAGTGAGGAACAGCTCGACGCGCTCCATCCATGTAGGACGCAGGGAGAAGCCGCGCTGGCCGGAGGGCTTGTTGGACTGGTCGGGCTCGGCGGTAAACCAGTCGGCCTGGCCCTGGTAGCGGACCAGTTGCTGCGGGCGAGGAGGGTCGGCGCCGGGCTGGGAGCCGAACGCGGCGCCGGGGTTGGAGAGCAGCATGCGGCGGGACTCGGCGATGGGGAGGCCGTCAAGCGGAGTGAGGGTGACGGCGGCGAATCCGCGTGTTCCGGGAGCGAGCTGCACGTCGAGGGCGCCAGTGGTGACGGCGCCGGCTCCGAGGAAACCGTAGGCTCCGGCGGCCGCGGGCGCATGGAGTAGGAAGCGTCGGTTGTTGCGGTCGAACGTGAACTGGCCGTTGTCGGCAAGGTAGGGGGGAAGATGAGAGCGGGCGTTCTCCGGAAGCGCGCCTTCGGCGTCCTTGACGAGGCGCACCGGATGGACGAAGGCCGTGTAGGGATCGTAGCCGAAGGCCGAGGTGAGGAATGCAGGGATGTTGCCGTTGCGTTTTTCGCGGCCCGAGCGGAGGCGATGGTCGAGCGTGAGGGGGATGTCGACGGGGTTGGAGCCCGCTTCGATAGCGCCGGAGCGGAACAGCCACGCCGATTGGCCAAAGGCGGGAAACTTGGTCCAGTCGCCATTCATGTCGAAGCCTTGCGGGCCGCCCAGATCCCAGGAGCGGTTGTGCGCATAGGCGAAGTGCATGATGGAATCCCAGTCCTGGAAGCGCGCGAATGCGGAGAGAGTGGGATTGAGTTCCGCGGCATGGGTATTGGGCCAGTTCTGGTTGAACTCACTGACGGTGTAGGGACGGCCGGCCTGGCGGCTGGCGGCCATGTTGAGGAACGGCGTGGAGCCGGCGCCGAGGTTGGAACCGTCGCGGATACGCCAGTCGCGGTTGTCCCAGGCGAGGTTGGGGAAGTTGTAGTGATCGACGTAGAAGTGGGCGTCCTGATACTGGAGATCGTCGTGTGAGTCCATGTTGAGGAGGCCGCCGTAGTTCATCTGGGTTCCGGCGACGGGGACCAGCGGGTGGGCTGCTTCGCGGACGGCGTGCAGCATTTCGTTCAGGTAGAAGCGGTCGCGATCGGCGAGGAAGAGCAGGTAGTCGTTGGCGCGTGCGTCAATGGAGGCTTCGGTTTCGCGAGGGAGCGAGACATTGCCATCCTCCAAGCTTTCGCCGGCGGCCAGGCCGCGGCGGCCAACCAAAAGCAGGCGGGCGTTGCGGAGATGGACCGGAGCGGTGACACGTTCGATGGAGAGGCCGAAGCGTCCGATCCCGTTCATGGAGAATCCGGCGGTGAGCGGAATGGTGAATTTTCTCCAGTCGCGCGAGATGGCAACGTTGCGGCCCATGATGGTCTGCCAGGGGTTGACGTCCTGCTTGACGTCCCAATAGACGGTTTGCTCGACGCCGGCGGGAAGGTCGGCGCGCAGTTCGAATTCGGCAAGGTATTGCCGTCCTTCGGTGACGGAGAAGCCGACCTGCTTCAAGATGATGGGCCGCGTGGAGGCGGAATGGCGGACGGTGAGTGTGGTGTGGCCGTCGAGCTCGGCGCGCTCAAGCGTGGCGGGCTCGCCACTCTGATTTTCCACGCGCCACTCCGGACCGAGCAGGTTGACGCCGTCTTCTTCCCCGCCCCGCCAGGCTTCGGCAAGCGCGAGGGTGGTGTCGTACCGCGCGCGGAGAAAAGCGTTCCACTGGCGGTGGAATTCGTCGTGGTAGTCGGAGACGAGGTGGCGGTCAAGCTGCGAAGTCTGCCAGCTATAGAGCAGCGAGCTTTCATTGTTGATTTCGACCATGGCGAGAACGGCATCTTCGGCCAGGCCCAGCGCATCGATGGTGTTGCGGGTGAACTCGGTTTGCAGCTCGATCATGCGCGGGTGGATCATGTGCAGCGGCTTGCTCTGATCGGGAAATGGCGTGATGTTGGGGATGCGGTCGACGGAGGGACGGAAGACGTAGCCGACCTTGAGGTTCAAGTTGACATAGATGCCCTCCTGGCGCAGCGCGCTGAGGAAACGCCGGAGACGCGCCACGGCAACCGGGTTCATGGTTGGGTAGGGATCGGTGGTGAGAATGCTGCCGGCATTCTCCGGCAGGCGGTCCGGCGAGGTATCGAGATGATGCAGGCGGACGAGGTTGACGCCCATGCGGCGGAGACGCTGAGCGATGCGGACGGCATCGGCTTCGGCGGGAAAATTGGCGCCGAAGGAGAAGTTGATGCCGAATAGATGGACGCGCTCGTCGTCGGCGGAGTTGGGACTGAGGTCGGGACCGATGCGGTAGAAGTGGCCATCGCGGACAAAGAGGCGGTCGGCGGCGGTGAGGGGGTGGTTGAGGAAGCTGAAATCGGGTGCGCCCTGAAGAGAGTCCTGATCGATGGAGAAGGGGAAGTAAGTGGACTGGGCGCAAGCGAGCAGGGGGAGTAAGAGAAGCAAGAGGCAGCGCATAAGAGGCTCCTCTTGATTTTAGCGAGGAAAAATGCGGAGAGCCGGCGCCCGTCCTCCTCCAGAAAACCGGACGCCGGCATTGGGATACGCGATCGTATCCTGGGCTGTCTCCGCTGCCAGCCCAAACCGCTTACTTCGAGGATGCCATGAAGAGATTGCGCATCCAATAGTTGGTGGTACCGATTTGCGAGGAGCCAGTACCAGTGGCTGCCGGTACAGCAGGGTTAGGCATAGACGCGAATCAGCCGCGAGGCGCGGAGGAATCGCCGCGGCCCGCCAGCGGCTTGACGATGCCGGAACCGCAAAGCGCCACACCGTTTTGCAGCAATGCGCTCAGAAAGTTGAACAGGACGTTATAGACGATTTGCTCGTTGACGGGCTGCTTGGCGGGCATGCGGAAAGTCTCCGGCAGCTCGCGATTGATCTGGACGCGCACGGCGTTGGGGATGACATAACCGGCATGGTCCTTCTGGTTGGCAATGGTAAATGGGGTCTGGAGTACGGCAGCGGTGGTGGCGTCGACGTAGAACTGGCAGCGGGAGAACCAGCCGAGGTTGCCAGGGTCGGCGGCGTCGAACAGGAGCAGCGGAGACTGGCGGTCCGCGGCGACCAGATCCAGCGTGAGCGCGCGGCGGGACTCCTGGATGCGGCACTGGAAACCAAGCTGCTTGGTGATGTCGTTGATGATTTCGTTGTCCAGCTCGAGAAGCAGCAGCTTTTGCGAGCCGGCCTGTATGACTTGCATGAAGCCGTTATTGTAGCGGGTTCCGAGGGATTGATGTGAGCAGGAGGGCGTGGCGAGCGGGAAGATTTTTGAGAGAATGGCAATTCGCGTGTGCAGTTTCAGGCGAGGAGCCGAACAAGCCCGTGGCCAGAACGTGGACAAGCGCGCCGACATCTGGGCTTTCGGCGTAGTGCTGTACGAGATGCTGACCGGCCAGCGCCTCTTCGGCGGGGAGACCGTCAGCGACACCCTCGCCGAGGTTCTCAAGAAAGAAATCGACTTCACCGCGCTTCCCAGCCAGACGCCGCCTCACATCCACAGCCTGCTGCGGCGCTGCCTCCAGCGTGACCCCAGGAAACGTCTCCGTGACATCGCCGACGCCTGGCAGGAACCCGGCGAGTCCGCGCCTCCGGCTCCCCCCGCGCCCGGGGCGCTGCCCTGGAAGATGATAGCCGGAGCCATGACGCTTGCCGCACTTCCCCCGATGGCCAGTGGCTCGCCTTCAGCGCCGGGCGCAAGCTGAAGAGAATCTCCGTCGAAGGGGGCGCTTCACTCACGCTGTGCGATGCCCCCAATCTGCGCGGCGGCTCCTGGGGAGAGGACGGCAACATCATCGCCTCGCTTGAGCTCTCCAGCGGCCTGTTCCGGATTCCCGCTTCCGGCGGAAAGCCGGCTCCCATCACCCGCTTCGACAAGGCGCGCAACGAAATCCGCCATCGCTGGCCACAGGTTCTGCCCGGCGCAAAGGCAGTGCTGTTCACCGCCAGCGATCGAGCCAACGTCTATGACGACGCCAATCTGGATGTCGTCAACCTCTCCGACGGCATCCGCAAGACCGTCCACAAGGGCGCGGCCTGGGGCCGCTACCTGCCCACCGGTCACCTCATCTTCCTCCACAAAGGTACGCTGTTTGCCGTGCCATTCTCCCTGGACCGCCTGGAAGCCGGAGGCTCCCCTTCGCCAATCCTCGAGGGGGTTTCTGAGTCGATCGGCCGGGCTTATTTCGAATACTCGCTCACCGGCACAGCTGTCTACCAGTCCGGGGATGTGGGGTCACGCCAGAACCTACTATGAAGCGCCGGGCAACCGGATCATGGCGGCCGCTTACCGGGTTGCCGGCGGGAGCTTTGCGCCGGATAAGCCGCGACTGTGGTCGGACAAGCAGTTTGCCCCCGCCGCGCAGTTCTCGAATTTCGACATCGCGCCGGACGGCAGGCGCTTCGCCGTCTTGATGGGCGCCGAACAAGGCGACGCCTCCCGTCAGCAGGTCACATTCCTCTTTCACTTCTTCGACGAGCTGAGCCGCAAGGTTCCGCCGGGAGGGAGATAGCGGTTCAATCTTTGCACGAGGTCACAGAACCCGCGCCTCAGCGAGTGGTTTCCTCTTATCCGCGTTCATCTGTGTTCATCTGTGGCCAATTCCCTATCCCCCTGCCACTCATCACAACTCTTCCAAAAACATTTTCTCCCTCGGCTTAACACCTTACAGATTTCAATCTGCCCGCCCCGCACTCCCGCCCGCTACACTCCCATCGGATAGCTCTCTATCCACACCGCCCGGCCGCCCGCCCGCGCACACTTCACCATTCAGGAGAATTTTTATGTCGACTTCCGCTGCTCAGCTTGCCGCAAACCGTCTCAACGCCCAGCAATCCACCGGCCCACGCACCGATTCCGGCAAACGCAAAGTTGCCGCCAACGCCGTCAAGCACGGCCTCTCCGGCGCTCACATCATCATCCTCGGCGAGGATCCCGCTCAATACGATGCCCTCCTCGCCGACTTCCAAGCCGACCTCCATCCTTCCGGCATCACCGAATCCCTCCTCGTCGAACAAATCGCTCAAGCCCAGTGGAAACTCAAGCGCATCGCCCAAATGGAAATTCGCCTCTTCTCCCCCAGCCGCGATTTGCTCAGCCACCTCCCCCCAGACACCGATCCCTTAAACATCGCCGCCCACCTTTTCTATAACGACTCCGAGGCCAACCAGTCCATCCTCAAACTCTCCCGCTATGAGTCCGCAGCCCGCCGCGCTTACAATCAGGCCCTCAAACAGCTCCTCCAACTCCAGGCCCTCCGCCGCAAACTCGTCAAGGAACTGGCCAAAGCTCCTTCCCCTCAGCCCGTTACGCGGAATTACAAAACAAACCCAATTCCGCCCGCAAACGAGCTCGAACCGGCCCTCCAAACTCTTTATCCCGCCCCAAAACCTGCTTCCGCCCCTCCGAGCCAACCCGAATCCGGGAGGTAACCACACCAAACTTCTCCGCATCGCCCCTCAACGAATCATCCAAACGCACTGCCGCGCCTGAAGTGTCTCCACAAGCCTTTGGCGTTGGATATTAAAATAGATCGCCATGCAGACCTTTGCATTCCGGGCCCTGTTGAGTGCCGCCATTCTCACCTCCTGCTCCTCCTCCCCTCCTCCACAGCCGCACAAGTCCGCCACGCGCAAACAGGCTTTCGGCAAGACTGCCGCGGGGCAGGGAGTGGATCTCTACACGCTGAGCAATGGCGCAGGGATGGAAGTTTCTATCACGACTTATGGCGGCATCGTCACGTCAATCAAGGTTCCGGACCGGACAGGCAACAGCGCGGATGTGGTGCTTGGCTTCGACTCCCTGGACGGGTATCTGAAGGAGCATCCCTACTTCGGAGCCATGATCGGGCGTTACGGGAACCGCGTCGGCAAGGGTTTGTTCACCCTGAACGGCGTGGAGTACAAGCTGGCGCGGAACAACGGAGAGAATCATCTGCACGGCGGGCTGGTGGGATTTGACAAGGTGGTGTGGAAGGCCGGTGGCGCGGAATCGCTCGAGCTGAGCTACACGAGCAAGGACGGCGAGGAAGGATACCCGGGGAACCTGGATGTAAAGGTGACCTATTCGCTGACGACCGATAATGCGCTGCGCATCGATTATTTCGCCACCACCGACAAGGAAACGGTGGTCAATCTGACGAATCATTCCTACTTCAACCTGGCAGGACACGGCGAGGGCGATGTGCTGGGGCATGAAGTGACCGTGCAGGCGGACCGTTTCACTCCCGTCGATAGCGGATTGATTCCGACCGGGGAACTGCGTCCGGTGGAGGGGACCCCGTTCGACTTCCGGCAGGCGCGCAGGATCGGCGAGCGGATCGAACAGAAGGACGAGCAGTTGATTCGCGGCAAGGGCTATGATCATAACTTTGTACTGAACAACCAGGGTGGGACGCTGGCGTTGGCGGCGCGTGTAAAGGAGCCACGAACAGGGCGGGTGATGGAGGTCCACACCACGGAGCCGGGTTTACAGTTTTACACAGGCAACTTCCTGGACGGATCGATCACGGGCAAGGGCGGCAAGCGGTACGATCAGCGCTATGGTTTCTGCATGGAGACGCAGCACTATCCGGATTCGCCGAACAAGCCATCGTTCCCGCCGGTTGTTCTGAAAGCGGGCGAACAGTACAAGACGACGACGATTTACAAATTCTCCGTGGAGTAGGCAATGCAAAGACGCACATTCTTACAGACGGCCCTGGCCGGGGCGGCGATGGCGCAGAAGCGCCGGACAGAGGTTTCCATTGATGGAGATCAGTTCAAGATCAACGGCAAGCTGACTTACGCCGGACGCAGCTGGAAGGGGATGAAGATCGAAGGGCTGCTCATGAACTCGCGCATGGTGCAAGGCACCTTCGACGATTTGAATCCGGAGACGCGCGGCAAGTGGGCCTATCCGGACACGGGGAAGTGGGATCCGGAGCGCAACGTAAAGGAGTTTCTGGCGGCGATGCCGGAATGGAAGCGGCACGGGCTGCTGAGCTTCACGATCAACCTGCAGGGAGGGTCGCCGGAGGGTTATTCGAGGTTGCAGCCGTGGGAGAACACGGCGATCGATCCCGATGGCAACCTGCGGCCTGCCTATATGCAGCGCACAGAAAGGATCTTGAATCGCGCCGATGAACTTGGCATGATTCCGATCCTCGGCTTTTTCTACTTCGGACAAGACCAGCGGGTGAAGGACGAAGCGGCGGTGAAGCGTGCGGTGGAAAACGCGATGAACTGGCTGCTGGCGCGCGACTACCGCCATGTGTTGGTGGAGATCAACAACGAATGCGACGTGCGGGCCTACGATCACGAGATACTGAAGCCGGCGCGGGTGCATGAGCTGATCGAGATGGCGAAGGGGATGACGAAGGGCGGGCGGCGTCTGCTGGTTGGCACCAGCTACGGCGGCGGAACGGTGCCAAAGGCGAACGTGGTGAAGAGTTCGGACTTTCTGCTGATCCACGGCAACGGCGTGAAGGATCCGAAGCGGATTTCCGAGATGGTGCGGCAGTCGCGCGAGGTGGAGGGCTACCGTCCGATGCCGATTCTGTTCAATGAGGACGACCACTTCGACTTCGACAAGCCGGAGAACAACATGCTGGCGGCGGTGAAGGAGTACGCTTCGTGGGGCTACTTTGATCCTGGCAAGAGTGATTACTCAGACGGCTATCAGTGTCCGCCGGTGAACTGGGGGCTCAACACGGAGCGCAAGCAAGGCTTTTTCAGGCTGCTCAAGGATATGACGGGAACGTAATCTGAGGCGGCTCCACTCAAAGCAACACAATTCACATAGACTCTGGTACTAAGCTCAGGTATGGTTGCAATTCGGCAATGCGGAGTCGGAGGTCATCGAGGATTCTCGGGCAGACAGGCTAGATTGGCCATCGTGTTGCTGGGAATGGCGATGGCCATGAGCCAAGCCTTTGCACAATCCCTGGCTTGCTTTGCCAGTGCCGCGGCAAACGTGGCTTCGCGGGTCGGGTCTTCTGCGGAGCTGGGCGGCGATGTTCTCGTGGCCTGCACCGGCGGGACACCCACGATAACCGGTCAGCCGGTTCCGCGGGTGAACATCCAGCTTCTTGCCAACACCACGGTTACAAGCCGGCTGCTACAGGTCTCCCCGGCCAGAACCGAGGCTCTCCTGTTCATCGATAATCCCGCTCCCAGCCAGCGCCAGGTATGCCCCGATCCCCTCCTTAGCTGCGGACTTACCGGTGTCGGGACCGGGATCATCTATGCGACGCCCGGTCATCCAAGCAATGCCGGCCAGACAGTCCACAATGTATATCCGTCACTCCTCGCATCCGCGAACTCCTTGCTTTGGCAGGGGGTGACTTTTGACCCGCCTGGATTAGGGACGAGGATCCTCCGCTTCACAAATCTGCGCGGGTTGCTGCCGCCAGGAACCGGTTCGCTCATTTTCGTCATCTCCACGTCGGCCGCGCTGCCGATCGCGAATCCCGCCCAGACGGTCGCGCAGGCGATGACACCGCTCGGCGTGACTCTGCTCGATGCTGCTGGCGCGGCTGTCTTGCCTGGAGGGTTTACGCTCCCCCAGTGCGCCGATAATAACGGCTCGCTGGCGGCCAGCCCTGCCAGCTTGGCTTATCCGCAAGGGCGGACAATGATGGTCCGCCTGGAAGAGTTGTTCCCCTCGGTGTTCCGGCGCAGAACCACCGCCACGCCTTCGCCGCCCACTACCGGGGAGACTGCTCCTCCTCCCGTGGCGCAGGATATTCTCGGATCGGCGTATGGAACCGAGTCCGGTTTGTACGATCCGGCCTCGCCCGCCACCGGAGGCCTGAGTACGGCGGGACTGGCCGGCTCCGGAACGAGACTCTACTTGCGTTTTGATGTGATGCCGGCGGGAGTGCGGATCTTCACGGCCGTAAGGGCGGCGGTGATGGCAGGAGCTACGCAAACCGGCGTGGCGCGGAGAATCGATACCGACGGGAACGGCGCGGGCGCCTTTACCCCCACCGCGCCGACCACCGCGCTGGACGGCGGCCTCGCGCCGCTGGCCGATTTCGGAACCCACCAAATGGCGGTCTTCGAGATCCTGCATGAAAGCGCCGGCGGCATTGATCGCGTGGAGATTCCCGTGGTGGTCGCCTATGCCGAGGGCGGCCCCGCTGTGCCGCTGCGCATGCGCGCCGGCTTGGGCCCGGTGTCGGACAACAATACGGCGGCCGGCCAGGTGTTGCCACGTTTCCAACTCGCACCGGACTTCCAGGCGGGTCAGATTCTGCCTTGCCCTCCGAGTTTACCGCCACCGGAAATCCTCACTCCCGCGCTTCCCGACGGCGTGACCGGCGTACCGTATTTTGTCCAACTCTCCGGCCGCGGCGTGGGAGCATTGCGGTGGCGTCAGAGCGGCGGCACGCTGCCCCCGGGCTTGCGCGTCGCTGAGACAGGCGCGATCTCCGGCGTGCCGGAACGGGAAGGGCAGTCCGAGCTGGAAATAGAAATGACCGACGAACTGGGACGGACAGCGCGGCGAAGATACACGCTGCGCGTGCTGCCTCCGGTCACCATCGAAACGCCCTGCCCGCTGCCGCAAACCGGCATCGGCGCAGCCTTTCAACAGCGCTTCCAGGCCGCCGGCGGAAGGCCCCCTTACGTTTTCCAGATGTTCCACGGACGCCTTCCCCGCGGCCTCGCTCTTTCCCCGGACGGAACCATATCGGGGACGGCGTCGGAAACCGGGCTGTTCGAATTCACGGTGCAGGCGCTCGACAGCGGGCAGGCCATCGGCCGCAAGAGCTGCTCGTTGCTCGTAGGTGGGCCTGTGCAGGTGGAATTGGTGGAACTGACGCTGCGCGGCTACAGCGGCGGACCGCCGGTCCGGCATCCAGTCGGCGCGGCGGGGGACGTACCTGGGCAGGGGATTGAGGTTTCCGCCGGTGGCGGGGCCCCTTGGCTGAGCGTCGACCCAGCCGTGGGCCGCTCGCCGATGCTCTTTGAAGTTGTGGGCGACCCGTCGCGGCTGACGCCGGGCTCCTATCAGGCAGAGGTTAACGCGGCCGGCCGCAGGATTCCCGTACGCTTTCTCGTCGGCCGCGCGCCGCTGCCTCAGCTTGTGGCCGAACCCGCCGCGGTGCAGGCGGGCGCGCCCCACGGCGCCGGACAGCTGAGCAAAGGGCTCACTTTGTTCAACCGGGGCGCATCGCCGGTTCGATACGGAGGGAGCCTGGAGTTCCTCACCGGGCAGGGATGGGTAAGGGCAACGCCATTAAACGCCTTGATCGCCGCCGGCTCCTCACTCCGCGTGCTGTTCTCGTTTCTCCCCGCCGGCCTCGCACCGGGCGTCTACCGCGCGGCGCTTCAGCTGGATCTCGAAACCGGCGCCGCGGCGGTGGAGCAACTTCGAGTTCCGGTTTTGCTGGCGGTCAGCAATGGAGACCGTCTCATAGAGCTTTCGCAAACCGGCCTCGCCTTCCAGGCAGGCGCCGGCGCCCAGCGGCTGCCGCCACAGAGTTTCCAAATCCGCGCTGCCGGAGGGGCATTCCCCTGGACGGCGCAAACGCGGGTGGAGCCGGATCTGCCGCAATGGCTCAGCCTGTCGCGGACGGCGGGAGACAGCAGTCCGGACAGGCCGCTCGAAACCGAGGTCCAGGTGAACGCCGCCGGGCTGGCGCCAGGATCCTACTTCGGCGACGTCGTTGTGCGCGCCGAAGGAGTGGACAATTCCCCCCGAGTAGTCGTGGTCAGTCTGACGGTCGAACCCGGCACGGTCCTGTGGGAGGCGCGTCCGGCGGGCCTGCTGTTAACTGCGCGGACCGGCCAAGGCCTTCTGCCGCGCCAATCCGTGCGCGTACACAACACCGGCTCGGCGCCGCTGCGGATCGAAGCGCAGCTGCAAGGCAACGGCATCTGGAGCCTGCCCGGCGCGAGTTCCGGAAACGTGGCCGCGGGCGGCTCACTCGAGCTCGATATCCTGGCCAACGCGGCCAACCTGCGCGCCGGGACATACCGCACCGCCCTGTCGCTGCGCGCGGCGGGCGATCTCAGGGTCCGCGTCGTGGATCTTGCCCTCATCGTAAGTGACAACGCGCCGCGGGCGGCCTCGGCGCAAATGGAAAGACACGCCGATGCGGTTTGCCCGCCCGGCGGATTGCAAGTCAGCCTGCTCCGCCATGCCGGTGGCTTTAGTTCGCCCGTGCAGGCGCCCCTGCCGGTCGAGGTTCGCGTGACAGGCAATGACGGCCAGCCTTTACGCTCCGGCGAAGTGACGGCTTCCCTCACAGGAACGGCACGGATCAGCAGCTTGACTGCCGACCCGTTGGACGCCGGCCGATGGAGCGGAACACTGTTCGCCGGCGGCGCGTTAACTCCGGCAACCTTACGTGTACTGGCGGCAAACGAGAACGGCACGCTGACGGGTTGCCGGGAGGCGTCCGGCACGCTGACGGGCGCGCTGGGGCCATTCATCAGCGAGGGCTCCGTGGTAAGTGCGGCCAGCTTTCTCGCCGGAGCTCCTGTGGCGCCTGGCGGAATTGTCGCCGTTTTCGGATCGGGCTTGGCGGAAAGCCCGGCAGCGGCGGCGAGCTTGCCGCTTCCGTTCCGGCTCGGCCTGACGAGGCTCACCTTGTCCGGACCGCTGCTGCCGGCGCCTCTGTTCTTCGCTGGACCCAGCCAGGTGAACGCGATTCTTCCCTACGGACTGACTCCAAACATCCTCCATCCCCTTCGCGTCAACCTCGGCACCGCGCAGGCGGACGCAGAGGTGGCGGTGGCGGAAACAGCGCCGGCGGTATTCGTCAGCGGTGGCGGTGGATCCAGACAAGGAGCGATTGTGCACGGAGCCAATCTGGCATTGCTGGCGGACGCCGCGAACCCAGCCGATCGCGGCTCCGTTGTGGTGATCTATTGCGAAGGCTTGGGCTCCGTGGAGCCACTCATCGCCGCCGGGGCTGAAACTCCCGCCTCACCACTGCGTCATGTGGTGGCGCCGGTTCAAGTGACGATCGGGGGCCAGGCTGCGCAGGTGCAGTTCGCCGGGCTGACGCCGGGGTCGGCAGGCCTGTATCAGATCAACGCGGTGATTCCCGCCGGAGTCGTGCCAGGAGCCGTTGTTCCGGTTGTGGTGCAAGCCGGCGGGCAGACGAGCGCAACGGTGACGATGGGCGTGAGGTGAGAACCGCGCTTTGCGGCCGGTCAGCTTTTAGCGGCTTCGGCGAGGTACACTTCCCCAATGGACGGGCAAATGAACCGGCGGGGCTTTCTGGGCTCCTCGGCTGCGCTGGCGGCCACGGCGCTGGGATTTGATCTGCGGCCGGCGGCGGCGATGGTGCGCGAGCTGAAGATTTCGCGCACGACGCAGACGCAATCGGTGTGCCCCTACTGCGCGGTGGGCTGCTCGGTGGTGATCCACACGCTGGGCGATAAGGCGCATAACGTCAAACCGGCGATTGTGCATATTGAAGGCGATCCGGCAAGTCCGATTAATCGCGGGACGCTGTGTCCGAAGGGAGCGTCGCTCAAGGAGTTCGTGCTCAGCGACCGTCGGCTGACAAGGCCGCTGCATCGCGCTCCGGGCTCCTCGCAGTGGACTCCGATCGAGTGGGATGATGCGCTGACGCGGATGGCGCGGCTGATCAAGGATTCGCGCGACCGGGGCTTCGTGGCGGCCGATTCGCAAGGGCGGACGGTGAACAGTCTGGCGACGGTGGGCATGATCGGCGGCTGCACCGACACCAACGAGGTGAATTATCTGCTCGGCAAGCTGCGGTTCGGGCTGGGGATTGTTCCCTACGAAAATCAGGCCCGTCTTTGACACGGCCCGACGGTGGCCAGTCTGGCCGCCACGTTCGGACGAGGGGCGATGACGAACGGCTGGACCGATGTCGCCAACGCCGATGTCGTGCTGGTGATGGGAGGCAATCCGGCGGAGAATCATCCGGTGGGTTTCCGCTTTGTGATGGAGGCGAGGCGGAAGCGGAAGGCGAAGCTGGTGGTGGTGGATCCGCGGTTCAACCGCACGGCGACGGTGGCGGACTGCTTTGTGCCGATCCGCGCGGGGTCCGATATCGCGTTTCTGGGCGGGCTGATCCATTACGCGCTTTCGAACGACAAGTTTCAGGCGGAGTATGTGCGGCAGCACACCAACGCGGCGTTTCTGGTGAAGGAAGGCTACGGGTTCGAGGACGGCCACTTTTCCGGATGGGACGCGGAGGCCAAGCGCTACGACAAATCGACCTGGGCGTATGAGGTGGACGGACAGGGTTACGCGAAGGTGGATCCGTCGCTCGAACATCCGCGGTCGGTGTTCCAGCTGATGAGGAAGCACTACGCGCGGTACACGCCGGAGGTGGTGGCTGCCATCTGCGGCTGCACGAAAGAGGATTTCCTGAAGGCGGCGGAGATGGTCACGGTCGCGGCGGCCAACGACAAGAGTGGAACGGTGCTGTACGCGCTGGGTTGGACGCAGCATTCGCATTCCGTGCAGCTGATACATGCCGCGGCGGTGGTGCAGCTGCTGATGGGCAACATCGGCATGCCCGGTGGCGGCGTAAATGCGCAGCGTGGCCACGCCAACATTCAGGGCTCGACCGATATGGGCGCCTGGAACATGCTGCCGGGTTATCTGAAACTGCCGCGCGCCAACTGGGCGACGCTCGATGAGTACGTCAAGGCGAACACACCGAAACCGCTGCGGCCGGATTCGCTGAACTACTGGTCGAACACATCGAAGTTCATGGTGAGCCTGTTGAAGGCCTACTACGGCGAGAAGGCAACGGCGGCGAACGGGTACGGCTACAACTGGCTGCCGAAGGCGGGCGAGAACGACAACCATAGCTGGGGTTTTCTGTTTGACCGCATGCATCGCGGGGGGATGGAGGGGCTGATCAGCTTCGGCATGAATCCGGTGGCCAACGGGCCGAACACAGAGAAGATGATCGGGGCACTGTCAAAGTTGAAGTGGCTGATCGTGGCCGAGAATTTCGAGACGGAGACGGCGGCCTTCTGGCGGGCGCGCGAGTTGGCGGATGAATACTATCCGGATTCGGGCGAGGCTTCGAAGATCCAGACGGAGGTGTTCCTGCTTCCGGCGGCTTGCTTTGCGGAGAAGGACGGGGCGTTCGTGAACTCGTCGCGCTGGCTGCAGTGGAAAGAAGCGGCGGTGGATCCGCCGGGCGAAGCGCTGCGCGACCAGGAGATTATCGCGAGGCTGTTTCTGAAGATTCGCGAGCTGAATGAGAAGGAGGGCGGCGCCGGCGCCGAGCCCCTACGGAACATGTCGTGGAACTATGCCAATCCGCTGTCGCCATCGCTGGTTGAGGTGGCGCGCGAGGTGAACGGGCGCGAGACGGGCACGCTGCGGCAGTTGAATGGCTTCGGCGAATTGAAGGATGACGGGTCGACGGTATGCGGCAACTGGCTCTATTCGGGCTCCTATACCGAGGCCGGCAACATGATGGCGCGGCGCGGACAGGATGATCCGACGGGGCTGGGCCTGTATCCCAACTACAGCTGGAGCTGGCCGGCCAACCGGCGCGTCCTTTATAACCGCGCCTCGCTCGATCATGAGGGCAAGCCGTGGGACGCGACGCGGGCGCCGATCCGGTGGAACGGCACACGCTGGTCAGGCGACGCGGCAGACTACAAGGCCGATGCGGCGCCGCAAGCGCACGGGGCGTTTCTGATGCTGCCGGAAGGCGTGGCGAAGCTGTTCACGCCGGATTTCGCCGAGGGTCCGTTCCCGGAACACTACGAACCTGCGGAATCGCCGGTTGAGAATGCGCTGCATCCGAAGGTCAGCTTCAACCCGGCGGCCTTTGTGATGGACAAGCTGGGTGCGGCAGCCGAGTTCCCCTACGTCGGGCTGACCTACCGGCTGACGGAGCATTTCCATTATTGGACCAAGCACATTGCTTCCAGCTCCGAGTTGCAGAGCCGGTTCTTCGTGGAAGTGCCGCACGATCTGGCCGTGGAGAAGAAGATCGCGAGCGGCGATATGGTTCGTGTCAGCTCGGCGCGCGGAAAGGTGGAAGGTCCGGCGCTGGTGACCAAACGCATCCCGGGGCTGAAGGTGAGCGGAAAGACGGTGTATCAGATCGGGCTGCCGATTCACTGGGGCTGGCTGGGCAAGGTGACCGGTCCGCTGATCAACAATCTGACCGCGTCGGTGTTTGATCCCAACTCGGGCACGCCGGAGTACAAGGGGTTCCTGGTGAACCTGGAGAAGATCTCCTGATGCACACCGTGGCCAAACTGATCGATACGACGCTGTGCATCGGCTGCAAGGCATGCGAGGTTGCCTGCCAGACGTGGAACGATCAGGAGTTCACGCTGGGGACTTTCGACGGCTCCTACCAGACGCTGCCGGACCTGGCGCCCAACTTCTGGAACCTGATCAAGTTCAACGAATTCGAGCGCGGCGGGAAGCTGAGCTGGCTGATGTCGAAGTACCAGTGCATGCATTGCGTGGATCCGGGCTGCCTGCGCGCGTGTCCGGCGCCGGGCGCGATCGTGCATCTGAAGAACGGCATTGTCGATTTCAACCATGACAATTGCATCGGCTGTGGCTACTGCATCACGGGCTGTCCGTTTGATGTGCCGCGGCTGAGTCCGACGACGAAGAAGGTCTACAAGTGCTCGTTGTGTTCGGACCGCACGGCGGTGGGGCTGGAGCCGGCCTGCATTAAGACGTGCCCGACCAATTGCCTGACGTTCGGCACGAGGGAGGATCTGCTGGAGAAGGCGCAATCGCGCACGGCGGAGTTGCAGGCGGATGGCGTGGCCGCGGCGGGCGTCTACAACCCGGCAGGCGTCGGCGGGACCCACGTGCTGTACGTGCTGGCCAACGCGGCGCGGCCGGAGGATTACGGACTGCCGCGTGACCCGTCGGTTCCGCTGGCGGTGCGTCTATGGAAGGGTCCGGTGAAGTGGCTGGGTTCGCTGGTGGTGGCCGGGGGAATCCTGGGCGCGTTTTTCCACTATGTGCGCTACGGCCCGAAGAAGGAGCACGCCGATGCAGAGTGAACGGCGGATGGCGCGGTTCGATCTTTACGAGCGGACGGTGCACTGGCTGGCGGCGCTGAGTTATCTCTACGCGGCGCTGACGGGACTGGCGCTGTGGTCGCACAAGCTGTACTGGCTGGCGTGGGTGTTCGGCGGGGGAGTGACGGTTCGCGGATTGCATCCGTGGGGCGGGACGATCTTCGCGGTTGTGCTGGCGGTGATGTTCCGGAAGTGGGCCGGGCAGATGAAGCTGGACACGGATGACCGGGAGTGGCTGCGCAAGGCGCACAAGTACGCTGTGCACGAGGAAGAGGGCGTGCCGGAGTCGGGCCGCTTCAACGCAGGGCAGAAGATGCTGTTCTGGAGCCAGGCGCTGGCGACGGTTTTGCTTTTCGCGACAGGGCTTGTTCTTTGGTGGCCGGAGGTGATGCCTAGGACGCTGCGGCTGGCGGCGGTGCTGATTCACCCGCTGGCGGCGATCGGCTCGATCGGCGGGATCATCATCCATATCTATATGGGGACGGCGGCGGTGCCCGGCGCGCTGCGCAGCATGGTGCAGGGCTGGGTGACACCTTCCTGGGCGGCGTCTCATCACCGGAAATGGTATCGGGAGAGCAGCGAGCGCTAAGAGCCCGCCACTTGGCGGAGCGCTATCCACATGCCCGCGAGGTGCTGGAGTTGTATGCGCGCGCGGTGTTGTCGAAGCCGGAGGCGTTGCGGCAGTTGCTGATCGAGCATGCTCCGGCGGCGCTGGCGGAGGCGGCAAGAGAAAAGCGCGAGCCGGCGGTCTCGTTTATGGAGCGGCTGCACGCGCGGGTGTGCACGTCGCACACGCCGCTGTTGGGAGTGCTACGCCCGGAAGGCGACGGCGCCGCATTCCTTCTTTTCTGCGACACGTGCAAGGAGGAGTACTCATTCCCTCGGGAGGCTTGTCCGCACTGCGAGGCAGGCGAAATCGCGTGGTATAAGAATGAGACGATTCCGCACATCCAGACGCGAGTGTGTGAATCGTGCCGGCGGTATCTACAGGTGATCGATATGGGGAGGGAGCCGCGGGCGGTGGCGGAGGTGGATGAACTTGTGGCGCTGCCGATGGATCTTTGGGCAGTGGAACATGGTTTGGAGAAGACCCCGCCGAACCTAGCTGGGGTGTGAGTAAAATGAGAGCAGTATGGCCTCTCTGACGGGAATCACGATCGAGGAATTCGAAAAGCTCCCCGAGGCCCTGGCCCGGAATCATGAGCTGGTAGATGGAGAGTTGGTCGACGTGT
Organism: Acidimicrobiia bacterium; assembly: GCA_016871315.1. Classification (GTDB taxonomy): domain Bacteria; phylum Acidobacteriota; class Terriglobia; order Bryobacterales; family Bryobacteraceae; genus VFZE01. The sequence continues at coordinate 21,085 of VFZE01000025.1, read as the reverse complement.
CTGGAAATACACCGAATCACAATCACCTCCGAGACCTATTGGTCCATCTCCTGCTGCCTGTGGTGAAAAAAGCCGGACTTGGCTACGTCATCAGCGAACAGGAATACGACTTCGGCGGCAATGCTCACGGCCCGGACGTCAGCACATATAGCAGGGAAAAGCGGCGTCTCCTGGACGGCAACAAGCGGGTTCAGCGCTTTGTGCCCGACCTTGCGATCGAGATCGCCTCGACGACCGATACGTTCGAGAAACTGCTGGCCAAAGCGAACCGCTATCGCCGCTGTGGCACCAAGGAAGTCTGGATCTTTTCCATCGACCTGCGCCAGGCTGTCCACCTGTCCGATAAAGGCCAGGTGATCCTCGGCGAGACGGACCTCTTCGCGCCGGAACAGGTACCCGGCGTATCGATCCCGATCGGCGAACTGCTGGATCAGATCTAAACCCCTACATTCTCCTTGACACGGCCGGCAAATCCGCGCACTATAGGCATAGATAATCTATGCCTAGAGAAACTGGTCTCCCACCCGGGACCCTCATCATGCTCATCCTGCGCATCCTCCGCAACGGACCCCTGCACGGCTACGCCATCGCTCAGCGGATCCACTATCTGTCGAGCGAAGAGTTGCGCGTCGAGGAAGGCTCGCTCTACCCGGCGCTCCAAAAGTTGCTGATGAACGGCTGGGTGAAGGCGTCATGGACCGTCTCGGAAAGCGGCCGGCGCGTGCGCGAGTACCGGCTGACCGCGGCCGGGCAGCGGCAACTGGAGCAGGAGCTTAGCGAATACCGGCGAACGTCCCGCGCCATTGATCAGCTGCTGGAGTCGGCATGAGGTGGCTGCTCAGGATCTGGTATCTGCTAAACCGCCGGCGCATGGAGCGCGACCTGGAGCCATAGCCGCGCGGGACGCGCTAGCATATCTGGGAATGCTCGGCCTGGACTCGAAAACGTTCCGGATCGCCTGGACTGTCTGTTTCACCGCGGCGTTGCTCTTTGGGCTATATGTGATCCGGCGCACGTTGCTGGTCCTGGTATGCGCCATCCTGCTGGCGTATCTGCTGGCTCCGGTGGTCAGTTTGCTGGAACGTTTTCCGGTACGGCGCGTGCCGCGCAATGTATCCCTGGTGATCGTCTACATCGTTTTGCTAAGCGCGGTAGTGGGCATCGGCGCCGCGATGGGCGAATTGGTGCTGGACGATGCGATGAATCTTACGCGCGATATGCCGCGGTATCTGGAAAGCGGCGAGCCGTTTCTGCCGGAAGTGCTGGCGCCTTACGAAGAGCCTCTGCGGCAGTGGATGAAAGAGGCGCTGGCGCCGGAAGCAGGGCAGGTTGTTCCACTGCTGCAAAGGACGGGGCGGCAACTGGCGACCGTGGCAGGCAACACGTTGCTGGTGGTTCTGGTGCCGATCTTCTCGTTTTTCCTGCTTAAGGATTCCGCCACGATTCGCGAGTTGGCGCTGCAACAGATCGACAATGCCGAGACGCGCCGGCTGGCGGAGAACATCGTGGATGACGTGCACATCATGCTGATCCAGTATGTGCGGGCGATGGTGCTGCTGAGCTTGTGCACGTTTCTTGTTTACTGGCTGTTTCTCGCTTCGGTCGGCGTGCCGAACTCGGCGGCCTTGGCTTCGCTGGCGGGTGTGCTGGAGTTTGTTCCGGCGGCGGGGCCGCTGGCCGCGTCGCTGACCATTCTGCTGATCGCGGGGTTCGCCGGCTTTCCGCATCTGCTGTGGGTCGTCGCGTTCCTGATCATCTACCGGCTGATTCTCGACTACGCGATTCTGCCGCATATCATGAGCGCGGGCGTTGCACTGCATCCGGTGATCGTGATCGTGGCGATTCTGGCGGGGGAGCAAATGGGGGGAATCGCGGGCATGTTCCTGTCAATCCCTATCATCGCCACGATGCGTGTGGTCTATGTTTGTTACCGGCGGGCCCGGCACGCGGTATGAAGTGGTCCGCGGTACTGTGCGCCGCCATCCCGGTTTCGGCTCACATGGTGAGCATTTCGACGGGCGAGATCCGCATAGACGGGGCGCGGGCAACGTACGAAATGCGGATGCCGTTTTATGAGGTGGCGCATGTGCGCAATCCAGAGCGGACGCTGCTGGAATCGATCGCTTTTTCCTCCGACGGCGCTCCCGCGGTGAGGCGCAAGGGAGGCTGCCGCAAAGTGGAGGCCGAAGGCGCGCTGCTGTGCGAAGCGGAGTTCGAGTTCCCTGCCCCGGTGGAGGTGTTGGAGGCGCGCTCCTCTTTCCATACGGTGACGGTGCCGAATCATGTGCACCTGCTGCGCGCCGTGCGCGGCGATAAGACGGATCAAGCGGTGCTCGATCTATCCTTTCCCAAGGCGGAGATCCGCTTCCGGCCGCCGACCACGGGGGAGATCGCCATGCGGCACACCACGGCCGGCGCCCTGCGCGCAGCGGGAGGTCCGGCGCAACTGCTGTTTCTGGCGGCGCTGGTGATTGCGGCGCGGAGTCGGCGCGAGTTGATGCTGCTGACGGGAATGTTTCTGATGGGCGAGTTCGCCACCAGCTTGATCGTACCCGGGATGTTGTGGCAGCCGGCGCCGGCGTTCGTGGAGGCGGCGGCGGCGCTGACGATCGCCTATCTGGCGGTGGAGGTTCTATTGTTACCGAAGGCGGGGCAGCGATGGCTGGTTGTGGCGGTGCTGGGTCTGATTCACGGGCTCTATTTCGCGCTGTTTTTAGCCGGCGCGGAGTACAACCCGGGTTGGGTGCTGTCGGGCGTGGCGGTGGCTGAGGTGGCTCTGATTTCTCTCTTTGCGCTAGTGTTTTCACGCATCGGTGCAGCGCTGGCCTTCATACAACCCGCAAGGATCGCCTCGGCCGCGCTGTTGGTAATCGGGCTGGGATGGTTCTTTCTGCGGCTGAAAGGGTAGACTGAATCCTATGACCCGCCTGTTGCTGCTCATCGCCGGTGCTGCATTATGCTTCGCCCAGGGCCTCCCCTCCAAAGTGGATGAGTTAGTCGGTGCTTACCAGAAGTCGAACAAGTTCATGGGTACGGTGCTGGTAGCGCGGGACGGGAAGGTGCTGCACGCCAAAGGCTACGGCTGCGCCAACCTGGAGCACGACGTGCCGAACAAGCCGGAAACGAAGTTCCGGCTCGGCTCCATCACCAAGCAGTTTGTGGCGCTGGCCATCCTCCAACTTGAGGAGCGCGGCAAATTGCAGGTCACCGATTCCATCTGCCTCTACATCGGCAATTGCCCTGAGGCCTGGAAGCCGGTGACGATTCATCATCTGCTTTCTCACACCTCAGGCATATGGAATTTCACCAACGACCCGGCTTACCGGAATCAATGGATGCTGGAATCGCCGCCGGCGAAAACCATGGAGCGGTTCCGCGGCAAGCCGTTGGAATTCGCTCCGGGCGAGAAGATGAGTTACTCCAACTCCGGCTATATCCTGCTGGCGCTGATTCTGGAGAAGGCATCCGGAACCGGCTATGAGGAGTTCCTGCAGAAGAACATTTTTGAACCGGCGGGGATGAAGGATTCCGGGCACGACTCGCATTCGCCCATCCTGAAGCACCGCGCCACCGGATACTGGAACGAGCGCGGCGAGGTGCGCAATTCCGCCTATCACGACATGACGATCCCGATCGGCGGCGGCGACCTGTATTCGACGGCACTCGATCTGCTGCGGTGGGATCAGGCGCTCTACTCGGACAAACTGGCGAAGCCGGAGACGCTGGAGAAGATGTTCACGCCGGTGCGGAACAACTACGGGTATGGCTGGATGATCAACAAGCAGTTCGGCCGGAAGCTCATTGCGCACGGCGGCGGGATCAATGGTTTTTCGACGGCGATCAGCCGCTTTCCTGACGAAAAGGCGCTGATCGTTGTTCTCGGCAATTACATGAACGCTCCTGCCGGTCCCGTGGCCCGCGATGTGGCCGCCATTCTGTTCAACGAAAAATACGAGCTTCCCAAATCCGCAACCCCATAAACATCCGCATGCGAATCGCAAAACTGACACTGCTTGTGTGCGCGGCCGCGGCCGCGCAGACGCCGATTGACTGGCAGGCAGCGCTGAACCGCGTCTCGGCTGACAGCCTGAAAGGGCATCTTTCTTTTCTGGCTTCTGATTTGCTGGAGGGCCGAGACACGCCGTCACAAGGACTGGACATCGCGGCGGAATATATCGCCGCGCAGTTCCGGCGCGCGGGGCTTGAGCCGGCGGGGAATGAAGGCTACTTCCACACGTCCACCTGGTACGTGGTGGAGCAAGGGAGCGACGGGTTCCAGTTGGAGTTGGAGTCGGGCGCCCGCAAGATATCGGTTCCGGTAAGCCAGGCGGTTTTGAACGTGAGCCGCGCCATCGACATCGCCGCCGCGCCTGTATTCAAGGTGGAGCTTGGCGGCGCGGAGCCTGCGGGCACGGACGTCGCGGGCAAGGTGGTTGTGCTGGTGGTTCCGTCGCAGCCGAACCTGATGCGGCCGTTCTTTGCCTTTCGTTCCGCGATGCAGAAGCTGAAGCCGGCCTGCGTGATTCTGGCCGATCCCGATGGTTACTTGACCGGCACGGTGGGCCGGAAACGGCCCTACGCCACCGAGCCGGCGTCGATTCCCTCACCGGCGGGGTTCGAGATGGTGTCAGTACGCAACACAGAAGTGGCGCGGATGCTGGCGAGCTCCGAACCGGCAACCGCGCGCCTGCGTGTCCCGGAGCCGCGACTGGCCACCGTCAAGCTTCGCAACGTGCTGGGCCTGCTGCGCGGCAGCGATCCGGCATTGCGGGAAACCTACGTGATGGTAAATGCGCACTACGATCACATCGGCACGCTGGCGCCCGGACCAGGCGACCGCGTCTACAACGGCGCCAACGATGACGGCAGTGGCACGGTTTCCGTGCTGGAGGTGGCCGCCGCCTTGGGAGCGCTACCGGTTCGGCCTAAGCGCTCGATCCTGTTCGGCACTTTCTTTGGTGAAGAGAAGGGGATTCTCGGCGCACGGCAGTTTGCGAGGAATCCTCCGTTCCCGATCGGGCGCATCGCCGCGGCGCTGACGCTGGAGCAGACTGGCCGAACGGACTCCACCGAAGGTCCGCAGATCAATTCGGCGAACCTGACGGGCTTTGATTTTTCCGATCTGTCGCGGCGGCTTGTGGAGGCGGGCAAGCAGGCCGGCGTGCGCGTGTGGAAACACGAGGCGAGTTCGGACGCATTTTTCTCGCGGAGCGACAACATCGCGCTGGCCGAAGCCGGCGTACCTTCCCACACACTCAGCGTGGCCTACAACTACCCCGATTACCACGGTCTGGGCGACCACTGGGACAAGATTGACTACGACAATATGGCCCGCGTGGTGCGCGCCGTGGCGCTGGGGCTGCTGCTGACGGCCGATGATCCTGTTGCGCCGGAGTGGAACGCGGAGAATCCGCGGACCGAGCGCTACCGTAAGGCGGCGGAAGCTATTCGAGCACCTCGGAAATCGACAGAGTAACCTCCGCCTGACTGTCAAAGCCGCCGATGGTGACTACAACGGGGACATTGCCCAGCGCCACGTTGAGCGGGACGCGGACGTTGAGTTGCATCACGCCGGCGACAAAGCCCGGCGCCGCTCCCGCGTAGACGACCTCGGCCTCCACACCGCCGATCTTCACCGAAACCGGAAGCACAGGCTTGGGGAAGACGTCGATGGCTGGCTTGCCATCGATGCCATCAGGCACCGTGCGGCCTTCCCCGGTGAGGTAGAGGATGATGATCGATCCGCGGGGAGATAAAGAGAATACTTACCACAAACCTAGTAACAGTTCGAGAAGATTTAGAAATTCAAATGCATATTCGAGCGAATTGCTCGGTCAGCGCGGCATCGGGCGCGGCCAACTGAGTTCCACACCTTGCGCAACCAGCTTCGTCTGGAAATCTCGCAGCAGCTTTTCCTGGTTGCGGACCTGGCGCGGCGTTGCGCCGATGGCGATGGCATGCGCCGCCAGGGCGCCGGCCGCTTCGCCGATGTTCCATTCCACCGGATGCAGGCGGTAGCAGCCGTTGGTGACGTGCGTGACGCCGAGGTTTTTGCAGGCGGGCAGGAGGTTTTCGACGCGCTTGGGGATGAGGGCGCCGAGTGGAATCTGGAACGGCAGCGAGCTGACATCGATATAGTTGTCGCCGCCGGAGCTGGGATGGAGGTCGATGCGGTAGCTGCCGATGCCGACCGAATCGGGGAACGGCTCGGCGGTGACCTCTTCGCGCTTCTTGCCTGTGGCTTTCATGCGCGCCTCCGTGCCGACATGCTCCTCGACGACAGTGAACTCGGCCAAAATGCGTCGTGATTCGCGGATGTAGGGATAGAGCGCGAGGCCGTCTTCGGAGCCAAGCAGGTCGCCGCGCAGCCGGAGGCCTCGCCAGCCTTGGCCGCCGCCGGACCGTGGCGCCTCCGTCTGCATCCAGTAGAGCAGCGATAAGGAAAGTTGCTTGCCGCGCATCAGGTGGCGCGCGCTTTCCTCGGCGCTGACCTCGTGGAGGTTGCCCAGCCAGTAGTCGTTCTGCGGCCAGTTAATGAGGGAAATGGAACTCTTATAGGCGCCTTCGGTAAAGTTGTGTTGGTTGGCGATGCGGCGGTAGATGAACAGGTTCAGCAGTCCTTGCGGGTTGCGCTCGGCAGTCGGATCGAACATGACAGCGCGTTCCTGAAGCGTCTGCGGGTTACTCATGGACCAACTGAGTAGCTTGCCGGGCCACGGCGGCGTCATCTTCGGGACATAGTCGCGCCAGAAGGCATACTCGTCCGGCTTGTCGATGGTGTGGTCTTGGCCCGGAAGGTAATCAACAGCGAAGCAGACGGTGAAGGCCTGCTGGTTGGCGGGCTGAGCCTCTTCCGGCGCGTGCAACTCTCCCGTCTGGCGGCGCGACTCAAAACCGGCCACATATTCGGTCTTGGTCATCGGCAGCAGGTCGCCTTGCTCGGTGGCGTCAAGAAAGTAGGGCGCGGAGATGGTCTTTTCCGTACCCGAGGCGCTGCGGACGGTCACCGCCCGGACGCGGTTGTTACTGACGCCGGCCTTCACCGGAGTGTGCTGCAGCAGCACTACCAGTTGTCCGCCACTTTGATAAGGGGCCAACAGTTGTTCCAGCACAGCGAGGGAAACTCGCGGCTCATGCGCGATGCGCGAGACGGAGCCGTCGCCGGGATTGAGGTGCACGCGTGCGCGCGCCTCGGCCGTGAGCGGGTAGTGGTGGCGGTAGTAATCGCGCACGCCGTTGCGATAGGCGCGATAGCTTTGCGTGCAGCCGAACTGCTCGATCCAGGGATGCTCATCCGGCGGAACGCCTTGCGAGGTGAGTTGGCCGCCTACCCACGGCGTCTCCTCCGTCAGCACGACGCGCATGCCGTTGCGCAGGGCGGCAAGAGCGGCAGCGCAGCCACCGAGGCCGCCGCCGATGATGGCGACGTCGCAGGCAAGTTCGCGCGCCCTGAGCAGGGCCGCCGGCGCGCAAAGCAGTGATCTGCGGGTCAGCATCTGTTCACTTCAAGAGCCTATCAAAGCTCCAATCCCTGCTGCTATGCTGTTTTCAAAAGGACCCCCATAATGGCGCGCTCCGGCATTTCGCGAATCGACAATCTGTTTGAAGCCGCGGCAGGAAGCTCTCCGCTGGCACCGGAAGATGAGGACCGCGAGTCGGTGGGCGCCATTCAGGACCTGCTGCGCGGACACGGTTTCCGGGCCATGCCCGGCGCCGCGCACTCCAGCTACGGGCTGTTCGGCCCGAAGACAAAGGAAGCCGTGCGGGGCTTCCGCGAGCAACAAAGCCTGCCCGCCGGCGAACTGGTGGATGCGGAGATGCTCCGCAAATTGATTGAAGTGGAGGCGATGGAACCGATCGCGAGCCGCAGCTACGTCACGCTAGGTCTGGACCTGAACTGGTCCGGCATGACGAAGGTGCTGCTGCTGACCTCATTGTTGGAGGGCATGGGCCAGTTCGGCGCACTGAACAAAAACACCGACAAAGCGGGACTGAGCTTCGGCATTATTCAATGGGCGCAGAGGCCTGGCAGGCTATCGGAGGTCCTGGAGGCATTTCAAGCGGATAATCCGCCCGAATATACGCGCATTTTCGGGGACGGCGTGCTGGCGCACACCAAGCTTGCCAACGGGGGCGTAGATCCGAACACGGGCCGCACCACCGATTCCGCGTTCAACCTGATCCGGAGTCCGTGGACGGACCGCTTCCTGGAAGCGGCGCGACGGCGCGACTGGCAGAAAGTGCAGATCGAGACGGCGATGAAGGCGTTCCGCGCCAGCCTCCAGATCATCCACTCCTACGCGCCGGAGATGACTACCGAGCGCGGCGTGGCCTTCATGCTTGACCTGGCCAACCAGTGCGGCGACGGCGGGGCGCGCAAGCTCTACCGGGACACAAAGAAGGAAGGCATCAGCTTGGACCAGCACATGGAGGCCATGTCGCAGACGTCGCTGACGCTGGTGGCCGAGAAATTCCGCAAAGGAGTGTTGGAGCGCCGGCGTACCTTTATGGAGACGCCGATGCTGTCCGACACCGTGCAAGTGGCTTAGAGTGGCATGCTATACTGTTCCAAGTCACACCTAGAAAGGATTTCCCCCCGGATGAAAGCAGGCATCCATCCCGCATATAACGAGTTGAGCGTCATCTGCGCATGCGGCAACACTTTTAAGACCCGATCCACGCACAAAGGCGATATCCGCGTCGAAATCTGCTCCAACTGCCACCCCTTCTTTACGGGCCGGCAGAAGTTGATCGACACCGAAGGCCGCGTGGACCGCTTCCAGAAACGCTACGCCAAGACCACGGCCGCCAAAGCGGCCCGCAAATCCAAGACCAAAGCCTGAGCACGTGCGCAACGTCTTGTTTTCCCTCGCCTTCCTTACCGTGGTATCGGCCGCGGAACAGCAGTTGTTCAACGGCCGGAACCTGGACGGCTGGAAGATGGTGGGGCCGGGCGAGTTCGCCGTCGAGGACGGCGCGCTGAAGACCGTCGGCGGCATGGGCTTGCTCTATTACGAGCGGGAGCCGTTCGGTAATTGCACCGTCCGAGTGGTGTTCAAGACCGGTTCGGACCGGTCCAATTCGGGCGTGTTCATCCGGCTGCCGGAGAAGCCGAAGGATCCCTGGTACGCGGTGCACAACGGATACGAAGTGCAGATCGAGGCAGGCGGCGACGAGTGGCACGCCACCGGTTCGCTCTATTCGCTGGCGAAGACCATCAAGGGGCCGCAGAAGCCTCCCGGTGAGTGGAACACGATGGACATTGTCTTGAATGGACAAAAGACCACGGTGATCCTGAACGGGCAGAAGGTGAACGAATTCGAAGGCAGCCAGCCGGTACCGGAACGCAAGCAGTGGTATGAGCCGGTGCGCGGGCCGCGGCCCGACACAGGCTACATCGGGCTGCAAAACCATGACGCGCGGTCGGTGGTTTATTTCAAGTCTGTCAGCGTGATCCGGTAGAATCGGGCCGCGTTTTCCCCAAGCAACAAAGCTCTCGTCTCGATGGTCTGCATTCCGAGCGCCTGTGTGAAAGCAGCCATCGATTCCTTCCATGTGCCGGTGTGCATGCAAAGCGGCCAGTCGCTGCTATACATCAGCCGCCGCGGGCCGAACAGGCTCATCAGGAGCTGGATGTAGGGACGGTAGGTTTCCGCTTTCCATCCCGTGGCGGCGGCGTCGTTGATCAGCCCGGCGATCTTCACCATCAGGCCGGGGATATTCGCGGCGCGCTCTATCACCCGAGCCCAGCGGTCAAAATCCCGCCCATAGTCCGGCCGGCCCATATTGGCTAGCGCCATTGGTGTCCGGGAGGCGGCTTCTTCGAGCAACTCCAGGTTTTCCCACTCCTCCGGCTTCAGGTAGACATCGCAAGGCAGTCCGCGCCGGACCAGTTCCGGCGTCAAGCCGGCCAGTTCCACCCAGACACCGGCGAACCGTTCGTGGCGCTGCCACCGGTCCAGATCGGCCGCTGTGGCTTTCATCCCGTCGCCGATCACGCCGAGGATCCAATCCTCGGTGGCGGTTGTTTCCAACAGCCAGTCTGTTTCCTCCACACCGGCAAAGCGCGCGCTGGCGACCACACCCTCGTACCTGTTGCGGGAAAGAATGCGGCGCAGGTCGTCAGGAGTGAAGTCACGCCGCATGTGTGGCGCCGAATCCTGCATCCAGGGGTAGTGGAAACGGGCGCGGTAGCAGAATTGCACCTGAGCGTCAATCCGCATGGAAACGGCCAGTGTAACAATAGGAGGGAATCGGAAGGGGGTTAATCCCGTCTATTGGTTATGAGCGCTTTGCTTTGGCTGATGGTTGGGGCTTTGGCGGTCACCACCGCCTGCTCGCGGCAGGACACCGGAAAGGTTCGCGTGGATGCGGAACTGGCGAAACTGGTGCCGGCGGGTACGTTGCACCTGATAGGCGGCGATTTCCGGGCGATCCGGGAAACCACCACCTACGAAAAACTGATTGCGCGGCGCGGCATACCGCCGCTCGAGAATTTTGCACGGCAAACGGGACTGGACCCCCGCACCGACCTGGATGAGTTTCTGATCGCCTCTACGGGCGAGGGCGCTGTGCTGCTGGCAAGAGGGCGGTTCCAGCGCGAAAAGCTGGAGCGGAAGCTGACTGATGTGGGCGCGAAGAGCTTCACGCACCAGAGCCAGCGTTTGCTGGGCAATGAGGAGGCCGTGGCGTCGTTTCCCAAGGACGGGGTCGCGGTGGGCGGAACGCAAGCCGCGGTGAAGGCGGCGCTGGAAGGAGCGGCTGTCAGCAGCGGCCTCGCCGAACCGCTAGTGCAGCAGATAAAGCGGATCACTGAAAGGCCGCATCTGTGGGCGGTCACCGCCGGCGGGCTGCCTCCGCTGGAACTTCCGCAAACGGGAATGCTGGGGAACTTGCACAAGATCTATGCGTCGCTGGAGACAGCGGTCTTCTGGGTGGACCTGGAGAGCGGGGTGAAACTGAGGGCGGCCGGCTCCTGCACCAGCGAGGAGGCGGCGAAGCAAGTGCGCGGCGGACTCAAGGCGTTGATCGGGCTGGGAAGGCTTTCGACGCCGCAGGATCGCGCAGAACTACTGCGGTTCTATGATGGGGTGGAGGTTTTGCAGGAGGGCGCGGAGGTGCGGTTTCACGCCGATTTCCCACTGGAGTTGGTAGAGCAGGTAATAGCCATGTTCCCCTCCCGCCGGTAGTGCGATCTACGTGTCTGTCCGCCTCTGGCTGGTCTTGCCCGCCAACGCCCGCCGGTTCAATCGCCGGCCCTTTTGGTCGGCCAGCCTGCTTGCCAGCGTGATCGTTGCTTCCCTCGCCTGGGGACTGGGGCTGGCATGGGTCTTCCTCCGCCTGGGTCTGGAGGACTGGCAGTCCCTCATTTCTCTCAGCGCCATTGCCGCGATTTGCATGGGCGGAACCATCACCTTCTCTCCCTCCCTCCTCTATGGGCGCATCCACAGTTGCTGTTCCCTGCTGCCGGCCTTTCTGACAAGCCTGTACATAGGCGGCGTGGAAGGCTACACGGTGGCCACCTGTTCCGGGTTGACACTGGGATTCCTGCTGCTGCAAGGCAAGCATCTGCACGAAAGCTACTGGAAGGGGCTGGCCGATACGGAGCTTCTACGGCAAAAGGCCAAGGAGTTGGACGTGGCGCGCCGGACGGCGGAGGATGCCAACCGCGCCAAAAGTGAATTCCTGGCCAAATTCGGCGGCCGTTTTCCATTCCACCCCATCGGCGCTGGAGACAAGTCTTGTGCGGCGCGACTCGGCCGTGATCTCCTTGCCCAGCGTCGAGTACTTGGACACTCCCCAGGCTCGCCCCTTGTTCCAGGTGACGCGCCATAACCAGTGCCCTTCTTCCAACACCGGATGCGGCTTAGTCCATGTGGAGCCGTCCTGGGAGAAAAAAACGCGAGGCTGGCGGCCCTCGTAGACACCGTTGGGATACCTTGATCCACCCGCCACGATCATGAGCCGATTGCCGGCGGTAATGGACAGGTGCGGGTCGCGGAGATCGATTCCCTTTTCCGCGATCAAGGCCGCCGGGCGCCAGGCGTCCCCGTCCTTGCTGGTAATGACTCGCAGTTTCCCGTCGTCTTCCTCGCCCGGCTTGGCCACGTGCCAGCGCCCTTCGCGGAAGACGCAGAAGAACTGATCGCGGAAACGAATGATGTCACCGAATGCGCTGTGCGGAGCCTGGTCCCAGATGCGTTGCACGGAAACCAGTTCGAGGGAAGCCGCAGGCAGAACCACAGACCACGTCAACAGGAGCAAGCCCGATTTCACCGGACCATTATAGAGGGAAGCGCCATTCGATCCTTGCTGGTCACGCGCACATCATGAGGGCGTTGCCTCTTGACAGGCTGGGAATTGGTCGTTTTCAAGGTTCAGCGGCCGCATGACAGCGCCGGTTGAAAATTTCCTGCCCCAAGCAGCTTCCGCCACGGGCCGGAAAGCCGTTTCCTGATGCCCCCTTTCCCTCATCTTAAGGAGCCGATTCTTAGGCTCTACGCCCTGAGCCGATCATCGAACCGCCATGGTCACCGGCGGACTTTCCTGCCCGGCCACCCGCAGCACCACCGGCGCCTCATCGGTGGCCGCGATCCCGGCTGGAACGATCGCGTTCACCTGGTAAAGGCCCGCGCTTCCCGGCGTCAGGCCGGCGAATAAGACCTGCGCCTCCAGGCCCCCTATGGTCAGTGAAACCGGATTCACAACCTGCGATAAAGGCGAAGCGGGCGCTCTCGTGCCCGCCGTCACCGGTGGATCCACGGCGCCCAGGCCGGAGCAGTAGATAACGACGGCGTCACCAGCGCGAGCCGCGTTGCCGGGCTCCACCAGGCGGTTGGAGGTGTCCACGATGGTCCCCTGTCCCCTGCCTGTTTGGTCCTTGGTGAACACCCCCGGCTGTGCCGCGGCGATCGCCACCGGTTCCGGCACCGAAGAACTGATGCCCCGGCGCACTACCACCTGATGCCGTGTGTTCGTGGTCAGATCGTATGGAATCACCGCGTTGATCTGACCCTGGCTGGTGGACAGCAGGGGCAGTGCGCGGCCGCCGATCACCACGGCCGTGCCGGCCAGCGAGGATTCCAGCGGCAACTGTGACGAGGTCAACGCCGCATCGGAAAGACGGCTGCCGAAGATGGAAATCAGGCTCCCCGGCGCCAGGGGTGCCTGTGCCGCATAGCTGGCGGAACTGACCACCGCCCCCGACCCCACCACCGGCGCATCCTGACTGGCGCGCAGCCCACCGGTAACCTGCGCCGCCGCCCGTAACCGCCCATCCGCGGTCTGCGCCGTGGCCACCACGGTGATCTGCGACGTGGTGGTGTTGCGCGGCTGCCAGGTACCGCTCCAGCGACCGTCCTTTAATGACACCAGTTGCAAGGGAGCGTCGCCGTTTGAGAATGTCAGCACGACCGAGCCGGTGGTCAGCGCATCGGTGCAGTCGTCCACTACACGTACCTCCACCGGATTGGGCGCGGAGGCCGGTACCGCGAAATTGGGCGGCAGCAGCGTAAACACCGGCAGCAGCCGCGTGGGCGTGCACCCTTCCGCAGCCCGCGGCGCCGTCGCCGCATTCGGAATCAGAACCAGCAGCAGCCCGACCGTGCGCGGCGTTCCGTCCTCAAACTGCAAAGTCAGCGTTCCCCGCCGGATTCCGGGCGTGAGACCTTCCAGATCCGGCTGCACCACGATTCGCGACGGCTGCTGCGGCGATGTGGCCGCCGCCGCCGGCGCGGTGCCGAACCAGTTGAGGTTGTCCGAGGTCAGCCGCCCGGATACGAAGCTTGTAGCCCGGCTGCTGAGATTGGACACCACAACCGTCTGCGAACCAGGTGATGTGCCGCCCGCCACCCCGGTGAAAACCAGCCCGGTCGGGCGCACCAGCGGTCCCGGATCGCTGCCCGGCGGCAATACGTTCAACACCACGGAAACCACCTGCGGCGTATTGTCGGCCCCCTGCGCCGACACCTGCACTTGCCCGTAATACTCTCCCGGCGCAAGGCCCGCCGGGTTGATCCCGACCTCGACGAAAGGCACCGTCAGGGATGAGGCGTTGCTCGACCCACTCGCCGGCGACGCTTGCAACCAGCCCGCACCCCCCGAGAGAACCGTCGACGACGCCGTCCAGTGCATTACGCCATCGCCGGCGTTCAACACGGCGAAGGTCTGCGGCGGCACCACGCCGCCTCCGGCCACCGCCGTGAAGCTCAGGCCCGTTTGCGACAACAGGATGGTGCGTACGCTGCCGCTGATGGTCATGGTCACCGGTATCGTAATCGGTCGCGGCGAGGAAGGACTGGCGATCAAGATGTTGCCCGTGTAAACGCCCGCCCCTAGCGCCGTCGAATCGGCTGTCACCGTCAGCGACGCCTTCGCCGAGGCCGTCGCCGATCCGGCGCCCGGGGTAACCCGCAGCCACCTGCCACCTGCCGATGCCGCCGCGGTCGCGGTAAAGTCCAGCGAGCCCCCGCCCAGGTTCAATACATTGATCTGCTGGCTCTCGGCCGCCCGCCGCTCGACAAAGGAAAACGACAGCCCGGCCGGTTCGGCGCCCAATTGCGGCGGCAGAGCGGCATCCACCCGGAAGCTGACGCTGATTTGACGCATAGCCGGGGCGGCCCCCGGAGCGTTCACCGTAATCGTCCCGAAGTAGGAGCCCGCCGGTTGCCGCGAAGGGTCCGCCGACACCTGCAAGGTCGCCGGCATCAGGCCGTTATCGGGCGTGACCCGCAGCCAAGGCGCGTTCTCCACTGTTACCGAGAAAGGCAAGCCCGCAGCCGAAGCCGCCAGTTGCAGGCTTTGCTCAGGCGGCGCCGCTCCGCTGCTGCGCGCGGAAAAACTCAGCGTTCCCGGCGCCACCTGGAAAAACGGCGCCGTGTTGGTCACCACGCGAATGCGGTCGTTGTTGCTGTCGCTGATGTAGATGCTGCCGTCGGCATCCACGGCCACGTCAACCGGCAGGTTCAGTGAGGCGCTCGCGGCCGGGCCGCCGTCGCCGCTGAAATTCGCCCGCCCGTCACCGGCGATGGTCGTGATGTTGCCGGCGGGCGTCACCCAGCGAACGCGATGGTTGTTTTGGTCGGCGATGTAGAGGTTGCCGGCCGCGTCGAGCGCGATGCCTCGTGGGGAACGCAGGGTGGCCCGAATCGCAGGGCCGCCGTCGCCGGAGAACCCGGCCAGCCCGGCGCCGGCGATTGTCGAGATCGTTCCGTCCGGCGCGACGCGGCGGATGCGGTGGTTCCTGGTGTCGGCGATGTAGAGGAAGCCGCCCTGGAACGCGACGCCCTGGGGTGCGTTGAGCGACGCGCTTAAGGCCGGCTGGCCGTCGCCCACGAAGCCGGCCGTTCCGTTACCAGCCACCGTACTGATAATGCCGTCGGGCGCTAGCCTGCGAATCCGGTGGTTGTTCGTGTCGGCGATGTACAGGTTGCCCGCGGGGTCGAAGGTCAGTTCTTGCGGACCTCTCAATAACGCGCTTGGGCCGGGACCGCCATCGCCGCCGAAGCCGGGGCCCCCGGTGGAACCGGCTACGAAGCGCAGGATTCCATCGGGATCCACCCTGGCGACACGATTGCACTCGATCGAGGAAAGGTGCGGTGCGCCGGAGGCATCCACGGCCACGTCGGCCGGGAAGTTAATAGCCGCGCTCAGAGCCGCCGGAGTACCGGATTGGCAAAACGTTTGGCCCGAACCGGCGGTGGTATTGAATTGTCCGTCGAGTCCGATTCGACGGGTACGGGAGTTCAACTGGTCGGCGATGTGCACATTGCCGCCTGCGTCGAGCGAAATCCCCAGCGGCCGGTACAAGAAGGCCTCAGCCGCCGGACTTCCTTCCGGGACGACGCGAAACCCACCATTGCCCGCGTGCCGGAAAATCGTCCCAGCCGTCGTCACCCTGTTGATTCTGGTCAGCGGCCCGGCGACAAACACATTGCCGGCTGCATCCAGGGCCAACCCTGTCACAGAGCCCAGCGCGGCGGATCTGGCGGGGCCTCCGTCGCCCGTACCGGGCCCGCCGCCGGCGATCGTAGAGACGATCCCGTCGGGTGTAATCTTTCGAACCCGGATGCCCTCCGCCACATAGATCGCGCCTCCGCGATCGAAAGCCACGCCCACTGGTTCCGCGATGGAGGCGCTAACTGCCGGTCCACTATCGCCGCTGAATCCGCAGATCCCTGTGCCGATCACCGTAGCGATGATTCCGTCGGGCGTGACCTTGCGCACGCGGCACGAGCGGCCGCCGTCCAGGATGTACACATTGTCCTGGGCGTCGATCCGAACGTTGCTAACACGATTGAAAGTCGCCGCCGTCGCAGGCCCGCCGTCGCCGGTGTCCCCCGTCTGCCCGGTTCCTGCAATGGTGGTGATCACTCCGTTCAGGTCCACCCGGCGCACCCCATAACTAATCTCGCCAATGTAAACATTGCCCTGCGAATCCAGCGCCACCGATTGCGCGTTCAACAAGCCCGCGCGTACCGCCGGTCCCCCGTCGCCGCTCGTGACCGGTGTCCCAGTGCCTGCGACTGTAGACATGATCCCCTCCGGGGATACTTTCCGGATCCGGTGGTTGGCGGCGTCTGCGATGAAAAGGGAGCCATCGCTCGCCACCGCGACATCGTACGGACTATTCAACGCCGCGGCCGTGGCGGGACCACCATCGCCCGAGAACGCCCTAAAGCCGTTACCGGCCACCACCGTGAGGATCCCGTCCGGCGACACCTTGAACACCATGTTGTTCAACTGGTCGGCGACGAACAAGTTGCCGTCGCGGTCGATCGCAAGGCCGCGGGCCCCGCCGATCGGCGCCTCCAGCGCCGGCCGGCCGTTGGCTGTGAACACCCAGTCGGTTCCCGCATGGGTCCGTATGATCCCTTGCGCCTGACACGCCGCCAGGGCCACGCAGCCCAATATCCAGAATCGGAAGATCGACATGATCGTGATAATTGGCAGGTCGCGGACCCAGGTTGAGATTATAATCAAAAATCGCGAGGGGCCGGGGATTGTCAATGGACAGGGCGGCCTGCTCGCGCGGCGACGGGTTCCGAAAGGAAACGGGCTACTGGCCGCGCGCCATCGCCGGCCCGATCCTGGTCGGCATCGGCGGCCTGATCTGCCTGATCATGACCATCCTCTCTCTGCCACGGCTGATCGCCGGTATCGGACTCCTGCAACACCGCGGCTGGGCGCGGATTCTCACCATCGTCATCAGCGTGCTGGGGCTGTTGGATTTTCCGTTCGGCACCGCGCTGGGCGTCTACGGACTCTGGGTGCTGCTGTCACCGGAAGGCACGGCGCTGTTTGAGCAGCAGCAGCTGACGCGGCCCGCCTGATTCTCTGCTACTCCTCGAACGAGCAGCCGGCCTCTTCATCCGGCAGAATCGGGAATTCCGTTTTCACTACAATGCTCGGACCGGTGCGCTGCCGCAGCGCGGCGGCGGTGGTGGACAAGTAGGGGATGCCGGAGTGGGCCAGGCTCTTGGCCAGAGGATCGGCGATGCGGGAGAGATGCTCACGTAGGAAATCAGTGGCCGCCTGGGCCGTGGTTTCGGCGTGCTCCTCATCGCCATTGGCCAGCGCGTAGGCTTGCTTCAGGCGAAGGTAGGCGAGAAAACCGGCCTCGACAGAAACGTGATCGGCAGGCTCCGATGTCCGCGGCGTGTAGGCGAAGGCGCTGTAGAAGGCGTTCAGCTCCGAAAGCAGATGCCCAAGCTGGAGCGAATCCTTGTAGGTCGCCTCGCGTGGCGGCGCGGGTCCGCCGGGAGCAAACAGCGAGTGGTACAGGCCCTCATCGGCTTCGGCTAGCGCCTGCTCGGATGCCTCCTTCAACTGAGGATCATCCACTTCCCGCGCCAATGCGCGAACCTGCTCATGCCAGCCTTCACGCGGACACTCAAACAGCAGCGAGATCATGCGCCACTGGGCGGCGTCGCGGAGCAAAGGGGTCATTTGGGGGATTCCTCCAGCAGCAGCGGGATCCAGCCGGTCCGCATCTTGCGCGCGCCCACCTCTTTGTGCGAGCCCTCCCAGACCGCGAAGGCGATCTGCGAGCGCTGCCGCGGCGCAAGGCCCTGCGGCGCGGCACGGCTGATCACCACCTGCCAGCCGGTCTTGGTGCGCGTGCCGTTGCCCTTGGAATTGTTGGAGGCTGCGGCGCGCGACAGCGTGCCGGGGCCTTCGGCGATCATCTCCTCCACGGCCGATTCACGCGGGCCGGAGCGGAGGTTGCCCAGCGCGCGGGCCGGCGAATAGAGGCGCTCCATTTCCTTCTGCTTGGCGGAGCCGGGCTCGAGCGATTTGGCTTCCGACGGATAGTGGTCGATGGTGGCGTTGGGGTAGAAGTCCTGAATCTTGGTGGGCGCGCGTCCGTTGACGGCGGCCTGCCAGTCGGCGCGCCAGAAGGTGATCTCCACCGTCTGACCCTGCTGGCCCATTTGCGGATCGGGCGCCTGCCCGTTGTTTGCCTTCGGCAGCTGGATCGCGCAGCCATCCACGAACATCCCGGGCTTGGCCATTTCATCGAGCGTCGCGTCGTTCCAGTCCAGGCGGAAGGCGATCTGCGAAGGCGTGCGCACGGCGCGCACGCGCACCTCGGTGGTGGAGGGCTCCATCAGGCGCGGCTCGACCAGATCCTGAAGAAGGAGCTTGGCCGCATGCTCCGGCGCGCGGTCCCAGACCGAATCGCCGGGCGCGGAAGGAATCGCGGCAGCCGGAATCGCGACCACTTCGTTGACGCGCTTTGGCTCGCGCGAGCAGCCCGCGGTGATCAGCATCCCTGCCGCGAGTAATGAGTAAGAGATGAGTTTCATGGGAAAACCTCCTTACGGGCAGTTGACGCGCGCGATCTGGTAGAGCCGGTCGTACGCCGGCCGGACGTGCACGGGCTCATTCAGCGGCACGCGCATCACCACGCTGCCGTTTTCCTCCGTGCCGGTAACGATGTCGCCCTGCCGGCTCCAGCGCGTCACGATCCTCTCGGTGGAGCCGAACAGGCAGAGCAGCCCGGCCAGATCTTTGTCCGTGGCCGCCGACTTGTAGGCCGCCACCGCCTGCTCCACCCCCGGGCCAAACATCTGCGTCAAATAGGCGGGCGGCACGTTAATGGGCGGAATGTAGTAGACGTTGGGCTCGAGACCAAACTGCGGAAACAGCGGCAGCGCGATCTTGCGGATATGGACGAGGTAATCGATGGGATTGTCGGCGCGCGCCTGTTCGGGCCGCGAGATCCAACCGCCGAGGCGAATCTTGCCGATGCAATTCTCAAAGCACTGCGGCTGCACGCCCTGCTCCACCTTCGGGTAACAGGCGATGCATTTTTCCGAGGTGCCGGTCATCGGATTGAAGAAGATCTTCTTGTAGGGGCAGCCCTTGACGCAATCCTGATAGCCGCGGCAGCGCTGCTGATCCACCAGCACGATGCCGTCTTCGGGCCGCTTGTAGATGGAGCCGCGCGCACACGACGACAGGCACGCCGGATAGGTGCAGTGATTGCAAATCCGCGCCAAGTAGAAGAACCAGTTCATGTGCGGCGTCATCAGGCTGGCGCCTTTATCCACCTGGCCGGTGCAGTCATCCTCGCCGACGTTCGGGTAGGCGTAATCCTGCGACTCCGGCCGCCAGCCGTTGACGCGCTCGCCCGCCGGAGCCGATTCAAACAGCGTGCGGCCGTCATAGCGCCGGCCCTCCCAGTTCTGGCCGTCGAGCATCTCCATCAACTTCAGGTCCCAGGCCAGCGGATAGCAGCCGTAGGGTTTGGATTCGACGTTGTTCCAGAGCATGTACTCCTGGCCCTTGCCGGAAGTCCACGTCGTCTTGCAGGCGAGCGTGCAGGTCTGGCACGCGATGCACTTGTTGATGTCGAACACCGCGGCGAACTGCCGCTTGGGGCGGCTCTCCGGATACCAGTAGGACATCTCGCGGCCCAATTGCCAGTTGAATACGCGTGCCATGGTTATTTCTCCCTTTCCTTTTTGACCTGGACGAAGCCGCCGGCCAGATAGCGTTTCATCGCGGCGGATTCATACTGCGGCCGGATGCCCATGGCGGCGGGCCGCCATAGTTTTTGCCCGTTGATGCCGCCGGGCTCGGCGCGGGTGATTTTGACGATCGCCTCGCGTGGCGC
Source organism: Acidimicrobiia bacterium (assembly GCA_016871315.1). Taxonomy (GTDB): domain Bacteria; phylum Acidobacteriota; class Terriglobia; order Bryobacterales; family Bryobacteraceae; genus VFZE01. The sequence goes on along the minus strand of VFZE01000025.1, from coordinate 966 downwards.
GCCGGTGGGGCAATGCACGTCGGGCAGGAAGCCCTTGCCGATCGATTGGCCGAACAGGCCCTTGCGCACGAGTGAATCGGTCATCCAGGTGGGCTTCAGCCAGCCGCGCGTGGCCGACTGGTGCGAGCCGGAGCGGAACATCGCCTGGTAGTTGGTGCGCGGGTTGCGCGCGATGCCGTCGGCGCGCGCCGCCTGGCCTTCCACAGAGCCGGGCGTGGCGGCGTACATGTTGAACCACATGCGCGAGACGCCGCGCGGCGTGCCGGGATAATAACGCGCGCGGCAGAGCAGCCGAGCGAATTGCATATCGCGCTTGTTCTTCTGCCAGCCGCGGAACGGGCGGTCCTCCGGATCGGGATCGATCCAGACGTAGTCGCCGTCCTCGATGCCAAGCTCGCGCGCGTCGGTGGGGTTGATATCGACGTAGCCTTCGGTCACAAACGGGCTGCGCTTGTCCTGGCGGTGCAGATCGCCGAACGGGCCGAACAGCACGGCGATCATGTCGGTGTCGATCGGCGTGGTGTGCGAGCCGTGGCGGTACTTGGGCGTGTGGAAGATGTAGCGGAAGCCGTCCTTGTGCAGCGGATGTTTCGTGTTCTTGGTCTCGGACCAGGTGAGCACGACGTTCCGGCCGCAGCGTGTTTCGCACGAAAGGTCATCGCGCTTGACGCCGTAATCTTCCGGTTTGGCCGGGCGCAGAGCTTCATGCCTGGGCGCGACGATGACGTTGGGCTCGTAGAAAGTGGAGTCCACCGGCTCACGGTGCACGGGCAGGTTTTCACCCGCTTCGATGAACTCGTTCTCTTCGCGATAGAACTCCAGCCGCCCGGTCTTGGTGTACCAGGGCCGCGAGTCCACTACCTGCTCATAGCCGACATTCTTCGGGGTGGTGCGGCTGTTCATCAGCGCCGGCACTCCACGCAGCGCCTTGGCCTCCAACTCGGTGAACTTGTAGCCCTTGGTGTT
>VFZE01000024.1 GCA_016871315.1 Acidimicrobiia bacterium | reverse complement strand
CCCCACACCGATCCAGACGACGTCGCCGCGCTCTTATTCCACACCGATGCTTCCGGCAGCCAGGCCATCCTCAAACTCTCACGCTATGAGTCCGCCGCACGCCGCGCCTACAATCAGTCCCTCAAACAGCTCCTTCAACTCCAGGCCACCCGCCGGAAACTCGCGCAGGAACAGCCGCAAGCTCCCTCCCCTCAACCCGTTACGCGGAATTACAAAACAAACCCAATTCCGCCCGCAAACCAACCCGAACCGCCCCTCCAAACCGCTCCCCCACGGCCGGTTTCCGCACAAATCCAGCCCCGCACCGGGGATTCCGGGAGGTAACCGCCCAATCACTCATCTCCAGCACACCATCGTTGCCAACCCCTGCGCCCGAAGTGTCTCTTCAGCGGCCACGGCCGGTCCCGGCCTCAATAAAATTGCGCTCGTAGAAGTAGAAAAATCCGTCCTCGGCGCCGATCAGCAAATCCAGTTTCCCGTCCCCGTTCCAGTCCGCGGCGTTCGGCGTGGGATTATGCCCGGCCAGCGTCTTCGCCGTAAGGATCGGCCCCCGCAGCTGCATCACAGGCTTCTCTTGAGAGCCCGTGTTCTGATACCAGACCGGCCCCGCATCGTTGTCGGTGATCAGATCCAGATCTCCGTCCGAGTCCCAATCGGCCAGCTCAATCTTGCGGCGCCCGCTGCGCCCCGCGCGGCCTGCGGCAAGGTTCAGGAACCTCCCGTTGGCTTCGACAAAGATGCGCTCCGGCGGAAGCAGGCACAGCCGCCCGCCGCACCGGGCGCGCCGGTACAAAGAAAGGTAGCCTTGATGGTTCAGCATCACAAGGTCCGGCAGCCCGTCACGGTTCCAGTCGATCACCTTTGGCGTCGTGCGCCATTGCGTCACCAGCTGCTTGCCCTGCGGCTCCCACCAGACCCAGTCCGGCTTCGGCGCCCGCCCGCTCCATTCCACATCGACAGGCTGCGCTTGCGCCAGCCCGTTGCCGGTGTTGCGGTACCAGTGCACGGCGCCCCAGATGTCGTTCACGATGATGTCGAGCCTGCCGTCGAGATCCCAGTCCGCCACCGATGGATTCGTGTAGCCCCACTTCTCCTCCGCCGGACCTTGCACGGAGCCGTTCGCGCCGGCGATCCGTCGGATCACTTGCCCCGCGGCGCTCAAGTACCCGCGGTCATGGAAGGCGGGCGCCGCCGCCGTGCCGGTATTTTCGAAATATTGTATGTAGCCGGCCGAGTTCCCGGAGATGATGTCGAGCTTGCCGTCGCCGTTCCAGTCCACGGAGACCGGGCGCGAAAGCGCCCCGCTCTTGAGGTAGGGATCCATCTGTTCCAGGTAGCGCGGCGGCGCCAGCCGCGGCGCTTCGCCGTACGGAGCCAGGTTCTCCACCAGCGACACCGTTCCGTCCTCCTCGCCGATGATCATCGAGGCGCGCCGGTCCCTGTGCCAGCGCACAGCCCGCGGCTGGATCATGCACAGATCCATCCGGAAGGGAAGCTGCTGCACCGCGGCAAGCCCCTTGCCGGTGTTGCGGTAGACGCTCACCGCGTCGATGAAGTTCGCGGTAATCAGATCCAGGCGTCCCGTGCCGAACCAATCGATCGGATTCGGAACCGGGCTGCCGTACTGGTCGATGGCCTTGCCCCCCGCCTCCACCTTCACCGGATCGGCGTAGCGCGGCGCTTCGTTCGCGCCCAGGTTGCGGAAGAAGTAGACATAGCCGTGCAGCGGACCGCGCATCCAGCGCCCCTTCTCGTCGTAAGCGTCGTCCCACCCGTAGTCGCGCCAATCGCTGACGCCGTTCAGCACATCGATCCGCCCGTCGCCGTCCCAATCCACCGGATACCAGAGATCGTCACGCCCCACGTGATAGCTCCGCGGCAGCGTGACCGCAACAGGCCGGCTAAGCTGGTTGCGCCGGACATCGGAGAAGTAGCCCCCGCTGTAGACCAGATCCATCGCGCCATCGCCGTTGAAGTCGGCCGTTACCAGGTCCTTCTTGCCGGGGCCGAGCCGCACCGCGGCCGCGAACAGCGGCTCCGCATTCGTGCCGGTATTTCGGAAGTAGTAGATCCCGTTGTACGGCCGGTCCGGGCAACCGACGATCAGATCCATGTTGCCGTCGCCGTCCATGTCGATCGGCGCCGGATGCGCCCACAAGCCGACTGCGAGCTTGCCGCGCACGCCAGGACGCCCGTAAGTGACGCGGCTTCCATCGCCGACCATCGCGGGTTGCGCCGCCAGCGTCGCGGCCATCAGCAGCGGCCCGAGGCTACGGGCGAACGCCGGGAACATTAAGGCGGATGCGGTAAAGGCTCGTGCGGGCGGTGATGTAGAGGGTTTGCGCGTCCCCATCGCCCCAGTGCAGGTTGGCGGGGATTTCCGGGAATTGGATGACGCCGAGCGGTTTGCCATCTTGCGTTATGACCCAGATGCCGCCGGGTCCGGTACAGTATAACGTGCCTTCGCGGTCCACCTTCATGCCGTCGGGGGCGCCCGGCTCCGTTTCCGCCGTCAGGTCCAGGAAGACCGTCGGGTTGGAGAGCGCGCCCGAGGCGCCGGCGTCCCAGCGCATCCAGATCTTGCGCGCGCGGTCCGAGTTGGCTACAAAGAAGGCGCGCTCATCGGGGGTGAACAGCAGGCCGTTGGGGCGTTTGAGGTCGCGATACAGCAGTTCAAGCTCCCCATCGCGCAAGCGGTAGACGCCGTTGAAGCCGAGCTCCTTGCGCTGGTCCTCGTCCTGCTTGGGAAGACCGTAAGGAGGATCGGTGAAGTAGATGGCGCCTGTGGAGTGCGGCACGACGTCGTTGGGCGAGTTCAGCCGCTTCCCCTCATAGTGCGAGGCGAGCACGGTGAGTGAGCCGTCCGGCTCAAGCCGCGTGAGCCGCGCGTTGCCGTGCTCGCAGATGAGCAGGCGGCCCGAGCCGTCAAGCGACAGGCCGTTGGAGCCGATCAAGGCTCCGGGCATATCGTCGCCGTCGTAGCCGCTCGGCTTGCGGAAGATCGTGAGTTCCTCGCTTGCGGGATCATAGCGGCGTATCTCGTTGTTCGGGATGTCGCTGAACAGCAGAGCCGCATCGCGCGTCCACACGGGCCCCTCGGTGAATCCGAACCCTGTAACGAGCTTCTCGATCTTGGCGGACGCCGGTACGATTCGGTGCAGTGCCGGGTCCAGTGCGCGAAGAAAGTCCGTCACTTCTTACTTGCCGCGGATGCAGAACAACGTGTTCTGGCCGCGCAGATAGATTTCGCCGTCGGCGATAGCGGGGCTGGCGATGAAGGATTGATCGGTCAGCTTGTTGGTGGCGAGCACCTCAAACTGTTGGCCAAGCTTAACAACAACGACATCCTCGTCCTCGGTGGAAAGATACAGCTTGCCGCCCGCGGCGACAGGCGAGGCCTTGAAGTTGTAGGCCTTGGGGAGCCGCTGCTGGTGATAGTAGGGCTCGCCTGTGGCGGCGTTCAAGGCGGTGAGCATGCCGGAGTCCGTGACGAAGTAGAGGATGTTGTCGTGAAAGACCGGCGAGGCGGTGTAGGAGGTCCCGCGGTCGAGAGACCAGGCCACAGAGTCAAATCCGCCGTCGGCGGTGAGCTTGATGGCCATCAGTTTCGGATCGCGGTGGCCGCTCATGACGTAGATGATGCCCTTATAGTAGATGGGCGCGGGGATGACGTTGGAACCGAGCCCGGGCGTCTCCCACAGCAGCTTGCCCGCCGCCAGATCGTAGCTGCGGACCTTGTTGGTCGCGGAGACGACCACCTGCTTCTTGCCGCCGTGCTCCACAACGTAGGGAGGCGACCAGCTGCTCTGCTCATCGCGCGCCACGCGCCATTTCTCGTTGCCGGTGTTCTTGTCGAGCGCGATCATGAAGGACTCACCTTCCTGATCGAACTTGAGCAGCAGCGTGTCCTGGTACAGCGTCGGCGGAGTGCCTTCGCCGAAGGCCAGGCGCATGCGCATCTTGACGTCGAGGTCCTTGCCCCAGACCTTGTTGCCGTTCAGGTCGAAGGCATAGACGCCGCGCGAACCGAAAAAGGCGATGACATGCTTGCCGTCGGTGACCGGGGAGTGGGACGCAAAACTGCCGTAACGGCGATGGTAGCCTTCATGCGGCGTGGCCTTGACCGCGGTCTTCTGCCAGATGACTTTGCCGGTCTTGCGGTCCAGGCACACCAGGTCGAAGTTGTGCTCGACCAGCGCGCCGGCGCCCCCGCCGGCTCCGCCTCCACCACCGGGACCACCCGGACCGCGCCGGCCTCCGGGTCCGCCCGGAGCAGGAGCCGGAGCAGGGGCAGCGGCAGCGGTTTCGGCAGCAGCTTCACCGATCTGCACGGCAGTAGTGAGAAAGATTTTATCGCCCCAGATGACGGGCGAGGAGTGGCCTTTGCCCGCAATGTTGGCTTTCCAGGCGATGTTCTTGTCGTCGCCCCAGCTCAACGGTGCGTCGCCGCGGGCGACGCCGTCAAGATCAGGTCCGCGCCACCGCGGCCAATCAGCGTCGGCGGCCACACCCAGGGCAGCCAGCAGGGAAACAAGCAGGATCCTATGGTTCATAGACAGTAACGGCGTTCCATCATATCAACAAGTTACAAGGAGGGGAAAACTACGAGGACAAGCTTGGCTCGTAGAAGGCGCGGAGGCGGCGGGCGGCGGAGGGTCCGATGCAGGCGGCGAGCTCCGTTTCCGGCGTGTTCTTAACGGCTTCGAGACTGCCGAAAGTGCGCAGCAGCTTGCGGACGGTTTGCGGGCCGATGCCGGGGATTTCCAGCAGTTCGCTCGACAGACGCGCGGCGCCGCGGCGCTGGCGGTGGAAGGTGACGGCGAAGCGGTGCGCCTCGTCGCGCACAGTCTGAATCAGGTGCAGGACCGGCGAGTAACGGTCCAGCGCGATGGGCTCCGACTCCTGTCCGTAGACGAAGATGACCTCTTCGCGCTTGGCGATGGAGGCCAGCGGCTGGTTGATGATGCCGAGTGATTCCAGCGCCTCGGCGGCGGCGTGTAGCTGACCCAAGCCGCCATCGATCAGGATGAGCGAAGGGCACGGCGCCTTCGCGTAGCGCCGCGCGACCACCTCGCGCATGGAGGCGAAATCGTCGTTGCCGGCAACCGTCTTGATGATGAACTTGCGGTAGGCCGATTTGTTCATGCGGCCGTTTTCCCAGACCACCATGCTGGCCACCTGGTCGGTGCCCTGGATGTGCGAGATGTCGAAACATTCGATGCGGGAGGGCGGTTCGGGCAGGGAAAGGGTTTCGGCCAACGCCTGGCGGATGGCATCAGACGACGGTGTGAGCACGCGGAAGCGCTGCTCAAAGCTGTGACGGGCGTTGGTTTCGACAAGCGCGAGCATGGCCTTTTTCTGTCCGCGCTGCGGCGTGTGGATGGCGACCTTGCGGCCGCGCTGTTCGGCGAGCAGGGCTTCCAGCGGTTCGAGGTCTTCAAAGTCGGCGGGGACGTGGATGTGATCGGGAACGTCGCGCGTTCCGAGGTAAAGCTGCTTCAGCAGTGCGGCGATGAATTCGCCCTGGTCGAATTCCAGCTGATCTTCGAAGAAGAACTCGCGGCGGTCGACGATGCGGCCGTTGCGGAGGTGGAAAAGATTGGCGGCCACCAGCGGCGGTTCGGCGTGGAGGGCTAGGATGTCGGTGTTGTCGCCGGCGGCGGCGGCCATCTTCTGCTTTTCGTCAAGCTCCTCGACGGTGGCAAGCAGGTCGCGCAGCGCGGCGGCCTCTTCAAAACGCAGGCCGGCGGAGGCGGCCTCCATGCGGCGGCGCAGCTGGCCGGCGAGGTCGCGGTTCTTGCCTTCGAGGAACAGCCGCAAATCGCCGACAGCGGAGGCGTAGGCGTCGTCCGTCGTGAGGCCTTCGACGCACGGGCCGAGGCAGCGGTGGATGTGGTACTCGAGGCACGGCTGCGGATGAGAACGCGTCAGGTCAACGTTGCAGGAGGGGATCTTGAAGCTGCGGTGGATGAAGTTGACGATGCGGTGCGCGAGATTGCCGGGGAAGTAGGGGCCATAGTAAGTGGCGCCCTTGTGGAGGCGGCGCGTGACGTAGACGCGCGGGTATTTCTCGTGGGTGAGCTTGATGTAGGGGTAGGTCTTGTCGTCGCGCAGCAGGACGTTGAAGCGCGGCTTGTACTGCTTGATGAGGTTGTTTTCCAGCGCCAGCGCCTCTTTTTCGTTGTCGGTGAGGATGTAGTCGATGTGGGTGGCGACCGAAAGCAGCGTGCCGGTGCGGGAGTCTGCCAACCGGTCCGCAGTGAAGTAGCTACGGACACGGTGGCGGAGGTTTTTGGCCTTGCCGGCGTAGAGGATTTCGCCGCCCGGATCCTTGTATAGATAGACTCCGGGGGCCAAGGGCAACTGCGCGGCTTTTTCGCGGAGGTCCATCGGGGGCGGCTATACTGACATTGTGGCACGCGCACTGCGATTGCTGGCGCTGATTCTGTGCCCCGTCTCCGTGGGAATGGGGCAGGAGCAGAAGGAGCGCAAGCAGGAGCCGCAGCAAGTGCAGGAGCCTCCCGAAGAAGATGAGATGCTTCGCGAGAAGCAGTACTCGTTCAACCCGCTGCAAGCGGAGAAGGAGTACAAAGTGGGCGAGTTCTACTTCAAGAAGAAGAGCTGGCTTGCGGCGGCGGGGCGCTTTGAGGAAGCGACGAAGTGGAACCCAGGTTACGCGGAGGCGTTCCTGAAACTGGGCGAATCGCTGGAGAAACTAAAGCAGCCGGACAAAGCGAAGGCGGCGTACGGGAAGTTCCTGGAGCTGGCGCCTGAGCATAAGGAGGCGGCGGAGGCGCGGAAGGCGTTGAAGCGGCTTTAGGCGGCCGGCTTCTTGCGGCGCTCGCGGCGCTCCTGCTGGCGCATGACGTCCACCAGGTGGTTGAAGCCTTTCTCCCAGTCGGGAAACAGGTCCAAGTATTGATAGGAGCGTTGTATCTCCATGGGCACTTCGCAATCATCCAGCCGGATGGGAATGAAGTAGGTCTCCCCGAGCGGCTGCATGGAGGCGCAGTCCAGCGCATAACGCATTTCGGCGTGGAAGCGGCCGCGCTTGGTGACGCTGCGGTGCGACATGCATGCGACGAAGAAGCTGGAGGCTTCAATGGCGCGCTCGATGGCGCGGGGCCAATTCTGGCCGGGCAGCAGCTTGCGCTTGTCGAGCCACGGTTCGAAGCCAAGCTTTTCCAGGGCTTCGTAGATGCGTTCGGCAAGCGGCAGGTCCTCCGCGGCGTAGGCCAGGAAAACCAGCGGACGGGTTTCGGCGCGAAAGTCGTAGCCTCCGCTGCCGTCCGGGCGGAAAATGCCTACCCCGTCGATTTCCACCGCGGTTCCCTCCTTCAGGCACTTCAGAACCAGGCGCGCGACTTCCCGGCAGGTGGGCTTGGCTGCAATCTCAGCGCTTGTTGGATTTTGGGGACTTGGTTTTCGCATGATCGGTAAATCTGAACTTCGGTCTTTCGCCTGGCAGGAAAGTGCCCAGGCCAGGGAGGCGTGCGGGTTTGCCCTGCCGGATTTTCTTGAGGACATCGTGAAAGACGGTATCGAGCTGATCTGCCGCCTCGGCGGGCGACACGCTGGCGTCCTCGGCCAGGCGCAGCACGAATTCTCTTTTTCTCATACGCTCATTCCGGTTTGAGGATAGAGCGAGGGGCGTCGGAAAGTGCGGATTCCCGCGGGTTTTGGAGGGTGCTGATTCGACGCTAAATTGCTGATTTGGGGGAAGAAGGCTGGATTGCGAAAAAAGTTTGAAGAAGGGTGACCGAAGCGTGGGCTACTTCCTCTTATCCAGCGCGCTCATGATGCGGTCGTGCAGGCCGGGCGGGAGCGGCTGCGGCTCCATGCCTTTGTAGATTTGCAGTGTCTTGCGGGTGGTGTCGAGGATGACCCAGCAGTTGGGGCAGGTATTGATATGGGATTCCACCAGCGCGCGGATCTCGGCGGCGGCGTTGTCGTCAAAATATTCGTTTAAAGAGTTGAGGAATTCCTTACAGGTAAGCAAAGATATCGTCCCCCTTTCGCTTGAAAATGCCGGTGAGGGTTTCACGCAGCTTGAGGCGTGCGCGCAGGAGGCGGCTCTTGATGGCGGGAATGGAGAGGTCAAGCGCCTCGGCGGTCTCCTCGGTGGAAAGGCCGTCTACGTCGCGGAGCAGGAAGACGGCGCGGTAAATGGGCGGGAGATCGTCGATGGCCTTATCGAGAATCTCGCGCAGTTCGGTCTGCGAATATTGGCTCTCAGGAGTGCTCTCCCAAACGGCGATCTCGCGCGGCAGCTCGTCCTGGCCGGTGTCGATGGGCTCATCGAGCGACACAGTCTTTGAGCTCTTCCGCCGGCGCAGCTTCATCAGCGCCTCATTGACGGCGATGCGCACGAGCCAGGTGTAGAACTTGGAGTTTTCCTGAAAGCTGTCGAGCTTGGAGTAGGCCTTGAGGAATGCGTTCTGCACGACATCTTCGGCGTCCTGGGGCAGGGCGACGATGTTGCGCGCCAGGCGGTAGATTCTGGTTTCGTAGCGCGAGACCAGCTCACCGAAGGCGCCGATGTCGCCGGCCTTGGCCTGGTGCACCAGGGCGAGATCGTCGAGAGAGCCTGTTTCGGCCTGGTGCATCAGCCGGCGTCCTTTTTTGCGGCCCGGCGCTTGCTGGCGTCGCCGTCGAACTCGGAATTGGGGGCTGCCTGATCCGGTCCGACGCGGCCGGTGCGGATCTCGGCGCGAGCGTAGCTTTCCGGGCGCACGGCCGAGCCGCAAACTCCGCGCATCATGGCAAGCTGGCCGGTGTGAGTGAGGGCGTCGGCGACGGGACCCTGGAACAGCTGCTCGTCAGGCAGGGATTCCGGGAGCCGTTGGGCGAGCGCGGCGTCGAAACGAGCAAGCGCGCCAAAGAATCTGTCGTGAGCGGCGTCCCAGCTTGCCGGCTCCACCGGCTGCCAGCGGTATTCGCCTCGAGCCATGTGCTCGCCCCATTCCATCAGGTCGCCCATATGGGAAAGGATCTCCTGCGCGGTCCGGGCTTGCGGGGAGAGGCGGAAGCCAGCGAAGTCTTCCGGCGTATCACGCAGCACCTTGCCGGCGCGATAGGCCAGCGTGGCCAGCGTGTGGCGGAGAAACTGCCGGGCATCCTTACGGAGCATTTCGGCCAGCAGCTGATCGAGCTTCTGGAAGCCGACCATCAGGCCCCCCTCCATGCCGGAGCCGAGCACGGTGTCGCGCGCTTCCTTGGACTGGTAGCGAGTGGTGAGCGTACACAGCGTCCTGCCGTCCTGCTCGGTGAGAACCCAGGTGTTCACGGCCTCCCCCGGATACCAGGGATCGTCGAACTGCTCGGTGGCGACGATGCGGTCCGGCGCGGCGATCTCCTGGAAAACACCGCCCAAGCCCATTGGCTTGTTGGCGGGCGCCTTCCGCCACTCATAGCGGTAGGCGCCGCCGGGGCGGAGATCCACCTGACAGACGGGCATGGTCCATCCGTTGTGCACGCCGAGCCATTGCGGCAGCAGATCCGGCCTGGTCCAGGCGTCAAAGACAAGCTGGCGCGGAGCGTCAAAAGCGCGGCGGATGATCAGTTCCAGGTCGCCGTTCGAGGCGATGTGGAGGGCGTGCGTGGCGGCGGCGGTCATCTCTATACATCATGCTACGCTGAATAGAAATCCGACAATGAGTTCTATTACCATCACCCTGCCGGACGGCAGCCAGCAACAGCTGCCGGCGGGGACGAAGCCCATCGATATTGCCCGCTCGATCAGCCCCCGGCTGGCCGATGACGCCGTCGTGGCGCGCATCAATGGCGAGTTGCACGACCTGACGCGGCCGCTGGAGGGCGATGCACAGCTACAGATATTAACTTCCAAGAATCCCGAAGCGCTGGAGGTGTACCGGCATTCGACGGCGCATCTGCTGGCGGCGGCGGTGCTGGAGCTGTATCCGGAGACCAAGCTCGGCGTGGGTCCGCCGATCGAAACGGGGTTTTACTACGATTTTCAGCGGGAAACGCCTTTCACGCCGGAGGATCTGGAAAAGATCGAGAAGCGGATGTGGGAAATCCAGGCGCGCGATCTGCCATACGAGCGCGTGATGATGGACAAGGCCGAGGGCCTGAAGAAGTACGGCGCCGAGGGCGCCTGGATGAAGTGCGAGCTGATCGACGAAAAGGCGGACGCCACCTTCAGCGAATATACGCTGGGTCCGCAGTTCATCGACTTCTGCCGAGGACCGCATGTTCCCTCCACCAAGCGGATCAAGGCGTTCAAGCTCTTGATGGTTGCCGGCGCCTACTGGAAAGGCAACGAGAAGAGCGCGCGGCTGCAGCGTATCTATGGAACGGCTTTCTTTTCGCAGAAGGATCTGGACGCCTATCTGAATCAGATGGAGGAGGCCAAGAAGCGCGACCATCGCAAGTTGGGCCAGGAACTGGACCTGATCAGCATTCAGGAGCTGGCCGGGCCGGGGCTGATCTTCTGGCATCCGAAAGGCGGCATGATCCGGAAGGTGCTGGAGGACTGGATGCGCGACCAGTACCTGGCGCGCGGCTATTCGCTGGTTTTTACGCCGCACGTCGGGCGCACGCAGCTTTGGCAGACCTCGGGGCATGCCGATTTCTACGCGGAGAACATGTTCACGCCGATGGAGCTGGACGATGCCGAGTACCGCATCAAGCCGATGAACTGCCCGTTCCACATTTTGATTTATAAGGACCGGCTGCGTAGTTACCGGGAGCTGCCGGTGCGCCTGGGCGAGCTGGGCACTGTTTACCGCTATGAGCGCTCCGGCGTGATGCACGGGCTGTTGCGCGTGCGCGGCTTTACGCAGGACGACGCGCATATCTTCTGCACGCCGGATCAGATTGAAGACGAGATCGTCAATTGTCTGCAATTTGCCACCGATGTGCTGACGACGTTCGGTTTTGAGCAGTATGAGGCGGAGCTGTCTACTTGGGACGGCGGGGCCAGCGGCAAGTATGATGGCGCGCCGGAGCAGTGGGCGATGGCGGAGAAGGCGCTGCGCAACGCGGTCCAGCGGCTTAACCTCAGCGCCAAGGAGATGCCGGACGAGGCCGCCTTCTATGGCCCGAAGATCGACGTGAAGCTGGTGGACGCGATCGGGCGCAAGTGGCAGCTGTCGACAGTGCAGTTCGACTTCACGCTGCCGCGGCGGTTCGGGCTGGAGTATATCGGCGAAGACGGCAAGGCGCACCAGCCGGTGATGTGCCACCGCGCGCTGTACGGAAGCGTGGAGCGCTTCTTCGGGATTCTGGTGGAACACTACGCCGGCGCGTTTCCGGTGTGGCTGGCTCCGGTGCAGGCGATTCTGCTTCCGATCGCGGACCGGCACGCCGAGTACGCCGGCAAGGTTCGCGACAGGCTGGCGGCGGCGGGTTTCCGCGTGGAGATGGATGCATCGAGCGAGAAGGTGAATGCGAAAATCCGCGACGCGCAGCTGCAAAAGATCCCCTACATGCTGGTTGTGGGTGACCGGGAAGCCGAGAGCGGAACGGTGAGCGTGCGCAACCGGCGGCATGGCGATCAGGGCGCCAAGCCGGTGGAGGAGTTTCTGGCGGCGCTTGGCAATCTGGTGAGCGAGCGGACGCCGTACGAATAGCGGTCCGGCGATGCTAGAGTGGTTGATTGCCGCCCTCGTAGCCGGCTCGCTGGCATTCAGCATCTTGGTGGTGATTGCGGCATGGCAGTATCTGGCGCGGAGAGCGCTATCGGCTGGCACGCAGCCGGGCATCAGCATCCTGAAGCCGGTTGCCGGGGCCGAAGCGGGGCTCCGGAAGAACCTCGAGAGTTTTTTTCAGCAAGAGTATCCGCAGTTTGAAATTCTGTTCGCGGCGCGGGAGATGAGCGACCCCGCCGTGGCCGTGATCGAAGACCTGCAGCGCAGGTATCCGGGGATTCCCACGCAGTTGATCGTAACCGGGGAGCCTCTGTACGCGAATGCCAAGGTCTACAGCCTGGAGCGGATGACGGCGGCGGCGCGCTTCGATCTCGTGGCGATGAGCGACAGCGACATCAGAGTAAGTCCGGAGTTTTTGCAAGTGATCGCGATGGAATTCCAGGATGAAGGGCTTGATCTGGCGACGTGCCCATACCGGGCCGTGCCGGGGGAGAGCCTTTGGTCGAAGCTGGAGGCGATCGGCATGAACACAGCGTTCCTGGGCGGCATTCTGACGGCGCGGATGCTGGAGGGAATGCGCTTTGCGGTGGGGCCGACGATCGTGGCGCGCAAAAAGGTGATTGATGGCATCGGCGGCTGGGCGCGTGTGAAGGATTACCTCGCCGAGGATTTCGTGCTCGGGCAGTTCGCGGCGGAGGCTGGCTTTGGCGTGGAGTTGTCGCGCTACGTGATTGAGCATCACATCGGCGATTCCGATGTTGAAGAGAACGCGCGGCACCGTTTGCGGTGGTGCCGCAGCACGAGGCGTTCGCGGCCGGCCGGCTATGCGGGGCAGTTGTTCACGCATCCGGTTCCGCTGGCGCTGCTGCTGATGGCGGTGGCGCCGGCCTGGTGGCCGCTGGCAGCGGCAACGCTGGCGGCGCGTGCGGCGGCGGCATGGGCGACGGCGGGCTGGGTACTGGGCGATCCGCTGTGCGCGCGCCACTGGTGGCTGATTGCGGCGGAGGATATGGCTGGATTCCTGTTCTGGATACTCGGATTCTTCGGTAACACCATCCGCTGGCGCGGAAGAAGTTATCAATTGCACAGAGACGGGCGGTTCACGCCACTTAGGTGAGGAGTGAGGATGACAAGGCTGGGACTATTGATGGGGATTGCCGCGTGGATGTGGGCACAGCCCGCACGGCGCGACGTGGTGGTGGTGACGGGGCAGTACGAGCCCGTGCCGATGGAGGAGGCCGAGCGGCAGGTGCACGCCGTCCCGATCGACAAACAACGGCGGCTGCTGTCGAACACGGTGACCGATTTTCTGAATTTGGACTCCTCGATCGATCTGCGGCAGCGCGGGCAGAACAACATGCAGACGGATGTTTCGATCCGCGGCGGCACGTTCGGTCAGACGCTGGTGCTGCTGGACGGGATGCGGTTGAACGATGTGCAGAGCGGGCACCACAACATGGACCTGCCGTTGCCGGTGGAGTCGATGGACCGGGTGGAGGTGCTGAAGGGGTCGGGGTCGACGCTATATGGTTCTGACGCGATCGGCGGTGTAATTCACTTCATCACGAAGGCGCCGGAGGTATCCGAGCTGCGGGTGCGGACGGGCATCGGCAACTTCGGCGTGAATCAGCAGCGGGCCACGGCGAGTTTGCTACGGGGGAAATGGAGCCAGCAGCTTGCCTTTTCGCGCGACTTTTCCTCCGGCTTCATCGCGAACCGCGACTACCGCAACCTGGCAGGCACCTCGACGACGCGGCTGACGAGCGAATTAGGAACGACGACCGTGTTATTGGGGCATGCGGATAAGCCGTTCGGGGCCGAGCAGTATTACGGAAGGTTCAACAGCTGGGAGCGGACCAAGACGTGGTTCGCTTCGATCAACCAGAACCTCGGGCAACGGACGAATGCGGCGTTCGCCTTCCGGCGGCACACCGATCTGTTTGTGCTGTACCGCGACCGGCCGCAGGTGTTCACCAACCGCCATGCGGTGGAAAGCTACCAGGGCAGTTTCCGGCGCGCCGAGCCGGTGGGCCAGAACGCGAAGCTGCACTGGGGCCTGGAGGGGCTGCACGATGCGATTGTGAGCAACAACCTGGGGACGCATTCGCGCGCGCGCGGAGCCGGCTACGTGGCGCTGGACGTAAGGGCGCTGCAGCGGTTCAGCTTTTCGCTTGGCGCGCGGGAGGAGTTGTACGGCTCCGGCGAAAGCCAGTTTTCCCCCACGGCGGCGGCCGGCGTTTGGGTGAACTCGCACCTGAAGTTCCGCGGCAGCATCAGCCGCGCCTTCCGGCTGCCGAGCTTCACCGATCTCTACTATCACGATCCGGCCAACGTGGGATCGCCGGATTTGCGTCCGGAATCGGCGGTGAACTACGAGGCCGGTTTCGATTGGAACGCCGGAGGGAATCTGAAGGGCGAGTTCACCGTGTTTCACCGCCGGGAGCGTGACGGAATCGATTTCGTGCGGCGGGCGCCAACGGATCTGTGGCGAGCCACCAATTTCCAGAGCCTGCGGTTCACGGGCGTGGAAGCGGGCGTGACGGCGCGCGTCGAAAGGACGCACCTGCTCCATTTCAAGTACACGGGCCTGCACGGCGCGCAGAACCTGCTGACGGGAGTGCAGAGCCGCTACACGTTCAACTACCCGTCGCACTTGGGCGTGGCGGGCTGGGAGAGCGCGCTGCCAGGCAGCGTAGTGGCGCGTGCGCGGCTGGGCGCGGTGCAGCGCTTCGCGAGGGACCCATATGCCGTGATGGATGTCTACGTGGCGCGGACGCGCGGGCGCGTGAATCCGTTCGTGCAGCTGACGAACCTGACGGACACGGTTTACCAGGAGATCTTCGGCGTGGTGATGCCGGGGAGGGCGGCGGTTGTGGGAGTGGAGATCGGGCTGTTCGGGGCGAAGTAGAGCGGACTTCAGGGGGAAACTTTAGCGGCGTAGAAGGCTCGGGCTTCGCGATAGAGGGAGAGCAGTTGGCCGCGCTTCGCTGGATCGGGGAGGCGTTCCGGGGTTGTATTGGCGATGAGTTGGTCGATCCAGGCGAGGAAGTAGGCGGCGTCGGAGGAGGCGTTGTAGGAGCCGGGGAGGTAGATGGGGCTGGAGTGGGCGAGGCGGACGGTATTGGGGTTGAGGGTGAAGGCGCGGGCGGCGAACCATGTGTAGGGGCGCGTTTCGATGGAGAAGGAACGGCGTAGGGAGCGCGCGCCGCCCGGTGCGTGGAATGTGCGGAGGATTTTGCCGTTGGCGATGAGCTCGATCCGGGAGAGGGGTTCGCGGGACTGGACCTGGACGGAGCCGCGCAGCTTGCCGGCGTGGAAGCTGGTGGTGAGATCGAGCATGGGTCCGTTGGTGACGAAGTGGCGGTGATCGCGTATGGCGGCGTAGAGTTTCTCCGGGGAGAAGGCGCCGTCGAGTTTGGCGTAGATGCGGTTGTAGCCGGGAGGGTTGGGGAGGACGCCGCTTGCCGAGCCTGCGGAGGGAGGTATGCGGAAACCGAGGTTGAGGTAGCGGTAGTAGAGTTCCATTGAATAAGCGGCGAAGCCTTCGATACCGGGATAGTGCTGCTGGTCACGGGGGCGGCCCCAGGCTTCCATGTCCAGGATGCCGTACTGGTTGAAGTGGTTGTGGAGGAGGCCGAAGGAGTCGGGCGGGGCGAGCGCCATGACGACGGGGACCTCCCACCATATGGGCTTTTCGCAATCGAACCAGGGGAAAAGCTGACCGGGTTTGCGCCAGGCGCGCGCTTTGCGGATGAATTCGATCCCGGGCGGGTGCCAGCTTTCGGTTTGCGGCTTGCCGGGTGGGAGCATGAATTCGAGGTCGATGGGTTCGGGGAGGTGGTGGAGCATCCAGGCGCCGCCGCCGCGTTCGTCTTCGGCGTTCATGAGGGAGAGGTAGAGGAAGGGGGAGGGGTTTTGGATGGGATTGGCGGGGGGAGGAGTGTCCTTCCAGAGGTTGCGGCGGTTCCACATGGTGAAGGCGGCGGCGAAGTTGAGGTCATCGGCATCGGCAAGGGTAGGAAGGTCGTCGATGGGGCGGTGGAGGTGGAAGTCGGCGGAGTACCAGCCGTCGCTGCGCATGGTGGTCCAGCGGCGCATGGGGATGTGGAGGGTGGCGCCGGGTTCGGCTTCCATTTGGAGGCGCTCGTACTCAGGGCCGCGTTCGGCGATGACACGGTAGCGGCCGGGTGGGAGATCGAGCGTGCACTGCTTGCAGAGAAAGCTCTGCGGGTAGTAGGGAAGTCCGGTGCGGGCGCGGGCGGTGCGGTCCATGATGGCGCCGGCCGGCTGGTGGAGCTTGCCGTCCGGGGAGTGGACCTCGAGGCGGGCCCAGGCCGGTTGCTTGGTTGAGGCGTCGGTGACGGAGATGCGGAGTTCGGCGGCGTGGGCGGCGAGCAGGCAGAGAAATACGGCGTAGAGAGCCCCTCGAAGTACCATGCCTTATGATACGGCTAATCGCGCCAGCCGAGGCGGGCGCGCAGACGATCCCGATAGAGGCGGCTGAGGGGCGCCGATGGGGGGTCAGAGGTGAGTGACTTGCCCGAGATTGACGATGGCGCCGCGGTCAAGCTTCTGAAGCATCTCAAAGCCGTCCATGCGCGGCGAGGATGGAGGCGTGGCGGAAGAAGGGCCGGTTGAGAATGCGGCCATCCAGTTGAACCGGTAATAGAGTGAAGTCAGACACGCCGCCGCGGATCTCCGATCGCGCGGGCGGAAGCAAGTCCAACCGATGGCATGCGGGCGAAGCGCATCTGTTGCATCAGCAACCTCCCCTACAGATGCCTTTCCCCCTGCCGTGGATTAGACGGCTTGATGACCAGTATGTCACGGTGCCGCTAGCGATGACAATATCCCTACTCGTCCAAAGAGACTCCCCCAAGTCCTAGAAGGCTCAGTACACCGCGCACGAAGTTCTGCGTTTCCGGGTAGGGCGGAACGCCGCCGTAGGAATCCACTTTCGCCGGGCCGGCGTTGTAGGCGCCGAGGGCGAGGTTGAGGTTGCCGTCGTAGCGGCCGAGGAGATTGCCGAGGTAGCGCGCTCCGCCGTAGAGGTTATCGATGGGGTCAAAGGGATTGCGGACGCCGAGGCCGGCAGCGGTGGCGGGCATGAGCTGCATGAGGCCGAGGGCGCCTTTGGAAGAGACGGCGCAGGGCTGAAAAGAGGACTCCTTTTGAATGACGGCATGTAGAAGGTCAGCAGAGAGGCCGCCGAGAGCGGCGGCACGATCAATGTGCGGGTTGAGGAGTTGAGGAGGCACGGGGGGGCAATGAGGCGTCCAGAGGTTGAAGGATGCGGCGGTAGTAGAGATGGGTGGCGGGTCTTGGCCGCCGTCCGCAGGCGCTTTCACGGGTTCGATGGGTTGGATGGCGTCTTCCTCGTTCCAAGGGACGGTAAACCAGGAGGAGCTATCGGCGGGGCTGGATTTGACCTGACGTTTCACGGAATCGCGCTGACGGGCAATGGACTCCTCCATGGCGGCGCGAATGGAGGCGGCGGGCTTGGGCGGGTCGGCAAGCGGCTTGGGCGCTTGAGTTTGCGCCATGGCAGAAGCGGCGAGAAGGAGAAAGGCGGCCTTCATCTAGCGTAGAATCGGAGGTGCCGCTTCAGACCAATATGAAAGTGCTAATCCTAGTTGCGATGTTATTCACCTTACCCCTGTTAGCACAGAAGGGGAATGGGGAAATTCAGCTCACTGTAAGCGATAGCACAGGAGCACCTCTTGGGTGTGAAGTGTCGCTCGTGGGCCAGGCGACGGGAGTTCGGCAAAGACTTGAAACCAATGCGGAGGGGAGAGCGACGCTGCGGCCGCTGCCGTTCGGGATGTACCAGCTGCGAGTGGAGCATGGGGGATTTCAGAGCCACTCGGAGCGGATCGAGATCCGCAGCGAAGTGCCGCTGACGAAGAAGGTGACACTCGGGGTGGCGGCGGTGGAGACGACGCTGGTGGTGAGGGAAGCGGAGACGTTGCTGGATCCGCACCGGACGGCGACCGTCTATTTCGCGGGCGCGGAGCGGATCGGGGAACATCGCACGGCGCAGCCATCGCGGAGCCTGCTGGAGATGGTGAACAGCCAGCCGGGATGGCTGCTGGAGGCGAACGGGATTCTGCATCCACGGGGTTCGGAGTACAACACGCAGTATGTGCTGGACGGCGTTCCGCTGACCGACAACCGGTCGCCATCGTTTGCGCCATCGCTGGAGCTGGAGGATCTGGGGTCGATGAACGTGCTGACAGCGGGGTATCCGGCGGAGTACGGGCGGAAGCTGGGGGGCGTGGTGGAAGTGAATACGAAGCAACAGACGAATCCCGGGCTCCACGGGCAGGCGGCGATGGATGGCGGGAGTTTCCGCAGCCAGGGCGGGCATCTGCAACTGCAACAGCAGTGGGATCGGACGGCGTTGATGTTCACGGGGAGCGGAAGCAGTACGCGGCGGTTTCTGGATCCGCCGGTGGAGGAGAACTTCACGAACAAGGCGACGGGGGCGGGGGTGACGAGCCGGGTTGAACGGGAGGTGCGCAGCGGCGGACGGCTGAGTACGTACTTCCACGCGAAGCGGGCGCATTTTCTGGTGCCGAATGAATTGGAGCAACAGGAAGAGGGGCAGAGGCAGGACCGTACGGCGGCCGAGACGCTGGGGCAGGTCTCATATCAGCACACGCTGTCGCCGGCGGTGCTGGCCAACGTGAGGGGGATGGTGCGTGATTTGGATTCACGGCTGTGGTCGAATCCGCTGAGCAATCCGATCGAGGCGTCGGCGGAACGGGGATTCCGGGAAGGGTATTTTGCGGGCAGCATGGCATGGACAAAGGGTCGCCATTCGGCGAAGTGGGGCGTGGAGTACATCCGCGCGAATCTCGAAGAGAGTTTTGCGTACCACATCACGCGGGAGAAGTTCTTCGACGATGATTTTCCGGAGCGGTTCCGGTTTGCCGAGGATGGGGTGAGCAAGGAGACGGCGCTGTTTGTGCAGGACACGATCCGGGCGGGAAGGCTGACGGTATCGGCGGGGCTGCGCCATGACCGCTATTCGTTGCGGGTGAGGGAGAGCGTGTGGAGCCCGCGGGTGGGCGTGGCTTTTCATGTGCCGGAGGCGGGGCTGCGTCTGCACGCGTCCTATGACCGGGCGTTTGAAACGCCGCCGGTGGAAGGCTTGCTGCTGGCGAGCTCGCCGGTGACGCGCGCGCTGACGGAGGAGTCGACGGGGTTGGCGCTGCGTCCGACGCGGAGCAATTTCTACCAGGTGGGGTTCGCGAAGAGCCTGCTGGGACGGATGCGGCTGGACGGGAACTATTACCGGCGGCTGTCGCGGAACTTCACCGACGATTCGCTGCTGCTGAACACAGGGATCAGCTTTCCGATCACCTTTGACCGGGCGACAATTCATGGAGTGGAAGCGAAGCTGGAGCTGCCCAGATGGGGCAGGGTATCGGGATTTCTGAGTTATTCGAACATGACGGGGACGGGGAGGCTGCCGCTGACGGGGGGGCTGTTTCTGGAAGAAGACGAAGCTGAGTTGCTGCGCATGAATACGACGTTTCCGATCACGCAGGATCAGCGGCACACGGCGCGGGCGCGGTTCCGCGTGCAGGTGACGAAGCGGTTCTGGGTGGCTGGGGGCGGGAGCTACAATTCGGGGTTGCCGTTTGAGCGGGAGGGGGATTTCGACGAGGACGATCTGGAGGAGCGGTTCAGCGGGAGGATTCTGGAGCGGGTGAATTTCGAGCGGGGGCGTGTGCTGCCGCAGTTTTCACTCGACACGTCGGCGGGACTGGACCTGATGCAGGGAGACCGGAGCACGGTGCGATTGCAGGCGGACACGTGGAACCTGACGAACCGGCTGAACGTGATTAATTTTTCCGGGCTGTTTTCCGGGACAGCGATCGGGGTGCCGCGGAGCGGGACGGTGCGGCTGATGTGGCAGTTTTAGAGACGGGAGGCGATGAAGCGTGCGCAGGCTGAGGCTCCACCCAAGGGGGCGCTAGCGTGGGGCACGGGGCGTGAGAGAGCGGCGTCGAGATAGGAGCGCCAGCGGCCGGTGAGATAGTCTTCATACGGCATAGGCTCCAGGACGGTGAAGCGGGAGGCTTCGGTTTCGGTGATGGGGTCCTCGCGGAAACCGGTGCGGGGAATCATGACGAGACGGGTTTTGGCGGCGACACATTCGGAAACGAGGCTGTAGCCGAGTTTGCCGACGACGGCGTCGCAGGCGGCGACGACATCGCTGACGGTAAGGTTATCGGCGATGCGGAAGAGGCGGAGATTCCCGGCGAGGCCGTCCAAGGAAGAGTCGGTTGTGAGGAAGAGGGTATCGGGGCATGAGGAGGCGGCACGCTGGACGGCGGCGGCGTTGATGTTGCCTCGGAGGGCGATCCAGACCAGCGGGCGGCCGTGGGCGTGAAATTCGTGGCGGACGGACTCGCGGGAGCGCGACGGTTGGCCGGCAAGCAGGGGCATGTCGAGGATTTCGGGGAACATCTCCATGCCCTCGTGGTGGAAGAAGGGGAGGCGGAGCAGAGTTTCCATTCTTGAGTAGCCGTCGCGAATCCGGGTGGTGAGTTCGGGCTCGGATTCGGCGAAAGGTTCGATGATCCAGTTCCAGGTGAAGTTGCTGATGCCGATGGAGGAGAGGCCGGCGGCGTGGGCGGCGGGTCCGGCAAGGTAGGGGATGTCTGCGACGACGATGTTCGCCTTTTGGGATTGCAGGAAGGCGGCCTCCTCGCGGATGATTTGGCGGCGTGCGGTGAGGAACTGGCGGAGCGCGGCGACAGTGGCGGCGGCGTCAATGCGGAGGGCGTCGGGGCTTTCGGCAACACCGCAGTCGAGCTGGGCGGTAGATACGTGAATGCGCGGGTGGGGGGGAAACAGCCAGGCCGGGGCGCCGCCGCGGAATAGGATGGTTGCATCGGGCAGCAGCCGGAGCAGGTGTCGTGCAACTTCGTTGGAGCGAATGGCGTGGCCGTAACCGTGGCCGCTGACGTAATAGGCAATGACCGGCAAACGGTCAGGGTAGCATGGCAGCCCCAGCATGGAAGCCCCAGTTGGTTTCAGCCCCCAAACAGACTACAATGAAATCTGCGCGCCCGTAGCTCAGTCCGGATAGAGCGCTTGCCTCCGGAGCAAGAGGTCAGAGGTTCGAATCCTCTCGGGCGTACCACCCTCCCCCAATTCCTACACCAATCAGGCACTTAACGTGTGTTCTTATCCAAGGAAACCCACCTGGGTACAAAGCCCCAGGCGGAGAGCCTGGGGCTTATGAGAGGGGGTGCGGTGGGCTGGTACCCACCGCTGGGAATGCGATCAAGTCGATAACGACTTATATTGATCTCAGTATCCCACACGCCTCCCAAACCCGCAACATTTCGCCCGAAAAAATCGCCCCAAAAACGCTTTACTGTTTTCACTCAGGCCGCCGCCGAAGATCACGATCCCGTATAGTAGCGGAATGCGTCTTGCGGGAAAGGTCATCGTCATCACAGGCGCCGCTGCCGGCATCGGCAAGGCCCTCGCGCTCCGCTTCGCGCGCGAAAATCCCGCCGCCATGCTGCTCGCCGATCTCGACGAAAGCGGCGCCCGCTCCGTGGCCGCGGAAACGCGATCCTTCGCCACCCGCACCGACGTTTCTCAAGAAACGGACATCGGCAATCTCGTCGCACTCGCCGAATCACAATTCTCCCGCATCGACCTGTTCTGCTCCAACGCAGGCATCATGGTCCGCGCCGGTCTCGACGCATCCAACTCCGACTGGGACCGCATCTGGCGCACCAACGTCATGGCTCACGTATGGGCCGCGCGCGCCGCCCTGCCCGGCATGCTTGCGCGCGGGGAAGGCTGCTTCCTCCACACCGTCTCCGCCGCCGGACTGCTCAACCAAATCGGCTCCGCTCCCTACGGCGTCACCAAGCACGCCGCCATCGGTTTCGCCGAATGGCTCTCCATCGAATATGGCGATCGCGGCATTCAAGTCTCCTGTCTCTGCCCGCAAGGCGTCCGCACCGCCATGCTCGACGCGGGCCACTTCCTCGCCGAAGGCGCACTGTCCCCCGATCAAGTCGCCGAGGAAGCCGCGCGCGGCCTTGAAGCCGGTGACTTCCTCATCCTCCCTCACCCGGAAGTGCTCGACTACTTCCGCCGCAAAGCCTCCGACTACGGCCGTTGGCTGCGCGGCATGCGCCGCCTCCGCGCCCGTGTAACGCTAGACTCTACAAAGGACACATGACACTCCAGGGAAAAACAGCACTCGTCACCGGCGGAGGCCGCGGCATCGGCAAATCGATCGCCCACCGCCTTGCCGAAGCCGGCGCCCACGTGGTTATCGCCAGCCGCAAGATGGAGAACCTCGAAGAGACCGCCAAGGAGTTCTCGAAGCTCCCCGGCAAGACCATCCCCATCGCCTGCCACGTCGGCCGCAAAGAGCAACTCGAATACTTGATCCAGCAGGTGGAAGACACCCTAGGCCCCGTCGACATCCTCGTCAACAACAGCGCGACCAACATCGGCCAGGGCCCCGCGCTTGAAGTCTCTGACGAGGCGCTGCTCAAGACCGCCGAGGTCAACGTGCTCGCCGCCCTCCGCCTCATCCGCCTCACCGTCCCCAAAATGATCCAGCGCGGCGGCGGCTCCATCATCAACATCGCCTCCATCGCCGGCTTGCGCCCGCAGCCGCAAGGGTTGGTGTACAGCTTCACCAAGGCCGGCCTCATCATGATGACCCGCGTCTGGGCCATCGAATTCGGCCCCCACAATGTGCGCGTCAACGCCATCTGCCCCGGCCTCATCGAAACCGACTTCAGCGAATACTTCTGGAAGAACCCCCAACACGTCGAGCGCCTACAGCAAACCCAACCCATCCCCCGCGTCGGCAAACCCGACGAAATCGGCGGCATCGCGCTCTACCTCGCTTCTGACGATTCCAGCTTCGTCACCGGCCAAACCTTCATCATCGACGGCGGCGCCACGGCCCGCTAACCCCTCCGTGTGGGGCGCCGCCTCATTCAAGAGGTACTCAAAACACAGACGCGATTTCTTGAACTCCGGCGCCTCAAATTCACAAACTTTACGCAGGCGTGCAATCCGTGGAACAGGAATGGCCTCAAAACTGGCTCAACGGAGCCAAAGCTCTCCAGAAAGAAAAGAGGGCCTGCTCTCCCTCGACTGGGCCCATCAAATCCTCACAAAGAACGGAGTCACAATCAAAGCCATCCCTATCATTGTATCGGCCGCGCGACTGGTAGTCAGGTGCTGGAGGTATACTGAATCCAATGTTAAGGCGAGTCGCAGCAGGACTCCTGATCACCAGCGCCACCTGGGCGCAGTGCGTGATGTGCGGACGCACGGCCGCCGCGCAGAACTCTGCCCGCGTCGAGGTTTTGCAGCAGGGGATCATCATTCTCGTGATCCCGCCGGTTGTCATTCTCACCGGTTTCCTCGTTCTGCTCTGGCGCCGCCGCCGCGTCTGATAAACTGAAATCCACCGGAGTCCAGGGAATAGTGTCAGATCGCATCCATACCATTTGGCTAAGCGCTTTGCTGCTGGCCGCACCGCTCGCCGCCGCGGAAACCTCCACCGCCCGCGCCGTTCCGATGTTCCGCCAGCATTGCTTCCACTGCCACGGCAAGAGTGTCGCGATGGCCGGCGTCAACCTGGAACTGCTCACCGCGCAGCCCAACATCGCCGACCACCACGCGCAGTGGGAAAAGGTAGCCGCCGCACTCGCCGAACGCCGCATGCCGCCGGAGAAGATGAAGCAGCCCGCCGAGGCCGAGCGCGGCCATGCCGTAGCCTGGATTCGCTCCGAGATCGCCAAGTACGCCGAGAAGAATGCAGGCGACCCCGGCCGCATTACCGTGCGCCGTCTCACCAGCGGCGAATACTCCTACGCCATCGAAGACCTCACCGGTCTCGACCTCAACATCGAGCGCGATTTCGTCAGCGACGAAGTCGGCGGGGAAGGCTTCACCAGCTACGGCGACGTGCAGTTCATGCAGGATGCCAGCATGGAGCGCTACCTGGAAACGGCCAAGCGCATCGCCGACCACGCCGTCATCGGCTCCGGCCCCGTCAGCTTCTACATCGATCCCGGCAAGACCGGTTTCGAACTCTCCGCTATCGCCCGCATTCAGGCCATCTACAACAAGTACGGTTTCCGCACCGTGTCGGGCGAAGGCGGCCGTCCCTACGGCCTCGATCGCTATGGCGCGGCGCTCTTCGCGGCCTGGCAGCACAAGCATGATCCAAAGCTCTCGCTGAAAGATCTGGCGCAGCGCGAAGGCATCACTGCGCGGTTCGCCGAGCACATCTGGAGCGTCCTCAACCGCAACTCGCTGAGCTACCCCTCTTCGGAGGTCGCCGCGCGGTGGCGCAATCTTCCCGCCGCCGGCAAGGCCGACGCGAAGGCAGTCCGCGCGCAGTGCGCCGAGATTCAGAAGTACCTGGTCACCTGGCCCAGCTGGCTGTTCGCGCGCGGCGACGTGGCCGCGGGCGGCGCCGGCGATGAGCGCCCGCTCGAGTTCAGCGACAACTCGCTCAAGGTCCAGGACCGGCACAGGTTCCGATTCATTCGTGGATTCCGCGGTCCGCGCGCCGCCCCGCCGCCGCCGGGCGGAACCGCGCGCATCTATCTCAACGCCGCGATGGTGAACCCGAACCCGAATGCCAAACCCGTCATCCTGTGGCGCAACCCGGCCATCATCTTCCGGCCTGGCGGCTTCCGGCGGTCCGATCCCTCCGGCGCGGCCAACGATCAGGCTGTCAGCCGGCGCAGGGAGCCGGAAAACCTGCCCCGCGTTCCGCTGCACACGGTGGTGACCGAGGAGTCCGCGAAAAAGCTTGCCTTTGGCCAGAGCCCCGATGGCTCCGTGATGGGCGAAGGCGATTTCGCGAGCAACGGCTCGATGGCGTTCGACGTGAAACTGCCCGACGGCATCTCCATCTTTGAACTGCATGTGGAAGGTGAAGTTGGCGCTGACCGCGACCAGGTCTTCCGAGTCACTATCTCGGACCGCGAAGACGGCGGCACGCGCGGCGTGCCCGTCTGGGGCCTTGTTGGCGACGCCAAGAGCGCGGGCTACGCGGCGTGGAAAGCGGGCGTGTTCGAGTTCGCGCGCATCCTGCCGCCCAACTCGCACGGCGAGCCTACCCCCGCCGACAAGGACCCGATCCCGGAGCCGTTCGACAACACCTACAACGTTCCCGAGCATGACGAGTTTGTCGTCAAGGTGAAGTACATCCGCGATGACCGCTTCGTCGTCGAGAAGCTACTCGACCCCGCCACGATCGCCCAGCTCAATCACGCCTGGAACGACCTCTACGCCAGCTTTGACTATCACGACGAGTACCTGACGCTGCTGGCCAAGAAGTTCAAATACGATCTGAAGGGCAAGCGCATCGCCGATCTTGACGATGCCACGTTCAACACCCTCTCCGCCGAGTTGCGCAATTACGCCGCTCCGCTTCGCACAGAATACGCCGCGGTGCAGCAGGCGCAGGCCGCCGCCCGGCCGTCGCACTTGAAGGACTGCCTGGAAATCGCCAGCCGCGCCTGGCGCCGCCCGCTCACGGAAAAGGAACAGCAGAGCCTGCGCGCCTTCTATGACCAGCAGATGAGCGCCGATCCGGATCACCGCAAAGCGGTCCGCGCGCTACTGGCGCGCATCCTGGTTTCGCCGTCCTTCCTCTACCGGCTGGAGCAGGCCTCGCAACAGTCTGGCGTCAAGCCCCTATCGGAGTGGGAACTGGCCAGCCGCTTGAGCTTCTTCCTGTGGTCTTCGGTTCCTGATGAAGAGCTGCGCCGCGCGGCCGCCGCCGGCGAGTTGAACCAGCCGGAAGGGTTGAATCGCCAGGTCAAGCGCATGCTGGCCGAGGAGAAGGCGCGCCGCTTCTCCACCGAGTTCTTCGGGCAGTGGCTGGGCTTTTACCGCTTCGATCAATACCGCGGCGTCGACCCCACGCGTTTCCCCGAGTTCACCGAAGCGGTGAAGACGGCGATGTATGACGAAGCCGTCTCCTTCTTTGAGCACGTCGTCCGCAAGGATCGTCCGGTGACGGAGATCCTGCACGCCGATTACAGCTTCCTCAACCAGCCGTTGGCCAAACACTATGGCATCAAGAAGGAAGTCACCTCCAAAGACAAGGTGGAAATGGTGGAAGGCGCGAACGAGTTTCAGCGCGGGGGACTGCTGCGGCTGGGCGCGGTGCTCACCTCGACCTCGGCGCCGCTCCGCACCAGCCCCGTCAAGCGCGGCGACTGGCTGCTGCGCCGCATCCTGGGCATCGCCGTTCCGCCGCCGCCCGCCGACGCCGGCTCCATTCCCGCCGACGAGAAGATGTTCGGCGGCCTGAGCCTGCGCGAGCGGCTGGAAGTCCACAAACGCAACCCGACTTGCGCCGGCTGCCACGTGCGCATCGATCCGCTGGGGTTTCCACTGGAGAAGTACGACGCCGTGGGCCGCTGGCGCGACCAGTATCCGGACGGCAAGCCGGTGGATGACTACGGCGTGCTGGCCGGCGACCGCAAGATCGAAGGCGTGGACGGTCTGCTCGAGTATCTGAAGACGCAGGAGCAGCAGGTTCTGCGCACGGTCTCGCGCAAGCTGGTCGGCTATGCGCTGGGCCGCACCATACTGCCGTCGGACCAGCCGTTGATCGAGGAGATGGCAGGGGCCGGCGGTGCAGCCGGTTTCACCGCGCTGGCGTCGCACATCGTCACCAGCCCTCAGTTCCGGAACCGCAAACAAGAAGCCGAGCCGCCCCGTCAGAGGGCGGCAGTCACGGAGCGCAATCGATGAATATCCATCCAACTAGACGGCACTTTCTGCGCGGAGCCGGCGTCGCGCTGGCGCTGCCGTGGATGGAATCGCTGCCGCTGATCGCCCAGCAAACCAGCAAACCGCCCACGCGCTTTGCCGTGATCTACTTCTCCAACGGCGTCGAGCCGGCCCACTGGTGGGCCAAGGGAAGCGGCGCGTCGATGGAGATCGGGCCGGGCCTCGCGCCGATGATGCCTTACCGCGAGGACATCACCTTCATCCGCGGCCTCTATCACCAGCAGGCCTTCGTCTCCACCAGCCCGCACCTGGGCCGCATGCCGAACATGCTGTCCGGGGCCACCGTCAGTCTCGATCCCAGCGTCATCCGCGTCGGCACCACCATGGACCAGGTGCTCTCGCAGCGCATCGGCGCGCGCACCGCCGTGCCGAGCCTGGTGCTCGGCATCGAACCGAACGAGCTGCGGCTGGAAGACGGCCTGTCGATGATCTACGGCTCCTCCATCTCCTGGGCCACGCCCAGCAAGCCGGCAACCAAGGAGATCTACCCCGCTCGCGCATTCGACCGCCTCGTTGGCGACGGCAAGGGCCGCGTCACCGACAAGAGTATCCTCGACGCGGTGCTCACGGAAGCGCACGACCTGCAGCCGAAGCTCGGCGGCGGCGACCGCCGCAAGCTGGATGAATACCTGGAGTCGATCCGCGACATCGAGAAGCGCATCGAGCGCGCCGGTAAGCAGGAGCGTCTGGAGGGCTGGCGCCCGTCGATCGATAAACCGGACATGTTGCGCCCGGCCGAGCAACTCCCGCAAGATGTGCCCGAGCACATGAAGCTGATGCTTGACCTGGTCGTGCTCGCCTTCCGCATGGACAAGACGCGCATCGCCACGCTGATGCTGAACAACGACCTGTCGCAGATGAACTTCCGGTTCCTGGAAGGCGTGCAGGGCGCGCTGCATTTGGACCTGACACATAACGGCAAGGCCCCGGCGCTGGAGGCGATGTACCTCAAGACCAATCAGTTCCACATTGGGCAGTTCGCCTATCTGCTGAAACGGTTCAAGGAGATCGACGAAGGCGGGCAAACGATGCTCGATAGCTCGATGCTGCTGTGCTGCTCGAACCTGTTCGACGGCGACGCCCACAGCGCCGAGCAGATGCCGATGATCCTGGCCGGCGGCGGCAACGGCGCCCTCAAGCAAGGGCGCGTGCTCGACTATATGGATAAAGGCGACGACAACCGCCGCGCCTGCAGCTTCTACCTGTCGCTGATGGACCGCATGGGCGTCGAGCTGGAGCGCTTCGGTGACTCCGACAAGCGGCTCGTCGATCTGTAATCATCTAGATCAACGCGCGTCTGGTCGGCGGCGGCGGGCCTCCACAGGAGCAGAAGGTTTATCCGCATGGGATCGGGATGGGGGTTGCCAGCTCTCCCCGCGGGCTAATCGTCGGCTCCCCGCAGGGCGTCGTGTTTGTGAAGGGGCGCTAGGCCAGCGCGGCCAACAGCGTGGAAGCTCCCGCAGCTCCGGCGGCGTGGCGCGGGACGGACCATTTCTGGCGCCAGTGCATCCAGGCGAGGCTGACCACGCGCGTGACCTCGGATGCCTCCAGCGGCTTGGGAAGAACATCGTAGCCGCCGAGGTTCAGCACTTCGCCCCAGAGCAGCTCGTCGGCGTCGCCCGCGGTGACCACGATCAGAGGCGGAGCCGGGAGCTTCGCCACCTGCTCCAGCAGATCGGACCATGAGCCGTCGTCCAGATCGCGCTCACAGATCACGACCGGCAGGCTGTGGGAGCGAAGCAACTCCATGGCGTGGGAGCTGTCTTGAGACTCCAGCATGGTCCAGTTGGTGTGAGCGAAGATGCCGCGGAGCTTGGCGTGCGTCTCCTTGAGGGGGCTCACCGTTAATACAACCACCGTTTCCCCCGCGCGGGGTGTCGTCGAAAGCGGCTTCTGGACCATGGGGACCTCCTGTTGACAGGCCGCAACTGTGGCCATTGAATATGTCCAGGGAAACCGGAAACATTCTCAATGATTCCGTCGATAGCAAATTATTTGATTCAAAAGGGATTCCTGCGGCACACTAAGTAAAGTTCATCATCATGATGCCTGAATTCGCGTTCTTTCTCGCCGGGGGCCCGGAAGCCCTGAGAATTCCACTCGCGATGCTAATCGTGTTTGGAGCGGCCAAGTTGTTGGCGGAGCTGTTCGAGCTGTTCCACCAGCCGGGTCTGGTTGGGGAGATTCTGGCCGGCATTCTGATTGGTCCCGGTGTTCTCAACTGGGTGCAGCCGGACAACTTCCTTTCGGCACTGGCCGAATTGGGAGTCATGTTCCTGCTGTTCCGTGTGGGCCTTGAGGTGAAGGCGTCGGAGTTGCTGAAAGTGGGCACTACGGCGGCCGTGGTTGGAATCATGGGTGTGCTGCTGCCGTTCGGCGCGGGATGGGGGATTCTGTCCGCTTTCGGCGGCACGCAGATTGAATGCATCTTTCTCGGCGCGGCGATGGTGGCGACCAGCGTCGGCATCACGGCGCGCGTGCTGGATGGCAAGGGGCTGCTGCAGCACGTGGCCAGCCAGACGATTCTGGCGGCCGCGGTGATTGACGACGTGCTGGGGCTGCTGGTGCTGGCGGTGGTAAGCAGCATGGCCAAGGGCAGCGTGAACATGGTGGAGATCGGCGTGACGGCGGGGTTGGCGATCGGGTTCACGGTGCTGGTGACGATTTGGGGCACGCGCACGATGGAGAAGGTAGTGCCGCAGATGACCAAGCTTCGCAGCAGTGAAGCGCAGTTCAGCGTGGCGATGGTGGTGTTGTTCAGCCTGTCCGTGCTGGCGGTATATGCGGGTGTGGCGGCGATTGTCGGGGCGTTTTTGGCCGGCGTGGCGCTGGCCGAATCGACCACGCACCGCGTGCATGACCTGGCGCAGGGCGTCACGGAGCTGCTGGTACCGTTCTTTTTGGCCGGGATCGGCCTGCACCTGGAACTTTCGTCGATGACCGCGAAGGCGACGATCATCCTGAGCGTGCTGGTGCTGGTGGCGGCGGTGGTGTCGAAACTGGTGGGATGCGGCCTGGGCGCGCTGCCAATGGGGCGGGTGAATGCGATCCGGGTGGGAGTCGGGATGGTGCCACGGGGTGAAGTGGGGATGGTGGTGGCGCAGATCGGATTGGGCCTGGGGGCCGTTTCGCAGAGCATTTATGGGGTGGTGGTGTTTATGTCGGTGCTGACGACGATCATTGCGCCACCGCTGCTGAGCTGGGCCTATCGGGGAGAAGAAGGGCCTCCCAAACAACGGTTTACCCTTGGTTAGCTGTGCACGTTCCGGCTGCCGCGCCCGTCAAAGCTAATGTGAAGCACCTGCTGGGATTGCTCTGTCTTTCGGCTGCGTTCGCCGAGATCAGCGTTACCGATCTGCTGCGCGGGGTGGAGGAGCGCTACAACCGTCCGAAGACCATGCAAGTGCTGTTCGAGCAGTCGCTTACCGGCGCCGGGAGGATCGGCCAGCGCGAGTCGGGCGTGCTCTACCTGCGCAAGCCCGGGCGCATGCTTTGGGAGTATCATACGCCTGAAGGCAAGCTGTTTCTGGCCGACGGCAAGGATGTCTATTTCTACAGTCCGGTGTCCAAGCGCGTGGAGAAGTCGCCTTTGAAGGGGAGCGACGACCTGCGCGCGCCACTGGCCTTCCTGATGGGGCGGCTGGATTTCCAGCGCGACTTCCGCGAGTTCCGCTCGAAGCCGGAGGGTGAGGCGACCTATCTGGTGGCGGTGCCGAAATCGGACAAAGCCCCCTACCGGCAGGTGGAGTTCCTGGTGAATGCATCGCACCAGATACAGCAGCTGAAGGTGCATGGCCATGACGGGTCGCTGATGCAGTTCAAGTTTTCGAGCGAACGACTGAACCCGCCGCTTGATGACAAGCTGTTCGTGTTCCGGATGCCGGCCGGCGCGGAGTTGGTCGAGGTGGATGCCGAAGGAGGCGGAAAGTAGCATGCCGGAGTTCCTGCTAAAGTACGCCGACTCGCGCGGCGAGATTCACCAGAAGGTGGCCGAGGCCGATTCGGAAAAAGAGCTACGCGAGAAGCTGACGCAGCAGGGGTTCCTGATCTATTCGATCCGCCCGCGCGGCGACATCGCGGCGCGGCTGGCGCCTTCGCGGCAGAAGCTGAACCTGGAGAAGTTCCTCATCTTCAACCAGCAGTTTCTGACGCTGGTCCGCGCCGGGCTGCCGATTTTGAAGTGCCTGGACCTGTTGGCCGACCGTCTGACCGATCCGAAACTGGCCAAGCACATCAAGGCGGTGCGCGATGAGGTGAAAAAGGGCACGCAGCTGTCGGACGCCTTCGCGCGGCAGCGCGTTTTTCCGGGGATTTACGTGACGTCGGTGATGGCGGGGGAAAAGTCCGGCTCGCTGGGGGAGGTGATTGAGCGCTATATCGCCTATACGAAACTGGCGCTGGCGGTGCGCAAGAAGATTCTGCTATCGCTGCTATATCCGGCGGTGCTGGTCTGCCTGGTGCTGGCGCTGATCGTGTTCATGATCACCTACGTGGTGCCGAACTTCGCCGAGCTGTATAACTCGCTGCAGGCGGAGCTGCCCGCGGTTACGGTGCTGCTGATCAGCTTCGGAACCACAGCGCGCAATCACGTGCTGGTGGCGGCGGCGGCGCTGGTGGCCGGGGCGGTTGCTTATCGATTGTGGTCGCAGACGGAGAGCGGGGCGGAGCGTATGGAGCGCATCCGGCTGCGGACGCCGATTCTGGGCGAGATCTGGATCAAGTACCAGGTGGCGCAGTTCGCGCGTGTGCTTTCGACGCTGCTGCTGGGCGGCATTCCGCTGGTGCAAGCGCTCGAAACCGGGGCCGATTCGTTGGGGGCTCGCATTTTGAGGAAGGCGCTGGACCAGGCGCGGCGCAAGGTAAAGGAGGGCCAGCCGTTGTCGACGGCGCTGGCGTCCACCGGAATTTTTCCGCCGTTGTCGATCGATATGATCGAGGTCGGCGAATCGACCGGCGCCCTGCCGGCAATGCTCGCGAGCGTGGCGGAGTTCTACGAGGACGACGTCAACACGCGCATGACGGCCACGCTGGCGCTGATCGAGCCGGCCATCATGCTGTTCATGGGCGGCTTCGTGGCTTTTGTGCTGATTGCGCTGTATTTGCCGATCTTTTCGCTGGCCGATACGTTGGGGTAGCGCAGGCGACGCTGCGCTAGAATCAAGTTACAGGGATGCCGAACACGTCAAAAGCAGACCAAACGAATCGCCCGCTTGAGCGATCCAGTGCGCCCTCGTCAGATGCCGGTGCATTGGAGAATCTGCTGGAACAGTGGATGCAAGGGGATGAGCAGGAGCAGTGTGAGACCTTTGAGCTGCTAAAGCAACGGCTCGATGAAGACCGGCTTCCTGGATACAAGCTGTTTTCATGATTAAGAGCCGCCCAATTCTGGGCCTCGGCCCGCCAACTAGGCAGGCAATCGGCCGATGACGCGTCTTTGGACGCCGATATGATCCTGGCTGCTCAAGCAGTCCTGCTCTCCTCGGCGGAAGCCGAGCCTGTGATTGCGACGACCAACGTCCGGCACCTTGGGCTGTTTGCCAAGGCGGCCGAGTGGGATGAGATCAACTGATTCTTGGCATTTCCTGCTGGAACCTGCACGCGCGCCCCTTGGATCGCGTCATAGTTGTATAGGAGCCGTCCGGGCTATGAAGGAGTTGCGTCCGCGGCATGGAGCGAATGTAAGCCATTTGTTTTTACTACTTTTGGCCAGAAGCCGCTCCCTGACGGTCGCGGCTCGGTTAGGTTGGTGCTGCGCTTAACGAATATGGCGACGAAAGCGAACAATCCGGATCCAAGGGCTGAACAGGAGGCATCGCGGGCGCTGGCGGAGCGGTACCGGTGTGAGTTTGTCGATTTGCGGGAAACGCATATCGATCATGAGCTATTCCACACAGTGCCGGTGGACCTGATGTTCCGGTACAACTTTGTGCCGCTGGCGGCGCATAACGGGACGCTCGAAATCGCGCTGGCCGACCCGCGCAACTTGAACCTTGTCGACGAGCTGTCGATCCTGCTGGACAAAAAGCTGCGGGTCAAGGTGGCGACGCTCAGCCAGATTGCCGATCTGCTCAAAAAGACCGAACAGTCCCAGCGTGTGCTGGATGAGGTGACCGAGGGTTTCGCGCTCGACGTGGTGGCGGACGAGGAAAACGCCGACGAGACTCTGTCGATCGACAAGCTGACGGCGACCGATTCCGACATCGCGCCGGTGATCAAGCTGGTGGACACGACCATCTTCAACGCGCTGGAGCGGCGCGCCTCCGATATTCATATCGAGACGCGCGATTCCGAAGTTGTGATCAAGTACCGCATCGACGGCGTGCTGAACTACGCCATGCCGCCGATTGCGAAAGACTGGCACTCGATGATCATCTCGCGCATCAAGGTGATGAGCGAGCTCGATATCGCCGAGCGGCGGGTGCCGCAGGACGGGCGCTTCCGCGTGCGCTACAAGAACCGTCTTATCGACTTCCGCGTCTCGATCATGCCGACGATTTACGGCGAAGATGCGGTGCTCCGCGTGCTGGATAAGGAGTCGATGAGCGAGAAGTTCGCCAAGCTCAGCCTGGATGTGGTGGGCTTCTCCGAAGGCGACCTGGTGAAGTTCCGGCGCTACATCAAGGAGCCGTACGGGATGGTGCTGGTGACAGGGCCGACCGGCTCGGGCAAGACCACCACGCTTTATGCGGCGATCAGCGAGATCAAGAACGACGAGGACAAGATCGTCACGATTGAAGATCCTGTCGAATACCAGCTGAAGGGCATTACGCAGATTCCGGTGAACGAGAAGAAGGGGCTCACCTTCGCGCGCGGGCTGCGCTCGATCCTGCGCCATGATCCGGACAAGGTGATGGTGGGAGAAATCCGCGACCAGGAGACGGCGCAGATCGCCATCAATGCCGCGCTTACCGGACACCTGGTCTTCACCACGGTGCACGCCAACAACGTGTTCGACGTCCTGGGGCGGTTCCTGAACATGGGTGTCGAGGCGTACAACTTTGTTTCGGCGCTGAACTGCATTCTGGCGCAGCGGCTGGTGCGCATCATTTGCGAGCATTGCAAGCACCGCGTCAGCTACGACGATGAGTATCTGGTGGAAAGCGGGCTGGATGCGGCCGAATGGCGGGATTTTCCATTTCATGAGGGCTCGGGCTGTTTCGAGTGCGGCGGCACGGGTTTTCACGGCCGGACCGCGATTCATGAATTGCTGGACCTGAGCGAAAAAATCCGCGAGATGATTCTCGACCGGCGCGCGGGAAGCGAGATCCGGCGGCAGGCGCGCGATGAGGGGATGACGTTCCTGCGGGAATCGGCGCTCGAGAAGGTGAAGTCCGGCATGACAACGCTGCGCGAGATCAACAAGGTGACGTTTATAGAAGGATGAGCCGGAAGATGCCGATACTTGACGCGCTGCGCAACCTGGTGGAGGATCCGCCGCCGTTATACGCGTTTGAGATTTCCGCGAACGGCATTGCGCGGGCGAAGCAGCCTTGGAAGAAAGGCCAGCCCCCGGAGCTGAGTTTCCTTAGGTTCGACGAGGAGGCGGTAACTGTTTCGCCGGTGAAGGACAACGTCCTGCGGCCGGATGTGCTGGAGCGGATGGTGCGGGAACTGGCTCCCCCCAACGGGGCGCGGCGTCCGCGCGAGGCGGCTCTCATCCTGCCCGACTATTGCGCGAGGGTCGCGCTGCTTGATTTTGAATCGTTCCCCACGCAGCCGGCCGAGCAGATCTCGCTGGTGCGGTTCCGTTTAAAGAAGACGGTTCCATTTGATCTGGAGGCGGCGGCGGTCAGCTACCAGGCGCGGCCGAGCAAGACGGAGAAGAAGGTGGAAGTGCTGGTGGCGGCGGCGGCGATGGAGATTGTGGCGCGGTATGAAGCGCCGTTCCGCGCGGCGGGACTGACGACGGGATTCACGACAACGTCGATGCTGGCGGCGATGGATCTGTTGCCGGCCGAGGGGCTGCATATGGCGGCGAAGCTCACCGGGCAGACGCTGACTGTGGCGGTTTGCGAGGGACGATTTCCCAGGCTCCTGCGCTGCCTGGAGCTGCCGGAGCTGAACCTGCGCGAGGTGATGGCGGTGCTGTTTCCCACGGTCGCTTATGCCGAAGACGAGTTGCCGCAGAAGCCTTCGCGGATGTACGCGGCCGGGTTTGGACCGGCGGCGGAGGATCTGCGGAGGGAATGCGAGCGGGAGTTGGGACTTGAAGTGGAGCCGATGCGTTCGGCCTGGGGACAGCCTGGAGAGAACAACACCGGGCTGCTGGGATTCCTGCAGGGGGTAGGCGCATGAAAAGCGCGGTATCGATCAATCTCTCGAGCCAGCCGTTCCGGCGCGACCGGCCGATTCTGATCGCGGCGATCGCGGCATCGGCGGTGCTGGCCGGGCTGCTGGCGTTTCAGGTGTCGGTTGCCTGGATCCAGCGCGGCGACGCGGCCGACGCGCGCGCGGCGGTGGAGCGGACGCGGAAGCAGTTGCAGACTATCTCCGCGGAACAGGCCAAGTTGGAAGCGACACTGCGGCTGCCCGAAAACGCCGAAGCGCTGAACTACAGCCTGTTCCTGAACGAGCTGCTGCTGCGGAAGGGCATCTCCTGGACGCGCATTTTTAGCGATCTGGAAGCAGTGATGCCGCATAACGTGCGGCTGGTGGCGGTGCGGCCGCAAGTGGATCTTACCAACCAGATCCGGCTGGACATGACGGTGGCCTCGCAAACCACCGAGCCGGTGGTGAATCTGCTGATGAAACTGGAAAGCTCGCCGCGGTTCGGCGCCACCTCCGTGACGACGTGGCTTCCGCCGTCGCAAGCCGAGCCGTTATTCCGCTACCGGGTGAATGTGAACTATGCTCCGCAGATTTAGCGGGAAGAAAACCGATGCCCGTGGCAGGTGGCGCGTGGTGGTGATCGCGCTGGCGGTGCTGAACCTGGCGGCGCTATTGTGGCTGTTGCAGCCGGGCCAGTCGGCCGAGGATCTGGAGATGGAGCTGGCGGCGTTGCGGTCGCAGGTGCAGCAGCGGCAGGCGGCGCTGACGCGGCTGCGGACGATCGTGAAGAAAGTGGAGACGGCGCGCAAGCAGCAGGAGGAGTTCATGAGCGGCTATTTCATGGACCGCCGCACCAGCTCCTCGACGATTGTGACCGAGATTGAATCGGCGGCCAAGCAGGCGGGGTTGAAGCTGCGCGAGCATGCCTTTACCATCGATGGCATAGAGGGAAGCGACACGCTGAGCCTGATGACGATCACCGCCAACTACGAGGGCTCCTATGCGGACCTGGTGGAGTTCGTTTACCAGGTGGACAAATCGAAGCGGTTTCTGATGATCGACAACATCACGGCTGCGCCGCAGCAGACGGCCGGGATGTTGAACGCGCGGTTCAAGATCAACACGTTTGTGAGGGAGCAGCGGCCATGAAGCTAGGCGCGGAGCCGCGCAAGGTGGCCATCCTGTCTGTGCTGCTGGTGGTTGCCGGCTACCTGATGTACACGAATATTCTCGCGCCGTCGAACCCTTACGGCCTGCCGGCCGAGGCAGCGGCGGCGAAGTCCGAGACACCCGTGGCGGCGCCGGTGTTTGAGAACCGCTCGGTTGCCTCCTCGACGCCGCGGACCCGGCGCGCGGCGGTGTCGCAGGAGTGGACGCCATCGCTCAAGGCGAGGCCGGATAAGGAGCAGCCGGACGCGATGAAGATCGACCCGACGCTGCGGCTGGATCTGCTGGCGAAACTGGAGAACGTGGAAGTGGGCGGCGGTCATCGCAGCCTTTTTGAGTTTTCGCAGCCTCCGGCGCCGAAGGTGGAGGCGCCGAAGATTGTGCCCAAGCCGGTGGAAGTGGCAAAGGCTGCCGGCAACGGCACGGAGGAGAAACCTCCGCCGCCGAAGGATCCGCCCAAGCCGCCGCCTCCGCCAATTCCGTTGAAGTTCTACGGCTTCATCGCGGGCTCCGGCGCGCGGAGGGCGTTTTTCCTGAACGGTGAGGAGATCCTGGTGGGCGCGGAAGGGCAGATGCTGCAGAATCGGTATAAGATCGTGCGCATCGGGTTATCCTCGGCGGTGGTCGAGGATTCCCAGCACAAGCATCAGCAGACGATCCGGCTGGAAGAGCCGCCACAGGGGAGTTTCTAGGATGAGACGCCGCCGCAGAGAGCAGAGAGGCTTCGCGCTGCTGTTCGTGTTCATGATGGCGGCGGCGGTGGCGATTCTGCTGTATCGCGAGATGCCGCGGGTTGTGTTTGAGGGCCAGCGCGAGAAAGAGCAGCTTCTTATCGACCGCGGCGAGGAGTACAAGCGCGCGATTCAGCTCTACGTGCGCTCGCAGAAGAAGTACCCGGCATCGCTTGATGAGCTGGAAAAGATGATGGACATGCGGTTCCTGCGCCGCCGCTACAAGGACCCGCTGACGGGCAAGGACGAATGGCGGGTGATCAATATCGACGCGGCCGGAGCGCTGACCAATTCGCTGGTGGAGAAGCCGCCGGATCCGTTCGGCGGTGATAAGGACAAGGAGAAGAAGGAGACCGAGCAGCAGGCGGGCGTGTTCGGCGTGCAGATGGGTCTGCCGGGGCCGCAGAACGACGCGGCGGCGATGTTCGCGCGTCGCGGCGGGGACCGCCCGGCGATCATAGCGGGGCAGCAGGGGCAGTTTCCGCCCTACGATCCCAACGCGCCTTACAACCCGAACCAGCCGTACGATCCGAATGCGCCTCCGCCTCCGCCGCAGCCGACCGATCCGAATCAGCAGCCGGTGGAGGGCCAGCCTCTGCCAGGGCAGCCGTATCCGGGGCTGCCGCCGCAGCCGGGCCAGCAGCCTTTCCCGGGGCAACCAGTGTTCCCCGGCCAGCCGTTTCCGCAACAGCCCGGCCAGCCGATTCAGATCCAGCCCGGGCAGCCGTTTCCGCAGCAGCCGGGCGGCCTGCCGCCTGGGCAGCCGAGCCCGTTCCCGTTTCCCGCTTTGCAGCCACAACCTGGGCAGCCGGGAGTCTTCACCCCGGTTGTTCCCGGACAGCCGGGCTTGACGCCGCAGCCATTCAACCCGTTTGGGGGAGCGCCCACGCAGCCGGCCAATTCGCAGACCGGCGGAGCGGTGCAGCGTGCCGCCGTGCCGGGAGCGGCGCCGGGATCCAATCAAGCGATCGATCTCATCCAGCGGTTACTGACCACGCCGCGCGCGGGCGGGCCGCCGGGCGGCGCGCAGGCGCAGCCGCAAGGAATGGGCGCCGGTGTCGCGGGCGTGGCATCGACGGCGGAAGGCGTCGGCATCAAGATCTATAACGAGCGGGAGAAGTTCAAGGAGTGGGAGTTCGTTTACGACTTCCGCAAGGACAAGTCCGGCGCGGCGGCGACGGGGCAGGCGGGCAATCTGGCGGGATTCGGAGGACAGCCTGGGCAGCCAGGGCAGAGCGGTCCGCAGGGCCAGCCCGGGCAGCCGCAGCAGCCGGCGAGTCCGATGTCTCCGGGCTCGCCGAGCCGGATGCGCTAACTTAACTAGCGCTCCCGCGCGGGTTTCAGGCGCTTGAAGTAGTAGGCGGGGTAAGTCTGAGTTACCACCAGCTTGCGGCCTTCCGGGCCGCGCTCCTCATTTTGCAGGACAAACGGCGCGACGCTCACCAGTTCCCAGCCATCGCGCTCCATGCGGTCCAGCTCCCAGCTTTCCACCTGCTTGTAGCGGGCCGGGGAGACTTCCTGGGGAGTAACGGCGCGCATTTCCCACAGGGGAAACTCACGCTGGCGCTGGCCGTGGAGCAACAGGGTGGCCAATGCGAACAACGGCAAAACAAACCACGTGCGTTGCATGCCAGAACAGACGCCGGGACTGGGTCAAACGTGCATCGCAAGATCGGTCGGGCCGGCCCAGGTGACCGTGTAGAGAAACAGGTAGAGCATGTCGCGCTGGCCGGTCCGTTTCTCGATCCATTGAGGATAGTGCTGGAAGACAGGGTCCTCCAGCACGTCGGGGCCCCAACGGTAGCTCCCTTTCCGGCGGCCGCCGCTGAGTTTTTCCGCCAGGCGGAAGCGGGACTGAAAGAATCTCTCGTGACGCGTATGGAGATTCTCATGCGCAGAGTCTGCAATCAAGATGCAGCACTTGTCGGGGCCTGGGAGCCTGTGCAGCTTGTGGTGCTGGCGCTGGCTGAGAAACTTGCGAGCCTTCCAGAGGGATACCGGCGCTCCCTCTTCATCGACGAGCGCGTAGTTGAAATAGGAATCCTGCACCCACCATACGGGCAGGCCGTTATGCTCCACCTCCACCAGGGTCACCACGTGGGAAGCAAGCCCGCCGGCCGCGCCGGCGTTGTAGACTCCGGCGCGGTAGCCGAACAACTCGCACAGCAGGCGGAAGGCCTGCGCAGCTCCTGCGCAGAACAGGCCGCCCTCATCGAGCGAGAGACGGTAATAGAGTTCACCAGCTCCGCCGCCGCCTTTCCAGGCCTCCTCCGGAAGGCAGGTGGACGGCGTAGCAAGCACCTGATTGCGGAAGGCCCAGTTGCGTAGCGTGTTCACCTGCTCCAGGGGCGGCAGTTGCAGAAGACCGGGAAGATCCGCCAGCAAGCGGCGGCGCAGCAAGTCGTCGTGCGTGGTCACGAACACGATTATCCCAGACGACGACGTTGCAAGCTCCCGCACGGCGGT
Source organism: Acidimicrobiia bacterium (assembly GCA_016871315.1). GTDB lineage: Bacteria > Acidobacteriota > Terriglobia > Bryobacterales > Bryobacteraceae > VFZE01. Next base: position 46,770 of record VFZE01000024.1, on the reverse strand, counting down.
GAGATGATGAGTCCGAATTGGAGCACTCCATGAAACTTATCCGCATGGGAATCATTACGGCAATCTCCCTTGCCCTGACCGCGCCTCTAGCGGCGCAGCCGCGCCGGAAGAAGCTGCTGGCCATAGGCCAGGTGAAAGGCTTCCAGCATGACGCCACCTCGCACGGGCTGGCGACGATCTGGAAGCTGGGTCAGGAGTCCGGCCTGTGGGACACCTACATCCGCACCGATACGCAGCTGCTGACCAAGAAGAAGCTGCCAGGCAACGCCAAGACGCTGCCGTTCTTTGACGCGGTGCTGTTCTATACGACCGGCGAGCTGGAAATGGACGAGGAGCAGAAGGCCGACCTGCTGAGCTTTATCAAGGACGATGGGAAGGGCTTCATCGGCGTGCATTCGGCGATCGATACCTTTTACAAGTGGCCCGAATACGGCGAAATGGTGGGGGGCTACTTCGACCTGCATCCGTGGAATCAGTTCCAGGCGCCGATCGTGGTGGAGGATCCGAACAACCCGATCGTGAAGCATTTTCCGCCGGCCTTCTCGGTGATGGATGAGATCTACCAGGTGAAGGACTATTCGCGCGACCGCGTGCGGGTGCTGCTGTCAATGGACGCCAGCAAGCTGGACCTGCAGCGTAAGGGCGTGAAGCGCACGGACCGCGATTTCGCCATTGCCTGGATCCGCAAGTACGGCAACGGGCGGGTTTTTTATTCCACGCTCGGCCACCGGGAGGACAGCTGGGACCGGCCCGACGTGCAGAAGATGTGGCTGGAGGCGGTGAAGTGGGCGATGGGGATGACGGAAGCCGACGCCATGCCGCGTCCAAAACCGTAGCGCGATGCCCGATACGTTCCGGCATCACCGGTTCGAACATGCTCTATCGGCCTCACGCGACTACGCCGATCCGCTGGAGGTCAGCCTGAAGGTGGAGTTCCACGGACCCGGTTCGCTGCGGCAAACGGCGGAGGGGTTCTGGGACGGCGGGCGCACGTGGAAGTTCCGCTTCTCGCCGGAGCAAAGCGGCTCCTGGACGTGGCGGTCGCAATCGAGCGATGCGGACTTGGATGGTCATTCCGGCTGGTTTCACGTGGTCGATTACAAGGGTTCGAATCCGCTGTATTTGCGCGGCGCGCCGCGGCTGTCGGCTGACCGCCGCTATTTCGCGCAAGCAGACGGAACGCCGTGGTTCTGGCTGGCCTGCACGGGGTGGAACTCGGCGATTCTTTCGACCGATACCGAGTGGAAGCAATACCTGGCCGATCGCGCGGCGAAGCGGTTCACGGCGATTCAGCTGATTCTGCATGCTCCGTGGCGCGCGGGGAGGCAGGATGAGAACGGCGAGGTGGCCTTCACACCGGGAAAGCCGCTGCGGGTGAATCCGAGATTCTTTCAGCGGATGGACCGGAAGCTGGATGAATGCAATGAGGCGGGGCTGGCGGCGGCGGCGGTTGTGTTGTGGGCGCTGACCTCGCGCGACAAGGAAAGCCCTGGCGCGGTATTACCGGACGAGGACGCGGCGCGGCTGGCTTCCTATATGGTGGCGCGGTACGGCGCTCATCATGTGCTGTGGCTGCTGGCCGGCGACGGCAACTATGCCGGAGAGAATGCGGAGCGTTGGCGCAAGATCGGGCGCGCGGTGTTTCCCAAGAGCCGCGCTCGGCGCCCAGTGAGCCTGCATCCGGGCGGAATGCGGAACCCATGGCCGGATCTGAAGGACGAAGAGTGGCTGGATTACCTGACGTTCCAGACCGGGCACGGCAGCGATGAGCGGAAGTGGCGGTGGAACGCGACGATCGCGGGGGAGCTGAGCGGGTATCAGCCCGTGCGGCCGGTGCTCGACGCCGAGCCCAACTACGAGGGCCACCTGAGCTACCAGGCGCAGAAGGTGATTGACGATTTCGCGGTGCGCAAGGCTGTTTATTATTCGCTGCTGTCGGGGCCGCCGGCGGGCATCACCTACGGCGCGCATGGGATTTGGGCGTGGGCGCGCAAGCGAGAGGTTCCCCTCGACCATCCCAGGACCGGCGAGGCCGATCCCTGGCGCGTCTGCCTGAACTACCCGGGCGCGCAACAGATGAAAGTGCTGCGTGACATCTTTGACCGCTTCGAGTGGTGGACGCTGCGGCCTGACCGGACGCTGCTTGCCGAGGAGCCGGCGTTTGAGGCCTATCCGATGCCTGCATGGTCGGAGAAGGGGAAGTTCGCGCTGATCTATTTTCCGTCGACGACCGAAGTGCGGCTGAACCTGGGGCGACTCGGGGGGAAGCCAACGCTCGAGTGGATGGATCCGCGCACGGGGGCGCGTCAGGCGAAGCCCGCAGGCGGCGGGGACTGGTTACTGCTCATCCGGTGAAACGGCAGCTGGCAATTCTGGTGGCGCTGACGGCGATGGCGGCCGACTGGCAGCAACTGAAGCCGCAAGGCCACGTGAGCGACTTCGCGGGAGTAATTGACCCGGCCAGCCGGCGGCAGCTGGAACGCTACTGCGCGGCGGTGAAGGAGTCGACAGGCGCCGAGATCGCACTGGTGACGCTGCCCACGCTGGACGGCGAACCGGTGGAGGATGTGGCGAACACGTTGTTCCGGCAATGGGGCGTAGGTTCCAAGCAGACCAACGAGGGGATCATGCTGCTGCTGGCGGTGGGGGAGCGGCGCAGCCGGCTGGAGGTGGGCTACGGGCTGGAGCCGATCATTCCCGATGGCTTTGCCGGCTCCGTGTTGCGCGAAATGCGGCCGGCGCTGCGCGACCAGCATTACGGCGATGCGATGATTCAAGCGGCGCGGGTGATTGGAGAACGGATTGCGGAGGCCAAGCGCGTCGGCGTGAGCGAGCAGGCGCCGGCGCCGCAACGGCAGAGACAGCCGGAGTCGCTGCCGTGGGGCATGCTGATCGGCGCGGCTGTCGTGCTGCTGTTCTTGCTTGGGGTAGGGGGAAGGTTCGGCTACCGGCGCGGGCTGGACGGCTACATGCTGGCCCTGCTGCTGGGCCATTTGAGCGGGCGGCGCCGTTGGGGGCACCGCGGCGGGGGCTGGTCCGGCGGCGGGTTCGGCGGCTATGATTCCTCGGACCGTTTCGGCGGATTCGGCGGCGGCGATGCGGGCGGCGGAGGCGCATCCAGCGACTGGTAGGCAGGGTCTCAACATGCAAAAGAAACTCGATCATTTGATGGCGGAGCTGAAGAAAGCGTACAGGGAGGGTCTGGTGTCTGTGGTACTTTACGGATCAGCGGCGGCAGGCGATCATCATGAACACTTCTCGGACTTGAACGTGTTGTGCGTGCTACGCCAGATCGGTGTGCGAGAGTTGGAGGCGGCCGAGCCGGTCTTCCGCTGGTGGCGCGAACAAGGCAACCCGTCGCCGCTGCTGATGTCGGAGGCAGAGCTGCGCGAATCCACCGATTGCTTCCCGATCGAGTTTCACGACATCCGGAGCTGCCACCGGATCCTTCACGGCACGGATGTGGTGGCGGAGTTGCCGATCGATGACCGCTACTACCGCGCGCAACTGGAGCATGAGCTGCGCGCGAAGATGCTGCGGCTGAGGCAGAAGGCGCCGGGCGTGCTGCACGACAAGGTGCTGCTGCTGCGGCTGATGACCGATTCGGTGTCGACCTTCTGCAACCTCGGCCGCCATGCGCTCGAGATCGCCGGCGTGGAGTCTCCTGTTTCCAAGCGCGAGGCGCTTGCGCGGATGGCCGAGCGATTCGGGATCGACATAAAGCCGTTCGCCGCGCTGCTGGACTTGCGGGAAGGCAGGACATCGGCGAAACAGGTGGATGCGAGAGCGCTGTTTGGCGAGTATCTGGTGGGCGTGGAGCGGCTGACGCATGCCGTCGAGCGGAGCGTTTAACGGCAGCGGCGGGTGGTAAACTGTGAGGAGTGGCCGTTCACGGGGGCGGTTAGCTCAGCCGGTTAGAGCGCCTGCCTTACAAGCAGGAGGTCCACAGTTCGATCCTGTGACCGCCCACCACCGCCGTTAGGGAATATGGCCGTAGAGGTTCGCGGAACTGAGTTTAGGGATGGTGGACGGCATGGGATTCGAACCCACGACCCCGGCGTTGCGAACGCCGTGCTCTCCCAACTGAGCTAGCCGCCCACAAGAGTGTCGCGATCTCATTTTACCATGGCTTACGATAGAGAGGTACGGGTTCATTGACACCCCAGCAGCTGGAGCGGATGCGGCGGGAATGGGACGAGCGGGCTCGTCAGAACGCGCGCCATTACGTGGCCACGGGCCAGGAGGAATGGACGGACGAGGAGTTTTTCCGCTCCGGCGAGCGGGCCGTATCCGAGCAGATCCTCAATGATATGACCAACATCTGCCAGGGGGCCGACCCCGGCAAGATGAAGGTGCTCGAGATCGGTTGCGGCGCCGGCCGCATCACGCAGGCATTGGCGAAAGTCTTTGGAGAGGTCTACGCGGTGGATATCAGCGGCGAGATGGTGGCGCAGGCGCGGCGGGCTCTGGCCCACCTAGCGAACGTTCACATCGATCAGAATAGCGGGACCGACCTGGCCGTGCTGGGCGATATTCAGGTGGATTTCGCCTTCTCCTGCATCGTGTTTCAGCACATTCCGAGCCGCGAGGTGATTGAGAACTACGTGCGCGAGGTGCATCGCCTGTTGCGCCCGGGCGGACTGTTCAAGTTCCAGGTGCAGGGCGACGATAGTATCGAAACGGATCCGGAGGACACCTGGCTGGGAGTCCCCTTCTCCGACGCGCAGGCGGTGGAGATGGCCGAGCGTTGCGGCTTTGAGCCGCGGCACCGGCACGGGGCCGGGGATCAGTATTTCTGGCTCTGGTTTTTCAAGAAGTAAAAGCGCGTCAGGATCAGTGTTTGTCCTGTCGCTTCTTGCGCCAGTATTGCTTCATGCGCTTGGACACCTCGGCCCGCTCCTCCTCCGACATGCTCTTGCGGCCGCGCCGGCTGGCGGGTTTGGCTGTCACAGAGCTGTCGGACAGAATAGCCTCCAAAGCGGCGATCGCGTATTCGATTCTCTTTTTTTCTTCTTTTAGTTCATTGATCGATTTCAGCAAATCCATTGAAAGACACCCTTGGTGAATGAAGCTAGCGAGAGGAGGAGGTGATTCAATGGTAATTCAGGGGGGCTGAAGATTCTATAATCCGGGGTCAGATCAGCGTACTAGAAACGGCCAGGAAAGTACTAGTTTGTAGCCGAACTTTGCCACGGCCAGGTATACTCCACTGGCTATCACAATTGTCAGGCAGCCAAGCAGGAACAAAGTCAGCAACCAGGGGAAGCGCTTGTTTTCACGGCTCAGGTAAAGCAGGTAACTGGCGAAGACGCCAGAGAAGTAGAGCACGGTCATCGGCACGGAGATGATGACGAGGTTGACCACATCGGCGGTCGGGGTGATGATAGCGGCGATGATGACAATGATCAAGATGGCGTAGCGGGAGTTGCGGATCAGGAAGTGCGGCGTGACGATGCGGAGCAGCGAGAGGAAGAAGATGAGGACAGGCAGCTCAAAGACAATGCCGAGGCCGAGTGTAACATTGACAAACAAATCGAAGTAATTGGTGAGGGAAACCACAGCCTGCACGTTCTGCCCGATGCCGATGCCGAGCAGGAAGGCGAGGCCAAGGCGGAAGGCGACAAAGTAGGCAAACAGTCCGCCGCAAATAAAGAGGCCTGCCGTGCTGATGATGAACGGAGCGGCCCACTTTCTTTCGCTTCGGTAAAGACCAGGGGCAATGAAAGACCACACCTGATAGAGAATCCACGGGGAGGCGAGGAAGATGGCGGTAAGAATGGGCAGTTTCACCCAGATGACAGAGAAAGCTTCGGTGGGGGTGAGCATGGCGAGGCTGGGATTCTCGACGCCGTTCTGGCGCAGGGCGGCCACGGCCGGCTCGCTGATAATGGCCCAGAGGTCGTTGACGAAATAGAGGCTGACGGCGAAGGCGACGCCGAGTCCCATGAGAGACCGGATGATGCGCACGCGCAGCTCTTCCAGGTGCTCCATGAAAGACATGCGGAGCATGCCTTCGTCGTCTTCATCACCACCATCGGTGGGACCGGAGGGAGGAGGTGGAGGAGGCGCCGGGGGAGCAGGCTCGGCTACGGCGGTCTGCGTGGTGGTTTCCGGGACGTAGTTGTCGTAGCCGTAGTCGTCGTAATAGTTATAAGTATCTGAATTATCTGTCGTTTGTTCGACCTGGACCGATTCGGACCCAGCCGGAGCGCTCTCTGGATGAGGCTCCGCCTCTGGCGGCGTCGCGGGTTGTGAGCCGCCGTCGGAGGGAAGAGGCTCCGGCGCACTCTGCTTGTCTTCAGCTGAGTCCATAAGGGTCGAATTGGCTTCCGCTAGTTGAGCGTATTCAGGTCCGAACAGGATCCGGCCCGCCTGCCAGCTCCGCGGTGGCATCCTGCGAAGCCACCTCGGTTGCCGTTGCCGCTTCCGGAGAAGCGGTCTCGGCGGACTGGGCCGTTTGTTCGGCGCCCTGAGTTGCGGAAGCACCTACGGTGGATGAGTCAGAGGAGTCCGGAGAGCTGGCTCCGGAATCATAGCCGTACTCGTAGTTGGAATCGTAGTAGGAGGAGTTGTAGCCATCCTCATAGCTGCCAGCAATCTGGCGGTCATAGGTGGCCGTGACGTCCTTCAACGACTCGGTTTCTCTTTCCACCGAGGCCATTTCGCGATCCCAAGTGGACTTGAGCTCGCTTGATGCCCGGCGGAATTCCGTCATCGCCTTGCCGATGGTCTTGCCCAGTTCCGGCAGTTTTCGAGGGCCGAAAATGAGCAAGGCAAGGACGAAGATGAACACGGTTTCTTGCCAGCCCAACGGACCCATAGCTACTCCTTCAACAGGCGATTTTGAACAACTTCATGATAGCTACCGGCGGCGGTGAGCGTCAACCGGGCGTTTGACGGCCCTCCCCCTGCTAGAATGGGGGCTTGCTGCTCACCCTGACCCTCAACCCGGCCCTGGACCGGACAGTTTCCGTCGACCGGCTGGTTTTTGAGGATCGCGGCTATATTCTCAACAGCGCCGAGGCGGCCGGCGGCCGGGGCCTGAACGCCTCCAGCGTCCTACACAGCTACGGGGCGCTGACGCTAGCGGTATGCCCATCTGGCGGCGACGCCGGGACGCGCCTGGAACGGCACCTGAAGAAGGCCGGGTATCCATTTCAGGTGGTGCCGATCGCCAGCAGCATCCGCACGAATCTGATCATCACCGATAAACAGGGGTTGACGGTAAAGCTGAACGAACCCGGGCCCGAGTTGAGCGATGAGGAGTTGGCGCGCGTGGAGCAGGTAGTGGTCTCGGAGCTGGAGCGCTCGTCGTGGCTTCTGGTCTGCGGGAGTCTGCCGCCTAAGGTGCCAGCCGATTTTTACCGCCGGCTCATCCGGGAGGCTAAGAGGCGTGGTGTGCACACGCTGGTGGATTGCGACGCCGAAGTCTTGCAGGAGACGCTGCTGGAAGGGCCGTGCGCGGTTACCCCAAACCAGCACGAGGCGGCCCGGCTACTGAACAAGGGGCTGATTACGCGCCAGCACATCCGTAACGCCGCGATGCGGATGGTGGGAATGGGGGCCGGATCGGTGGTGCTGAGCCTGGGCAGCCGGGGCGCCCTGGCTGCCCGCAACGGCCTGGTGCTGGAAGCCATTCCGCCGCGGATAAACGCCGTCTGTCCGATCGGTGCCGGCGACGCGCTGAACGCGGCCTTTGTGTGGGCGCTGCGGCAGAAGGACGATTTTGCCGAGGCGGTCCGCTGGGCGGTGGCAGCGGGCACGGCGTCAGCGCAGCTGCCGGGGGTGCAGTTTGCGAGCATGGAGCAAACGCTGGAGATTTACGAAAAAGTAGAGCTGCGCGAGCTCGTCTAGCGACAAGAGACTGAATCCAAAGGCGTTGGTGGAGAGCGAGCTCTCCCACCGAACATTCTCATTGTCTAACACATAACTTGGCTGACGTTTCCCACCTGCCCGGGCTCACATTCATCCGTGCAATTCCGATGAGAAAGCATGACAGGCCATGGGCCGCTGTGCGGATTCGAGACGCATGGCCAGTCCGTGGCGAAGCCGCTCAGTGGCAAATACGGAAAAGGTCATGGACCAACTAAGCTTGCAAACAACTGCGGATTGCATTCAACAGGCCACGATGGAAGTATTCTCCACGATGTTGGGCACGGAGCTTGAGTGTGGAGTTCCCGGGACCGAACCCAGCCTGCAAAACGAAACGGTGGGAGTGCTGTCTTTCGCCGCCCTTACTGGAACATGGGTGGGAACCGGATGTCTTTCCTGTTCGCCCGCCGTGGCGTGCCATATAGCTTCCCAGTTCTTGATGGACAAGTATGAAACGGTGAATGAAGAGGTGCTGGACGCTTTCGCCGAGGTAACCAATATGGTGATCGGCGGTATCAAGCACCTCTTGGAAGCGCACATAGGACCGCTGAGCATGGGGGTGCCGACGGCGATTTTCGGCCGGAATTTCATCTCGCGCACGCCTGGCACCAGGGAATGGGTTGTTGTTCCATTCACCTGGTCCGGACACCAGATGATCGTGCACTTCACCTTGAGTCCGAAGGAAGACAGCGGAGTAAGAGCAGGCTCTCCGCATACGGGTTGCGTCGCGGTGTGAAAGGTCTGCGCTGACAGGCTGCGCCAGGGTTTCCGAAGGGAGAAACCGGAATAGAATTCCCTGAAACAGGGCGCCAGGAATCAAAAAGAAAGGACGAAGCAAAGCAATGCCCATGCAAACAATGGCGGCCAAGGAATCCGGTAGCGAGGCGCCGCCGGCTGGCACCATGGCCGGCAAGTATCTGACATTTCATCTTGCCACGGAGGAATATGCCGTTGAGGTGATTAAGGTGCGCGAGATCATGGGAGTTCTGCACATCACCCGGGTTCCGCAAACACCTTCGGAAGTCAAAGGCGTAATCAACCTTCGCGGCAAAGTGATTCCGGTGATCGATCTGCGGATCAAGTTCGGACTGCCGGAGACCGAATACACGCAGCGCACCTGCATTATCGTCGTTCAGTTGAGCCAGAGCGGAACGCAGATGGGCATCATCGTGGACGAGGTGAGCGAGGTGCTGAACCTGACCGCCAACGATATTCAGAAGACACCGGACTTTGGAACCGGGATTGAGCTGCCGCATCTGCTGGGCATGGCGAAGGTGAAGGGCAAGGTGAAGATCCTTCTGGACATCGACCGCGTGCTGACCAGCCAGGAGATCCAGAGCCTGGCCGGCATGTTCAAACAGTAAGGCGGGGCGGAAAGCAGCAAGATTTCCTGGCAAAGCCAGGGTAGTGATGGGACAGATGCCGGATAAACACGACGCTGGAATGGGCCAAATTCTCCGTCAGAGAGTGGATGCCCTGGCAATGCGGCTGGTGCTTGCAAATGACGATGCCGGAACGGCGGAGAGCATGGTGCAGGAGGTGGACGCGCTACACCGTGTTGCCAAGATGGAGGGCCTGCGGGAGTTGGCCGCCCTGGCTGCCGAATTGGTGGCCAAGGCTCGCAGCAGCGGCGCTCCGCTGGAGACGCTATCGGAGGGCCTGCTGCGGATGCAGAAGGCGCTCGCTGAGGGGGACAGACGCCCGTCGGCCTCGGGAACCCCGGCCGCGCAATCGATCGCCAATGATCCGGAGCTGATTGCCGACTTTGTGCTCGAGGCACGTGAGCACCTGGACACAATCGAGGGCCACCTGCTGGCACTCGATAAGAACCCGGAGGATCTCGAGCCGGTGCATGCGGTCTTCCGCAGTTTCCACACGATCAAGGGGCTGGCCGGGTTCCTGAACCTGGATCCGGTGAAGGACGTGGCGCACGAGGTGGAGACGCTGCTGGATCTGGCGCGCGAAGGGAAGCTGAAACTGACTCCAGGCATTAACGACGTCATTCTTGCGAGCACGGACTACTTAATGCGCTGGGTGAAGCATCTGGAAAGCGGAGGGATCGCCGGAGCCCCCGGGCCGCTGTGGGAGAACCAGACGCTCATCAAACAGATCCTTGCATGCATGCCGGGCAACGAGCCCGCGGAGCCGGCGCCGGCCGCGGAGGCCCCCGCGCCGCCCAAAACGGCGGAATCGGCCCCGCCGCCTCAGCCGCCGCCATCCACTCCGCTGCCGGCCGAAATATCCCAGCAGGCTAAGAGCGAACCCGCCATCGCCAAAAGCGGGCCGGGCCGCTCGGTATCGGTCAAGGTAGACACGGAAAAACTGGACTACCTGGTGGACATGGTGGGCGAGATGGTGATCGCCCAATCGATGGTCAGCTGCGATCCGGATCTGCAGGCCAACACGCGCCCGCGACTGGCGCGGAACCTGAACCAGTTGGGGCGGATCACGAATGAAGTGCAGCGGGTGGCCATGTCAATGCGGATGGTGGAAATCGGCCCGTTGTTTCAAAAGAACGCACGGCTGGTGCGCGACCTGGCGCGGAAATTCGGAAAGCAGGTGGTGCTGGAGACCGAAGGCGAGAACGTCCAGGTGGACCGCCAGATTGTGGAAGAACTGTCCGATGCGCTGATGCACATGGTGCGCAACTCGCTGGACCATGGCGTGGAATCACCGGCCGAGCGCGCCGCCGCGGGCAAGGACTCCACTGCCAAAATCATGCTTCGCGCCAGGCACGACTCCGGACAGATCGTGATTCAGATCAGTGACGACGGACGCGGCCTGAACCATGACAAGATTCTGGCCAGGGCGCGGAGGAACGGGATCATTGGTCCCACGGCGACGCTTTCGGAATCAGAGGTTCTCAACCTGATCTTCCAGCCGGGCTTCTCGACGGCGGAGGTGCTGAGCGATATTTCCGGCCGCGGCGTCGGCCTGGACGTCGTCCGCAAGCAAATTCAAAAGCTGCGCGGCAGCGTCGACATCCGGTCGGTGCAGGGCAAGGGCTCCACGTTCTCTCTGAAGCTGCCGCTGACACTGGCCATTATCGACGGGCTGCTGGTCACGCTGGGAGGTGACCGGTTCATCATCCCGATCTTCGCCGTGCGTGAGCTGCTGCAGCCGAAGCCGGAAATGATCACGCAAGTGGATGCCTGCGCCGAGGCGGTGATGGTACGCGATCATCTGTTGCCGCTGGTGCGGCTACACGAGCGGTTCGCGATGGAACCACGCTCGCGCAAGCCGGAGGACGGTGTGCTGGTGGTGTCGGATGTAGGTGGCAAGGACGTGGCGCTGCTGGTGGACGAGGTGATCGGCAAGCAGGAGGTGGTCATCAAGGGCCTCGGGCCGACCTTCCGCGAAGTCGCCGGCATCGCCGGCGGTGCAATCCTCGGAGACGGCCATGTCGGCCTGATCCTCGACATGCAAGGTGTGTTCGGCGCCCGCAGGGAGGAGTAGGAGTAGATGGACAGAGATGATCAAGGCGCATTTGTTCTAAAACCAGGTGAATTGGCGCGCATTCAGAGCATTGCCTACGAACGCAGCGGGATCGATTTGCGGAAGGGCAAGGACCAGATGATCGCGATGCGGATCGGAAAGCATATCCGCAGCAGCGGTTTGAACAGCGTGCGGGAGCTGCTGAGCCTTTTGGAGCAGGACAGAACCGGGGCGGTGCTGATGAATATGATCGACGCGCTCACTACCAACCACACGCACTTCATGCGAGAGCCCGAGCATTTTGAGTTCCTGCGCAAGACGGTCTTCCCCTGGATGCTGAACCAGGGCGGGCTGCGCATCTGGTGCGCGGCCAGTTCTACCGGCGAGGAGCCGTACACGATCCTATTCCACCTGATCGAGCATCGAAGCGGGAGCGGGCCGATTTCCCCCATGCTCCTCCAGGAGATCGAGATTCTGGCCACCGATATCAGCGACCGGGTAATTCTGCAAGCAAAGCGGGCGGTCTATCCGGAGGATCGGCTGAACGGGCTGCCGCCGGGCTGGCTGCAGCGCTATTTCCGGCGCGGGGAAGGCAAGTGGGCCGGCCACTACCAGGTGAAACCGGCTTTCGTGTCCCGCGTCCGGTACCAGAAGTTCAACCTCATGGACGCAGTGCCCGCCAGCTGGCGCTTCCCGGCCATCTTCTGCCGCAATGTGATGATCTACTTTGACCGGCCGACGCAGGCCAATGTAGTGTGCAAGATGGCGAACGCGCTGGAGCCGGGCGGCTACTTGTTCGTGGGCCACTCGGAGAGCCTGAACGGCATCGACCATCCGTTGACCTATGTGAGACCGGCGGTGTACCGCAAGCCGGATGGATCGGAACCAACTCCTAGGATGTCCGGGAGTCAGGAGAATAGCAGGTGAGCGCACAGATTGTGGTCGGTATCGGGGACTGCAAGCTGGCCAAGGACCCGGACGCGACGCTGGTCACCTACGCGCTGGGCTCCTGCATAGCGGTCACGGTCTACGATCCGGTGGCGAAAGTGGGAGGGCTGTTACATTACATGCTGCCGGACTCCACCATCGACGCGGAGCGGGCGCGTAAGAACCCGTACATGTACGGAGATACCGGGGTTCCCGCACTGTTTCATGGCGCCTACCAACTGGGGGCCGAAAAAAAACGTCTAAAGGTGCACGTGGCGGGAGGAGCGCATGTACTGAACGACAACGGATTCCTGGATATCGGCAAGAGGAATTATCTGATTCTGAAAAAGCTGTTGTGGAAGGCAGGAGTAATGGTAACCGAAGAAGCGATCGGAGGGACCTGCTACCGGACGATCCGCATCCACATTGCTAGTGGACAGTACTTGTTGCAGGAAGGACCGGTGGGGAATTTTGGCAGCCGCCCGGCTTCCGCGGCTGGGATCCGGAGGACCATCTGAATGGCACTGCGAGTTTTGATTGTGGATGATTCCCGTGCGACGCGGAAGTTCATCAGCCGGGTAGTGGAGTTGAGCGGCGTGGAGGTGAGCGAGTTTCTGCAGGCAGGTGATGGCGAGGAGGCGCTGGACTTACTGCAAAACCAGAGCGAACCGGTGGATCTGGTTCTCTCCGACATCAACATGCCGAAAATGAACGGCGAGCAGTTCCTGCGTGCCATGAGGGCAGTGCCGGGGATGAATGAGATTCCGGTGGTAATCGTCTCCACCGACGCCACCGATAGCCGGCGGGCACGCGTGTTCGCGTTGGGCGCCAGAGGATACGTAACCAAGCCGGTGACACCAGAAGCCTTGTCACAAGAGCTGGAGCGCGTGCTGGCTGACACGCGGAAACCGGAGAATCCGGCCTGGCCGGTATGCCCGGTAATGGTAACCGAAAAGGGAGCCGAGCCGCTGCTGAACTCCGTGACGGCTCATGCGCTGGAAACGATGTGTTTTGCCTCGCTGGACGGCGTCCTGGAGGGCGAGATGCCCGGTATCGAGGACTCTATCAGCGTGAAGATGCACTTCAACGGAGATGCGATCGGGTGGCTGGGGCTTACCTTGACCTACGAAGCCGCGGCCATGATGACCGCCAACTTTTTCGGAGAGGAAGGTCCGGAGTATATCAAGCCGGACCAGGTGGAGTCTTTCGCCGGAGAACTGGCCAACGTGATTTGTGGATCGGTACTCGGCTGGTGCAAACATGACGGGCACTTCGAGCTCGGCATGCCGGAAGTTGTTCCGGACCCGATGGTGACGGGAGCGGATTTTTCCACGATGACCTACGAGGTGGAAGGCGGGGCGATCCGTGTGAGCGTGGAACTAAGCCTGGTGGAAGCGCAGATCGTGGCGGGGATCTAAGCGGCATGAAAAAGAGGCTGAAAGTTCTCATCGTGGACGATTCAGCCACGGTGCGCCGCGTGTTTACCGACGCGCTTTCGAGCGAGCCCGACATAGAAGTGATGGGCGCGGCGCCCGATCCCTACGTCGCGCGCGACCTGATCCTGCGGCTGAAGCCGGACGTGCTGACGCTCGATATCGAAATGCCGCGGCTGGACGGGCTGAGCTTTCTGCGGAAGCTGATGAAGCATCATCCGCTGCCGGTGATCATGATCAGTTCGCTGGCGAAAGGCTCGGCGAGAGTCTGCATGGAGGCGCTGGAGGCGGGAGCGGTGGAAGTGCTGGCAAAACCCTCCGGGCAGTTTTCGGTGGGAGAGCTGGGGCTGACGCTGGCAAACAAGATCCGGGCGGCGGCGCAGGCGAATCTGAAGGTGGGCGCGCGCAGCAGCACGCGGCCCGCGAGTACGGTGAACCAGGCGAAGGCGGTGGGCACGGGGCCGCTGCGGCCGGTGATCGCCATCGGAGCCTCCACGGGAGGCACCGAGGCGATTTGCAGCGTACTGGAAAAAATGCCGGCCAATTGCCCTCCCATCGTGATCGCGCAGCACATTCCCGCAGGGTTTTCCAAGGCCTTCGCGGATCGTATGAACCGCGTATGCGCGATGAAGGTGGAGGAGGCGGCCGACGGCGTCAACCTGCAGCCTGGCTTGGCCCTGGTTGCCCCCGGGGATTTTCACATGCTTGTTCGCGGCGGCGGAGCGCTGAGAGCGGAAGTCAAAAAGGGGCCGCTGGTCTGCTACCAGCGGCCGGCGGTGGACGTGCTGTTTGAATCGGTGGCGCAGGTGCTGGGCAAGCAGGCGATCGGAGTGATCCTGACGGGCATGGGAGCCGACGGCGCGCAGGGACTGCTCCGGATGCGCCGCTCCGGGGCGCGCACGATTGGCCAGGACAAGGCAACCAGCGTCGTCTACGGAATGCCGAAGGAAGCCTTCCACGTTGGCGCGGTGGAACAGGTGGCGCCACTACACATGATTGCCGGCCTGATTATGAACATGGTGGAAGCGGGTGTGCCCGCCCCCGCGCGCTAGGCCGGAAAAAGCGTGTCCTGCTCGGCGCGGAGCCGGTCGCAAAGCCGTCCGGCTGGAATCTCCACGTCAAACAGCGCCAGCACCTCTCCTTTCCGGATGCGGTGTTTCAAACGGCAACCCTCGGCTAGACCGATCGGCAACAACCCCTGGCGCCGACTCTCCGGATAATTCTCGCACAACCCGTACGCGGTGAAGCCGCCCAGCGCGTCAATCGCCGTGCCTTCCTCCAGATCCACTTTCGCAGCGGCCACGACCTCCACCCGCGGCCCGCCGATCGGGGCAATCGCCGCGTCGCCAAACAGGACGGCGCGGGCAACCGTGTTCGGCACCTCGAAATGGCACAGATGATAGGGAGTGTGAAAGCAATAGTAGGGACTGCCTTCAATCTTGTACAAGTCGAGATAATGGCGCATGCGCGGATGATCGTGCTTTCCCAACACGAAAACACCCGGGCCTGGAGCGGCGCCCACAACGTAATCGACGATTCCGCCTTCGATCTCCAGCGCTTCTTTCGGATACCAGGAGGCGGCGCCGTGAACCGGAGTCCCGGCGGGAACGGTTGGACCAAGCATTCCCCGTTGGGCGACGCTCATCCCGGTAGCGTTGGCGACAATCGCCTGTTCGAAGCTGATCTTGGTGCCGTCGGCGAAGGAGGTCACCATGTAGGGGTTCTGGCCCCACTTCCTGGCGAAACCTTCCTGCGTGGCCGGGTTCCGGTTGGGATCGTGCAGTCCCTTGATATTTCCGCACAGCACGGGGTTGACGCCAATCCCCCGGACAAAGCGGTAGAGGTTCATCGTGACGCCGGGCTGGTCGCCGTCGGAATTCGTATAGACAACGCCGGCTTTGTCGGCGCGAAGCTTCAGGAGAGGACCGAGCGTGCCGTCCAGTTCGGCGTTCATCAGTACGATGTGCTTGCCGTTCTCGATTGCAGACAGCGCCACGGCGCAGCCGTACTCCACGCTTCCGGTCACCTCGACAATGGCGTCGACCGGACCCGCCTTGCAGAGGTCCGCATAGTTTTCACTGACGCCGCAGAGGCCGTTTTCGATCGCCCGCTCCATCGCGGCAGACGAATCCACGGCCCGCCATTGCAGGCCAGCCTCATTGCAGACGCGCACGGCACGCTCCGGCGTGCGGTTGATGATGCCGGCCACCGCCATGCCCTTCACGTAACGGGCGATGTGGAGCGCGATCCCGCTGGCCATGAACCCCGCGCCGACCAGGCCAACGCGGACCGGCCGCGACTCACGCCGTTCGAGAGCGCGATCGACGAGAATCATGGCAGCACCGGCTCCGGGGAGAAAGCCGGCCAGGAGGCGTCCTTGGCCGAGATCAGGGAAACCTCGAGCGGCCAGGAGATTTGAAAACGCGCATCGTCGTGGCGGAAGCCGCGTTCGGCTTCCGGATGGTAGGACTGTGAAACCTGGTAGAGAACCTCCACCTCATCGGTCAGGCTCTGGAACCCGTGCGCAAAGCCCTCCGGGACGTAGATCCACTTGAGCGAGGCGGCGTCCAGTTCCACGGCCTGCCACTGCATGTAGGTGGGCGAATCCGGCCGCACGTCGGCGATCACATCGTAGATGCAGCCGCGCAGGCAGCGCACCAGTTTCACTTCGCGCCACGGACCCACCTGGTAATGCATGCCACGGATCGTGCCCTTGCGGCGCGTGTAGGAAAGATTGGTCTGCTCCCAGGCGGTTTTTAGGCCGGCCTCCTCGAACTCACTGCGGCACCAGGCGCGGGCGAAGTAGCCGCGGTCATCGGCGTGAACGGCGAGATCAATTACGTGGGCCGGTGCAAGATTCAGGGGCGTGAATTTCATGGTGCAACCTCGACATCGTATAGCCTGGAGCGGCGGAGGCCCCACCGATGAAGCACGCAAACGGCAAGCTCGCGCAGAATCGCCAGCGGCGTGCCGATGCGGGGGACGTGGGACTTTTCTTCGCCGTAAAAAGTGGGAATGGGGCTTTCGGAAATGCCGAAGCCAGCGCAGTGTATCTGAAAGATGATCTGGTTGTCGAAGACGAAACCGTCCGAACAACGCTGGTAGGGAAGCCGGGCCAGATACGGGACATGATAAAGGCGGTAACCGGAATGGAATTCGGAAAGGCGCGTTGCGAGAAAGAGATTCTGCACGCCGCTGAGGACGATGTTGCCGATGAATTTGTAGAGCGGCATACCGCCCTTGAGCGGTGCGCCGGTGAGGCGGCTGCCGAAGTGCAGCGCGCTCTCGGGGCGGCGCTGCAACTCGCCAATCATCCGCGGCAACAACTCCGGCGCATATTGTCCGTCGGCATGGACTACGGCCATGATGGCGAAGCCGTTCTGGACGCAGTAGTCCATGGCTGATTTTACCGAGCCGCCGTAGCCGCGGTTTTGTGGGTGGCGAATGAAGTGCGTCGAAACACCGCCGGCCTCCAGCGCGGCCTGCGCGGCCTTCACTTGCTCCCCGGTGGCGTCCTGGCTGGCATTGTCGACAAAAAGGACCAGGTAGTCGAATCCCTCCGGCAACTCCGTCCACGGGATACGGCCCACTGTGGCCGCCAGAAACCGCGCCGCATTATAGCAGGGGATGTAGAGGCACAGCCGCGGCATCAAACCGTGGCAGCCTCGGATCGTGGAGCGACCGCGGGCGTCCGCCAGAACAGTTCGGCGTCGAGCTTACCGGACCGGATCAGGCTCTCGATCTGGTGCAGCCGGGTGAAGGGAGTCATGCTGAAAGCCGCGGGAGTGAGTCCGACGCACGTGAACATTTCCCGGAGCTGGCGTGCCCCGTCTTCCACGGAATTACGGCACCGGAAGCCGAGCTGCCCGGCGATCTTGGAGAAGTCGACGCGATAGCTTCGGTTGTCGCCGGAGGCGGGGCCGGTGGTCACGCGGCATCCTGGGAAGACGGCCGCCACGATGGCCGCCAGTTCACGAACCTGGTGGTTCTGGCGGTCATCGCCCACGTTGAAAATCTGGTTGTGAATCCGTTCCACGGGCGCCAGCAGCGCAGTGGCGACAGCACGGGAAATATCCATCACGTGAACCATCGGTCTCCAGGGTGTGCCGTCGCTGGTCATCGCGATCTCGCCCCGCGTCCAGGCCAAGCCGGCCAGATTATTCAGCACGAGGTCGAACCGCATGTTGGGCGAAGGGCCAAAGGCCGTCGCGTTGCGCAGGATCACGGGGGAGAAGCCCGGCGCGGCCAGTTCTTCCAGCGCTTGCTCGGTGAGCCACTTGCAGCGCGCATACTCCGATTGCGGATGCACCGGAGAGGTTTCCGTGCACGGCGCCGAGGAGGCGATGCCGTAAACGCTGGTGGAAGACGAGTGCAGGAAGCGCTTCACGCCCGCCTCGCGGCACAAACGGGCAAGACGCACGGAGCCTTTGAGATTGATCTGGTAGGTGAGCTCCGGGCTCAGGTGGCCGAGCGGGTCATTGGACAGCTCCGCCAGATGGACGACGGCGTCGAAGCCGGTCACATCGGCCGGTTCCACGTGGCGAATGTCTTTAACCTTCACCGGGCAAGGGGAGCTGCATCCGAGCTGGCCGAGGGCATAGTAACCGGTGTCCATCCCGGCGACGTCGAAGCCTTTCTCCAGCAGAAAGGGAACAAGCACCGAACCGATGTAGCCGTCCGAGCCTGTCACCATTACTTTCATAAGAGAATCAGCCTTTTCACCAGCTTTTCCATTGCGCGCGATTCTCCCTCCAGCATTGCTCCAGGTAAGCCTTGTCTTCCGGCGTGTTGACGCTGGACCAGAACCCCTCATGCCGGTAGGCCGCCAGTTGGCCTTCCATCACAAGCCGCTCCAGCGGCTCAGTTTCCCAACTGGTTTCGTCACCGCCGATATAATCGAGCGCCTTTTCGTTCAGCACGAAGAAGCCTCCGTTGATCCAGTCGCCGCCCTCCGGCGGCTTCTCCTCGAAGTCGGCTACCAGATCGCCGTCCATTTTGATGCGCCCGAAGCGTTCCGGCGCGCGGACGGCGGTAACGGTGGCAAGCTTGCCGTGGGAGCGGTGGAAGCGGACGAGTTCTTCGATATTGATGTCGCCGACACCGTCGCCGTAGGTGAGAAGGAAATCTCCACAGCCGGTCAGCCTCGGCGCCAGCCGTTTCAGACGGCCGCCCGTGGCCGTCAGCATACCCGTATAAACAAGATGCACTCCCCAATCGAGCTTCCTGCCCTGCCCGGAGCAGACTTCTCCGGAAGCCAGATTGATCCCCAGATCGGCGTTCAGTTGATTGAGGCGGAGAAAATACTCTTTGACGACCTCTTGCAGATAACCCAGTGCCAGGATGAACTCCCGATACCCGTAAGAGGCAAAGATGCTCATGATGTGCCAGACCAGCGGCTTTCCGCCGATCTCGATCATTGGCTTCGGGCGGACGCGCGTCTCGTCCCCAAGCCTTGTTCCTAAGCCACCGGCCAGGATCACCGTCATCATAAGAGCATGTCCAAAAACTGACTGGACCTGCTCAAACTAGCACGTTGGCGCCTGGGATTCAATAAGTTTTATCGTTAATGTCTATTCAGGCTTTGCCCCGCTTGGGGTTTCTTCGGCTCGCCTTCAAAGGTGACGTGGGAGTCAGTTGTCACGATGTGCGAGTCCACGGCGAATTTCCGGTGCTTGCGGAATGTTAATCTATCGTCAGCTCCATCACGTCCAGCGGGAACTCTTGCGGTATCTCGCGGGCCTGTATCTCCAGCCGCACGACGCGGGCATCGGCGGGGTTGATCCAGATAGTTCCCTCGTAGGCCGGATAAGTGGTGTGTGCTTCGGCGTGCACGCTACCAGCGGGAGTTGTGCTGCTCCACTCTGAAGGAATACTTCTCTTCCTTCGGCTTTGTTGCAAACGCGAGGACGGCGAGCGTGCCGAAGGCCAAGCGCATTACTGCTTGATGACGGTGCCGTCGGGGCGGCGGATGATGCCCCAGCCGCCGTTCAGACGTCCGCGGTCACCGCGCGTATTGGCTCCAAACGGATACTTGGCGGCTGCCTTCTCGTTGACTTCGATGCCCCAGCCGGGCTTTTCGCTGACGTAGGCGTAGCCGTTTTTCAGTTGCGGGTAGTCGGAGAAGACCTCCATGATCCGCTCATTGGACGGCGAATACTCCTGGATGCCAAAGTTCCAGCTCACCAGGTCCAACGTCACGTTGGCCATGTGGCCGATGGGCGAGACATCGCCGGGGCCGTGCCAGGCGGTCTTCACGCCGAATGTCTCGGCCATAACCGCCATCTTGCGGCACGGCGTGAGGCCGCCGGCTTGCGAGACGTGGACGCGGATATAGTCGATCAGCCGCTCGGCGATGAGCGGGTTCCATTCGTGCGGGCTGTTGAACAGCTCGCCCATTGCGATAGGGGTTGTGCACTGTTGGCGCGTGAGCCGGAACCAGGCGATATCCTCCGGCGAGAAGGGATCTTCAAAGAAGAACAGGTTGAACTTCTCGACGTCCTTGCAGAACTTGAAGGCTTGCGTGGGGCTGACGCGCTCGTGGACATCGTGCAGCAGTTCGATCTCCGGGCCCAATTCCGTCCGGCAAGCTTCAAACAGTTTCAGCGCGCGGCGGATATAGGCGGCGGGCTCAAAAACCGGATCGGTATGCAGCGATTCCACCTTTACATCGGAACGGCCCGCGCCACCATAGCCCGCCTGGCCGGGAACACCCACTTGCACGCGAATGTGGCGCACGCCTTCCGACATGTAGCGGCGGGCCTGTTCGATCACCTCAGGAATCTCGGCGCCGGAAGCATGCCGGTATACATCGGCCGCTTCGCGGCACTTGCCTCCCAGCAGCTGATAAACCGGCAGGCCGACCTGGCGGCCCTTGATGTCCCACAGCGCCTGATCAACGCCGGAGATCGCGTTATTGAGCACGGGACCGTTGCGCCAGTAGGAGGAGTTGTACATGGCGTGCCAGAGATCCTCAATGCGGTCCGCCGGGCGGCCAACGAGCAGCGGCTTCAGATATTTCTCCACCGCCGGTACGACGAGATCCGCGCGCTGGGTAAAGGTCCCGCAGCCGTAGCCGTAGAGGCCGTCCTGATCGGTGATGACCTTCACCACGATGAGGCGCAGTCCGTTGGGCGCGGTGGCGATCACCTGAATGTCCTTGATGACGGGGGAGGGCATGCCGCGCGTGGCGCGGGCCACGCGCTCCTGCGCCGCCGCTTCGCGCTGGGCGAACGGCAACGCAGCGGCGGGAGTGAGCTTCAGCAGATCGCGGCGTTTCATGATTTGTTCTCCTTGGCATCCAGCATACGCTTCAGATTGTCGATTTGCGATTCGATGCGCTTTTCCCGGCTCACCAGGACCAGCACATAGAGAGCGAGAATCGCCCAGGCGGCGGCGAAGCCGTAGAACATGTAGGTGAAATTGCGTTCGTCCATGAAGGCTCCTTAGAGGGTATGCACCTGCCGGCGCAGCGCTTCAATCAAGCGCAGGTGCTGCTCCTGGCGCATGCGGACGGCGATCAGCACGATGGCGATCAGTCCGACAGCGCCCCAGTTGCTGAACAGCATGTTCTCCATCGCCGGGTCCATGTTGCCGCCGCCGGTGCGGAAGCTGATGACCGGGCCGGGATGCTGTGTGCGCCACCACTCGATCGATTTCCAGGTGATGGCGACCGTGGTGAAGGCGAAGGCTCCGAAAACAGCGGCGAAGCGCGCGCGTGTGGTTGGCTCATCCACGGCGCGGCGCAACATCAGATAGCCGGCGTAGACCAGGCAGGTGATCAGCGCCCAAGTCAGCCGCGCGTCCCAGGTCCACCAGATGCCCCAAATGATGCGCGCCCAGATGGAGCCGGTGGCTAGGCCGATCAAGGTGAACGCAACGCCGACCTCGACGCTGGCCACGGCCAGCGCATCGTAGTCCTGGTTCTTCTTGACCAGGTACATCACGCCGGCCACTCCGGAGACGAAGTAGGCGGCAAAGCAGGTCCACCAGCTCGGCACATGGAAGTACATGATGCGGTAGATGGCGCCCTGCGCGGCTTCGTCGGGCAGGCCCAGGAAGATGATGTACAGGTTTCGCGCGAGCCAGGCGACCCCCGCGATTCCGAGCAGATAGAGGATTTTGTTGCGCATGGTTAACCTACGAGCACGACTTCAATCAGCGCCACGGCGAGAGCGGTAAAAATTATATCAACCCCGATCAGCAGTCTCAGCCAAACGAAGTCGTCTCCGGCGATGGCCTGGCCGGCGATCAAGAGCGTGGTGAGTTGCATGGCGGCCATCAGCGTGGGGATCAGCATCGGGTAAACCAGCATCGGCAGCATGATCTCACGCAGCCGCAGGTTGACGGTGAGCGCGCTGAACATCGTCCCGATGACGGTCATGCCCCAGGTGGCCAGCAGCACCACCAGCGCCAGCCACGCGGGCTGCGTGGCCCAGTTGAGGTCATAAAAGATGCCGAAGACAGGCAGGCACAGCGCCTCGATCAGCAGAATGAGAACGAAGCTGGCCAGCGCCTTGCCGAGAAACAGAGCGGCGCCGGAGACGGGCGAGGCGATGAGCGCGTCCAGGCAATCATTGGGCAGCTCGCGCGCGAAGCTGCGGTTGAGGATGAGCGCCGCCGAGAACGAGTAGACGATCCAGAGCAGGCCGCCGGACATTTCGCGGATCTGGTCGGAGGTGGGATCGACGGCGAAGCTGAACAGCAGCAGGATGACGATGGCGAAGCTGGCGGCGGCGTTGAAGGATTCCTTGGTGCGGAACTCGCTGCGCAGGTCCTTGGCGGCCACCGAGAGCGTTTGCGTGAGGAAGTTCATGAGGCATCGCCGTAGGTGCGGTAGAGATAGGAAGTGTCGGCCAGCATCTCCGGCGTGCGCGGGCCGGCATGGGCCAGCTTGCCGCGATGCAGGAGAGCGACGCCGGTGGCCAGCTCCAGCGCCTCGCGCAGCTGATGCGTGGACATGACGACGGTGGAGCCCTGGGCGATGGCCTCGTTCAGCAGTTGTTGCAGCAAGGCGATGGCGCGGTCGTCGAGCGAGGTGAACGGCTCATCCAGCAACAACAGCGTGGGCGAATGCAGGAAGGCGCGCGCGATGGCCAGCCGCTGGCGCATGCCGCGCGAGAACTCGCGCACCAGCGAGTTGGCGACGTGATCGAGGCCGGTTTTCTCCAGCCAGTGCCGCGCCGCGGCACGCGGATCGGCGAGTGCGTAAAGCCTTGCGAAAAGCAGCAGGTTCTCCGTTGCCGAAAGCTCATCGTAGATCGCGATGCCGTGGCCGATGATGCCGATCTGGCGGCGTGCATCCCCGTCACGCGGCGGCTTGCCATGCAGCGTCACTTCTCCTTTGGAAGGAACCGACAGCCCGGCGAGGATTCGCAGCAGCGTGGTCTTGCCTGCTCCGTTGCGTCCCAGCAGCGCGGTGCAGGAACCCGGCGCGATGGTGAAATCCACATCGCGGAGCGCAGCGTAGTCGCCGAAGTACTTCCAGAGGCGGCCGACCGTGACGGCCTGCACTCAAGCCCTCCCCGCGTGCTTGCGGTAGAGAAGCAGAAAGCCGAGCAGCAGAATGAGGAAGGTCAGGCCGAGGATGGGATAGAAGCGCGAATAAAGAAACGGACGCACGCGCTGTACGCCCTGGCCGCTGTCCTCTTCCTCGTTACCGGCCTGTTCCTGGCCGCGGAGCGCCCCGGAGCCTTGCACAGCGATGGTGAAGTTCTTGTTCTTGAGATCAAATATCGTGGCCTGTGTGGTCGGCTCCTGGCCCAGTGAGGTGAGGTCCGGGCTTTCCAGCGTCACTCCTTGTGGCGCCACGATTCGTGTGAGGCCATCGTGAATCACCTTGGAAGTGAAGGCGCCGCCGTCGGCGAGAGGGAGCGAGTAGGTCAGATCAAAGCGCGTCTCGCCGGGTTTGATCGGGAAATCGACCTTATAGATGCCGGCTGTGGATGTCTTTTCGGCCGCGCGCTCAATTGGCATGCCGCCGGGCGCCGAGCACATCACGCGCGCCTTGCCGCCGGTGGCTTCGGGAAGGAAGAAGTGCAGCGTTCCGGCTTCGGGGTTGTTGAATGCGGTCTTGCCGTTGTTGTTGAAGATGAGACTTTCGTTCACCGAGAGCGTCGAGCCGTCCGGCTCGAGCAGTATCATGTGCGTGGCCACTTTGGCTTCGCCGGGCTGGGAGGAGGCGTTGAATACTTCGAGCGTCAGGCCGGTTGTGGGGCGGCCGGGCGGCAGCATGTGGTTGTAGGTGACGCCGTCAAACGCGGTCTGGATCAGGTGCGGGCCCTGCACGGGAAGATCAATGGTGAACTGGCCGGCGGCGTCCGACTTGACCGACTCGAGCGAATCCATGCCGGCATCGCCGAGCTTGTAGAGGGTGACGGTGGCGTTCTGTTGAGGCTTGTCTGTTGTGCGGTTGATCACTGTGCCGTCGACGGCGGCCAGTGCGGCGTTGGAGCAGAACAATAATATGGCCGCTGATAAACGCGGATGAACGTGGATGTTCATGATGCGGCCTCGGCCATCGGTTTGCCGCATTCGCCGCAGAACTTCAACGGTTGCGGGAAACGGGCGTTGCAGTGGGGGCATTGGTTGGGGTCGGGCTTGGGGAGCTCTTCCGGCTTGGGCTGCGCCTGTCTCGGTGTGAGCTTGTCGATTTGTGCGAGCACTCCGGCGAGCTCGGTCTGCAGGCCCAGTTTAGTGCGCTGGTAGTCCTCATCGGAGAGTTTGCCGAGACGGAATTCGAATTGCAGGTCGCGTAGACCTTCGTAGATGCGGGCCTTGCGTTCTTCCAGATGCGCGGTGGGCGATTCCGGCTCCGGCTCTGGCAGGTCTTTGGGGCCAAGCCAGAAAACAAAAAAGAGGACCGCGAACAGGAGGAGGAGAGCGCCGGCGAGCAGCATCAGTCGAGTTTAGCCAGGTCCTTTTCTATGGAGTCTTTGTAGCGTTCCAGGAGTTTCGGGTCTATTTCAGGGACGGCGGCGGGCTTGCGCATGCGTTGGATAAACCACCAGATGATGGCAAGCCCAAAGGCGATCATCAGCGGCGGCATCAGCCACGCCATCAGGTTGAAGCCTTCCGCGGGCGGCGTGACCAGCGCGCGGATGCCTTCGCGCTTCACGAAATCCTCGACGATGGCGTCATCGGAAATATTCTGCGTCTGCATGGCGGCGATCTTCTGCCGCGCAGGAGAAGAGTAGCCACAGGCGAGCATCGCGCAGTCGCCCACCGAGTTCTTGCAGGAGCCGCAGAGGCAGGCCAGGCGCGAGCCGACGCGGCGAATATCGTCGGTGACGAACTCGGAGGAGACCTGGGCCACGGAAAGCCCGGCCAGCAGGAGGATGGCGGCGAGGATGCGGCTACGCTTTGCGGACTTTGGCATCTTTGGCCACCACTCCCAGCACTTTGGTTCTGGCGAACTGATAACGGATCTTGCTGGGCACCAGGCAGATCAGGGTGCCGACGATGACGACAGCAAAGCCGACCCAGATCCAGCTGACCAGCGGAAAAATGTAAGCCTGGATGACGGCTTTTGAGTTGTCGGCCGTCATGCCGGCGAAGTTGAGGTAGACATCTTCGTTGAGCCGGCGGCGGATGGAAACCACAGAGGAGGGCTGACGGTCTGCCTTATAGAGCCGCTGCTCGGGCGTAAGGACGCCAAGATCGGCGCCGCCTTTCGCCAGATTGACGACGGCGTGACCCCAGGAATAGTTCTCGTTTTCGCCCTGCTTGATTTCGCTGACCTTCATCTGGTAGGCGCCCAGCTTAAAGCTGTCGCCCATCTTCGCCTCGACGGTAGCGTCCTGATTAAAAGCGGCGCCGGTGAAGCCGATGAAGATGGCGACGATGCCCAGATGCACGATGTAACCGCCGTAGCGGCGCGTGTTGCGGTGGGTAAGCTCGACCATCGCGGCGGCAAGGTTGATTCCTGATTTGGCGGAGATGGCAGAGGAACCTTTGTAGAATTCGCTGAAGATGGTCCATAGCACGAAGAGGCACAGCCCGAACGACATCAGCGCGTAAAGGTGCGTGACGCCCAGCGCCACGAGCGCGCCCATCGTGACGAACATGCCAATTGTGGGCCACAGGAAGGCTTTCTTCAGACTCTCGAGGGACGAGCGCCGCCAGGCGATCAGCGGGCCGACACCGGTGAGCAGCAGCAGGAACAGCCCGATCGGAATATTCACACGGTTGAAGAACGGCGCATCGACGCTGATCTTTTCACCGGTGATCCATTCCGAGATCACCGGGAACATAGTGCCCCAGAGGATGGAGAAGCAGCTGGCCAGCAGGATGAGGTTGTTGAACAGGAAGCTCGACTCGCGCGAGATGACGCTTTCCAGTTGCGATTCCGATTTCAGGTAATCGAGGCGGTCGAGAATCAGGTAGACGACGGCGGCGATGTGCACCGCGAGAAAGATGGAAAAGTACTTGCCGATGGGAGATTGGGCGAAAGCATGGACGGAGCTGACGATGCCGGAGCGCGTGAGCATAGTGCCGAAGATGCAGAGGAAAAAGGTGGCGCTGACCAGCACCATATTCCAGACCTTCATCATGCCCTTCTTTTCCTGCATCATCACCGAATGCAGAAAAGCGGTAGCGGTGATCCAGGGCAGCAGCGAAGCGTTCTCGACAGGGTCCCAGCCCCAGTAGCCGCCCCAACCGAGGACCGCGTAGGCCCAGCCAGCTCCCAAGAGCACACCGCAGGTTTGAAAGAGCCAGGTGACCAGCGTCCAGCGGCGTGTCGTATGGATCCAGGCATCACCGGGCTGCCGCGTGATCAGCGAACCCATCGCAAAGGCGAACGGCACGATGAATCCGACGTAGCCTAGGTAGAGCATCGGCGGATGAATCGCCATGGTCCAGTATTGAAGCAGCGGGTTCAGCCCACGGCCGTCGGGGATGGTCGTGATCTCCTTGCCGACGGCGAAGACTTCAAACGGGTGGAGCGGGAAGGTGATGAGGCACAGGAAGAAAGACATGGTGACCATCAGCGTGGCGGTCACGTATGGCATCATGTCGCGGAATTTGCGGCGGTTCTGATAGACGACGATGGCGGCGTATGAGGCCAGGATCCACGACCACAGCAGCAGTGAACCCTCCTGCCCGCCCCACCAGGCGGCGAATTTGTAGACCGTCGGCATCGCCTTGTTGGAAACCGACCAGACGTAGGAAAGCTGGAAGCCGCCTGTGAGCAGCGCGTGGACCAGCAGACCGCTGGCGAAGGTGACCAGCGCCCAGACGGCGTAGACGGCGCGTTCGGCGCTGACGACGAGGTAGGTCTTCTTCTTCCACTTGCCGATGAGTGAGGCAAGCACGCTGTAGACGGCAAGACAGAAGGAGAGTATGAGGGCTAGCGCGCCTATATTTTCCATCGTGGTCCTATTTTATGCGTTCCTGGGTTCAGCGGGCGGGCCGCCCCTCTGCTAGGTAGTTTTGGTGACCTGCTTGTTCACTTCGCCAGGCTTGGCTTCGTATTTTGAGGCGCACTTGGCCTGGATCTTGGAGGCGTGGAAAACACCGTCGGCGCCGATCTTGCCGTCGGCCACGGCTTGGGCGCCGTCACGGAAGGTGTCCGGCAACGGCTCGATGCTGTCGTAAATCACGGGGATGGTGAGGGCTTCCTGCTTGAGGACGAAGCTGACGCGGCGGCCGTCGCGCTGGATGGAGCCTTCGGCGACATCGCCGGCCACGCGCAGCCGCTTGGTGTGCGCGTCGTCTCCCATTTCCTTCAGTTCGGCGACGGTCTTGTAGTAGGTCTTGGTTTCGCTGATTCCCCCGGCGGCGAGCCAGGCAAGAGTACCTAGGATGACGGTGATTAGCAGGCCGAACTTCACATAAGGTTTCATGAATCGCCTCCTGTATGCAGTATAGCGCCTGGGAGGGCGGAGGGGTGTGACTTTGGTCACGCGGGCCAGGGCAGTCCGTCGCGCCTCCCGGTTCTTGCCGCCGGGGGATCACGACCGCGATAGAATCTAAATGTCAGCCATGCCGACACTGCTTGTGGTCCTGATGTTGAGCGCCGCGGCTTCGGCCCCTGGCCTTCTCGCGCAAGGGAAACAGGGGCAGGTCGCCAAAGCCGAAGTTCGAGCCTACAGGGGGGTCATCGATCAGAGAGCTACGGAGTTCGTACTGGCGGACTCGGAGAACATGGAGAAGATCGCTGAATTGCGTGGGCGTGGCTTCTCGAAGGACAACTTCGCCCGGTTCGTCGGGGAGTACGTCGAGGTGAAAGGCCGAATGGTGACCGAACGGGGCGAGAAGATCCTGCATGTGCGCGCGATCGAGGATGTTCAGCGAGTTCCGTATACCAACAAGGATTAGTACAAACCTCGAAGTCTCGCAGTCGCCTGGAAATACTGGCAGTTGTCGGCGGCCAAGTCAACTGCGTTCCCGCGTCTCGGTGTCGCGCTTGTGAACCGCCACGGCGGAGGTCCTCCACAACAGGAGCGTGAAAAACGCAAGTGACGGATGAGCAAGATATAGCGTTCCGGTTTTTCGAAGGAACCAGCGGCAGCGCAGGGGTGAAGCGGAGCAGAGCTTGGCGCGCCTAAGGGATGACTTCTTCCAATTCATCCGTGCCCAAGCCCCAGTTCTCACCACAGAAAATCACTGTCGACCGTACGCGGTTCATGGCGAAGGCGAACTGCAGCACCTCGGGATATGTCAGCCAGCCCACGCCCCTGGCGGCGAGACGCCCATACAGCCTCGTCTGCCCTTCCGGCGTCCAGCCGGAGCCCATGTCGTGCTCGATGTGATAAATGCGCATCGGGTCCCGCAGCAACACCTCGTCGATGCCCGCGAAATAAGCGCACCAGCAGAACAGGGAATCCAGATTCATCGAATATAGGTCGAATTCGGCGTAACCGCGCAGGTCGAACCAGTGGTCGCGGTGCAGCAAAGTGAAGTCACCGCAAGCGTTGGTGTGCAGATGGAGGAACGGGCGGAACTTCGGGTCCATCCGCGGAGGGCCCCATGCCAGGCTACGCAGTTCCGTTGCCCTATCCAGCCGGATCACTCCCAGCTCCCCCGGACCGATTCCCGTCGCGACCAGGTCTCCATTTAAGACCAGCTCCGCCGATACCTCCGATCTCCGCAACACCAACTCCGCGCCCGGCTCGCCTGCCCAAAGATCGCCGCGCCTGGTCCAGCCGCGGCCCAGCAGGAAGAGCCCGGGCCGTGGAGTCTCAGGCATCATTTTGCCCATCAAGCTTGATGTTTCGCCCGTCTCCCCCCAGCCGAAATCGAGCATGCGGAAACTCAGCTTCCGGCGGTCGTTCTTCATCTTCACCGGCTCGGGCTCTCTCACCAGATGCAGGGAGACTTTCCTGGCGCCCGTGCCGGGTATCTTCACCCAGCCGGAATGCTGAATGGTGTGGCGCGCAATGGGTTTTCCGGCTTGATCGCGGATTTCCAGCTCCATCGTGTTTTCGGGAAACCCGAACGCCGGCGCCATCAGGAGCCGGAAATCCTCCGGCCAGCCCTCCGGCGGGCGCACCAACAGACCAGCCCCATCCTGAGCCCAGCGGAAGACGCTGTTCATGGAGGTTTCCAGCGGGTACCATTTGGCGTCCAGCCAGATTCCGAAGTGGCCCGATGCCGGCCGTGTCAGCCTCACGCGCGCCAATCTTGCCGGAGTATACAATTCCTGGAACGGCTCGGTTTCCGGAAGTTGCAGCGCCTGCTCCCATGCAGGCTCATGCCGCCCGGCAAGCTTCGTCACAAGCCGGCGCCATGCCGGCCGGGTTTCTATGGGCTTAACTACGTCGCGCGGAGCGGGCAGCTCCCCGCCCGGAAACCATTCGCAGCGGAAGACCGAAAGGCTCAAAAAGCGGCTGTCGTTCGCCATCTTGGAGGTGCGGTCCGGATCAATGCCCGCAAGCCGCAGAAAGAACCGCTGGTACTTGTTTTCACCGGCGGGAATCCGGAAAACAACGATCGAGCGGCCTTCCAACGGCGCTCGTTCCAGCACTTTCCCGTTTTCGCCGGCCAACTCCAGCCACCAGCCGCAGCTTGCCAGTGGCGGACTGGGCGCCAGATCCAGCAGCAGTTCACGCTCGCAACTGCGGGCTTCCACGACGATCTCGCCCTGTTCGCCGATCCAGCGGAATGGTTCCTGCTCGTGCTCCGGAAAGTACCAGCCTTCGCCAAACCAGATACCGCTGCCGGTGGGCATGATGTCATGCTCGAACCGCTCGCGCAGCCCGTCGCGATTGAGCACGAAGGTGGACTCGCGGCTGTTCACGCGCAGCAGATTCTGGCGGCAGTAGGCCAATTGCTGCTCCACGGAGCCATCGATAGGCACCTCCGAGCCGGCATCCAGGCGGTCAATGCGGTACATCTTGCCCTTTGTCATCTGCCCGCTGGCGAGGAACTGCATGACTTCATCGGAAAAGATGATGTCGATATTGGTGGCGAGAATGAACTGGCCGCGCGTCCGCCGGATGCCGGCGTTCTTGGCGATCATCTGGTATAGCGGCAGAGCCTCGCCATGGTCGTAGCGGGCATGGACCTCACGGGGCACGCGTACGATGCGTACCTGGCACCACTCGCGGTCTTCCGGCCACTCGAGGGATTCCGCCAACGGAGGGCGGTTCCGCGGCGGGTTCCACTCGACGAAGATCAGCTCGGCGCGCAGCCTGTGCCGCTTGCACTGCGCCGCCAGCGAATTCAAGAATATCTGCGTGCGCCGTGTCAGGCTTCCGCCGTGATTATCGTTGCGCGTGGCGACAACGATGGAGAGATACGGCTCGGCAGCCCCCATCAGGCCGACGCTTGTCCCTTCATCGCGGCCTCGGCGCGCCGCGCCATCTCATCGGGAGCGACATCTTCAATATGCGTCGCGACCCACCAGTAGTTGCCGTGCTTGTCCTTCACGCCGCCGGAACGGTCGCCGTAGAACTGGTTGCCGACCTCCATCACGGACGTCGCGCCGGCGGCCACGGCTTCTTTGTGAACCTCATCGACGTTCGGCACATAGAGGTACATGGATGCGGGAATCGCGCCGAACTGCGGCGTCGGCTCGCCCATCATGATCATCGACGTGCCCACTCTAACCTGCGCGTGCATGATGCGCCCACCGGGTCCCGGGTGACGTTCGATCTCCACGGCGTCGAATGCCTTCTTCATGAACTCGATCAGCTCCGCCACGCCTTCCACGCACAAGTAGGGCGTTACGGTGTGGAAACCATCGGGAATTGCCTTTACAGCCATTGTCAAGCCTCCTCAGCCATGCATCGCCTATTCTAGCTCGCGGTAGCGTAAACTGGGGCTCGATGAGACGCTTCTTGCTTTTTGCCTTGCCGCTTGCGCTTGTGCAAGCGCAGCCTACGCGGACCGCCACCATCATGAGCGAAGGGACGCGCATGGCCGCGGAGATCTACACGCCCGCGGATCTGGCGGCCGATGCGAAGCTGCCCTGCATCCTGATGGCGCACGGCTGGGGTGGAACCGCGCAGGCGCTGCGGCGCGATGCGGCGGTGCTGGCGAAGTCGGGCTACTTTGTGGCGGCGTTCGACTATCGCGGCTGGGGCAATTCGGAATCGCGCGTCTACCTGACAGAGCCGGCGCCGAAGGAGCGGACTGGCGGCAAGTTCACGGCCGAGGTCGCCGAAGTGCGCGAAGTAGTCGACCCGATCGATTTCGGGATCGACTGGCTCAACGCGATTCACTGGATCGCGGGCGAGCCGCAGTGCGACGGCACACGGATCGGCCTGTGGGGCTCCAGCCTGTCAGGCGGGCTGGTGGTGTGGGCGGCGGCGCGCGATGCGCGCGTGAAGGCGATTCATTCCCAAGTCGGCTCGATGGATTCGCGCTTCGTCACGGCGAATGACAATGAGCGCGCCAAGACATATGAGGAGTCCACCGCGCGGGCACGGGGAAGCGCCGGGTACCCGCCGCCGCGGGCGAAGGTGATCGGCAACCTGATCGGCGCGCCGATCCGGTCGAAGTTCGCCATTTATGCGCCAGTGGAAGATGCGCACCTGGCGGGGCAGTGCGCCATGCAGTTCGTGATCGCCGAAAATGAGGAGCTATTCGATAACCGCGACCACGCCGTGAAGGCTCACGAGCGAGCGCGCGGCCCGAAGCGCCTCATCTCCATTCCCGGCATCAAGCACTACGGGATCTACTTTGAAGCGCGTGAACAGGCGCAGAAGCTTGCCATCGAGTGGTTCGATTTGCATTTGAAGAAGTAGCACTCGCCTTACAGCGGCCAATCGCCCGGCTCGGCGGTCGGCAGCGATAGCCAGCCTTCGCGCGGCGCCGCATCCACCGGCAGGGATCCCTGCCAAATGGAAAGCCGCACGCGCGCCGGTTCCCCGCGCGCCACGCCGATGGCCGCAAGCGGCGTCTTGATCTCCAGCACGCGGCGGTAGGCAACCTCCAGCGGAGATTCCTGCAGCAGCTTCGCGCCGCCTTCCTCGACCTCGATGCTCCAGCTTGCTTTCTCAAAATGCAGGTTCACCTGGATGGCGGATTCGGGCACGGGAAAATCGACACGCAGATAGAGGTTCATGCCGTCGCAGCCGTAGTGCACCTCCTGGATCAGGTAGCGGTGGCCGTGCATGGCGCCGGAGCGGTCGTCGACGGTGTATAGACCTGCTCCCATCCATTCGAAGTAAGAGGTGACTTCGCCGTCGATCACCGGACGCACGGGCGCGGTGGGCTCATGATGTTGAGCCGTCACATGAGTGCGCAGAATGGGTCTGGAAAGCTCATCCGGGGGCTCTTGGCCAAGCGCGACGTAGACGTTGGCCAAGTGCGAACGGTACAGGTGATCGAACTCCTCCCGATTGTCGGAGAAGTGCTCCGGACCGTACCACCAGCACCAGTCGCTGCCTTCGGCGATCAACAGTTCCTCAAAGGCCAGCTTGCGGTTCGCTTCACTGAGGGAGGAGTCCCCGAGCGCGGCTTCATAAGCCTGGCGCGCGCGCAGCAGGTATTCCCACGCCTTGTTGTCCTCCTCGGCCCCGATCCAGATGTCGAAGTTGGCGTTGATCCAGGAACCGGGGAAGATGTTGCTGAGCACCTGAGGCTCCACCTTCTCCAGGGCCTCCGACACCGTGACTGCCTCAATAGTGGGATCCTGCTGGATGCGCCGGTACAGCTCCTTGAGAAAGGGGCGGCCATTGAGCTCATAGTGCTCCCAGGCGTTTTCGCCGTCGAGTATCACCGGCACCAGGGCATCGCGGCCGGATCCGAGAATGTGGGCGCAGTTCTCGCGAATGCGGTCCAGCAGATGAGTGGCCGCGTCCGCCGAACCCATACGCGAGTAGACAAAGCCGACAAGGTCGCTCAAGTAATGGTCGCGGAAGATCACGCGCATTTCACGGCCGTCGCGCTTCCATACATAGGGCCGGTAGGTTGCGGTGACATCGGCGACATGGTGTAGTGTTTTACCCAGCACGCCGTTATCGGTGGCCGCCCAGTGGAAACCTTCGTCGGCGGCGATGGTGAATACCTCGTCCGATACGGAGCCTTCCGAAGGCCACAAGCCCCGCGGCTTGATGCCGATCTCCTGCTCCATGTACTGCCGCGCGGTCTTCAATTGATGCCGTGCGTCTTCGGGATAGCGGAATGGCGGCGGCAACGGCACGTAAGGGTGCGACACAGCGGCGATGTTGGAATCGCACAGCAGCGGCAGGATCGGGTGATAGAAAGGAGTCGTCGTGACCTCGATCCGGCCGTTGGCCGCGAACTCCTGGTAGACCTTCACGACATGGCCCAGGATCCCGATCTGCTTGCGCCCCATCAACTCCTGATCGGCCAGTGTGTAATCGCGGCCTTTGTTCACGAGCTCGCGGATTTCCTCATCCTTCTCCAGAAATTCTTCATCGAACCAGGCGACCTGCGAAAGCACCTGCAGATCGCGCATGGTCTGCCCATTGAAGAAATGGCGTGCACGCCGCGCGTCGCGGTCGGCCGCCTGCCAGCCGTCGTAAAGCTCGCCATAGCGGGGATAGCGCCGGATGAGGCGTCCGGGATGCGCCTGAAAAAAGTAGCGCAGGATGAAGGCGCGCTCCTGCTCATCCAACTCTTCGGCCGGCTTCAACGCCGCGCGCAGAAACGGATCGGCCGCCTTGGCCTCGGCGTACTCCTTGATCTGCACAAGCATGGAAGGGACGAGATTGAAGGTCTGGCGCACCTCGGGGAAAGCGTCGAGCACCTGCACCATGCCGTAGTAATCCTTCAACGCATGCAGCCGCGTCCAAGGCAGTTTGTACTCCCCCGTCATCAGATCCTTATAAAAAGGCTGATGCATGTGCCATACAAAACAAAGATAGATTCTTGCCATTACCCAGCTATCGTGAGAAAAAGCTCCTGACAGGAGCAGGCGGCGTGCTGTTGCGCAGCGCGCGCCACAAAATGTCGTTCAATTCATCATCGTCGATCATGTCGGCTTCTGTGAAGTCCAGCGCCGCAGACCGCGCCGCCGTCGCCGATGTTTGCGGGTTGCGCTCCTCGAGTGAAATGCGCGGTTTTTCCGCCTCATACGCGCGCAGATCGGGCTTCGAGGTGAAGGCCGCCCACATCGGCCGCGAACCCGCGTCGAAGTGCGTCATCGGCCGCAGCCCCAGCAGCAGTTCCATCGTACGGAGCATCGAAGTCGTGTTGTAGAGCGTGCTGTCAATCGCGCCCGTTCGTGTGTAGGGCGACAATATGTAGGCCGGCGCGCGGTGGCTGTCGATGTGGTCAGGACCGTTCTGCGCATCATCCTCCAGCACAAAGATCGCCGTCTTCGCCCAGAACCTGCTCTTTGAACACGCCTCGACGATCATGCCCAGCGCATAGTCGTTATCGGCCATCGCGCTCCGCGGCGCGATTTTTCCCGCCGTTGTCCCTGAGGTATGATCGTTGCCCAGCCGCAGAATGAGAAACCGCGGCATATTGCCGCTCTTCTCAAACCCGGCCAGGTCATCCAGGAAAACCTGCGCGCGCTTGACGTCCGGATAATCCATGTCGAATGCACGGTATTTCATGTTCGTCACCGGCGCCAGGGCCGTGTCGCGCACCGCTTGAATCTCGGTGCCGTCGGGAAGCCCCTTCGGATGATTGGTGGCAAAGTAGCCGTAGTTCCGCATCGTCAAGCCTCGCGCCAGCACTTGCGTCCAGAGGTACCCGGCCGGAGGCAGAGCGGTCGGCTCCTGGCCTTCGTAGTCATACAGCCGCCTGCGGCCCGCGTAGCTGTTGGGCCACATTCTCTGGACGTAGTCCGGCGCGATGGCCGCGGTGGACCAGCTATGGCCGTCGGCGCTCACATCGGCGCTGACGTAGAAGTTATCGAACAGCGCGAACTCGCGCGCCAGCTTGTGATGGTTCGGCGAGATCTGCTCCCCGAACAGGGTCAGGCTGGGGTCTCCGTTGCCTTTGCCCAGGTCGCCGAGCACCTGGTCGTAGGTGCGGTTCTCCTTCACGATGTAGATGACGTGTTCAATCGGCGTCGGCGCGCCGGGCCTGGCCGGCACGGGATTGCCCGCGGGGATTTGCAGGCCGTCGAGCAGTTCGTCCTGGTACGGCGTGCTGGTCAGCACCGTCCTTGTGTAAGCCAGCAGAGTTTCTTCATGGAAGGGATCGACCACCGACGCGGTGCCCGGCTGAATGCGTCCGACATATTCATCGGAACGCACACCTTGATGCACGGGCGACGGCCGCCGTGTGGGCACGGGACCTCCGGGATTCGCACGGCTCCCGCCGCCGCGGCCATTCAAGATCACCAGCCGCCCGTCGGGGAGAACGCGCGCCGCCGTGGGATACCAGCCGGCGGGAACAAAGCCCAGCACGCGCGTGCGTTCTTCGCCGACATCTGCCACAGCCACGGCGTTGGCATCCGAACAGACGACATAGAGGCGGCTCTGATCGGCGTTCAAGGCCAACCCGCTCGGCGTCATGCCCAGCGGCTGGCGCGGCGTCATGGCGACGTTGATGGTCTCAAGCAGCTTCATCTCTTTGCTCGCCGAGACCCCCACGGAGAAAACGCGGTTTGTGTTGGAAGCGGTGACGAAAATCCTGCCTTCGCCGCCCTTGCCGCTCCAAACGGCATCGGTGGTGTGCGGGCCAAGCCTGATATTGCCCATTACCGCGCCGCTGGCCGTCTCATGCTGGTATAGCGTCCCGTTGGTCCAGCTGGTGACGAAGAAGCTCTTGCCGTCGGGGTGGAACAGAATGCGGTACGGCCGCCGACCGGTCTGGAACCGTTCAATCACGCGGCCGGACTGCGGATTGATCACCAGAATCCGGTCGTGATACAGATCCGCCGCATAGAGCAGCCGCCCGTCGGGACTGAGGGCCACATCGCCGATAAAATCCTGCGGCGTGCGCTGCTTGCCCGCTTCCATCACGTCGAAGGTCCGTGCCGCTTCCAGCTTTCCGCCGGCGCCGACGGTGAATTCGAAGACCGCGGCCCGGCTGCCGCCTCCTACGTAGAGCGTCTTGCCGTTCGTGGCAAGCGCCATGCCGAGCCAGCCGTCGGGAACAGGCACGCGCGCGATCTCCTTTTCGGTTTTCGAATCAATGGTGGCGATCGACGGCGGATTGTAGCCGCCGTGCAACACCAGCATGTATTTGCCGTCCGGCGTCACGGCGCTCGCCATGGGGAAGGTGTCGAGCGGAATCTGGCGTCCGGCGGGACGAAGCACCCAACCGCTGTTGAGCATGAATCCTCCGCCGGCCAGCGGCCCCACGCGCACCGGCGGAGCCGGCTGCGATACCAGAAGGGCGGCGACAGATAGCGCTACCAGCGCCAGGAGGAGCTTTTTCATGGATCTCCTATTGTAGCGGCAAGCTCCGGCCGGGGCCGTTCCAACGAGGCCTGATTCAACTCCGCATCCGCGTGAACAGGTACATGCCTGCCATGGAGAACAGTGCATCGGGCGACCATGCGGCAATGAAGGCGGGGAGTTGATTCACGTTACCGATCTCCTCGAACAGCTTGCTGACGGCCCAGTAGGCGATGGCGATGCCGAAGCTGACGCCGACGCCGGCCATGGCGCCGCGATTGCCGGTGAGAAAGCTGAACGGAATGGAAAGCAACGCCATGATGACAGCGAATGCGGGCACGGAGAATTTCTTGTGGAACTGCACCTTCAGGCGCACGGTGTCAAAGCCGCTCTGCTGCAGCTCCGCGATGTAGCCGTCCAGCTCGAGGAAGTTGAGCTGCTTTTCCTGCTTCATCTCGCGCAGGAACCAGGAGGGCGGCTCCTCGAGTTCCGGGAAGGTGGTTGCCTGAAACGGCTGATAGCCGGCCGATACGCCCTGTATGTCGCGGCTCCAGCCGTTTTGAAAGATCCATTTTTCGAGCGACGGCTCCCATCGCGCCGTTTCCGCGTGAATGTGGCGCAGCAGCCGGAACGTCTCCGGATGCAGCTCATAGACGTTGACGCCAACCATGACGTTCTGCGCCGAATCGAAATGCTTGTAGTAGTAGATTCGCGAACCCATGCCGAAGATCCACTTGCGGTCCGGCCGCAAGTAGGTTTGCGCGGGGCGGTTCTTGATCTCGTTGAGAATGCTCTCTTGAATTCTGTTGGCTTCAGGGATGTAGTAATGATCGAAGGCGAAGAGCCCGGCGCTCAGCAGAAAGCTGGCCACCAGCACGGGCACGCTCAGGCGGTAGAGGCTGACGCCGCAGGCCTTCATCGCGGTGACTTCGTTGTTCTTGGCCAGGATCCCGAAGGCGACCAGCACGGCGACCAGAACACCCATCGGAGCTGAGTCGTAGATCAGCTTGGGCGTCAGGTTGATGTGGTAGGTGAGGACGCGGTGCAGGGGGATGCTGTTGGCGAAGACATCGCCGAGCAGCTCGAAGAAGATGAACACGTGCGCCATCATGACGAAGCTGGCGAGCAGAACGGCGAAATAGAAGAGGAAGCTCGAGAGCACGTAGGTGTCGACGACGCCGGGCAGGATCGGCAGCCGTGGAACGCGCGGGGCGAGCGACGCGCGGCCGTTGCCGGCCGAGGTCAGCAGGGACCGGACAAACGCCCAAGCATTGTCGAATAGGCGGCGGAGGCGCGAGACGAGATCACGGTCGCCCGGCTTTTCCAGCCCGATGAGCAGCGCCAGCCCGAACAGAGTGAAGATGAGGTTTGGCGTCCAGACGGCCAGCGCGGGCGGAAGCTTGCCCTGCTGCGCCAGCCGGATCATGCTGACAAGTCCCATGTAATAGAGGAACGCAAGCAGCACGGTGAGCACGAACGCGCCCGACTTGCCCGATTTGCGCGAACTGGCCCCGAGCGGAATGCCGACCATCGCCAGCAGCACGCAGGCCACCGGCAGCGCGAAACGCTGATGGAGTTCAATGCGGGCCTCGACGCTCTGCTCCTGGAACAGCGGGCGCGTGTCCATGGAAATGTAGGCCTTGGCGCTGGCCTCTGATCGCGACCTGGCCGCGAGTACCTGGTCCTGCTTGGGGGCTGCCGTGTTGTAGTAAATGGCCGGGTCGGCGCCAAGCTCATGCGTCGAGACGCCTTTCATATGGAGCTGAATGCGGTTGCTGGCCGCGTCCGGAATCGCGAAAGCTTCCGATGCCACCGTGATGCTGGGGGCGTCGCCGTATTCGCGGCCAGGCCTGCTGCGCACCTCCGCCGGAGTGAGGTCGGCGATGAAGACGTTGCGCCACTGCACGGCGGAGTCGGCCGAGGGGATCACGTCACCCACGTAGAGGATATTGTTCGTATTGGTGAACTGCTCCTCGAACACGCGCGGCTGAATCTCGGCTGTCAGTTGCTGCGCGATCACCTGGTTCAGGACGCGGTAGGTTTCGCGGATCGACAGCGGAGCAAACCACAGTGACGCCGACGCGGTTACGGCGGTGGCCAGAAGCGCGAAGGCGAGTACTGGAGCGGCCATGCGGCGGCTGGGAACCCCGCAGGCACGCATCGCCGTGATCTCCCCGTCGGCGGACATCCGTCCAAGCCCGATGAGCACGCCAACCAGTGTTCCCACGGGCAACGCGAAGATCAGCGTCGGCGGCAGCAGCAGCGCCACCAGGTAGCCTGCCGTGGACGGCGGAGCCGAGCCGCGCACGAGAATCTCGAACTGCTTGCCGCTGCCCAGCTTTTGAAGAAACAGCACGAAAGTGAACAGCACTGTGCCCAGCAGCGCCGACTTGCATATCTCGCCAAAGATGGCGCGCGACAGAATGCGCATAGCGGACTACTTGCAGCTGGCCAAAGCCGGCGCCGGAACCACAGGCAGCTTTGGCCAATCCTCCTCGATGCGGTCAAGTTCCAGATCCTCAAACAGGACGGACGGCGCAACCACGGTATGTCCGGAGACGTAACCGGCCACGCCCGCCGGGGGAAGCGGGGATCCGTTTCCGATGAAATCGAAGATGTTGTCGGTGTCGGAAGCGGCGATGATGTCGCGGAGGCTGCGGACGTTCAGGCCGCGGAAGCGCATTCCGCGCACGAGTTCTTCCTTGCCGTCCGGATAAACACGGAAGACAAGCATGGGAGTGGCGGTGAGGCGCGTCGCGCCGCCGCGCTGGCCGGAGGCGGCGCTGAGCCGCCGCAGTTCATCGGGAGTCGCCATGGTGGGGAAGTCGAGCTTGCGGATGATTAGTCCGTACGGTTTGCCGCGCTGGGTCACCATATCGAGCAGGTTCTTTTTCAACTCCTGCGCCGATTTCGTTTCGCGTGCTTTGACGAAGAGGTTGCTGAAGACGGGCGCCTTGGCTCCGAAAGCGCCGGGAAGCCGCGCGCGGCCATTGGAGCCTTCAAAACCCCGCACCGGCTGACGCGTGAGTAGAAAGTTTTTGACAGAGCCCTTTTCGATGACCGTCAGAGGCCGCGGGACGACGCCTTCCAGGTCGATGGGAAAGTAGCCCAGCAATTGGTGGCCGCGGTACTCGCCTTGCGTGGGGTCGTCGACGATGTCCATCCAGTCGGGCAGAATCCGGGCGCCCATGCGCCCTTCCAGTTCGCTTGACGGCACGGGGGGCGTGCGGCCGGGTTCGGCGACAGGTTTGCGCGTAAGGCCAAGATTGGCGCCGATGAGTTGCGCAAAGAGCTGGGGCGATGCCGCCTCTTCCACCAGCACCGGACCGGAGTAGTCTTCGCCCGCCGGAGCGGTGAGCAGGCTGGTGAGATTCGACGCGAGCTCGCGCACCAAGCGTTCCAGCGCCGGTTGCGGGGGTATGGCTCCCGGGGTGCGCGCGTGCACACCCATGGAATCGCGGACGGGCATGCCGTCCGGCGCCTGCGCACCGGCACGGATACGCACGGTGAACAAGTCGTCGGGATAGCGAACGCGCGTGCCTTCGGTGTTCAGATAGTAGGTGTTGGAAAAGGAGGACTCCACTTCCACTTGTGAACCGGTTAGAGCCGGGTAGTGACAGAACAGCGCAGACAATTCGCGCGCCAGGCTAGTCCAGGTTCCCTCGCGCATGGAGATGGGCCGCAGGTCCTGCACCAGCGCTTCCGGCTTGGCCTTCGCATAGTCGTTTACTTCCTCCGTGACGGTGACGTTGCGCAGCGCCGAGCGCTTCCTTGCGATCGCCTCCACCGCGCCCTTGAAGGCGCGGTCAGTGAGCAGCCAGTAGTGATGGCGGAGGACGCCATAGTCGTCTTCCAGCGGCAGGCGCGCTCCGCCGATGCGGCCGAAGAAATCGGAGAAGATGTAGTTTGTGTTGTCAAAGCCGTAGTCACCGACACGCACCTGGACACGGGGAAGCCGGAGCCTGGTGGCGTTGGAGCTGATGATGGCGCCATGCGAGGCCACGGCGGCGAAGCCGTGCAGGTCGTCCAACGAGTATTCGATGAAATAGGGGGTCTCGACGCCGGCCAGTTGGAGCGTGCGGGACCGGTCCAACTCCTCGGCCAGCGCGCGGAGGATCGGTCCTTGCTCCTTTTCCGTGGCGGCATTGTTCTGGGCTCCCAGCGCTAACGCGCCGGCTATCAACAGAACGAGTCCTCTCATTTGGAAGCCCCCGTGGAGATGACCGGCGGGGAAAGCAGGGGCGGGCGGTCGCGCGAGCTTTCCTTTTTCTGCACCTCCAACTCCGACACCAGGATGGACGGAGAGACGGCGGAAACCGGCACGTTGCCGGACTCGGCTCCGCAATAGCCGTTGAAGACTTCCAGCTTCTGGCCGGTCGCGATGATCTTGTTAAAGCTGGCCAGCGGCGTGCCGACGATATCGGCGCCGCGCACGAGTTCCTGTTTACCGTCCGCATAGACGCGGTACACCACCAGCGGGATCACCTTGAATGCTTGGATTCCGCGGCGGCCCGTGTTGGTGAAGCCGCCGGTGATTTCTTGAAAGTAGAATCCGTAGGGCTTGTTCTGGCGCTTGATCTCCTCGAGCAGCATCTCTTTCAGGCGCGCCTCGGGAACCTGCTTGGTGGATTCCACCAGCAGGTTGGACTGGCGCGCGACGACTTCCGCTCCGGGTTGCCGCCGCCCGTGGCCGTTGGAGCTTTCAAAACCGGGCACGGGTGTTCGCGACATGAGAAATGTCTTCAAGATGCCGCCGTCCACCAGAGTGACGCGCCGGGCCTTCACGCCTTCGTCGTCGAAAGCGTAGAACCCGTTCAGGTCTTCGCCCGCCGCCTGGCGCAGTGTCGGATCAAAGGTGACGGAAATGAACTCCGGCAGCACGGGGGAGCCCACGCTTTTGGCGAAGGTCTGGCCGTCGGATTCGTCTTTCAAACGGTGGCCTTCCACGCGATGGCCGAAGATTTCGTGGAAAAATACTCCCGCCGCACGTCCCGACAAGATGGCCGGACCGACAAATGGATCGACCAGAGGCGCATCGAGCAACTGATTCAGATCGGATGCCACCTTGTCGACAGCCGCGGCGATCTCGGCATCCTTCGGCAAATTGGCCGGATCGGCGGCGGTAAATGCATCAAAGGTTGCCAGGTCCATCCCGTCGGATGCTTTCGCCTGGGCCTGAATGGTCACCCTGGAAAAGGGCTGTCCGTGGCTCACACGCGTCCCTTCCGTGTTGACCAGGTACTTCACTTCACGTTGCGCCGTCACGGCCAAACCGGAGTTGAGAATCGACGGATACTTGGCGAACGGCGCGGAGAGTTTCCGCATCCGGGCCGCCCAGGCGGCATCGTCGAAGAGCAATCTGGGCGCTTCCGCGGCGAACTTCTCCGGCTGCTCGCGCGAGAAATCGTGGGAATCCTCCTTATCGGCCACCCGGACTTCCTTATTCGTCCGTATGTTGATCAACCTTTGTGCCGCCAAACGGTAGCAGCGGTCGGTTTCCGACCACAGTTTGAGCTTGATCGCGTCAGGGGAATCATCGAGGGCGATGGGAATGCCCGCCGTGAAATGTCCCATCTCACCGCGGATCGTGTGGTAGTTGTCCAGCGCCGGCGTTCCCACGCGGACCGTCACGTCCAGTACCCGCATCTTCCGCCGGTCGTTCCCTGTGATCACGCCGAGGGTCGCGGAAACATTGGCGGTTTCCTGATCGGTCACCGCGTAGGCAATGTAATAGGCGGGCGGGTCCGCCTTCCGCGACAGCACCTGGAAATTGCGATGGAGTTCCTCGCTCAAAAGACCCAGCAGCGGGCTTTGGGCGAAAGATCCGCCCGTAACAAGCAAAAACAACGAAAACAGCTTCAACACGCCCTAAGCATATCATTGTGCCGATTCCCCGCCGGGCGGGCGCCGGACAGGGGGTGACGCATGTTCCAGCGGACTGCTATAAACTACTAGGGTCGGGAGGTCAAAGGGAGATAGCTATGCATTCTCGAAAACAAATCCTTGGGATGGTGGTGGCTGGGATGGCCGCCGTCCTGTCCGCGCAGAATGCCACGGAGAAGCTTGCGCCGTATTACCCAACGCCGGAATCGGTGGTGGACCGGATGCTGCGCCTCGGCGAGTTGAAGGGTGGCGAGAAGATGTTCGATCTCGGCAGCGG
Source organism: Acidimicrobiia bacterium (assembly GCA_016871315.1). Classification (GTDB taxonomy): domain Bacteria; phylum Acidobacteriota; class Terriglobia; order Bryobacterales; family Bryobacteraceae; genus VFZE01. The sequence goes on along the minus strand of VFZE01000024.1, from coordinate 4,234 downwards.
CGACGGGCGAATCGTCATCATGGCCGCGGAGAAATTCAAGGCGACGGCAGCCGGTGTGGAACTGGATGAGGATCTCTATAAGCAGAGCAGCGATAAGATCCGTAAGCTGGGCTTGGACAAGATCGCACGCATCATTAACGGCGACATCATGAAGCAGGACTTCAGCGGCGCCGATCTGGTGACGGTTTATCTGCTGCCGAGCTCCAACGACAAGATCCGGCCGATGCTGGAAAAGCAGCTCAAGAAGGGCGCCCGCATCGTGTCGCATGACTTTGAGTTTTCCGGTTGGACGGCGGAGAAGGTGGAGAGCATTGACGACGACGGCGAAGGCCGCTCGCATACGCTCTATCTGTACCGCCGCTAGCTTGTGAATCGACCGGCACAACCACTGCCCCAACCGGCGCCGTAGGCGCAAGCATGGAGCATCTGCTGGTATCGTCCGCCTGGAGGAGATCTCTCGGTCTCCTGCGCATCGGCTTTGCCGCCGGATACCTTGCCCTCGGCTGGGTGGAACCGGTTCCCGCGGCGGCTCTCGCGGCCGCTTCCCTATACGGGTTGGGCGGCGCGTGGGTTATTTACACGGGGAGCCTTTACACTTCCCTAGCACTGGGCCTGTTGCTGGGCGCTGATCTTGCGATGTTTCTGGTCTCCGCGCTGTGGCCGCCCGGCAGTCACGGCGTCTACCTGAATCTCTCATGGTTCGGATTCATCCAAATCGCCGTGGTGCTATTTCATCAGCGTGGGCAAGTGCTGCTTGCCGCGGCCGCGGCCGTTGCCGCGATTCTGGCGGCTCCCTCTGCCAACTGGCATGGGAGCGGGGCTTTCTTTCTCGGAACGACGGTTCTGGCCGGGCTGGCATGCTGGCAGAAGCAGCAGCTGGTGGAGCGCGTCTTCAGCGTTTCGCGTCAGAGTGTGCTGCATAAGACCGAAGCCAGCCGCGCGCGCCAGGAAGAACGCGAGCGGATCGCCAGCGACTTCCACGACGGGCCTCTGCAAGCCTTCATGAGCGTCCAAATGCGCCTGGAAGTGGTCCGGAAGCTGCTGCTGAAGAATCCCGACTCCGGACTGAAAGAACTCACCGGTCTCCAGGATCTGCTGCAGGCTCAAGTGGCGGAGCTGCGTGCGTTTCTGCGAAGCATGCGCCCCGCCGAAATGGATTCCAGCGAGCTGATGGCCGCTCTCAGCCGGCTCACCGGGGCCTTCCAGAAAGAGACCGGCATCTCCGTCACGTTTTCCGGCACGCCGGCCGTCGACGCGCTTCCGCCGGAAGCGGCGAGCGAGATCCTGCAGATCGTTCGCGAGGCGCTGCACAACGTCCGCAAACATGCCAAGGCAACCAGCGTATCGGTCGGCGTGGAGTTCACGGACGGCCACCTGCAGATCTCGATCCACGACAACGGCGAAGGTTTCCCCTTTTGCGGAACGTTTCACCTGGAGGAGCTGGAGCTGCTGCGCATGGGGCCGGGCAGCATCAAACGCCGCGCCCGGTCCTTGAGCGCGGAGATGGTGGTGGAGTCCGCTCCGGGGAAGGGCTCGGGTCTTCTCATCCGCATTCCCCAATGAGACGGACAATTCTCTTCCTGTTCGTGCTGCTGGGTGGCTGCGGCCGTTACGAGGATTTCACCCTTCCGCCCGTGGATGGGCAAGACGCCGAAATCACTCCGCGCTGGCAGGTGCGCCCTGAACCGGTTCTCGGCCGTGGCGCTGCTGGCGAGTGGGACTCCGTCGATGTGCTCAATCCCTCCGTCATCCGCTGGCAAAACCAGTTGCTGAATCTCTACTCCGGATTCGACGGCCGGCTCTGGCACACCGGCATGGCCCGTTCCGCGGATGGCATCGGGTGGGAGAAACAAGGCAAGAGGCTGTCGCCGGAGCCCGCGGGCTGGGAGGCCGGCTACATCGCCGCCAACGGCGCAGCGCTGGTGTTCAAGGACGAGATCTATTACTGGTACCAGGCCGGCAATCCTCCACGCATCGGCCTGGCCCGGAGCCGTGACGGCGCCCGTTTCCAAAAACATCCGGAGCCTGTAATCGATCTTGGCCCCCGCGGCAGCTGGGATGAACGAGCCGCGGCGGATCCTTACGTCATCCAATCAGGCGAGGAACTGTACATGTTCTATTTGGGTGAAGACCGGGCACGGCGTCAGCGCCTTGGCGTGGCGCGCTCGCGGGACGGCATCAGGTGGTGGAAGCTGCTCGCCAACCCAGTACTGGAACTCGGCCAGCCCGGCGCGTTCGATGAAAACGGGCTCGGCGAGCCCGCCGTGTTCACCGCCCACGGGCGCTATTGGATGATCTACACGGGGCGCGACCAGCGCGAAGCCCGCAGACTGGGCTTGGCCTCCTCCCCGGACGGGGTCCGCTGGCAGCGTGCGCCCGAGGAGACCGTCCTCACCGGCCCCCACGCCTGGAACAGCAAGGTGATGTGCGATCCAACGGTGGAAGCGGGAGAGGGACACTTCCGCGTCTGGTTCGGAGGCGGTGACATCGCCCATCCGGCGGAGAACATCCACGGACAGATCGGCTTGGCGACGCTTACCCTGGAGAAGAAGTGAGAATCGGCATCACCTGCTACCCAACGTATGGAGGCAGCGGCATTGTCGCGACTGAACTTGGCATGGAACTGGCCATGCGCGGCCACCAGATCCACTTCATCAGCTACGCGCACCCGATTCGTCTGGATTCCGGGATCGAAGGAGTGCATTATCACGAGGTCGACGTAGCCAATTACCCGCTGTTTGCCTACCCTCCCTACTGCCTGGCGCTGGCCGCGCGCATGGCGGAGGTCGCGGAACGCTATCAGCTGGACCTGCTCCACGTCCACTACGCCATTCCGCATTCCATCTCCGCTCTGCTGGCGCAGCAGATGTTGGAATCCACCCGGCGCCTGCCGTTTGTCACTACCCTGCACGGAACCGACATCACGCTGGTGGGAGCCGAGCCCTCCTACTTCGACATCACTCGTTTTTCCATTGAACGCTCCACCGCGGCCACCACCGTGAGCGGCTATCTCAAGCAGCGTACCCAGGAAGTCTTCGGGGTCGGCAACTCCATTGACGTGATTCATAACTTCGTCAACTGCGACCGCTACACTCCGGCCAGGCGCAACAGCCCCGGCAACCGGCTGGTGCACATCTCGAACTTCCGGCCGGTAAAGCGCCCGCAGGATTGCATCCGCATCCTGGCCGCCGTGCGCAAACACACCGGCGCCGAGTTGTGGATGGCCGGCGACGGACCCGAGCGCGGCGCCGTCGAGCGGCTGGCGCATGAGCTTGACGTGGCAAAGAGCGTCCGCTTCCTGGGCAAACAGGATCATATTGAACGCCTGCTGGCGCAGGCCGACGTGCTGCTGCTTCCAAGCGAACATGAGGCATTCGGGCTGGCCGCGCTGGAGGCGATGGCCTGCGGCGTTCCCCCGGTGGCTACGCGCGTCGGTGGTGTTCACGAGCTGATCACCCATGAAGAGGATGGCTACCTGGAGCCGATGGGCGATGTCGAGGCACAAGCGGCCCGCGTCCTCGGCCTTCTTACCGATTCGGCGCTACGGGCTAGGATGGCGGAAGCGGCGCGGATGACGGCTCTGAGCCGGTTCTCGGCGGAGTCGATCATCCCGCGGTATGAAGAGCTATATGAGCGGGTAGTGAATTAACAATGGAACCTGCTGAATTTTCCTGCGTATCATAAGCTCTATGCCCTCTAGAATTGCCGTGCTTTCGCCGCTTGCCCTTTGCCTTTTCTTCTCTCCGGCCTTCGGCCAGCTCACCACCGAACAAAAGATCACCGACTTCCTGTACATCGCGGATTCCTATGCCGTCCAGTATGGCCCCTATCACTGGAAACGCGACGCCGTGGGCTTCAATCCGGGCGACCTCCGGCCGTGGCTGGACCGCATCCGCCGCACGGCTAACGATATTGAGTACGCCGAGTTGCTGGTGGATTACACTTCCTCACTCGACGACGCCCATGTCAGCATCTCATTTCCCTTTAATTACTCCGGCAGTTTGGGTTTTACCGTGGATATCTACGACGGAAAAGTCCTGATCGATTCCATCAACCGCACGCGCCTGCCCGTCGCGCGTTTCCCGTTTCAGATTGGCGATGAGATTGTCGCCATGGACGGCGTGCCAGCCGCCGAACTTGTCCGCCGATTCGGCAAGTACGCCATCGCCGCCAATCCCGGCAGTACGTCGCGCTCCGCCGCCGCCCGCCTCACATCCCGCAACCAGTCCAACAT
>VFZE01000023.1 GCA_016871315.1 Acidimicrobiia bacterium | reverse complement strand
TTTGACCGGTTTCGACATGGACGGACTGTACACCTTCGCGCTGGACCGCTCGACGGGCCAGATCCTGTGGCGGCGGCAGGCGCCGAGGCCGCGCGTGGAGACACTCCACAAGTCCAACTCTCCCGCATCCCCGTCGGCGGCCGGCGACGGCAGAAACGTCTACGTCTTCTTCACCGATTTCGGGCTGATCTCTTACGGTCCGGACGGGGAGGAACGCTGGAATCTGCCGCTGGGACCATTCAATAATCCCTTCGGGCAGGCGGCCTCGCCCGTCCTATCCGGCAACACCCTGCTCCAATCCTGCGATCAGGAGTCGGGCTCCTATTTCCTGGCCATCGACAAGGACACCGGCAAAGTGAAGTGGCGCGTGGAGCGGCCCGATTATACGCGCGGCTTCTCGACCCCCATTCTCTGGAAGCCGAAGGAGGGTCCGCTTCAGGTGCTGCTGGCCGGCTCCTACCGGCTGGCGGCCTACGAGGTGGAGACAGGCAACCCGGTCTGGTTCGTAAGCGGGTTGAGCTGGCAATTGAAACCCACGCCGGTGATGGACGGCGACAATGTCTACGTGCTGAGCTGGGCAGGGGAAGCCGACCCCGGCCAGCAGGAAGTAGTGCCCAACTTCGAGCAGGCGCTGGCGGAGATGGACGCCAACAAGGACGGCAAGCTGGCCCGCGCCGAGCTCCTGCCCGAGAAGATGCAGAAGGGCTGGGAGAGCCTGGACCTGGACGGTGACGGTTTCATGGGCGCGCGCGATTGGGCGATGTACCAGGCCAAGCGCGCCGTGGTGAACGGCGTGACCGCCTTCAAGCTGGGCGGCAAGGGCGACATGACCGCGCGGAATACGCTCTGGAAGTACTCCAAATCGCTACCCAACGTTCCCTCGCCGCTGGTCTACCAGGGCGTGCTGTACCTGATGAAGGAAGGCGCGATCCTTACGGCGCTTGACACGAAAACGGGAGAGGTGCTGAAGCAGGCGCGGCTGCCGGAGGCGCCGGGGCTCTACTTCTCCTCGCCTGTGGCCAGCGCCGGCAAACTCTACACGCTGAGCGAGGAAGGCAAGCTGACGGTGCTGAAGGCGGGCGGCCAATGGGAAGTGATCGCGACCAACGCGATTGATGAAGGCTGCTACGCAACGCCGGCATTAGTGGACGGGCGGATCTACGTGCGTTGCAGCTCCGGGCTGTTTGCCTTCGGGAAAGCCGACTAAAAGGTGGCCTAAAAAAGGGGCGGCTGCGGCGGGGCGGGCCGCCGCAGCCTTGGGGGACCGGGACGCCAGCGCAAGCTGACGTCCCGGGCGGGCTTTGGAAGCTTTGGGAAGCTTCCAACAAGAATTGTACCTCAAAAAGGCAAGCTGTGGGTAGTGGCGTGGGAATTAATCTTAGAGCAGGCGGAAATTCACTTCCACCGTGGCCGCGACGGCAACCGGCTTGCCCTGGAGAAAACCTGGCTTAAACCGCCACTTTTGAACAGCTTCGATGGCTTTCTCGTCCAGCCCGAGGCCGAGTGCCCGGATCACGCGCAGGTCCCGCGGATTTCCTTTTTCGTCTACCACCACCGAGAGAACCACCGTCCCCTGGAATTTGGCCTTGCGGGCCTCTTCGGAGTATTCCGGCTCCACCTTGTAGACCAGCGTCGGAGCGCTAACGCCGCCGCCGATCCGGAAGACCCCGCCCCCGATTCCGCCACCCCTGCCCGGACCGAAGCCGGGGCCCTGCCCGGAACCGATGCCGCCGCCGGATCCGGAACCGATACCGCCGCCGGATCCCGGACCATTGGAAGGCGGTCCGATCTTGGCCAGTGGATCGCCCCACTGCGCCATGTTGACGTTGGGCAGCTGGACGTCGGAGGGCAGCACAATTGTGGGCTCCATCACCAGTTTGGGATCTTCGTTATGAACCACCGCCGCTGGCGGAACAAACTGACGCAGTGACGCTCTCGGTGCGCGCCCCTTGCTGGCCGGAAGCGGGGAGCGGTCTCCACCGCCGCCTCCGCCGCCCATCTGCTGCTGTTGTGGCTTGGCCTGCGGCATGTAGGGATCGAGATTGATCGGCGCCACCAAAGTGATGGCATCCTTGGCCGCCTGCTGCACGTCCTCGTTCGTGCCAAGCGTGAACATCAGCACAACCACCAGTCCATGTATCAGCGCCGAGGAAAGACCGGCTTTCCCACGATTTTGTCCGTAAAAGCCCCACACATCTTTGATCTGCACGGGCTTCGACGTCACTTCCAGTGGTGGGAGCTTCGGCGGGAAGAAGTATTCCTTCAGATCGCCGAAGAAGGTGAGGAACCACGGAGTGGAGGCTTCCTGCGTCAGCAGTCTCTGCAAGTGCACGTCGCCACTAATGTGGTCGGTGTCCGTTGCGGTCTCGTTTTTGATTTCCAGTTCAGACGGCATAGTTCCAAAGCCAAGGAGCGGAGACCGGAGCCTCCTTACTTAATGATGCGAAAAACCTCGACCAGGTTTCAGAATCTGGAAGCGGCACACGGCTCCTTCCCTAGGCAAAGTGTAGCATATTTCAGGATCGGGGAGACCATCATTCCAAAAGCGGGAGGGACGGTTTCCGAAGTTGGGAAACAGGACCAAACCATATTGTTTTCATCGACATCCGGCTGTTCCGGCCTCCGCCACCGAAAAAGTCACAACTTCGGTCACCGCGTAGGCGGGCTCGACGGCCTCCTCATATTTATCGAGCACAAAATTCATTTTCCAGTGTGTACCGGATGACAGTCTGGTGTCCCGCAGCTCCAGATTCACCGGCTGCGCCGAATGCGGAGGAATGGTGGCGGCCCCGGATGCGCCGGTCAACAGCTCCGCCCGGAGGCTGATGTTCACCGTGTTTTCCAGGGTGTTGCGGATCCACACCGCCGCACGGATCGAGCCCGGGCAAGCCTGTAACCGAAGCTCGGAGAGAAAAACCCGCGGAGAGATGATGAGCGTGGCGGAGCCCGGCGGCTCGGCTGCGATGACGGAAATCCACATGTGGGCGCCGGATCTCGGCGGATTCGTGATTTCGAAATCGCCTGCCGAGCCGGCTATCGGCGAAACGGGAACGGAGTTGATCCAAAAACGCGCACCGGCGCGTGGCGACGCGACGCGCAGCCGCACATAGACGTGCGGATCCAGCCGGGGCCAGCTCAGTGGAAGCCAGTGAAACGGCCGCAGCAGGGAGTCCAATCCCGCATGCCAGTGCGCGGCGATGGGAACTGTTTTCTCATTCGGGCGGGGATTCGCGGCCAGCAGAGGCAGCAGGAAAGCGGCTGCCAGCCGGATCATGGCGCCTGTTGCTCGGAGGTGGCGCGCAGGCTGGCCGTGAGAGCGTTCTTGGCGCGGAGAATATGTTGCCGCAAGGCCGGCACCAGCGCCGGGGCGTCCCGCCTCTCCAGCGCGGCCACGATCTGGCGATGCTCCTCATGTTCCTGCGCCAGGCGGTTGGTGCCGTCGTCGCTGCCGGCGTGGATCCGGCCGATTTGCAGATGCGCGTTCAGCTCCTCGTACATTTCCGACAACCGCTGATTGCCGGAAGCCTGGATAATCGCCCGGTGGAATTCGGAATTGTCGCGCTCGTGCGCTTTCCGGTCTTCGGGAGTGCGCACCGGCTTGCCGAGCGCCTCCAGCAGCTGCCGGACCCGCTGCAGTTCCTCTTCCGTGATTCGCTCCACGGCCTGCTCCGCCGCAAGGCACTCCAGCGCCGTCCGGATCTCGAAGGTCTCCTCCACGTGCTGCGGGCTGAGGCGGGCCACAAACGTTCCCTTGCGCGGACGAACCTCCACCAGCCCTTCGGCGGCCAACTGATGGATGGCATGCTGCACGGGCGTGAGGCTGACACCGAGCTTGGTGGAAAGCTCGTCGATGTGCAGCCGCTCGCCCGGCTTGAATTGGGAGGAGAGAATCCGCTCGCGCAATACTTCATAAACGGCGTCTACGGCGCGGGGGCGCCTGATGCGGGTCAACTGCGCGGGCATGGTAATTGCGTGCCGGGTGGCCAAATAGGGCCCAGCAGACAATCAGGTTATCACAGCGCAGCCGGTTCGCAGACGCAGCGGGCCACGCTAAAATGAGAACAGACCCCATGCCCATCTACGAATACCGCTGCCGCGACTGCGGCAGCCAGTATGAACAACTGCGCCGCATGTCGGAAGCCGAGCGGAACCTGGAATGTCCGCAGTGCGCCTCCTCGAAAGTGGACCTGTTGCTTTCCGCCTTTGCCACGGGAGGCTGCGCCACCTCCAGCGGCCGCTTCACCTGAGCGTCCTGAAGCGGGCGGCCGGTCCGGCCGCGGCGGTTCGGCTACCATAACTCCATGCCTCTCCTCTTTCTGGCGCTGCTTGCGATTTCCTCCTTCGCCCAGCGGCAGGATCTCCAGCCCCCATGCACCTGTGGCAACGCCGAAGCCCTCGCCCTGAACCGCGAGGCTCTCCAGGCACATCTCAAACGCCGGCTCGAGGAGGCCTCCACCGCATATGCGCAGGCGCTGCGTCTTGCCCCGCCGCGTGAGCTGACCTCGGCGGAGCGGGAGCGTGTGCTGCGCTTTGCCCCGCGCGTCATGGTGTCGCCCACCGATCCGTTTCCCTTGAAAGATGCCGCCGCCGTCCTGCATCCCAACGGCCGCTGGATCGCCTATCATTTTTTCTGGGAAGACGACATCGACTTTCCCGATGACAACGACCCTTGCGACCACGAGCTGATGTGGGTGGAACTGGACGCCCGCGCCGAGCGCGTGCTCTCCTATTACACCTACTTTCACGGACGCATCTTGAAGGCGACCGAAACAGGGCCGCCGGCCATTGTTGTGCAGTGGGGCAAGCACGGCTCGATGCCCGCCAACTGGAAAGCGCTGCCCATCGTCGCCGATTCCGGCGATGTCGAGCGCAGCCGCATGGAGAAGCTCGGTTCGGCGATTACCCTGGAAAGCTACAACCGCGCCACCTTCGAGAAGCTCGGCACCGTGGGCCGCCAGTCGCAGGATTCCCCCCTCGCCAGAGGCTGGCCGCTCAGGTTCAACGGAAACTGGGAGCAGTTCACCGATTTCTCAAAACCCGTGGACATTCCCGCCATGCTGCGACGTAACGCGATGATGAGCGTTTCCTGCCTGAACAACGCCGTCATCAACCGCCACTTTCTCCGCTACAACTTCGCCTCCAAGACCGAATGGCCTGCCGCCATGTGCGAAGCGGGCGCGAAGTAGTATCATGGGCAGGCTCAGGCAAGGAGGCGGTTATGGTTTCTCGAGTTTTCCTCGGCGTCTCAGCGGTCCTGCTTTGCGCGCAGGCGCAGGATGCCAAGTTCTACAACACAGCCAAGCAGAAGCTGCTGGAAGGCAAACAGGTGGTGGGCGGAACTGTCTCCACCACGGACCCCAACATTTTCTGCGCGATGGGCACTGCCGGCTTCGACTATCTCTGGATCGAGATGCAGCACAGCCCCATCAACTATCAGGACGTCGCCGTGATGGTCCGCCATTGCAAGGGTGCCGGCGCGGTTCCATTCATCCGCGTGCCGGACGCCACCGAAGGCGACATCCAGAAGGCCACCGACCTCGGCGCGCTGGGCATCATCATTCCGATGGTCGACTCCATTGAAAAAGTGAAGAACGCCGTGCGCTTCGCCAAGTACCCGCCGCTCGGCGTGCGGAGCCAGGGCGGCGGCCAGTACGGCACCATGTGGGGCTCGAGCTACCGCCAGACTGCCAACGACAACGTGATGGTGGTGGCGATGATCGAATCGCCCGCCGGCGTCGCCATTGTCGATCAGATCGCCGCGCTGCCGGGCGTCGATGTCGTGTTCGCCGCCAGCACCGACCTGTCCAGCTTTTCCGGACTCAAGCAAGGCGAGCCCGCCTATGAGGCGATGATCACCAAGATCAAGGACGCCACATCGAAGGCCGGCAAGAAGCTGGGCGGACCGCACGCCTGGAAGGATCGCCCCGGCTTCACCTTTTTCCAGGGAGCCGGCGAATCCAGCCTCATCCGCATGGGCGCGCAGGTGTCGCTGAAAGGCGCCGTCGAGCCCGGCGGAAGGCGCGGCGTGGCCGCAACCGAAGGCGCCGAGAAGTAACTCTCAGCGCGCGTAGTAGCCGGACTTGGTGCGCGCGGTGAGGCCTGGCCTCCTCACCTTCACCACCAGCTTGCGGAACGAACCGTCACGAACCGGGTTGGTGGAAGCGAAGGCCAGCTCGTAGAGTGTGCGCAGTTCCTGCTCGATCTGGCGGAACGCTTCCCGCGGATTGGAATCGGTGGCGTCGAAATCGGCCCCGCCGGTATCGGCGGAAATGCGCTTCATCACACGCGTGCCGTAGATGTTGCGCGACGTCGGCCCGTGGCGCTCGGTGTGCGTATAGCGGACGTTGTAGAGCAGCGCATCGGCCGATTGTGCCGCCTCGATCGCGTCGATCATGTGATACGCGCTGGCGTTGTCCTCGCCGTCGCTAAATACCACCAGCGCCTTGCGGCCGCTTTCCGGCGCCAGCTTTTCCGACGCATGATAGATGGCATCGTAAAAAGCTGTCCCGCCCGTCCGCAAAACCTGCGGACCAATGGACGGAACCCGCCTTTCTCCCCTTTCATAGTTGCGAAGGCTCACCATGATCTCCGGCACGGAATTCGAAAAGTCCGAGACCAGCCTCAGATGATTGCCGAAGCCGATCAGGAAAACCCGGTCCTTGAGACCAACCACGTTTTCCAGAAACGTCTCGATGTCGCGGCGGTGCTTGCGCACATACTCGCCCTGGCTGCCGCTGAAATCCACAACCAGACCCAGCTTCAGCGGCAGATCTAGGCTGCGGGCGAAGAGTTGGATGCGCTGCTCCACGCCGTCTTCCAGCAAATGGAAGTCCTCCTTCGCCAGATCCTTTACCAGCTTGCCCTGCGTATCACGCACACTGGCCGACACGTTCACCAGGTTCACTTCCACCTGGATGCGCGGCATCTCCTGCCCAAAGGCCAAGACGCAGATCAGCGCGGGCGGCATTATCCTCATCATCTGCTTATGACGTATACGGGGGCCGCCGGTCTCGGGTTCCGGCAATTTGGAAGTATCATCTTGGGTAAGCCATGTTGTGGAGAACCGCCATTTGCGCGCTGGGTTTGGTCTGCCTTGCCGGGGCACAGACCGATCGCGAGGTGGCCGTTTGGACCATCGTCATGGGTGGCCGCGTAGCCGTCAACGGCAACCCCGCGCGGATCTCGGAAACTCAGAAGCTGCCGCCCGGCGAGCTGCGGCTGGAGGTACTGGACTGGCTAGGCGTGAATGCCGACCCGCCCGGCCTCAAACGGCTCAGCGGGCTGCAGTATCTACGGGAACTTCATCTGCCGGGCCCCCTATGGAACCGCAACGCCGACGGCGGTCGCGACGGCAGCCGGGATCTGGGCTTCCTGGCCGAAGTGAAGACGCTGGAGGTGCTGACCTTCGGCTATCATTTTCTCGACAACATCCGCTTCAAGGATGACGGCCTGGCCGCCATCGCCACTCTTGAGAATCTGCGCGAGCTGGCCGTGGCGCAGAGCGCCGTGCAGGGTCACACGCTGGCGCCGTTCCGGAAGCTGGAGGCGCTGGACGTTTCCATCACGCAGTTCGACGACCAAGGGATGCGCCACCTGGCCGGCATGAAACAGCTGCGCCGCTTGCGTGCGGGCGATACGCTGATCACCGACGCCGGCATGGCCGCGCTCTCCGATCTGGCGCTTCTGGAGGATGTGGATCTTCGTGGCACGGCCGTGACCGGCGCCGGACTTCAAGCACTGGCCGGAAAGCCGGCCATGCGGAAACTGAACCTGTCCGGCACCGCCATAACCGACACCGGGCTCACCGTGGTTGCCGGCATGAAACAGCTCGAGGAGCTGTCGCTCTACCGGACAAAGGTGACCGGCGCAGGCTTGGAGAAGCTGCGCGGTCTCGGGAAGCTGGCCTCTCTCGATCTGCGCTACAGCCGGATTCCCGCCGGCGCCGTCCGCGCTTTTCGAAAAGCGAAACCCGAGCTTCACATGCAATTCCTCGAACCCGCCGGCGGAGCGCCGGTCGAGGCCGCGGCGCTGCGATCCAGACTCAAGCGCGGCGTGTTGAATCTGGAAGGTTCTGAAATCGGTGACGCCGTTCTCGAACAGGCCGGGCGAATGGCGGGTGTTCATGTATTGAACCTCAACAGCACTCCCGTCACCGATGCAGGCTTGCAGCGGCTGAGCGGCTTGTCCAGCTTGCGGGAGCTGCGGCTGCGCAACACTTACGTGGAAGGCGAAGGCCTGCCGCATCTGCGCGGATTGACGAAACTCGAACTACTGGACCTGCATGGCTCCCCCGTCGGCAATGACGTAATCCCGGTTCTGGCCGAATTCAGCGCGCTGCGCCGTCTGTCGCTGGCCTCCACCGACATCGCCGACGGCGCAAGGCTCGATCTGCTGGCCAGGATCGAATGGCTGGACCTGGCGGCCACCGATCTGACCGACGCCGGCATGCCGGCGCTTGCCAAACTGACGCAACTGGAAACGCTCATCCTGCGCGATGCCCGCTTCACCGATCAAGGCTTGGAGCATTTGAAGGGCCTGGCGAACCTGGCAAGCCTCGACCTGAACCGCACGCGCATCTCCGGCAAAGGCATGGCCGCTTTATCCGCATTGACCGGCCTACGCGCGCTGAAGCTGGATTACGGTGAAATCAACGATGCCGGTCTGGCGCAGCTCGCAACACTCGAGAATCTCGAGGAGCTAAGCCTGGACAGCACACATATCACCGACGCCTCCGTCGCCGTGCTGAAGAAGTTCCGCCACCTGAAGCGGCTGAACCTGTATCACACGCTGATCACCGGAAAAGGCTACCGCGAAATGAAGCAGGCGCTGCCGTTGTGCCACATCATCTGGGACGAAGGCTCCAGCCGGCCCACGCGGAGGAGAAGCTGATGCGCCCTGCCCTGCTCTGCCTTCTTGCTCTGAACGTGGCAGCCGAGCCTTGGCGCACCGTGAAGGACGCGCAGGGCAACGTGGTGGAGCTCGATCTCACCTCCTCCTGGGTCACCGATGCCGACATGATCAAAGTGGCGCGCATGACGCACCTGCGCAAGCTCCATCTGTCCGGCACGCGCATTACCGACGCCGGATTCGAGCACCTGCGGGATCTCCGCAATGTCGTGGAACTCAACTGCCGCTTTGCCGAATACCTCACCGGCGACGCCATCGCGAATATTCGCGCCTGGAAGAAGCTGGAAAAGCTGGACCTGCGCGGCACGCAAGTGACGAGCAAGGTATTCGATCACCTGGCGCACCTCACAAGCTTGCGATCGCTCGACCTGTCACACACCCAGATTGACGATGAGGGCTTTGACCAACTGGCAGCGCTCGGTAAGCTGGAACACCTGGCCATCGGCGCCAACCGCTTAAGCGGCTCCGCGCTGCTGCTTCTGCGGCCATTAGCTGCCTTGCGCTCACTCGACGTCAGCGGCATCCAACGCGTCGATTCCGGTTTGTGGGGACTCCCGCTGACTCTCGAGAATCTCACGCGTCTCGGCGAGTTGAACGGACTGCGCCACTTGAACCTGTGCGGCGCCACCATCGCCGACCGCGGCATCGACCGTCCCGGTCACCCCGACGCCGAGCGCAAGGAGATCACGGACCTCTCACCACTTCTGCCTTTGAAGAACCTCGATACGCTCGACGTCACCCGTCTGCCGGTCACCAAGGAGGCTTTGGAACCGCTGCGAAAGTTGCCTGCCTTGCGGGAGCTGCGCAAGTAGCGCGGGCTTCAGCCTGCCGTGGAGGCACTCGTGCCGGCACCAGCGTCGAGCCCCCTGACACCCCTGCTATAGTTGATTCATGGACGTCCAGCGCACCATGGAGTTCATTCTGGAGCAACAGGCCAGGACGGCTGCCCATCTGGAAGGAGTTGCCGCCGAGCAAAAGGCTCTAGCCACCGAGCAAAAGGGTCTAGCCACCGAGCAGAAGAAGCTTGCCTCACAGCAGGCCAAAACCGAAAAGCGAGTCGATTCTCTTGCAAAAATCGTCCAGACTGGCATGAAAATGATGCTTGCAAGGGAGAAACGAGTCGACGAGCGGATTCAGGCCTTGGTGGATTCGCAGCTTCGATTAGACCAGCGGATGGACCGTTTCATTGAGAACTTCAACAAACATCGGCCGAACGGATCAGGCCGGAAGCACTAAACCACGTCGCTGAGCTTGCGCTCAAACGTCGGGTAAGCCCCCAACCCCACCTTCAGCACTTCATCGGCAAGCGTGACGTAGAGATCGCCCAGCGTTCCCGTCGTCCGCGTGTGCAGGCCCGTTTTCATTCCGCCGGCCCCGCCGGCCAGGATCACGGCAAGGTTGTTGTTCTTGTGCGCGTTCGCCTCCGCATGCTCATGCACGAACAGCAGGCAGGTGTTGTCGAGCATATTGCCGTCGCCTTCCGGCGTCGACTTCAATTTCCCCACCAGGTAGGCGAACTCCTCCACATGCCAGCGGCAGATGTCGCGCAAGATGCGCATGCCGCGCGGCGTCTCCACTTGCCCGTGCGTGTACTCGTGATGCCGCTGCGCGGTGTGGCCCAGCCACGGGAAGCGCGACAGGCCCTGGCACTTGGTCAGCATGTAACTCGCCACGCGCGTCTGCCCGCTGGCCAGCGCATGCACCACCAGGTCCGATTGCAGCTTCGCGATGCGCGGCCAGTCACGCAGGTCGCCGCCCTCCGCCGGCCGCTCCACCACCGTACGGTACTCCGGCGGCAGGCTCGCGATGGAGCGCTCCATGTCGCGCACCGAACTCAGATACTCTTCCAGCTTCTGCCGGTCGGCCTGGCCCAATTGCGACTTCACCTTCCGCGCGTCTTCCTGCACAGCATCGAGAATGCTCGACTGGCGCTTGATCCAGCTCTCTTCCTTCACTCCGAACAGCCGGTCGAACAACCGGTGCGGCAGCATCTCCGGCGGCAGCGGCCGGTCGCGATCGGCCCAGCTCATGTTGCGCTGGATCGCTTCGCCGAACGATTCCTGCGAGACGCCTACTTCGAGTGACCGGAAGCGCGACGCCTCCCCGATGCGCCCGGCAATCGCCTGGTCAATCGAAACGCCGCCCGCGCCGCGCCCCGTATAAGGCATGCAGGTGAGCAGCGCGCTCATCGATGGGTAATGGCTGTTCCCCGGACCGGGCAGCCGCGCCGCCGCATTGTCCAGGCCTGTAATGACGTGAATGTTCTCGCGGAACGGAGCCAGCGGGCTCAGGCATGGCGTGAATTCAAACGCCTCGCCCGTCAACCGCGGAATCCAGTATTTCTCCGGAATGCCGTTGCCGTTAAACCAGAAGACGAACCGCGGCTCCACCGCCTTCTTCGATGCCGCGTACGCGGTGCCGGAGGAATTGAACATCGCCGCCAGCGGCGGCAGGCCGATGCGGATGACGCCGCCGGCCAGTCCGGCGCCGCGAAGGAAAGTTCTACGGCTGAGCGCGGCCATTTGCGTATGTGCCTCCCAGAAAGGCTTCGCTGGTAACTATGGCTATTATAAGCTGGCGGAAACGGAATTGGGAATCGCGGAAGCGTGCCAGCGCCTTATCGATCGAGGGCTGATCGGGCGGCTCCTCCATCCTTCCCGTCCCGTATCGCAGCAGCTGCTTGACCACGCAGCGGTGGCAGCCTGGTTCGCGAGCCAGCACCGCACCCAGCTCGGCGGGCGATGTGAAATCGGAATCCTTGATTCCACGAACGGCCCCGCGAGCGTCGATATCCAGCTTGTACTCGGTGGGCTTCACCTTGCGCCGCGTCTTCAGCTCATCGGCCGTCGGGTAGATGGTGATCACCTCTTTGTCGCGCCAGCGGCCGATGGCGTCGAACCGTTCCAAACCGAAGCCGATCGGATCCACCAGTTGATGACAGCCGGCGCAGGCCGCATTCGAAAGGTGAATATCCAGCCGCTGCCGCCCATGGAGCGGCTTCTCATCGGTCACTGGCGGCAGCGTCGTGTTGACGCCGGCGGGAGGCGGCGGCACCTGCTGGCAAAGAAAATGCTCGCGTACGAAGAGCCCGCGTTCGGTGGGCGAGGTATCCACCGGCTTCGAGGTCAGCGTCAGGAAGCTTGCATGACCCAACACGCCGGCCCGGCCGGACGGAAGATTCACCCGCGTCCATCCGCTCAAAACCGGCACGCCGTACAGTTTTCCTAACGCCGGCGAGACGTGCGTGTAACGGGCGGTAAAGAACTCCCGGAAGTCCCCGTCATCCCAGACAAGGCCTCCAAACAGCCGCTGCGTTTCCTCCTCCATGTCCGCCACCAGCTCGGCGGTGAATTCGGGAAAGACCCGCCGGTCGCGCAGCGCCGATTCCAACCGGTCAAAACGCAGCCACTCGCGCAGGAACACCCTCAATGACTGGCGTGCCCGCGGATCGTCCAGCATCCGCCGCGCCTGCGTCTCTACGCCCCGCAGCGTGTCCAGCGCGCCGCTCTCCGCCGCGCGGAACAGCTCCTCATCCGGCATCGTGTCCCACAGGAAATAGGAGAGGCGGCTCGCCGTGCCCCAC
Source organism: Acidimicrobiia bacterium (assembly GCA_016871315.1). GTDB lineage: Bacteria > Acidobacteriota > Terriglobia > Bryobacterales > Bryobacteraceae > VFZE01. Next base: position 76,935 of record VFZE01000023.1, on the reverse strand, counting down.
GCGCCGGGCTCCAGGTGGAACAGAAAATGCGGCGATTGCAGCATCGTCTCCACCACCGTGCGCAGGCCCGCTTCACGCAGCAGTTTTTCATAACGAGCCAGTTCTCCCGCATCCAGCGGTCGCCGGAAGGCGCGCCGGCCGAAGTCGCGTACGAACTTCACCGCTTCCGATCCCGTGATCTCACGCCCGAGGAAAGCGACCCGCGCCAGGCGTTCGGCTGCGCGCGCGTAAGCCTCCGCGAAAAGCGGCGACATCGTCTGGCTCTCGGCCTGATTCGTGAAGCCGTGAACGAAATCCTCCTTCGGAAAGCGCGACGCGGGACGGGAATCATCGCCCAGCAGATCGCGCACCGTGTTGTTGTATTGGGAATGCGTCAGCCGGCGCAGCGCGGCTCGTGGAGCGCTCTCATCCCCCATTCGCGTGGACAGCCCGCCGGGCGGCCGCTGCGTGATCAGGAACTGCACCCACTCCCGCAGAAGTTTCTCCTCCGCGCTGCCCGGCTTGATCCGTTCGCCGCCGGCATGCGCGGTGCGATTGGTCGGCTTGAGCAGCAGTAGCGACTCCTCCGGGCGCGAACGGTCAACCAGCAGCCCCAGCCGCATTCCGAACCCGCGCACCTGCTCCTCGCCAGCGCCGTCAGGCGGAAACTGCAACCGCGTGGTAGAACCGACGCCGTTATCGTTATGACAAATTCGGCACTGCGCCCGTTCGAGCACCGGCCAAAGCCCGCTCAGGAAATCCACGGCAAGAAGTAGCAAAGCTAACGGCATCACGCTTCCTAGGGAGGATATCATCCGCCGCGCGTGTTCAGCTTGCTAGACTGTGGCTATGAAATACGGAGGTGCGGCGCTACTGCTGTTTGTGTCCGCCACGGCCTGGGCGCAACTCGACAGACTGGGTGAAACGCTGGGCCAGCTGGGCAAGAAGGTTCCCGTCACGGAAATCCGCCTGCGCACCGATCCCGAGGATTCCAAGCTCCGTCCGCTGGAAACTCTGGTGGTGCAGGTGCGCGCCTACGGCAAGCCGGAGCAGGACCTCGTCCGGCTCCAACGCACCGGCGCGCGCGTCCGCGTGCGGGAGCAAAACGGCGGCTGGCTTTCCAAGACCTTCGTCTTCCAGGGCAAGGACGATGAGAAGTTCCACGAAGAGTCCGGCCGCTCCATCATCAACATCCTGCGGCAGCAGTCAGGCGAGTTTGTCAACAAGGACTCCTTTCTCTACACCGCTCCGGAGAAAGAAGGCGACTACACGATCGAAGCCGACCTGGAAGGTGTGAAGGCGCAGATCAAAGTGGCAGTTTCGAACAAAGCCCCTTCGCGCGTCAAGCCGGAGAAAGTCAACTTCCCGCCCGAAGCCCGATCCCGCGACCCCTACCGCCCGCTGGCCGAACACTACGCGCCGATGCTGGCCCAGGAGACCTGGTTCCAGCCCAAGTCCGACATGGTGGCGCGCTTCGATTTCGACGGCGATTGGGCCGGCGACAACAACTGGGACCGTCTGGAACAAGGCACATCGCAGGCCTACGTTTACTACGCCGTGATGGAGACCGCCTCGCACTGGTTCCTCATCTACAACGTCTTCCACGCGCGCGACTATTCCGACAAGTGCGCCGTCGGCACCTGCCACGAGAACGACAACGAAGGCATCATCCTCACCGTCGCCAAGGACGGTTCGCAATTCGGCCGCCTTCAGGTGATGGAAACGCTGGCCCACAACAACGTATACTCCGTCACGGCCGATGAGCGCATCGGCAACGGCATACACAACATCGACGGCGTAATCGAGTTTCACGACTGGTCCCACCCGGTCGTCTTCATCGAATCGGGCGGCCATGGCATCTACGGCTCGAAGACCTCGCATTCCCGCTACAACGTCGAGAAAGCAGAGTTCGCCGAGGGCACTGGCATCACCTACGTCTATAAAGGCGCCGCCGAGCGTCCGGCTCACGCCAACAGCCGCTTGGTCGGCTATGAACTGCTGCCGATCCTCGATCACTGGTGGGCCAAGGCAAAGGAAGGCGCATGGACGGAGAAGACCTTCGACAGCTACTTCCAATACTCTCCGCTCGGCGGCCGCCCGGGAATTCCCTTCCCCATTGCGGGCAGCTTCTATGGACGCAAGGAGGCCTCCAACAAAGCGAAGCCTTTCTGGGGCTGGCACGACACGCAGACACAGAAACGTGGAGTGCTCGCCACCGGCCAGTGGGGTCTCGATCCCGCCTATGGCGTCAGCCGCAACCTGCGCTTCCCCGCCCAGCCCGCCTTTTCGCTCGACTACGTCTACAACCCCTACCTGGGCATCGGCCAGGCGCAGCCGCTACCGGAAGCCGGCCCGCTCTCCACCCTGCAATCACAGCCCGCACCAGCTACGCCCGCCGGTCCAGGATCGGTAGAGATCGAGCTGCGAGTCGACGGCATTGTGGAATTATGGGTGGCCTGGGACACCGTCAGTGCGCACACCATCAGCGGCCAGGATGCCGGACAAGTGAAGGCCACCTTCAGCCGCCCCCTTCCACCCGTCACGCTCCGCAGCGCGACAATCAAGAAGCTGGATGGCAGGGGCGATGTGAAAATCCACCAAATGCCCTCCCCGGCCAACGAACACACCGCCATCATCCGCATTGAGGATCCCAACGGCGGCGCCGACAACTACCGGTTTCAACTGACTTGGTCCGAGTGAGCCTATCATGGTAATGGAGACGCTTATGCTGACTCTGATCCGCGGCAGAACCAATTGATAACTCACTCGGGAAGAGCTGGAACGCCTCACCGCCCCGGCTACTGAGGGCGTGCTCATCGACATCGGCACCGGCAGCGGCCTGTCCATAGCGCACTCCGCGCGTCTGAACCCGGCACAATTCTTCATCGGTGTAGACGCCAATCCACGGCCACTCGAAAAGATCTCGGAGCGAATCCACCGCAGGCCGGAAAAGGGAGGTCTGCCGAACGTGCTGTTCGTGCAGGCGGCCGTCGAACATCTGCCCTCCGAACTTGACGGAATCGCCTGCCAGGTTCACGTGCAATTCCCGTGGGGCAGCCTGCTGCGAGCAGTAGCAACGGGCGAGCCGCTCCCGATGCGCAACCTGCGCCGCATCTCCAAATCCGGCGCAGCGCTTGAAGTAGTTCTCGGCTTGGACCCGGTGCGCGACCGTTCCGAGATCGAGCGCTTGAATCTCCAAGCTCTTTCCGCCGATTACATCAAGTCGGTACTTGCGCCCCGCTACAAAGAGGCCGGTTTCGAGATTGTAGATCAGGCCGCGCTGGCACACGCCGGACGTGGTCAGATGAATTCAGCCTGGGCCAAGCGGCTCAGCTTCGGCGGCAACCGTGAATTGTTTCGAATCCGGGCGCGGGCCCTCTAGCCGCTCATCGAAGCGAGAAACTCGCCGTTGGAGCGCGTCTTGGCCAGCTTATCGAGCAGCAGCTCGATCGACTCCACCGGCGACAGCGGGCTCAGCACTTTGCGCAGAACCCAGATCCGGTTGAGATCTTCCTTGGCCAGCAGCAGCTCATCCTTGCGCGTGCCCGACTTGTGAATATCGATCGCCGGGAAGATCCGCTTGTCCACCATCTTGCGGTCGAGGTGGATTTCGAGATTACCCGTGCCCTTGAACTCCTCAAAGATCACATCGTCCATGCGCGAGCCGGTATCTACCAGCGCCGTGGCCACGATCGTCAGCGAACCGCCCTCTTCGATGTTGCGCGCCGCGCCGAAGAAGCGCTTCGGCCGCTGCAACGCGTTCGAATCCACGCCGCCCGAGAGCACTTTGCCCGACGGCGGAACCACCGAGTTGTAGGCGCGCGCCAGGCGCGTGATCGAATCGAGCAGAATCACCACGTCCCGGCGGTGCTCCACCAGCCGCTTGGCTTTTTCGATCACCATCTCGGCCACCTGCACGTGGCGCGAGGCCGGTTCGTCGAAGGTCGAGCTGATCACTTCCCCCTTCACCGAGCGCTGCATGTCGGTGACCTCTTCCGGCCGCTCATCGATCAGCAGCACGATCAGGTTCACTTCCGGCTGATTGGTGGTGATCGAGTTGGCGATCGACTGCAGCAGCATCGTTTTACCGGTGCGTGGCGGCGCGACGATCAGCCCGCGCTGGCCCTTGCCGATCGGCGTCAGCATATCCATGACGCGCCCGGAGAAGTTGTCCTTCAGCGTTTCCAGCTTCAGCCGCTCATCCGGATACAGCGGCGTCAGGTTGTCGAAGAAGATCTTGTTGCGCGCCTCCTCCGGCGGCTCAAAGTTGATCGCGTCCACCTTGATCAGCGCAAAGTAGCGTTCGCCTTCCTTCGGCGGGCGGATCTGGCCGGAGATGGTGTCCCCGGTGCGCAGGTCAAAGCGCCGGATCTGCGACGGCGACACGTAGACGTCGTCCGGGCCCGGCAGGTAGTTGTACTCCGGCGCGCGCAGGAACCCGAAACCGTCCGGCAGGCACTCCAGCACGCCCTCGGCGAAGATCAGGCCCGATTTTTCCGCCTGCACCTGCAGAATCTTGAAGATCAGATCCTGCTTGCGCATGCCGGCCACGCCGGTCACCCCCAGATCGCGCGCCGTCTGGTTCAGCTTCAGGATCGACATCTCCTTGAGATCGGCCAGATCCAGGCTGATCACCTCTTTGCCGCCCTGTCGGCGGCGCGTGGTGCCGGCCATGCTCGGATCCTGCGAAGGCTCGGGCTTCTCCTCGCCCTTGGCCTCCTCGGCCTCCTCGGCCTCCGCGGCAGCCTTGCCGTCCTTCGGCTCCTTCGCCTTGGCCTCCTTGGCCGACTGCTTGTCTTTGTCCTTGCCTTTCGATTCGGCCTTGGACTCGGACTTGGTTTCAGCCGCTTTGGCCTCCGCCACTTCTTCTTCGGCGCCGTTATTTTCTACTTGTGTATTTTCGAGATCGCTTGCCAAGTTTCCCTCATTCCCTGTCCGGTGACTGCCGAGAACGGAATCAACTCCGCCGCAGGAGCGGCGTGTTCCCGGAGATCGGCCATTTGACGTTGTCTTTCCTTCTGAGTTTTCAATTTGTCGAATTTCGTCGCAATGACGATGTACTGTCTGCCGTGGCTCCGCAGCCAGTGGCTAAGTTCGAGATCCTTTTCCATCCAGCCCCGCCGCGCATCCAGCAGCAGAAAACAGAGCTGCAAAGCCTGCCTGCGGGACAGATACTGTTCGATCAGGAATTTCCAGGAGTGCGCGATCTCCTTGGGAACCCGCGCATATCCATACCCGGGCAAATCAACGAAACACCACCGATCTTCAACCCGGAAGAAATTGATGTATTGCGTCCGGCCCGGCGTTGAACTCGTGTGGGCCAGCCCCTTCCTGCCGACCAGAGCGTTGAGCAGCGTCGATTTGCCCACGTTGCTTCTGCCCAGAAACGCGATCTCCGGAAGATCCTCCTCCGGAAACTGCTCCGGCCTGGCTGCACTTATTATAAAACGAGCTTCCGTACATTTCACGCCGGCCACCTGTCTACCGGCCACCAAGTGAATCTAGTGGGTCCGCTTTTCCTCGCCCGCCGGCGGAGCTTCGATCTCCACCGCCGTCACCGGCGCAACCTCAATCGGCCGCTCCAGCGCGATCTTCAGCACTTCATCCATCGAATCGACGAAATGCAGCTTCATGTCCTTGCGGATGTTCTCCGGAATGTCCGGCAGGTCCTTTTCGTTATCCCGCGGCAGGACCGCTTCCAGAATCCCATGCCGGTGCGCCGCCAGCAGCTTTTCCTTCATCCCGCCGATCGGCAGCACCTTGCCGCGCAGCGTGATCTCGCCCGTCATCGCCACATCGGCCCGAACGGGAATACCGGTAAGCGCGCTGCAAATGCTGGTCGTGATGGTGATGCCGGCCGACGGCCCATCCTTGGGAATGGCCCCTTCCGGCACATGCACGTGGATATCCAGGTGGCGGTAGAAATCGCGCGGCAGACCCAGAAACTGCGCGCGCGAACGCACGTAGCTCATCGCCGCTTGCGCCGATTCCTGCATCACGTCGCCTAGCTTGCCGGTCATCGTCAGCTTGCCGCGCCCTTCCATCGTTGTCGTTTCCGTGGTCAGAATCTGGCCGCCCACCTCGGTCCATGCCAGACCCACCGTGGCGCCCACTTCGTTTTTCTTTTCCACGTCCAGGTCGCGGAATTTCATCGGGCCCAGCAGATCCACCACCTTTTGCGTGTTGATCGTCGCCTTGCCCGCCTTTTCCTTCTTCGTCGCCGAAACCACCTTCCGCGTGATCTTGCGGCACACGTTGCCGATTTCCCGCTCCAGGTTCCGCACCCCGGCCTCGCGCGTGTAGTTGCGGACCAGCGTCATCAAACCCGGATCCTGAAACTCGATCTCGCTCGCCGTCAGCCCCGTCTGCTCCAGCTGCTTCACCACCAGGAACCGCTTGGCGATTTCCATCTTCTCCAGTTCCGTGTAGCCCGACAGCCGGATCACTTCCATCCTGTCCTGCAAGGCAGGAGGAATCGTGTGCAGCACGTTCGCCGTGGCGATGAAGAAGACCTGGCTCAGGTCATACTCAACATCCAGGTAGTGATCCACGAACATCCAGTTCTGCTCCGGATCCAATACCTCCAGCAGCGCCGCCGACGGGTCTCCCCGAAAATCCATCGACATCTTATCGATCTCATCCAGCATGAAGACCGGATTCTTCGTCGCCGCCTTCTTCATCATCTGTATGACCTGGCCCGGCAGCGCGCCGATGTAGGTGCGCCGGTGGCCGCGGATCTCCGCCTCATCGCGCACGCCGCCCAGCGACATGCGCACGAACTTGCGTCCCGTCGCCTTGGCGATCGACATGCCAAGCGAGGTCTTACCCACGCCCGGAGGCCCGACAAAGCACAGGATCGAGCCCTTCGGATTCTTCACCAGCCGCCGCACGGCCAGAAACTCCAGGATACGCTCCTTGATCTTCTCCAGCCCATAATGATCCTGTTCCAGAACCTTCTCGGCATGCTTCAGATCGCGGATCTCGCGCGACTTCTTCTTCCACGGCACCGCCAGCAGCCAGTCCAGATAATTGCGCGACACGGTCGACTCGGCCGACATCGGCGGCATGTTCTCCAGCCGCTTCAGCTCCTGCATCGCCTTCTCGCGCGCATCCGGCGGCATTCCCGCGGCTTCGATCTTCTTCTTCAATTCATCGAATTCGCTCTTCTCGCCCCGGCCCAGTTCCTTCTGGATCGCCTTAATCTTCTCGTTGAGGTAATACTCTTTCTGGGCGCGCTCCATCTGCCGCTTCACGCGGCCCTGAATCGCCCGGTCCATGTTCAGCTTCTCGATTTCGATGTCGAGCATCTCGGCAACGCGCGTCAGCCGGTCCACCGGATCGAAAATCTCCAGCAGTTCCTGCTTCTCCTCAATCGTGAGCTGCAAGTTGGCGCCCACCGTGTCGGCGAGCTTGCCCGGATCGTCCACGCGGATGGCGGCGATCATCGTCTCGTAGTTGAGATTCTGGCTCAGCTTCACGTACTGCTCAAACAACGTCTGCACGCGCCCGGTGAGCGCTTCCAGCTGCGGCCCCTGGTCCACCTTGAAATGGAACGTGCGCACCACCGCCCGGAAGTAACCGTCATCATCGGTCACCGACACGATCTTGCCGCGCTCCACGCCCTCCACCAGCACCTTGATGTTCCCATCGGGCAGCTTCAAACTCTGCACGATATTAGCCACCGTGCCGACGGTATAAATCTCCTCCGGACTCGGTTCATCCACGCTCGCGTCGTGCTGCGTCGCCAGGAAAATCTTCTTGTCGCCCGCCATCGCGTCTTCCAGCGCGCGCACGCTCGACTCGCGGCCCACCACGAACGGCGTCATCATGTGCGGAAAGATGACCACATCCCGGATGGGCATCATTGGCAAGCGCCTGGTTTCTGGTTTTTCCTTGGATGTAGTCATGGTTTATTCTTGAGAACCCCCGAACTGCCGGATGCGGGCATCACTCCAGCGCCGTGGCGGCATCACCGGATGAGCGGACCCGGCGAACCGCCGGAAATGTTCAGCCTGCTTTTTCGAGCAGCGCCAGATTGATCTTCTGCGTCACCACCATTTCCTTGGTGACCACGAATTCGCGCACTTTCTTGTAGGAGGGCAGATAATACATCAGGTCCAGCATCAGATCTTCCAGGATCATCCGCAGACCTCGTGCCCCTAGTTTACGCTCCATGGCAAGCTGCGCGATGGCTTCCAGGGCGTCGTCGCTAAACCTCAGTCTAACATTTTCGAAGTCGAACAGCCGCTGGTACTGCCGCGTGATGGCGTTCTTCGGCTTGGTCAGGATCTGCACCAGCGCATCCTTGTCCAGCTCATCCAGCACGCCCACCACCGCCAGCCGTCCGATGAATTCCGGAATAAACCCGAACCGGATCAGGTCGATCGGCTGCACCTGCCCCAGCAGCGCCGAATCCCTCCGGTTGCCCTTCCGGGCCTCGACCGGCTGCTCGGACTTGTGGAAGCCCATCGACGTCTTCCCCACCCGCTTGCCGATCACCTTCTCCAAACCCACAAACGCGCCGCCGCAGATGAACAGGATGTTGGAGGTGTCCACCGGCGTGAACTCCTGGTGCGGATGCTTGCGTCCGCCCTGCGGCGGCACGTTCGCCACCGTCCCTTCCAGAATCTTCAACAGCGCCTGCTGCACCCCTTCGCCGCTCACATCGCGCGTGATCGACGGGTTCTCGTCCTTCCGCGCGATCTTGTCGATTTCATCGATGTATATAATGCCCTGCTGGCAGCGCTGCACGTCCCAATCGGCGTTTTGCAGCAGCCGCAGCACGATGTTCTCCACGTCTTCGCCCACGTAACCGGCTTCGGTCAGCGTGGTGGCGTCGGCGATCGCGAACGGCACATCCAGAATCCGCGCCAGCGTTTGCGCCAGCAGCGTCTTCCCCGTCCCCGTCGGACCGATCAGCAGAATATTGCTCTTGGCCAGCTCCACTTCGCCCGAGCTGCGCTTGTTCATCTGCACGCGCTTGTAGTGGTTGTAGACCGCCACCGCCAGCTTCCGCTTGGTCAGATCCTGACCGATCACGTACTGGTCCAAGTACTCCTTTAACTCCAGCGGCTTGGGCAGCTTGTTCGGAATCCCCTGCGAGGGCTCCGTCCGGTCGTCCTCCAGGATCGAATTGCATACGGCGATGCATTCGTCGCAGATGTAGGCGCGCGGGTAGTCACTGGGGGAAGAGATCAGCTTCCCTACGACGTCCTGACTTTTATGGCAAAAAGAACAGCGTAGTGTCTCATCGGAGCTGGAGCGCTTCAATGAATTCCCCCTCCCAGAAGCTTTCTGTTCATGGCGGGTCTAATAATGATTCCTTACGTCCCCATTATCCCTTGAGTGAGCGCAACTGGCAATCCCGAATATGAGGGTAAAGATACAGGACCTTTTCGTGCTAGGTCCTAAATGTACCCCTAACTGCTTAGGACCCAGTAGCTTCCACATTGCCCCGGGCCGCGCTCACTCGGCCGCTTCTTCCGCCTTTTCCTCGGCCAACTCGGGCGCCACCTTGCGCGCATTCTCGAAAAGGAACGACAGCACCTTCTCGGTCCGGATCCGGTTCGCCAGCCTCCGCAGGCTGCCGTCCTTTTCCAGCCGCATCCGCAGCGCCGCCGGCGTTTCCCGCAGCTGCTTCGCCATCCGGTGAATCTCCCGGTCCACTTCATCAGTCAGCGTCTCGATCGCTTCCCGGTCTCCGATGCGGTCCAAAAGCAGCGATGCCTTCACATCGCGCATCGCCGGCTCGCGCTGCGACTCCTTCACCTTCTGCCAGTCGATCTTCAACGACCGCGGATCGACGCCCTGCATCGCCAGCTCGCGGATCCGCGACTCCAGGTTCACCTCGATCTGCCGCTCGATGAACGCCTCCGGCACCGGAAACTGGTGCGCCTCCACCAGTACATCCACCAGCTTGTTCTTCGCCTCGGTCTGCGCCGCCTGTTCGCGGTCGGCCAGCATCGACTTGCGGACCTCTTCCCGCAACTCTTCCATGTCCCGGAAATCGCCCACTTCGCCGGCGAACTCGTCGTTCAGCTCCGGCAGCTCCTTCTTCCGCAACCCCTTCAGCGTCACATGAAACTTCACCCGCTTGCCCGCCAGACGCTCGGCGCCGTAGTTCTCCGGATAGCTGACCTCGAACTCCTTCTCCTCCTCCGGCGCCATCCCCAGTAGATTCTCGTTGAACTCGACCATCGTGTCGGCGCTGCCGATGTGCAGGATCATCTCGTCGTTGGTGATCGGATCGCCCTCAACGCCCTCCACGGACCGCAGCGACACCACCGCGTGATCGCCATCGGCCACCGGACGCGGGTCCACGTTGACGTACTCCGCCTTCGCCTCCCGCAACTGCTCCAGCCGCTCCTCTACCTCCTCCGCGCTCACCGTTGGTTCGTCATAGGGCACCGTCAGCCCGCGGTATTCGCCCAGCTCGATCTCCGGCGCCACTTCGAACTCCACCGTGAACTGCATCGGCTCGCCCTTTTCAAAGCGCATCTCCGTTACGCCCGGGCTGCCCACTACCCGCAAGTTGTCGCGCTCGGTACGCTGGTGAAACACCCGCGGCACGATCGCGTCGATCACCTCCTGGCGGATGTCGCTGGCAAACCGGCTGCGGATGATCGAAGCCGGCGCCTTACCGGGCCGGAAGCCCGGCAGACGCACCTTCTTCTGCAACTCTCCCACTACGCGCGCCGTTTCCGTTTCCACCTCTTCCGCGGAAACCGTGAATTCCAGCGTGCGTTTGCACTCCTGCTCTGCGCTCACCAAATCTCCTTCTAGTAACAGCCCGCAAAACGGAGCCTGGCCGCGGCCGTTGCCTACCTGTGTCGAGGGCCGCGACCGGCCCTTTGCGGGCTAGGTCCCTTCCGACCAGCTGGCCAGGTACTTCTCCTGCTCCGGCGTCAGCTTGTCGATCTTCACGTTCATCGCGTCCAGCTTCAGCCGCGCCACTTCCCGGTCTATCGCGTCCGGAACCGGGTAGCACTTGTTCTCCAGATTCTTGTAGTTCGCCATCATGTATTCCACCGACAGCGCCTGGTTGGCGAAGCTCATGTCCATCACCGAAGCCGGATGGCCTTCGGCCGAGGCCAGGTTGATCAGTCGCCCTTCACCCAGCACGTAGATCTTCCGCCCGTCCTTCATCGCGTATTCATCCACATACGGCCGGACTTCCCGCCGCGAACTCGCCAGCTTGCCCAGCGTCTCCAGGTCGATCTCCACGTTGAAGTGGCCCGAATTGCTCAGAATCGCGCCCGGCTTCATCCGCTCGAAATGCTCGCGCCCGATTACGTTCTTGTTGCCCGTCACCGTCACAAATACATCGCCGATTTGCGCCGCCTCCGCCATCGTCATCACGCGGAAACCATCCATCAAAGCTTCAATCGCCTTGATCGGATCCACTTCCGTCACGATCACGTTGGCGCCCATCCCGCGGGCGCGCGTCGCCAGGCCGCGGCCGCACCATCCGTATCCGCCCACCACCACATTCATCCCCGCCAGCAGAATATTGGTCGCCCGCAGAATCCCGTCGATCGTGCTCTGGCCCGTGCCGTAACGGTTGTCGAAGAAGTGCTTCGTCATCGCGTCGTTGATCGCGATCACCGGGTACTTCAGCACGCCGTCGTTCGCCATCGCCTTCAAACGGATCACGCCGGTGGTCGTCTCTTCCGTGCCGCCGATCGCATCGGCCAGCATTTCCTTGCGCTGCGTGTGCAGGATCGTCACCAGGTCGCAGCCGTCATCCATCGTGATCATCGGGCGGGAATCGATCGCCGACATGATGTGCTTGTAGTAAACATCGTTCGACTCGCCCTTGATCGCGTGCGTCGAAATCCCGTAGTCCGCCACCAGCGACGCGGCCACATCGTCCTGCGTCGACAGTGGATTGGAGCCGCACAGCACCACGCTCGCCCCGCCGTCGCGCAGCGTCGCCATCAGGTTTGCCGTCTCCGTGGTCACATGCAGGCACGCCGCCACTCGCACACCCTTCAGCGGCTGCGTCTTGAGGAACTGCTTCCGGATCGACTGCAACACAGGCATCGACTGGAACGCCCATTCAATCCGCTTCTTCCCCCCTTCTGCCAGTGACAGATCCTTGACATCGCAGTCAACCGTCGTATTCACGTTGCTCGCCATATCGATGTTGTGTGATTTCTCCCGTTATCCTCGCGCGCCCACTGCGGCGCCGGCGGCCTCCCGCAGCGGCTCGGCCTTGTCCGTCGCCTCCCACGTGAAGCTTTCCTCCGTCCGGCCGAAGTGCCCGAACGCGGCGGTGGCCCGGTAAATCGGCCGCCGCAGCTTCAAATGCTCGATCATGCCCTTCGGCGTCAGCGTGAAATGGTCGCGCACCAGCCTAACCAGCCGCTCCTCGCTCAACTGCCCCGTTCCGAACGTCTCCACGCGCACCGAAACCGGCTCGGCCACGCCGATCGCGTAGGCCAGCTGCACCTCGCAGCGCCGCGCCAGGCCCGCCGCCACCAGGTTCTTCGCCACGTAGCGCGCCATGTAGCAGGCCGAGCGGTCCACTTTCGTCGGGTCCTTCCCGGAAAACGCCCCGCCGCCGTGACGGCCCATCCCGCCGTAGGTATCCACAATAATCTTCCGCCCGGTGAGTCCCGTATCGCCGTGCGGTCCGCCGATCACGAAGCGCCCCGTCGGATTGATGTGGAACTTCGTCCCGGAATCCACCATATCCGCCGGCACAACCGGGTCGATGATATGCTTCTTCACCTTCTTGCGCAACTCATCGATATCCATCTCCGCATGCTGCGTCGAAATCACCACCGCGTCCAGCCGCACCGGCTGGTCCCCGGCATACTCCACGCTCACCTGCGACTTCCCATCGGCGCGCAGGAAATTCAGCTCGCCGCTGCGCCGCACATCGCTCAGCTTCTTTACCAGCTTGTGCGCCAGCAGAATCGGCAGCGGCATCAGCTCTTCGGTTTCGTTGCAGGCGTACCCGAACATCAACCCCTGATCGCCCGCGCCACCCGTGTCCACGCCCATCGAAATATCGGGCGACTGTGTCTGAATCGCGTTCAGAATGCCGCACGTGTTGCCGTCGTAGCCATAGGCGGCGTCATCGTAGCCGATGTCGCAGATCACGCGCCGCGCAATCTGCGAAACGTTGATGACCGCCTTCGTCGTGATCTCACCCGCCACCACGCACAGTCCCGTCGTGACCAGAACCTCGCACGCCACCCGGCTCGCCGGGTCCTGCTCCAGCACCGCGTCCAATACCGAATCCGATACCTGGTCGGCGATCTTGTCCGGGTGTCCCTCGGTCACCGATTCCGATGTAAATATGTGTCGCATGCCGTCAGCCAACTTCTCAGCCCTCCTTCTAGGCGCTTTTGTCCCGCATTCTTAATTCTTCCGGGGACAAGGGTGGAAAACCGGGAGGAAATCCAACCCCTCTAGTCTAACGGACACCCCCTGGTCCGTCAATCTCACAGTAGGCCACGCGTCCGGAGCCAGCCGGCCAGTATCGGTGGCCACGCCGAAAGCGTCGCGTCGGTCGGCGCAAGCCCTACGCCGTGCCGTCCTTTTTCAAAGATATGCATCTCCGCCGGCACCTTCGCCTTGCGCAGCGCCAAATAGTAAAGCACCGAGTTCTCCGGCGGAACCCCCGTGTCTTCGTTCGTGTGGAACAAAAAGGTCGGCGGTGTGTCTTTGGTCACCTGCAACTCATTCGAAAGCAGCTGCATAAGTTCCGGCGCCGGGTTCTCCCCCAACAGGTTCCTCTTCGACCCCTGATGCGTGAACTCGGTCGTGAAGCTGATCACCGGGTAGGCCAGGATCGCAAAGTCCGGCCGCGACGATTCCCGGTCGATCGGATCCGGCGCCGAACCGTTACCCCTGTCGAAATGTGTCGAAGCCGTCGATGCCAGGTGGCCCCCCGCCGAAAAGCCCCAGATCCCCGTGCGGTTCGAGTCGATGTGAAACTCCGCCGCCCGCGCGCGCACGGTGCGGATGGCGCGCTGCGCGTCCTGAAGCTGCGCCGGATGGTTGTATTTCGGCCCCAGCCGGTATTGCAGCACAAACGCCGCGATGTTCAGCGAGTTCAACCACTGCGCGATCTGCTTGCCCTCATGATCCATCGCCAGGTTGCGGTAGCCGCCCCCAGGACAGACGATCACCGCCGAGCTTGGCCGCGGACCCCGCGCGGGCAGATAAGGCGTCAGCGTGGGAATATCCTCGCGCGCATCCCCCTGCGCGAGCGGCGCCTTCCCTTGCCAAAGTGGAAAGGGCTCCTGCGCGGCAACAAGAGCCGAAATCAAGAAGCAGAGCATGATCCGCATAGGCGGATTCTACCAGCTGGACCTATGGCAAACTCCTGCCCACCAATCCCTAACGGGGCTTCCTTCTTGCCACGTTGGACAGGGCACTGGCCGCCGTTCACCCGGAAACCACGCTCGTCTAACCGGGCCAATGGAACAAGAAGACTCGTGTCGGCATTGACGCCCGGGTGCGGACGGATGTACATTCGTCCTGAACCGGACCCGAAAGAGGGGATCCCTGTTTGAATCTCATGACTGATCGACCGGCGCCTGTGTTGGCCTCGGCGGGAAGGGGACTTTGACATGCGCTGGGCTGTGTCCATCATGGTGCTATGTTTCTTGGGCGAGGCAAACGCTGCGCCGCCACTTTTCGAAGCCATCCGCAAGGATGACGTGAAAGCCGTCGAGGCGATGCTCAGGGCTGGAGCCGATCCGAATTCCCGTGACGACCAGGACGCCACGGCTCTAATGCACGCCACGCTGTATGCGTCCGAGAGTTGCATGAAGCTGCTCGCCGACAAGGGAGCCGACGTGAACGCGACTGCCAAGGGCGGCTCGACGGCCCTGATGTGGGCGACGGGCGAGCCAGGCAAGGTCCGGTTCCTTCTGGCGCGCAACGCCGATCGCAATGCCAAGAACAAGATGGGCATGACAGCACTCGACCTGGCTCTGCTCCGCGATGGAGGCGAGGAGGCCGCGAAACTGCTCGCCGCGCCGGGGCAGCTGTTGCGCAGAAGTGAGGCGCACCGCGCGCAAAAGCTCGACCTGCCGCTATTTGAGGGCGACGGGGAAGCGCTCGCAGAGTTACGAGCGCACGGGTGGAACCTAGCGATGATGAGGCAGTTTGGCGTGGCGCCGCTGTGGTTCGGAGCGTTTCGCGGGGACGGAGAGCTCGTGGGCCGGCTTCTCGATGCGGGCGCCGATCCGAACAAGCAAGTTCAATATGTGACTTTGGCATTGCCGCCCGTCGGGCTGGCGGCTTTTTCGAGGAACCTCGGCGGTGTCCGGACACTGCTTGAGAGGGGCGCTGATGTCAACGCCAAGGGTTCAGGGGGGCACACACCTCTGATTCTGGCGGCGGCCGCGGACCCGCCGTCGAAAGCAGTGGTCGAACTCTTGCTGAGTCGAGGGGCCGATCCGAACCTCACGGACAACGAAGGCTCCACGGCGCTCGATTGGGCGCTGCTTCAGGGCGAAAGCGATATTACGGCGCTGTTACGGCAGCGGGGCGCCAAGCCAGGCGGCCCCAAGCCAATGCCCACGCCGCGCGCAAAGCCTCAGCAGGCGCGCGAAGCTGCAACGCAGGCCGTCGCACTCCTGCAACCCGCCAGTCCGAAGTTCTTTTCCAAGACCGGGTGCATCTCCTGCCACAACCAGTCTCTCGAAGCGATGGCGGTCGCCGCGGTGAGAGGAAAAGGCGTCGCGGTCGACGAGTCGCTCGCGGCACACCCGACCAAGGCCACTGTTTCGGTCTGGTCGCCGGAGCGCGAGAACTTCCAACAGGGGATCGGTTCGGTGGGCGGGTGGATCGCCAACGTCGCCTACGGGCTGGCGGGAATGGCCGCGGAAGGCGCGCCGTATTCCGCAATCACCGACGCGGCTGCGCTTTGCCTGGCGCGCTACCAGAGGCCCGATGGAAGCTGGAACATCACCGACGTCCGTCCTCCGCTTGGCAATGGCGCCATCAAGTGGACGGCGCTGGTCGTCCGTGGCGCGGGCGCCTATATGCCTCCCGGACGCCAACTGGAATGGCAGGACCGCGTTGCGCGCGCCGCGGCGTTTCTGCGGAAAGCGGAATCCCACGGATCGCAGGACGACGCCTTCCGCGTGCTGGGCCTGAAGTGGGCGGGCGCTCCGGCGGCGGAGCTTTCCAAGCTCGCGCAGCCGATACTGGCGGCCCAAAAACCGGACGGCGGCTGGTCGCAACTTCCGGCGATGCAGAGCGACGCCTACGCTACAGGTCAGGCGCTTTACGCCTTGAA
The DNA here is from genome assembly GCA_016871315.1 of Acidimicrobiia bacterium. Taxonomy (GTDB): domain Bacteria; phylum Acidobacteriota; class Terriglobia; order Bryobacterales; family Bryobacteraceae; genus VFZE01. The sequence continues at coordinate 60,692 of VFZE01000023.1, read as the reverse complement.
CGATGGGGCCGCAATCGCCGCATCGCAACCGGCGTACAGGAAGGGCGTCGACTTCCTGTTGAAGACGCAACTCGATGACGGCTCCTGGTACGTTCGCCGGCGCGGGTTTGGCTTTCAACCTTACTTTGATTACGGCTTTCCGCACGGGCGCGACCAGTTCATTTCCGCCGCCGCCACCTCCTGGGCTGTCATCGGCCTCAGCGCGGCGATCCGGTAGGCAATTACCGGGCAGCTCCTGCGCTACCATGGTGGCTGGCGCGCAGGGGCGCCTCTCCGCCGAAAGCAGTCTTCACCCTGCGATACCCCAACACGGTAACGACAACATGCATTTTCTCAGCCAGCATGGGAGCGGCGTTGGCCACTGAGGAGAACATGTCATGAACGATGCCGTCAAAGAAGTACAAATCCGGGCCGGGATTCTACACCGCCGTGTCCAAAGTGGCGACCAGACGGCCCTCAAACGTTTCCGCCGCCCCGCCGGCCCCACCCGCTGCGGAGCCCACATCAACCTCTGGTACCGCACGCGCGCACACGCCGCGGAGGTCTGGCGCCAGCGCGGCGGCTACCTGCTCGCCTTCCGCCGCCAGTTCCTCATCGTTGACCGCTTCTACATTGAAACGCTTGGCCTCGATCCCGATGATGCCGCCTGGCGCGCCCTCGGCTTCGACTGGACGCGCCCGGATGCGGGCGACGGCGCTTGCATCGCCGCGCGCCGCAAACTCTATTCCGCCCTCGTTGCCCTAATGCCGCGTGAGATGCTCCCTTAGAAACTCCACAACCAGCCCCATACGCCGGGCATCGTAGGACTCTTTCCCGCCATGCCCGGCGCCCGGCACCACCTCCATCCGCACCGGCAGCCCGTTCTGTTTATATATCCGGAAACTTCGCCACCGGACTCAGCCGGTAGTTGACGCTCGCCACCGCGAAGTCCTCCTCCACTAGCCCCGCCACCGGCGGCTTTTCCTTGCTCCCTGACCGCCACGCCCCACCGTGCACATACACCACAACCGGGGCGCCCTTCTCCTTCGGCAGGTAAAGATCCAGCCTCGCCTCCATGCCATCCACTGTCGCGTAACCGATATCGGCCAGCTTCTCAGACCCCGCGCAGCCCACCGCCAGCAACAGCCCCAGGAAAATCACTTGATGTCGCATCGCCGTATTGTTGAATAATATACATACTGCGATCGCCATGAAGCTGGGTGTGGTGTTGTTTCAACTCGGCGGCCCCGACTCGCTCGACGCCATCGAGGAGTTCCTCTAACCAGCTTCGACTGTCCCCCTGGACCCCGCTCGTCCATTTCATCCAGTCCCACATCGAACGCTCCGTCAAACTCGTCCGCGCCGCCGGAGCCTGGCCCAACCCCTGGCGCCTCTGCTACCAGAGCAAGGTCGGCCCTTCAAAATGGCTGCGCCCGATGATGCGCGAAACGCTCGAAGACCTCGCTTCCAAAGGCTCCCGCAACGTTCTCATGATCCCCATCTCTTTCGTCTCCGACCACATGGAGACCCTCTACGAGGTCAACATCGAGCACCGCGAAATCGCCGAACGCCTCGGCATCCGCCACTTCCGCATGATGCCCGGCCTCAACGACTCCCCCACCTTCATCGCCGCCCTCGCCGCTCAGGTCCGCCGCGCCGTCAACCGCCAAGCCTCTGGCAAAGCAATGGCGGCCGGGTAAGCCTCGCCTCCAAACGCCACCCCTAAAAGCTATACCGCAGCGCCACCAGCCCGTACGAATTCAGCCTAAACTGCCCCAGAAAATCACGCCCATCCCCGCGAATCAGCGTAAACCCCGCCGTCGCCCGCCAGTTCCGCCCCAATTGCTGTGAATACTCCGACCGCAACCACACCCCTTCCCCGTTCTGCCGCACCGCCGCCTCAAACGCCACCGACCGCCGCGGACCGATCGTGTACTGCGCCCGCCCCAAAAACGACCGCGCAAAACCGCGGTCCGGAGCAAAGTCGGCAGGATTCCGCCGCTCCGTCACCGCCTCCCCTGCATACCCGCCCACGAACACCCACTCGCCCACCATCCGCTCCAGTTGAATCACGTACAGCAGGTACTCATCCGCCAGCCGCGTGCGCGAGGTGAACCACGCCGCCTCGCCCTTCACCGTCACCCACCGCAACGGCACCGCCACATCTCCGCCGTACAGCCGCAGCGTCGGATGAACCCGCTCGAACTCGATCGCCGGCGCCGGAAACAGCCGCACAGCACCATCAAACAGCGGCAGATGATGGAAACCCTCATAGAACACCAGCGCATACTCCCACCCATCCGCCCTGTGGCTCCACCTCGCCCCGAACTGCGTCCGCCCAGGAATTCGAGTCCCCTTATCCTCAAACGCAAACGCTGCCGCCTCAGCCGGCAGCACCGCCCATCTTTGATTCAAGAGCGGAGTCCGGCTCGGCGTGAATCGCGGCGCCGCCACGAAATCCACTGTGTCCCGGTTCCGCTCATACGTCACCCGCGCCGCCGTCACCCCAAGAAAATCGCTCCCCGTCACGTTCAGATAATCCCGCGGCGCGAACCGGTCCGTCGGATTCAGAATGTCCGCCTTGCCCCACCGGATAAACTGCTTGCCGGCCTCCACAGTCCACCCGCCCCGGTACGCCAGCAGACTCAGCCGCCGCACCGAAAACGCCGGACGCCGCGGCGAACGGTCCAACGTGTCCAGCCGCAACACGCGCTCCACCTGTTGGTGCGTATCCGTGCGCGCCTCTGCGTCCAGGTTCAGCTTCAGCCACCCCGCCGCCTGATACGACGCTTCCCACCGCAGCAGGCTCTCCGCCACCACGTGGCCGGAATCGTTCGGCGCCTCCTGCGGAAACAGCGACGTCCGCGTTTCCAAAAAGCCGCGCTGCGTGAACCGCTGCCCAGGACACACCACTACCCCCAGCACCAGCAACAGACCCGCTCTCATGGGCCGCGCCGCAACGCCTGCAGCGTGAAGTCCTCTTCCTTCAGCGGCAGGTTGTACTCAAGCTTCTCCAGCCGCATCACCGTGCGGCTCTCCCGCCGCGCGTCATAAACCTCCAGCTCCTTCGCCGTCCAGATCCCCATCACCTGCTCGTACCCGCGATAGAGTATGCGCCGCACCAGCGCCGCGTCACGAAACCCCTCCACCTTCGCGAACACGTAAATATCCTTCCGCACCCACGCATGCGAATGCGTGTACTGCGACGTCTTCGACCCTCGCGGCCGCGACTCGATCTTCCAGCACATCGCCCCGTCCAGCCGCTCCTCGCCCAGCAGCTTGTAGTCGTAGTGATCGACGTCGCGCTCCTCCAGATCCTCGAAACTGAAATCGGTCCCGAAGAACCGCGTCGAGCGGTCCTGCAGCGCGATCCGCCGGTCCCGCTGTAGCGCCGGAGTCCACATCCATTGATCCGAGCTCCGCTCCTTGTGGTTGTGCACCAGCAGCGCCACGCCCTTCACCTCTGGCGGCTCAATAAACCGCAGCACCGTCTTGCTCTCCCCGAACGACCCGATCCGCTCATACTGCCACCGCTTCGTCGTGATCCGCCGCCGCGAATCCATCACCTCCAGCGTCCCCTCATAGCGCTGCGAATTCGACCGCGTCCGCCGCTGCACCTCCTCGATAATCCCGCGCACTTCCTGCGTCAACCCCGCCGAAGCGCACAGCAACACCGCCAACGCCACCCTATTCATACTCGAGCGACTCCACCAGCGACGCGCGCACCGCCGCCTCTCCCGGCCACAACGCCGCCACGAAACTCACCAACAGGATCACCGGCAACAGCGCCGCCGCGAATCCGTACGGATACTCAAACGGCAACAGCAGCCCGATCGCATCCCGCTTCAGCATCTCCAGGTTGTAGTAGAGCGTCACCGCCCCCACCGCCAGCCCCAGCACCAGCCCGATGAAACCGATCGCCGCCGCCTCCAGCCAGATCGTGTGCCGAACCTGACGCCGCAGCCCGCCCACTGCCTGCAAGATCGCCAGCTCCCGCCGCCGGTCCGTAATCGAAACCGTCAGCGTGTTCACAATCCCCAGCACCGCAACCAGCAGCGCCACCGCCACCTGCACGTAGGTCAGCCCGAACCACTGGTTCGTGATGTTCAAGATATACTCCCGGATCGCTTCATTCGTGAATATGAATAGACGCCGGTGCGACCCCAATCGCTTCACGATTTCCGCCTTCACCTTTTCCTCCGACGCTCCCGGCTTCAGATACACCCGGCACCCGTTCAATGTCTCGTCGCGCCACAGCTTCCTGTATAAGGACCGGTCGATCAGAAACGCCCCCTGCTGATCCGAATAATCCACCGTCACTCCCAAAATAGGCAGCCGCGTCCGTCCGCTCGGCGTATCCAGCTCCAGCATGTCGCCCTTGTGCAATCCGCGCAGCCTCGACAGGTTATCCGCGATGATCACTCCTTTGCCCGCCGCCGCCAGCGGCAGCATCTCCTTCGGATCCCCCTCCACCGCCATCACCGGCACTCGCCGCGAGGAAATCTCGATCGACACCGAGATCGCCATCGCCGGCAACCCGCCGATCAGCACCCGCGCATTGCGAACCCCCTGCACCTCCTCGATCCCTTCAATCTCGCTCAGCTCCTTTTCCACCGACGCAGGAAACCGGAACGTCCGCGACGTGATCGACTCCGTCGGCCACACAAACAGATCCGGATTGAGCGTGTCGTTCATCCACCGCAGCAGCGACCCGTAAGTCGCGCGCGTGATCCCCGCGAACCCCACCGCCAGCGCCAGCGACAGCATCAGCGCCGCCACCGTCGCCGACGTCCGCCGCGGAGCCTGTATCAAACTGTCCGCCGCCAGTGCCCCCTCCACCGGACGCAGCCAGCGCAGCGCCGGACGCAGCGCCCTTGCCAGCCAACCCGCCAGCGCCGGCGTCAGCAGGATCACTCCCGTCACCATCAGCAGATATCCCGCATAGAACGTCACACCCTCGCCCATCAAACACGCCAGCGCCACCGCCCACATCGCGAACGCCACCAGCCGCCGCATACGGTTCTCCCCCGCCGCGATCACCTGGAATTGCCCCTTTTGCAGCGCCTTCACCGGATCCACTCGCGCCGCCGCACGCGCCGGCAGAATCCCTCCCGCCACGCTCGCCAGCATCCCGATCCCCAGCGCCGCCGCAATCAGCCACCACTGCGCCTCCGAACCTTCCCCCGCCTGCGGCGCCCCATACACCTCCTGCACCATCGTCCCCAGCACCGGCGTCATCGCCCCGCCCAGCAGCAGCCCCAGCCAAATCCCGATGCTCGATCCAACCAACCCCGCCGCCAGGCTCTCCCCCAAAAACATCCCCAGCACGCGCCCCCGCGACGCCCCCAGCGCCCGCAGAATCCCGATCTCCGACCTCCGTTCCGTGATCGCGATCGAGAACGAATTATAAATAATGAACACCCCGATCAGCAGCGCGAACAGCGACGTGATGTTGATCGTGATCCCCAGCGCCCGCGAGACCGCTTCAAAGTGGCCAGACCGCGTCGACGGCGTCTCCACCTGAAACCCTGGCCCCAGCAGCGCCTCCAGCTTCTTCCGGCACTCCTCCACGCTCACGCCCTCCGCCAGCCCGATGTCGATCCGGTCAAACATACGACCCCGCCCGAACACCAGCTGCGCCGCGTAAATATCCATCACCGCCAGGTTCCCGCCGAACGCCTGCGCCAGCCCTTCCGCCTTCATGATGCCGCGCACCGTGAACTCTTTCTCGCCTTCCATCGTCTCGAGCTTCAGCTTCCCGCCCCGCTCGATCCCATTCCGCCCGGCAAACTGCTTACTCACGATCATCGAATCCGGCTGCGCCAGAAAGATCAGCGGATCGTCGATCACATCCTCATCCTCAAGATCGTATTCGCGCAGGCTGCGGTCGCCCGTCATGTCCACACCCAGCACCAGCAGGTTCCCCTGCCCTTCCCGGCCCGTATTCAGCACCGCTTCAATCACCGGAGCCGCCGCGCCCACCTCCCTCAGCGATTGCACTTTCTCCAGCGTCTCCTCGGGAAACCCCGTCTCCCCCGCCGACACCTGCAACTGCGCCTTCCCCGCGATCCGGTCCACCGTCCGCGCGAACGCGCTCCCCACGTTCCGGTTCGCCGTGTGCATCCCCACGAACACCGCCACGCCGATCACGATCCCCGCCAGCGTCAGCAAACTGCGCAGCCGGTGTTTGCGCACATACGGCCACGTCAAAAGCGCCAGCATCCTCATAGCCGCCGGTCCTCGATAATGCTCCCGTCGCGCAGCGTCACAATCCTCTGGCAGCCTTCGGCCACCGTCACATCGTGCGTTACGATCAGGATCGTCGTCCCCAGCCGCTGATGCAGATCGTGCAGCAGCGCCAGGATCCCCGCCCCGTTCACCGAATCCAGATTCCCCGTCGGCTCATCAGCCAGCAGTACCGGCGGATACACGCTCAGCGCCCGCGCGATCGCCACCCGCTGCCGCTCCCCGCCCGACAACTCCTCCGGCAGATGCTCGGCCCGCTGCGACAACCCGACCAACTCCAGCAGCTCCTCCGCACGATCCCGCACCTTCCCCCGGCTCCACCCGCGTAGATGCAGCGGCAGCGCCACGTTCTCCGCCGCGCTCAAACTCGCAAGCAGATTGAAGAACTGAAAGATGAAGCCGATCTTGTCGCGCCGCACGCGTGTCAGCTGATCGTCCGGCAGGTTGCCCAGTTTCTCCCCATCCAGCGTGATCTCGCCTTCGCTCGGACGGTCCAGCCCGCCGATCAGGTTCAACAAGGTCGATTTGCCCGAACCCGACGGCCCCACAATCGCCACCATCTCGCCCTTCGGAATCTCTAAATCCAGTGGATGGAGCGCGGTCACCTGACGTTTCCCGTCAAAGCGCTTGGATACCCGTTCAAGTTGGATCAACTTCCATGATACGCAGGTGCGGTACCCTTTGACCTAGGCATGCGCATAGGAATCGACGCGGGCGGAACCTTCACCGATTTCATCGTCTTGCACAAGGACGGGCGCATGGAGAGCTTCAAACTCCGCTCCAACCCGCGCGCCCCGGCCCGCGTCATCCTCGAAGGCCTCGCCCGCGCCGCCGGAACCAAACCCGCCGACGTCGTACACGGCTCCACTGTCGCCACCAACGCCCTGCTCGAACGCAAAGGCGCGCGCACCGCTCTCCTCACAACCAAAGGCTTCGAAGACCTGCTTCACATCGGCCGCCAGAACCGCGCCGAACTATACAACCTCACCCCCTTGCCCCGCCGCCCGCTCGTGCCGCGCAAGCTTTGCTTCGGTGTCCCCGAGCGCACCCTCTACGACGGCGCCATCGCCGCACGCCCCGATCCTGCCGCATTAAGCAAGCTCGCCCAAGCGCTCCGCCGCGCTCGTGTCGAGGCCGTCGCCGTCTGTCTGCTCCACTCCTATCAAAACCCGCAAAACGAAAAGGAAGTTGCCGCGGCCCTCGCCGGCCTCGGCTATCTCTGCGCCTCCCACCAAGTCTCCCCCGAGTTCCGCGAATACGAGCGCGCCTCCACCACCCTCATCAACGCCTACGTCGGCCCGCTCATGGACGCCTACCTCAAGGAACTCGAAAACAGCCGCCACTCCATCTCCATCCTTCAATCCAACGGCGGCTTCCTCTCCGCAGCACAGGCCCGCCGCCAGGCCGTCCGCACCGTCCTCTCCGGACCCGCCGGCGGCGTCATTGGAGCCATCCACCTCGCCCGCCTCTCCGGCTACCGCCGCATCCTCGGCTTTGACATGGGCGGCACCTCCACCGACGTCAGCCTCTGCGACGGAGCCGTGCGCGAAACCACCGAAGCCAGCGTCGACGGCTTCCCCGTACGCGTCCCCATGCTCGACATCCACACCGTCGGCGCCGGCGGCGGCTCCCTCGCGCGTGTCGACGCCGGAGGCCTGCTCCGCGTCGGCCCGGAAAGCGCCGGAGCCGATCCCGGCCCCGCTTGTTACGGCATAGGCAGCCAGGCCACCGTCACCGACGCCCACGTCGTCATGGGCCGCATCACCGCGCGCCAGTTCCTCGGCGGTGAAATGGAGATCTCCGTCGATCGAGCCGCCAAGGCCATCGACGCTGTCGCCAACTCACTCGGCATGGAGCGCATGCAGGCCGCCGAAGGCATCATCCGCGTCGCCAACGCCAACATGGAGCGCGCCATCCGCGCCGTCTCCATTGAGCGCGGCCACGACCCGCGCCGCTTCGCCCTTATCGCCTTCGGCGGCGGCGGCGGCCTCCACGCCTGCCACATCGCCGCCGAACTCGGCATCCGCACCGTCGTCGTCCCCCGCTACGCCGAAGGCCTCTCCGCTCTCGGCATGCTCCTCGCCGACCGCGTTCGCGACTACTCCGCCGGCCTGCTCGGCCGCGCCGGTTTCGCAAAAGCCTTCCGCGAACTCGAAAAACAGGCCCGCCAGGAAACCCGCGGCGCGCGCATCGAACGCACCGCCGACCTCCGCTACGCCGGACAAAGCTACGAGCTCAACGTCCCCTGGCGGAATCGCGAAGAGGCCGCCGCCGCATTCCACAAGGAACACCACCGCGTCTACGGCTACTCCGACCCCGCGCGCCCCGTCGAAGTCGTCACCATCCGCGTCCGCGCCCGCGTCGAAACACGCAAACCCGGACTGCGTCCGCTCCCTTCCCCGTCCGCCGCCAAACCCGAACTCCGCAAGCTCTACCTCGACGGCCGCTGGCGCCAAACCCCTGTCTTCCACCGCAACCAGATAGGCCGCGCCGCAAAACAAGGTCCCGCCCTCATCCTCGACTACGGCTCCACCACGCTCGTCCCCTCCAACTGGCGCTTCCGCCTGGACCGCACCGGCAACCTCGAACTCAAACTCCCATGAGCAGCAGCTCCCGCTACCTCCCCATCGACGCCTGGCGCGGCCTCATCATGATGCTCATGGCCATCGACCACTCCAGCGCCTTCATCGCCCGCCAGCACGCCAGCGAATTCTGGGCCGGAGCTGTTCGTATCCGCTCTTTCCGTCATCGCCACCCATGCCCTGCTCCCCGCCAGCGGAGAACCCGGCCCGTGGTGGGCAACGATTCTTCTCACACCGGGCCTCTCGCAGCACATCGTCGTCATCTACCCCGTCATCCCCTGGCTCGCCATCACCGCCGCCGGAATGTACTTCGGTTACTGGTGGCGGCGCGATCCTGCCCGCGCCGGCCGCCGCGTCTGGATTCTCGGAGCCTTCCTATTCATCGCCAGCCTCACCCTCCGCGCCGCCGGCGGCTGGGGGAACATTCGCCTCCCGCGCGACAACTCCTGGATCGAATTCTTCAACAACGTGAAATATCCCCCGTCGTTCGTCTTCTCCGCCATGTCGCTCGGCCTCGGCCTGCTCATCCTCGCCCTTTTCCTCCGCCTGCCTCACTCCCTCCGCTCCCCTCTAATCGTCTTCGGACAAACACCGCTATTCTTCTACATCGCACACTTCTATTTGCTGGCCCTGTTTGCCTTCGCCTTCTTCCCTCAGCCCGCCTCGCTCGAAGGCGCTTGGGTCATCACCCTGGCTGCCCTCGCTGCCCTCTACCCCGTCTGCGCCTGGTATCAAACCTTCAAACTCACCAAACCCAAGGACTCCCTCTGGCGCCTTTTCTAACCCCTACCCGAGAACCCTCTCCATCACCTTCCCCCCGAAATCCGTCAGCTTCTCATGCCGCCCGTTATGCAAATACCACAGCTTATTCTGATCCAGCCCCAGCGCGTGCAGAATCGTCGCGTGGAAATCCCGCATGTGCCACCCGTCTATCGCCCGTAATCCGAACTCATCGGTATCCCCCAGCACCTGGCCGCCCTTCACTCCTCCGCCCGCGAACCACATCGTGAACCCGTGCGGATTGTGATCCCGCCCGTTGCCCGACTGCGACATCGGCAACCGCCCGAACTCGCTTCCCCAGATCACCAGCGTCGAATCCAGCAGCCCCCTCGACTTCAGATCCTTGATCAACCCCGCGACCGGTTTGTCCGTCATCCCCGCCATCTTCTCGTGGTTCGCCTGCAGGTGATCATGCGCGTCCCACTGCATGCTCACCGGACCGCCGCCCGAATAGATCTGCACGAACCGCACCCCGCGCTCCACCATCCGCCGCGCCAGCAGGCACCGCGTCCCGAACTCCGCCGTCCGCGCCTCATCCAGTCCGTACAGCCGCCGCGTCGCCGCGCTCTCCTGCTTCAGATCCACCGCCTCTGGCGCATGCGTCTGCATCCGGAACGCCAGCTCATAACTCGCGATCCGCGCCGCCATCTCCTCGTTCCCCGCCGGGGCGTCCTGCCGGTTCATCTCCTGCAACAGCCCCAGCGTCGCCTTCTGTCTCCGCGATTCCATCCACGGCTTCAAGTGCAAAATCGGATTCGCCCCCGGACGCAGCAGCGTCCCCTGATGCACCGCCGGCAAAAAACCCGATCCCCACATTGGCGTCCCGCCCTCCGGCGTCCCCTCCGGCTGCGGCATCACCACGTAAGCCGGCAGATTCTCCGTCTCGCTCCCCAAACCGTACGTCACCCACGAGCCCAGCGACGGGTAGCCCATCAGGATCCGCCCGCTCATCACCTGGTACATCGCCGGCGCATGCACCACGCTTTCTGTATGGAAGTTCCGCACGATGCACAGATCATCCACGCACTCGGCGATGTGCGGCATCAAATCCGACACCCACGTCCCGCTCCTGCCATGCCGCTTGAACTTCCACGGGCTCGGCAGGATCGGCGTCGACCCGTCGGTGAACTGGCCCGGCACTTTCCCCAGACTCTCCGGCAGCCGCTCTCCCGCATACTTCTCCAGCAGCGGCTTCGGATCGAACGTATCGATCTGGCTCGGCCCGCCCACCATGAACAGGAAAATCACCGACTTCGCCTTCGCCGGAAAATGCGCCTTCTGCCCCGCCAGCAGCGACTCCGCCGCCAGCGCGCCAAATCCGTTCGCGGCCCACCGCAATATGTCCCTACGGTACATAGACAAACTCATTCCGGTTCAGCATTGCCAGGCAGAACTCCGTCATCGAGCCGCCCTGCGTCAGAAACTTCCGCGCCGATTCCATCTCCCCCGCCCGCGGCGGGCGCGACAGCGCGTGCAAATACGCGCGCCGCACCATGCAATCGGCGCCCGACGCCCCGCACTCCGTCTCCACCCTCTCGGCGAACCGCCGCGACTGCTGCTCCATGAACGGCGAATTGAACAGCGACAGCGCCTGCAGCGCGTGCGTCGAGCTCGGCCGCGCCGGGCACGACGTCATCGCGTCCGGCTGGTCGAAGTTCGCCAGCATCGGTAGCCGTACCGTCCGCTTGTTCAACAAATACAAACTCCGCCGGGTATGTTCCCGCTCATCCCGCTCCACCGGCCACAAATTATCCGGCTCCGCCTCCGTGAAGATCAAATCGTAGACCTCCTGCTCAATCGGAACCTTCAGCGGCGTGCCGCCCAGCCGTGGATTCAGCGCCCCGCTCACCGCCAGCACGCTGTCGCGCAAAAACTCCGCCTCCAGCCGCCGCGGCGTACGCTCTCCCCGGTAAGCCTTCGACAACAATATCTGCCGGTCCAGCTTTTTCACGCTCCACCCGCCACGCACAAACTCCCACGCCAGCCAGTCCAGCAACCTCTTATTCGACGGCTTCCCCCCCAGCACTCCGAAATCGTTCGGCGTCGAAACAATCCCCTCGCCCATCCTCATCTGCCAGATCCGGTTCACCATCACCCGCGCCGTCAGCGGATGCTCCCCAGACGCCAGCCAATTCGCCAGCGCCGTCCGCCGCCCCGCAACCTCCCCGGTCACTGCCGGCGGATTCAGCACCCGCAGCAGCCCTGGCGTCACCTCCTCCTGCTTCATCTTGTGGTTGCCCACTTTCAGGATGTGCGTCGCCGGAGCCTTCTCCATGTTCCCCATCGCGTACGCCGCCGGAACCGGCGCCGGCCTCTCGTATTCCAGCGCATGCATCTTGTTCCGCAACCCCCGCCGCCGCTCACGATCCTCCGGCGTCAGCGCCGCCACAGCCTCATCCCAGCTCACCTTGATCTGGTCCTCGGCCTCCTTCCCCAGCCGCTTTTCTACTTCGTTGCGCTTGTCTTTTTCCACCGCCAGCGCCGCCAGGTGCCCCGCCGATAGCTTCGCCTTCTTCTCCTCCTTCAGCCGCTCCCGGTACGGCTTCTCGATCGCCTTGATCTCATCCGTGATCGGCTTCATCCGCTCCTCAAACGCCTTCTGCTCCGCTTCCCGCCCCCTCTTCTCCTCCTCCGGCACAATCACCGGATCCTTGCCCACTGTCCCCGCCAGCACCGCCTGCAGCCGGTAATAATCGGCCTGCGGTATCGGGTCGAACTTATGGTTGTGACACCGCGCGCAATTCACCGTCAGCCCCAAAAACGCCCCGCCGATCACCGCCGTCATCTCCGTCAGCACCTCCTGACGGTTCATCTCCTCATCCTGATTGCCCCCCACCAGATGCTCAGGCCCCGCCCGCAGGAAACCCGTCGCTATCAGCGCCTCCTGATTCTCCGGGAACATCTCATCCCCGGCGATCTGTTCCTTGATAAACAGATCGTACGGCTTATCCTTATTGAACGCCGCCACCACGTAATCCCGGTACCGCCACGCATGCTTGCGCTCCTCATCCAGCTCGAACCCGTTCGTGTCCGCGTACCGCACCACGTCCAGCCACTTCTGCCCCATCCGCTCCCCATAATGCGGCGAAGCCATCAACCGCTCGACAAGCTTTTCGTACGCATCCTCGGACTCATCCCGCAGGAACCGCTCCACATCCCCCGCCGCCGGCGGCAACCCCGTCAAATCCAGACTCAGCCGCCGGATCAAACGCCGCCTGTCCAGTTCCGCGCCGCTCTTCCCCGCCAACTCATCAATCCCCGCCGCCTCCGGCCGCTCCACCGGCTGGAACGCCCACCAATTCTTCCGCGACGCCACCCACGCGTCATCCTTGGCGTTATCCACCCACGCCAAACCGCACACCGCAGCCGCAAGCGCCAATAGCCAGCCCTTCTTCATCGCTTTGCACCCATTCTATATTGTGTGCGGCAGGCCTTCAGCCTGCGCGAGGCTTCAGCCCCGCCGAGGTCCGCTTCATCCAACAGACAAGACCGAGACCTTGCGGATTCCCGGTAGTTCTCCGCTCGTCAGATCCTTATAGAGATCCATAAAATCATTCTATCGCTGAGCACACACAAAGCTTCCCGCTTCATCCACGCTACCCGACCCCTTATACTTCGCCACCTCCGGATACACACACAGCGGCCGCGTCCGTGCCGGCTTCGCCTGCGAAGCCACAATCAGCGCCGGAGCCTGCTTCCCTTCCGTCCACTCCGCCAGCGGCGTGAACGCGTCAAAGCGGTCCGTCCCCACGCCGCCCGCGCAATGGAACATCCCCGGCACCATGAACAGCCGGAAGAAATCCCTCGTCCCCGCCCCCATCTTCTTCAGCACGCCCTCGTAGTACTCAACCCCCATCAGCGGATTCAACGCCGAATCGGCCCATCCGTAGTACATGATCATCTTGCGCCCGCGCGCACGGAACGCGCTCAGGTCCGGATCCACCGCGTCCAGCATCTGCCGGATCCCCGCCATCCGCGGCAGATCCTTCTCCAGGCTCAAATCCTTCAACTCAAAATTCGCGTTCACGTCCGGAAACGCCATGTACTTGAAAAAACTCTGCGCGAACGTCACCGAAATCGTCGGCTGCCCGTCCCGCACAATCCACGGAGCCCACGCCGGTTCCACTCCCAGCGGCCATCCCGGAAACAGCCGCCCATTCGGTCCATGCACGTCACCGTAAAGCGTCTCCAGCGCTTTGCTCTGCGCATCCGTGAAACAGTCCGGCCCGTCCGCACCCGCGCACCGCGGCAAATCCTTCGCCGGAGAATAGGCGCACAGCCGCGGATCATCGATCAGTCCATCCTTCAATCCATCTTTCGCGTCGCAAGCCTCGTACACCCGCCCCGCCAGCAGCTTCACCTTCGCCTCCGTCAGCGGAGCCGCCGCCAGCGCCTTCGCCGTGCTCGCATACGACAGCATCGTCCCCGTGAAGTCCAGCACCGGCGCGCCCACCAGAATCCCGTCGAAATCCTCCGGGAACCGCTGTGCCAAGATCAGCGCCTGCCGCCCTCCCGTCGAACATCCATTGAAATACGACCGCGCCGGCCGCGACCCGTAGTAAACCTCCGCCAGTTTCTTCGCCGTCACCGCCGTCACATGCAGCGACCGGAATGAATAATCGATCAGCTTCTGCCGGTTCACCGCGAACGTCGCCAGCGGCTCCGTCGCCGCATCGTGCCCCGTGTTCGTGCTTGTCACCGCGAACCCATGCTTCAGCGCCCTGGTCCTCTGACCCGCCCGGTTCGCCGCATCCAGATTCTCCCCCGCGAACCCCCCGTTCCCAAACATGTACAGCCGCCGGTTCCACGACCCAGGCAGGTTCACCTCAAACCGCACCTCGGGAAGGATCTGCCCCATCACCCGGCAGTAATCATCCACCATCACCGCCGTGATCACGCTGAACTCGTACCCCGTCTGTCCCCTCAACTCTGCGCACGCCATCTTCGGAGCCACCCGGCTCTCCCCCTCCGCCCCGCGCCAATTCTCCAACGGTTGCCCGAACCCTGCCACTGCCATTAACACCCCAACTCCTAGTCGCATCACTTCCCTCCCACTTCAAATCCCGTTGTACCAGCTATACCCATACTCCGCCGCCACCGATCCCATTCCCTTCCCGAACCCCTTCACGCTATCCGTCACCGTCAGCCGGTTCACAAACTTCACGCTCTTGTACCCAAGCTGCCTTGGGACCCTCATCCGCACCGGACCGCCATGCCCCACCGGCAGCTCGCCCCCGTTCATCCCATACGTCACCAGCGTCTGCGGATGCACCGCTTCATCGATATCCACGCTGTCCCACCACTCAGGTTGTATCGAAAAATACATCACATACTTCGCGCCCCGCCGCACCCCCACACGCTCCAGAACCGCAGACAGCGGAACCCCCATCCACTCCGCGATAAACGACCATCCCTCCTCGCACGCCAAATGCGTTATCTGCGTCCGCGGCACAAAACTCTTCAGCTCCGCCACGGAAAAACTCGAAGGCCGCTCCACCATTCCGTCCACCTTCAGCCGCCAATCTACGAACCCCGCCTCCTTCATCCTCAAGTAATTCTCATCCTTCGGCGGACGCCCATTCGCAAACGGCCGGTCCGAAATCGCGCTCCGCGGAAACTCCCGCGCCAACGCGTTGCCCGTCAGCAGCTTCTGCACGCCATACGTCAGCCGGTGCCCCGGGCCATAGATCCCGCCGCCGTCGGGAGGAACCAACCCATACTGCTTCGCCAGCCGGCCGGCCACTGTCAAACCCGCCACTCCCGAGAACGCCGCTACCCCGCTGCTGACCAGCTTTCTCCGCGTCATCCTTTCATCCTCCCCGTGATCATCGCGCGTGTTCGCTTCACGAAACCCGCGCGGTAAACCATCACTACGTGCCCCACCACAAATACCACCAGCGCCAGCGTCACAAAAAAATGTATCGTCCGCGCCGACTGCTGCCCGCCGAACACCGTCACCGTGAACGGAAACGCCGCCACAAACGCCGGTGACATCGCCAGCCCCGTCCAAAACATCAGCGGGAACAACACGAACACCACGCTCAAATACGCCACCCGCTGGTACGTGTTGTACGTCCACTCATCCCCGCCCTGCCCGCCGCCCGGCGCAAGGTTCTTGCGAAAATGCCCCTGCAAAATTCCCCAAAACCCATACAGAACCGCCGTGAAAAACACCAGCCACGCGCTCTGAAAATGCAGCGACCGGCTCCAGCTATTCTGATCTTCTAGCACAAACCGGTAGCCCGTCGGCACGGACCCGCGCGACGCCGGTATCGGCAGCGTAAACAAAGGCTCCATCCGGACATTGCCCGTCTCCCCCCAATAAAAACGCGGGTGCGAAATCAGAATCTCCACCCCCGTCACCAGCAGCGCCGCAAACGACAGCGCGATCACCCAATGCGTCCACCGCACCACACCCGCGTGCCGCTCGCTTCCACCGACCGCCGCCTCCGCCATAATTCTCCGCCGATCATATCACCACGCCAATGCTACAATGAGCAACCCCGCATGGCCCTCGCCCGCCAGCTCTCCTTGCTTCACTCCACCGCCATCGTTGCCGGAACCATCATCGGCGCAGGCATCTTCCTCACCCCCAACCTCGTCGCCCGCCACCTCCCCTCGCCCTCCTGGATCATCCTCCTCTGGATTTTCGCCGGTCTGCTCTCCCTCGCCGGGGCGCTCGCTTACGCCGAGCTCGGCGCCATGATGCCGGCCACCGGCGGCCACTACGTCTACCTCCGCGAAATCTACGGCCCGCTCGCCGCTTTCCTCAGCGGTTGGGCGTTCCTGCTCGTCGTCGTCTCCGGCGCCATCGCCTGGCTCGCCGTCAGCTTCGCTCTCTATCTCGCCCAGTTCATCCAGATGGGCACGGCCGCCACTCGCCTCACTGCCGTTTCCCTCATCGCCGCGCTCGTTGCCGTCAACTGCGCCGGACTCCGCGCCGGAGCCCGCGTGCAAGTCGTCTTCACCGCTATCAAACTCGCTGCGCTCGCCGCGCTCGTCCTCTCCGCCTTCCTCGCCCCTGCCCACTCCCAATCCGCCACCGCCCCCGTCACCCTCTCCGGCTTCGGAGCCGCCATGATCGTCTGCCTCGTCACCTATGACGGCTGGGTCAGCCTCAGCTTCGTCGCCGGCGAAGTCAAACAACCCAGCCGCACCCTTCCGCGGGCTCTCATCCTTGGCCTCGCCATCTGCATCGCCGTCTACGTTGCTGCCAACCTCGCTTACTTGCACCTGCTTACTCCCGCGGAAATGGCCGCCTCCAACCGTGTCGCCGCCTCCGCCGCTGAGCTCTCCATCGGCCATGGCGGCGCCGGCGTCGTCACTCTTGCCATCCTCGTCTCCATCATCGGTGCGGCCAACGGCTGGATCCTCACCGCCCCGCGCGTCTACTTTGCACAGGCCGCCGATGGTCTCTTCTTCTCCTGGCTCACCGCCGTTCACCCGCGCTTCCAAACTCCGCACCGCGCCATCCTCCTCCAGGGAGCCTGGGCCACCCTGCTCGTCCTCACCGGCTGGTACGCCGAACTCGCCGCCTTCGCCATGTTCGCCACCTGGATCTTCTACGCCCTCACCGTTTTCGGCGTCATTCTCCTCCGCCGACGCGCCCCGTCCCGCGACCGTCCCTACCGCGTCTGGGCCTACCCCGCCACCCCGCTCGCCTTCACGGCCATCGCCATCGCCTTCCTCGTCAACACCGTCCTCACCGACCCCGTCCCCTCACTCGCCTGCCTCGCCATCCTCGCCGCCGGGCTCCCGGCATACTTTGATTGGAGACGCCAACACTCTAGCCAACACTCTAATGGATAACCTCCTTCGCCTCCGCCACGAGTTCCCATCACTCGATCACTCCGTCCACATGATCAGCCACTCTCTCGGCGCCATGCCCCGCCTCGCGCGCGATCGCCTCCTTCAATTCGCCGACCAGTGGTCCGCGCGCTCCATCCGCGCCTGGGAGGAAGGCTGGTGGGAGATGCCACGCTCCGTCGGCAACCTCATCGCCCGCATCATCGGCGCCGCAGAAGGCGAAGTCGTCATGCAGCCCAACGTCTCCATCGCTCAGGCCATCGTTCTCAGCTGCTTCGACTGGTCCGCTCCGCGCAACCACATCCTCTCCGAACAGGAGAACTTCCCCACCAACCTCTACCTGTTCCACGCCCTCCAGAGCGACGGCGCAAAACTGATCACAGTCCCCCATGAACAACTCCTCCACTCCATCGATGAGCGCACCCGCCTTGTCTGCCTCTCCCACGTCCTATTCAAGTCTTCCTACATCCAGGACGTCGCCGCCATCACAAGCCGCGCCCACCAGATGGGAGCCATGGTCGTCGCCGACATCTACCAATCCGCAGGCTCCGTCCCCGTTGACGTCCGCTCCTGGAACCTCGACTTTGCCACCGGCGGCTCTGTCAAATGGCTCTGCGGCGGCCCCGGCGCTGGATACCTCTACGTCCGCCGCGACTTATGGCAATCGCTTGAACCCAAACTCACCGGCTGGATGGCCCACCGCGCTCCCTTCCAATTTGACCCCGGCCCCATCGACTACTCGCCCGACGCCTTCCGCTTCCTTCACGGCACACCCTCCATCCCCGCCCTCTACGCCGCCCAATCCGGCTACGAACTGATCCTCGAAGCCGGCGTCGACCATATCCGCGCCAAATCGCTCCGCCAGACGCGCCTCCTCATCGACCTCGCCCTTGAGCGTGGTTTCCGCATCAATTCACCCACCGATGACCGCACCCGTGGCGGCGTCGTCATCCTCGACATCCCCGAAGGCGCCAGGATCACGCAGCAACTTCTTGCCCGCGATATCCTCCTCGACCACCGCCCCAACGCCGGCATCCGCATCGCCCCGCACTTCTACACCACCGATGACGAATGCCGCCTCACCATTGAGGAAATCGCCAAACTCGCGGTTTAAACCGTGGATGCTTCATTCCAGCGCCAGCGCGCGCGGAAACAGAATGTTGTTCTCCAGGTGAATATGCGTGTGCATATCGCGCTCCAGCTCCTTCAGGCCCGCGTACAGCGTGCCGAACTTATTGCACGCATCCTCGGGCAGCGTGAACCCCTCCGTCAGCCGGCGGATTTCACGCAGCGCGCGTCCCGCCTCATCGTGCTCCATTTCCATGATCTCGATCGGATTGCGGAACGTCCCGAACGGCGGCGCCGCCGCACGATGACCAGCCTGCGACGCCATCTCCGCCCTTTCCACATACGGGAAGAGAATCATCTCCTCCTTCTGCATATGCGAACCCAGTTCGGCGCGCAGTTCCTCGAACACATCCTGCAGTTCGCCCAGCATCGTCTCATGCTG
This sequence comes from Acidimicrobiia bacterium, assembly GCA_016871315.1. Classification (GTDB taxonomy): domain Bacteria; phylum Acidobacteriota; class Terriglobia; order Bryobacterales; family Bryobacteraceae; genus VFZE01. Next base: position 41,789 of record VFZE01000023.1, on the reverse strand, counting down.
TTCCGCATGCGCCGTTCTCACCGCCTCGATCCGCTCGGCGATTAGCGGCAGCTCCCGCCGCAAGTATTCATGATGGCTCTTCAGTATGTGCTGTATCAGTTCTGTCAGCGGCGCTTCGGTCCAGTTGCGGTCCGGGCCTTTTCGCGACGCTTCCGCCGCCTCTACCTGCTCCAGCACCGTGCTCGCCTGGATTCCTTTATCCCGGCAGGCCTCCTCCAGCGACCTTTGCCCGCCACAGCAATAATCGATGCCAAGCTCTTCCAACACACCGGCCGCCGCCGTGGACTGCGCGGCCACATCTCCAACTCTCTTGCTTGCTACTGCATTCATGGGTTTACCTCCTGACTTACGGTTCCAGCTTAGGGTGTGGAACCAACTTGCGCTATGACTGAAGTCACACACCCATGGGAGACTGTCATTCATGAGCCTCTCCAAACCCGCCATGCTCAAGGCCATTGACCTGTTCGCCTCTCTGCCGGAACCCGAATTCGAGCATCTGGCGGACACCTCGGTCAGCCGCCAGTATGCGCCCGGCGAGACACTCTTCCTGGAGGGCGAGCAATGCCAAGGCCTGTGGGTCATCGGAGAAGGCGCCGTCAGAGTGGTGAAGACCACACCCCAAGGCCGCCAGTTGGTTCTCGCTACCATGGCCGCTCCATCCTCGGTCGCCGAGGTTCCTGTTTTTGACGGCGGCCCCTACCCCGCCAGCGTCTTCGCTTTTCAGCCAACCATCGCCATCCTTGTTTTCAAACAGGATTTTCTCGCCGCCTGCCGCGCCCACCCGGAACTGGCCCTGCGCTTCCTGCGTGTCTTCGGCAAGCGCCTCCGCCACCTGCTCGGACTCGCCGAGCGCGTCACCTTTGGCACCATCCGCCAGCGCCTCGCCCAGGATCTGCTGGACCGCGCTCGCCTGGCAGATTCCGGAGCCTTTCCACTGGAGGAGACGCAAGAGGAACTGGCTGCCCGGCTTGGCACCGTCCGTGAGGTGGTCTCGCGCAACCTCGGCCGCTTCCAATCGGAAGGACTTTTACGCCTCGACCGCAGAACGGTCGAAATCCTCGATTGGGCTGGCATCGAAAACGAAGCCGAAACCCAATTCTAACAAGCCTTTACCGCCACGCTGTGACCGCCGTCACGGACATTCTCCCACCCTCCTGCCACACTAAAGCCATGAAGAAGAAGGATTGGGAACGCCGAATCCAACCCGATCAATCCCAGCGCCTGCGCCTCATCGTCCAAACCGTTTTTCTTGCCCTCAACCTCTGGATCGGCGCCCAGTTCTACTTCTTCGTCCGCTACTTCGAACAAGGCGGCGCGCGCTTCGATCGCCCGCCAGGCGTCGAAGGCTGGCTTCCCATCGCCGGCATGATGAACACCTTCTTCTATCTCCGCACCGGAACCATGCCGGAAATCCACCCCGCCGCGATGGTCCTCTTCCTCACATTCCTCGCGCTCAGCCTTGCATTCCGCAAATCCTTCTGCGGCTGGCTCTGCCCCATCGGAACCATCTCGGAACGCCTTTGGAAAATCGGCCGCCAGACCTTCAGGCGCGTCTTCTTCCCTCCCAAGTGGATCGACATTCCCCTGCGCGGGCTCAAGTACATTCTGTTCGGCCTCTTCCTGTGGGCCGTCGGAGGCATGTCGGCCGCCGGCATTGAAGCCTTCCTCGCCAGCCCCTACGGCTTGGTCGCCGACGTCAAGATGCTCGACTTCTTCCGCCGCATGAGTCCCTTCGCCGCCACTGTTGTCGGCCTTCTCGTGATCGGCTCCTTCTTCGTGCCCAACTTCTGGTGCCGCTACCTCTGCCCCTACGGCGCGCTCATGGGCCTGGCCTCGCTGGCCAGTCCGCTCCGCATCCGCCGCGTGCCGGACCTATGCATCGATTGCAACAAGTGCGCCAAAGCCTGCCCCGCCAATCTGCCCGTGGACAAGCTCATCCAGGTCCGCTCGGCCGAATGCATCGGCTGCATGGAATGCGTGGCCGAGTGTCCCGCCGAAGGTGCTCTCTATCTCGCGCGTCCCAAAGCTCACCCGGTGCACGTCCGCGCGCTGGCCGCGGCCATGCTCGCCTTGTTCGCGGTCGCCGTGACCACAGCCAAGGTCACCGGCCACTGGCACAGCCCCATCCCCGATCACGTCTATGAACAGCTGATCCCGATGGCCGCTGATTTCCAGCATCCCTAAACTAACCCTCCTCCGCCATCTGCTCGTGCGCCTCGCGGTGGATCTCGCTGAACCGCATCCTGGTCGCGATCAGCGCCGCGAACCCCGCCAGCCACAGCGGCACCGTCACCACCAGAAACAGCAGCGTCGAGAATCCCGTCGCCTCCGCCCGCTCCAGCCCGAACAGCTCCAGGGCCCCTCTCGACAACGCCTGAAACGATCCGACGTTGCCCGGTCCCTGCGGCGGAATCGTCCCCAGCCGCAGCACGACCAACACAACCGGCGCAGCCCAACCTGTCACTTCCAAGCCATATGCCTTCATCAGAAAGAGAATCGGCAGGATCTGTAGAAGCAGGTAGACCAGGCTCAACACCGCCGCTCTGGCAAACGACCAGGAACGGCCCATCGAGTGTACACCGCCCACAACGTGCCTAAACAGTCTGGCCCAGCGGCTGCGCGCCAGGGCCGCCTCCGTTTCTCCGCGATACAGCACGGCCAGAGTCACAAGCACTCCGGCAATAACCAGGAGAAGGAGCAGAATACGGCTGCCTACAATCAAAGTCTTGGACACCTTCACGTATTGGCTTACCATCCAAAAGCCGAGGACCAGCCACGCCCCATCCATCACCCGCTCCAAGACGGCCGAACTGATCACGACGCTTAGCGGTAGACCGCTCCATCGCCTTTGCAGGTAGCATCGGATCACCTCTCCCGTTCGCCCTGGGAGCACTTCGTTTGCAAACAGCCCAATGTAAACCGCTTGCGTTGTTTTCCAGACTCCCACGTCAGCCACCGGCCGCAGCAGTGTACTCCACCGCCATCCCTGGCACAAGTACACGGCAATGTCCGCCATCACGGCCAGCGTCACCCAACGCCAGTCAGTGGTTGCAAGCCGCCCCATCTCCCGCTTCCAGTCGAACCCCCAGTAAACCCATACTAGACAAGCGACGGAAATCAAGTATCCCAGCGCCGGCAACGCCCAACGAGGCAACCTCTGCTTGTTGTTGCCCGCCCCTGCTCCGTTCATTCCAGCCAATCCCCTATCATACATTCCCCTCTGCGACAGCCCCTATGCATGCTATAAACTCGTGAATTGCCCTCATGGAGGTTCTCAGAAATGTCCGGATTGCGTTTTGCCCTATTCTCTTTGACCGCCGCCCTTGCGGCTCATGCCGCCGACGTCAAAACCAGCGTCGCCGGCGGCAACATCAAAACCTATAAGCTGATGAGCGAATCGCTGGGCCAGGAGCGCCACATCAACGTCCTGCTGCCCCTCGACTATGAAGCCTCCACCATCCGCTACCCCGTGCTTTACCTCCTCCACGGACTCGGTGACGACCACACCGCCTGGTCCTACATGACCAATCTTTCCGGCTACGCCGCCAAACACAACCTCATCGTCGTTATGCCCGATGCCGCCCGCAGCTTCTACGTCAATAGCGCCGCTGACCCGAAGGCAAAATACGAGGACTTCATCGTCAAGGATCTCGTCCCCTACATCGACAGCCGCTTCCGCACCATTCCGCTCCGCCGCTCCCGCGCCGTTGCCGGACTTTCCATGGGTGGCTACGGCGCCGCATTAATCGGTCTGAAGCATCACGCCCGGTTCGCCGCCATCGGCGCTTTCAGCGGCGCGCTCTCCATCGCACGTCCCGCCGCCGCAACCGCCGGCGGCCGCGGCGCGGAGCTACAGGCGCTCTTCGGAGCCGCTGACTCGCCCGAGCGCAAGGAAATGGACCCCTTCTCGCTCCTCGAAAAAGTTCCCGCCGAATCGGTCCCCATGCTCTACATCGCTTGCGGAGGCCAGGATTTCCTGATCGCCTCCAACCGCGAGTTCGTCGCCGCCCTCGCCTCCCGCAAGATCCCCTACGAGTACCGCGAAATCTCCCCCCGCGGCCACACCTGGGATTTCTGGGATGACCACATCCGCGTCTTCCTCGATAAGCTCGCCGGCCTGCCCGGCTTCCACAGCCGCCCGTAACTTATTCTCTCCGCCAGACCATCTCGCCGCCCACGATCGTCGCCACCGGCCCGCCCTTGAACTCGTGCCCGTCAAACGGCGAGTTCTTGCTCCGCGACAGCGTCTTGTTCACGTCGTAGGTCCAACTCAATTCCGGATCGAAGATCGTCACGTCCGCCACCCCGCCCTCCGCTAGCCGGCCCGAATCCAGCCCCAGCACCCCCGCCGGCCCCGTCGTGAACAGCTCGATCATCCGCATCAGCGTGATCCGCCCCGGATGCACCAACTGCTCCATCGACAACCCGATCGCCGTTTCCAGCCCCGTGATCCCGAACGGGCACCGCTCGAACTCCTGCATCTTCTCGCTGCCCGCATGCGGCGCATGATCCGTCGCGATCGCTTGAATCGTCCCTTTCGCCAGCGCCCGCCGCATCGCCTCCACGTCCCGCCCGGCCCGCAGCGGAGGCTTCATCTTGTAATTGCTGTCGTAGGGAACCGTATCCGTATCGGCCAGCGCGAAGTGATGCGGCGTCACCTCGCAGGTCACCTTCAACCCGCGCGCCCTTGCGAACTCCACCATCGCCACCGCGTTCGCCGTCGAAATATGCGCCACGTGATAACGCGCCCCGGTCACCTCCGCCAGCACGATGTCGCGCGCCACCATCACGTCCTCGGACGCCGACGGTATCCCCCGCAGCCCGCGCCGCACCGACGCGCAGCCTTCATGCATATCGCCGCCCGCGCTCAAGTTCAGATCCTCGCAGTGGTCGATAATCGGCATCCCGTAGCTCGCCGCCAGTTCCATTGCCCGCCGCATCACCCGCGAATTCATCACCGGACGCCCGTCGTCGGAAATCGCCACGATCCCCGCCTTCTTCATCGCCCCGATCGATGCCAGCTCCTCCCCCGCGCTCCCCTTCGTGATCGCGCCGATTGGCAGCACCCGCACCGGCGAAAAGTGCGCCGCCTTCTCCACAATGTAATTCGTAACCGTGGCGTTGTCGTTGATCGGCTTCGTGTTCGGCATGCAGCAGATCGTCGCGAAACCACCGGCCGCCGCCGCCTTGCCTCCCGTCTCAATCGTCTCGGCATGCTCGAAGCCCGGCTCGCGCAGGTGCACATGCATGTCGATGAAGCCCGGCGCCACCACCATGCCCGTGGCGTCAAAACTCTCCGCCCCCGTCGCCTCCAGATTCTCCCCGATCGCCGCGATCCGCCCGTCCTCAATCGCGACGTCGCATACCCCATCGCGCCCCGTCGCCGGATCCATCACCCGCCCGTTGCGTATGATCAGTTTCGCCATCGCTAGTTCAGCACACGCTCCAGCACCGCCATCCGCACCGCCACGCCATTCTCCACCTGGTTCAAGATGACAGAGCTTTGCGAATCGGCCACCTCCGAACTCAGCTCGCGCCCCCGGTTGATCGGCCCCGGATGCATCACAATCACGTCCGGCTTGGCGCGGTCAATGTGCTCCTGCGCCAATCCGTAGAACCGGAAATATTCGCTCGCCGGAAACAGCACCTCGTGCTGCCGCTCCAGTTGCACCCGCAGCATCATGATCACATCGGCGTCCGTGATCGCCTCGTTCATGTCCCAGGTCAGATGCACGTTCGGCGCAAGGTGCTCGAGTTCCCGCGGCAGCAGCGTCGATGGCCCGCACAGCACAACCTCCACCCCAAACTTCGACAATAAATGCGCATTCGACCTTGCCACCCGGCTGTGCGCGATGTCGCCGATGATCGCCACCCGCAGCCCTTCCAGCGACGGCCGCTTATCCAGAATCGTCAGCGCATCCAGCAATGCCTGCGTCGGATGCTCATGCGTCCCGTCACCCGCGTTGATAATCGGAATCGGCAAATGCCGCGCCAAAAAATGCGGAGCGCCGGAAGCCGCATGCCGCATCACAATCGCATCGGGCCGCATCGCCGCCAGCGTGTTCAGCGTATCCACCAACGACTCGCCCTTGGAAACACTGGAACCCGACGCGCTGATCGACACCGTATCGGCCCCCATCCGCTTCGCCGCGATCTCGAAACTCGTCCGCGTGCGCGTCGAGGACTCAAAGAACAGGTTCACGATCATCTTGCCGCGCAGGATCTCCAGCTTCTTCACCGCCTGGTGCTGCACCGGCTGGAAATGCTTGGCCCTCTCGAGAATTGCCTCAATTTCTTCGCGGCTCAGTTCCTCGATGCCCAGCAGTCCCTTATCGCTTACCGCCATGCTTCGCTAATCCGGCTCCTTCTCCACCAGCAGCACCCGTTCCATTCCGTCGATCTCGCGGAACTTCACTTCGATAATCTCGTTCGCCGTCGTCTGCACCGTCCGCCCCACATAGCGCGCCTCAATCGGAAGCTCGCGCCAGCCGCGGTCAATCAGCACCAGTAGTTGCACGCGCCCTGGCCGCCCGTGATCGAACAGCGCGTCCAGCGCCGCCCGGATCGTGCGCCCGGTGTAGAGAACATCGTCCATCAAAATGACGTCCTTGCCCGTCACCGGGAAGCTGATCTCGGTCGCATTCACCACCGGTTGATTCGCCACCGTGGACAGATCATCGCGATAAAGATTGATGTCGAGAATGCCCACCGGCACCTTGCGGTTTTCGAGCGTCTCGATCTTCGCCTGCAGCCGCTGCGCCAGCGGCACCCCGCGCCGCCGGATCCCGATAAAGGCCAGCTTGTCCAGATCCTCGGTTTTTTCCAGTATCTCGTGCGCCAGCCTCACCAGCGTGCGGTCAATCTCGGAGGCGGTCATCAACTGGGTTTTTTCGCGCGTTACGGGCATGAGGGTTGCCGGGTTCCAAAAGATGGTAGCACAGCCGCGCGCGCTAATATCGCTTCAGCCGCCCGCGGATCCGCTTCGCCAGTTTTTCGATCTCCTCGGTCTTTTTCACCGCCGACAGTGACAGCACGTACTTGTCTGATTTCTCCAGCTCAACCTTCAGCTCCTGGCTCAGCTTCACCAACTCCGCCGCCTCCTCCAGCGACTTTTCGCGGTCCGCCTTCAGCAGCCTCTCGATCTGCTCCTGCTTCAGCTTCGGGTTCCTTTCGTCGAACGGATCGCGCCGCTGCGGCGCGGCCACAACGCCAAATAACACGGCAAACAGCATTACTCTCTTCATGACGTTTCCTGCCTCATCATAGCCCGCCGTCGCAACTCTTCACCGCCGCCATCAGCCAGTACTCATGCCACACCGCGAAACTCTCCTCCCGAACCTCCCTCCACTCTTTTCCCACAATCGCGCGTAGCGCCTCCTTCGGCCGCGGATTGCTGCCCCGGTCCAGCCACCATAACAGTCTCCCTGCCAGACGATCGCGCGCCATGACGCCATCCAGGAAGATCAGCTCCCCCCCGCCTCGCAAAACCCTTTTCGCCTCCCCCAGCAGCACGCGCAATGGCTCATCCTCCAGATGATGCGCGACAAACATGCAGATCACCGCGTCACAGGAGCTTGACCGGATTGGCAGCCGCATCCCATCCGCCTGCACCGCCCATCCCCGCGGATTCCCCCGGCGGAATCCGCGCAGCTTCGGCATCTCCATATCGGCGCAAATGTAGCGGCACTCCCCGGGCAGATAGGGCTGAATCGCGCCCGTGCCGCCCCCCAGATCCAGTACCGTTACCGGCGCCTCGCGCGTCGTCACCTGCCTCCCCACGCGCCTTCTCACCTCGCGCGCGCCCGCCAGAACCTGGGCCATGTCGTAGAGCAGCGGATGGGAGAACAGACGATGCAGAATTCGAATCAGCACGGTGCGTTTCTATATACTAGCCCTTTATGCACCCTGTACATGTCGGAGTCATTGGCCTTGGCAACGTCGGCTCCGGCACGCTCGACCTTCTCTCGGAAAACGCCGCCCAAATTCAGGAGAAACTCGGCTTCCCGCTCCAGGTCACCGCCCTCTGCAGCCGTACCGTCCAATCCAAGTCACTCCCCTTTCCCAACGCCCGCCGAACCGCCGACTGGCGCGAAGTCGTTTCCGCCAAAGATGTCGATGTGGTCGCCGAGCTGGTCGGCGGAACCACCGTCGCCGCCGAGATCGTCAACGCCGCCATCGAAGCCGGCAAATCCGTCGTCACCGCCAACAAGGAGCTGATGGCGCTCCAGGGGCCCGACCTGTGGGAAAAAGCCATCGCCCGCGGCGTCAATCTCGCGATGGAGGCCAGCGTCGCCGGCGGCATCCCCATCCACAACGTGCTGCGCGAAGGCATCGCCGGAGACCGCATCGCCGCCCTCTACGGTATCCTCAACGGCACCAGCAACTACATCCTCACCGAAATGGAAAAGCACGGCGCCGATTTCGCCGACGTTCTCACCGAAGCGCAGAGACTCGGCTACGCCGAAGCAGACCCCTCCGCCGACATCGACGGCTTCGACGCACGCTCCAAGCTCGCCATCGTCGCCGCCTTGGCCTTCGGCGAAAAAATCACCCCCGCCGACATCTACACCGAAGGCATCCGCCGCATCTCCCCGTTCGACTTTCACTACGCCCACAAGCTCGCCCACACCATTCGCCTCATCTGCGTCGCCCGCCTGACCGAAGACGGCCTGCTCCTCAGCGTCCGCCCCGCGCTCATCCCCCAATCCACCATCCTCGCTTCCGTGCAAGGAGCATACAACGCCATCTGGGTCCAGGGCCGCTACGGCGCCGACACCTTCTACTACGGCCGCGGCGCCGGCCCCCATCCCACCGGAGTCGCCGTCGTCAGCGATCTCATGCGCGTCGCCCGCGAGCTGCGCGGCGGCAGCCCCGAGCGCGTCTCCCCCTTCGCCCACGCCCGCCTGGGCATCTACAAGCCCATCTCCATCACTCGCCAGCGCCGCGCCTGGTACCTCCGCTTCCGCGTCTCGGACCGCCCAGGCATCATCGCCGCACTCGCCCAGGTCCTCGCCGACAAAAAAGTCAGCCTCGATGCCGTCTTGCAGTTGCCCGGCGGTGACAAAGACAATCTCCCGTTCGTCATTACCCTTGAGCCCACCGCCGAAGAGGATGTCCGCGAAGCGGTGGCCAAAATGTCAGCCCTGGATTTCCTGCGGGAGCCCCCGCTGGCCCTGCCCATGGAGACTTCATTATGAGAATCACACTTCTGCTCGCCTTCGCAGCCCTCTCGGCCTTCCCCCAGGCCGCCGACTACGCCAACTCCGGCTACAAGACCAAGGAAGGCCGCGAGCGCGTCGCCACTACACTCTCCTCGCATGACCGCGACACCTCGCAAAGGCCCCTCGACCTGGTAAAGGCCCTTAAGCTCTCCCCCGGCATGACCGTCGCCGACATCGGCACCGGCGTCGGCTATATGCTGCCCTTCCTGCATGAAGCCGTCGGCCCCAACGGCAAAATCGTCGCCGAGGACATCTTCCCCGACTTCCTCGAAAAGGCCAAAGTCTACGCCACGGAAAAGAAGATCGCCAATGTCGAGTTTGTCCAGGGCACGGAAAAAGACCCCAGACTCCCGCCCGCCGCCGTCGACATTGCCCTCGTCCTCGACGCCTACCACCACTTCGATTACCCCGCCGAAATGCTCGCCGGTCTCGCCAAGGGCCTCAAGCCCGGCGGCCGTCTGGCCATCGTCGACTTCTACAAGAACGGCTTCCGCGACCCCAAACACATCCGCCTGGACGAGGCCGACGTGATCAAGGAAATCGAAGCCAACGGCTTCCAGCTGATCTCCTCGGAACCCTTCACCGAAAAGCGCCAGTTCATCGCCCTGTTCCGCAAGAAGTAGCCGCTCCGGTTGTGTTAAATTGGTGCTCGAGACCACGTTCCCATCGCCGCGGAGAGGTGGCTGAGTGGTCGAAAGCAGCGGTTTGCTAAACCGTCGTAGGGGCCTAAACCTCTACCGAGGGTTCGAATCCCTCCCTCTCCGCCAGCCTTCGCCGCAGGCCAAGGCGGCCCGCCGTAGCCCACAAGGGCGTAGGAGGGCTCCCCGCTAGCGCCTCAAAACAGGGCTCCCGTACCGTCCGAGCACCCTCAAGAACATATCGTGTCGCAAAGCCAAGTAAGGCGGAGTAGTGTCCGCGGCATCTTCCGCGTTGCCGGCCACACGCCAAGTGGCACTGCGATCAATAAACGCTGCGCCGTCAGTGACGAGGAATGAGCGTGGACCCACGACCTGTGTTGGCAGCTCGATGGCATTCCCCTGGCCAGTTGGATATTCTTTAGAAACAAGTTATCGAATGAAACTCGCTCGAACGACGTTCTGCTCCCTTATCGCGACCGCCCTCGTCGGCCTTGCGGCTGCGCAGCCTCAGCCGAAGCGCACGCCGGACGTAATCTACCTTCCGACCACTGACCCGGCAGTCGACGCCATGCTCACGCTTGCCGGCGTCAAAAAAACCGACGTTGTTTACGACCTTGGGTGTGGCGACGGACGGATCGTCATCACCGCAGCCAAGAAGTACGGCGCCCGCGGCGTCGGGATCGATATCGACCCGCAGCGTATCGCCGAGGCGAGAGAGAACGCGAAAAAGGCCGGAGTGGAGCACCTGGTCCGGTTTGAGGAAAACGACCTGTTCCTCGCCGACATCAAGGAAGCGACCATCGTCACCCTGTTCCTGCTACCTCAGCTCAACCTCAAGTTGAAGCCCAAACTGCTCGCAGATCTGAAATCCGGCACGCCCATTATCTCGAACACCTTCGATATGGGGGACTGGAAGCCCGAGAAGGAAGTGACGGTCGACCCCACTGATCAGGACGACTATTCCGGACTGAGCAAGAGGGTCTTCCGCTGGACCGTGCCGCCGCGCCCCAGTCAGCCGAAGTAGCCCGGACTGCGTCGCGTTGATTGGTGGATTCCAGTCGCTCGCATTGGCCATCCTTAGCCGCCCGATGCAAGCTCACATCCCGCCCTCAGCGCTCTATCGGCCTCCTCATGTTTGCAGTGTCTCCTTTGCTGAATTGAAGTGCCCGTCTGACAAGCACTTGCGGCCATTGTAGCCGCGGACACTGCAGCGCTCTTCAATCACAGCTGTTCGAAAATCATTTTCCCTTCCTCCTCAACACCTTACAGATTTCAATCCCCCCGCCCCGCACCCACGCCCGCTACACTCCCGTCGGATAGCTCTCTATCCAGCCATGCACGGCCGCCCGCCCGCGCTCATCTCACCAATCAGGAGAAATTTTATGTCTACCTCCCCCGCACAGTTTGCTGCCAACCGCAAAAACGCCGAACATTCCACCGGCCCCCGCACCGAAATCGGCAAGATGAAAGCCGCGGCCAACGCCGTCAAGCACGGCCTTTCCGGCGTCCACGTCGTCATCCCCGGCGAAGATCCCGCCGACTACGACATGCTCCTCGCCGGCCTCCGCGCCGACCTCAATCCCGCCGGCCCCACCGAACGCTTCCTCGTCGACCAGATGGCGCAGGCCCAGTGGAAACTCATGCGCATCGCCCGCTTCGAGACCCGCCTCTTCGTCCCCAGCGCCGACCTGCTCGCCATGATCCCGCCCCACACCGATCCCGACGACGTCGCCGCGCTCCTCTTCCACACCGACGCTTCCGGCAGCCAGGCCATCCTCAAACTCTCACGCTATGAGTCCGCCGCACGCCGCGCCTACAATCAGTCCCTCAAACAGCTCCTTCAACTCCAGGCCACCCGCCGGAAACTCGCGCAGGAACAGGCACATACCATTGCTCCTCAGCCCATTACGCGGAATTACAAAACGAACCCAATTCCGCCCGCAAACGAATCCGAACCGCCCCTCCAAACCGCTTCCCCACGTCCGATTTCCTCACAAATCCACCCCCACACCGGGGATTCCGGCAGGTAACAGCCCCAAAACTCACTCCAACACATCATCAATACCAACCGCTACGCCCGAAGTGTCTCTCCGGCGTCAGGCCTGCTGATGGCTGGCTTCGGTGGGGCCAAACTGGGCCACCGGGGAGTACAGGAAAAGATCAGCGGTGGCTTCCTGGTCCTGGCGGGGCTTCTCCTCATCCTGGCCGGCAGCTATGAAATGGTCATGCCAGAGGCTTTGGACGCTCTCTTCCCGTCCCCGCCGGATCTCCGGTGATATCATATTATGTAGAAATCTTAAGCTTCTGGGAAAGGAAGACTCCATGCGAAGACTTCTTTCGGTCACCATCTTGGCGGTAGCCTGCGCCGCTATCGGCTTCGGCCAGGAATTCCGGGCCACTCTCAACGGGGATGTCACCGATCCGCAGGGAGCCATGATCCCGGCGGTGAAGATCACGGCCACTCATAAGGAGACCGGCGCGAGATTTGAAACCGTATCCGGCGCCGGCGGCCAATACACGCTTCCCTTCCTCACCCCCGGCCTCTATTCGCTGACTGCGGAATCGGACGGCTTCAAGCGTTACGTGCAGGACAACGTGCAGATCTCCACCAACCAACGCGTCACCGTCAACATCAAGATGGAGGTCGGCGCGATGGTGGAATCGGTCACCGTCAATGCCGATGCGCCGATGCTGGTCACCAGCACGGCCTCGGTCGGCCAGGCCATTTCGACGCGGCAGATCGAGAACATGCCGATGAACGGCCGCACGCCGCTCGTGCTCGCGCAGCTGGCGTTCGGCGTCGTGCCCACCGGCAATCCCAATTTCACACGCCCGTTCGACAACGCCGGCCCATCGGACTTCTCGATGGGCGGCGGCCAGGGCCGCAGCAATGAGCTGCTGCTGGACGGCTCGCCTGACATGACGCGCGACCGCCGCGTCGCCTACAACCCGCCTGTCGACACCGTGCAGGAAATCAAGGTGGAAACCTTTCAGGCCGACGCGGCTTACGGCAACACGGCCGGCGGCACCGTCAACGTCGTCATGAAGGGCGGCACCAACGAACTGCACGGCACGGCGTATGAGTTCAATCAGGTATCCAGGCTGGCCGGCACTCCGTTCTTCACCAACGCTTCCAACAATCGCAAGCCCGTCACCCGTTTCAACCAGTGGGGCGTTACGGCCGGCGCGCCCCTGTGGATCCCCAAGGTGATCAACGGCCGGAACCGCGTCTTCTGGTACTTCGCCTACGAAGGCATCAAGAACAGCTCTCCGGAACCGATCACCACCACCGTACCCACCGAGGCGATGCGCAACGGCAACTTCTCCGAGCTACTCCGCCTTGGCCCCATCTACCAGCTCTACGATCCCTTCTCCGCCGTGGCTGAAGGCGCCCGCCGCCGCCGCCAGCCCATCCCGGGCAACCTCCTTCCGGCCAACCGCATCAGCCCCATCGCGCGGAACTTCATGCAGTTCTTTCCGCTGCCCAATCAGCAGGGCCGCGACAACACGCAGGACAACTACCTGGCCAACACTGTCCGCTCGGATGACTTCTTCAGCTTCATGGGCCGCATTGACGTGAACATCTCCGATAAGCACAAGATGTTCTGGAACATGCGCAATAACGACCGCATGGAAAACCGCGGCAACCGCTTCAACAACATTGCCAGCGGCAATTTCCTTTCCCGCGTCAACTACGGCTCCACCGTCGACGATGTCTACAGCTTCAATCCCACCACCATCCTCAACACGCGGCTCAACTGGACGCGATTCATTGAGAGCAACAACCGCCCGAGCGAGGGCTTCAACTTCGTGCAACTCGGCTTCCCCTCCGCACTCGGCGCCGCCAGCTCGCAAAACGTACTCCCGCTGATCGATTTCTCCGACCCGACCAACGACCTCGGCGCCTCCGGCGGCAGCAACACTCCCTTCGACAGCTACCAGATCTTCTCCGCTCTCACCAAGATTGCCGGCCGCCACACGCTCAAAATGGGCGCCGACATCCGCCGCCAGCAGGAGTCCAGCATCGGCCACGGCAACTCCGCCGGCAGTTACGTCTTCAACAACAACTGGGTCCGCGGTCCGCTCGACAGCAATGCGGGTTCGCCCACGGGCATGTCGCTGGCGTCTTTCCTGCTCGGCCTGCCCACCGGCGGCAACTTCGACCGCAACGCCTTCCGTACCAACAAAGCCGACTACATGGCCTACTTCATTCAGGACGACTGGCGCATCAACTCACGCCTCACCTTCAACCTCGGCCTCCGCTTTGAGAAGGAATTCGGCACCACGGAGCGCTTCGACCGCACGCTGGCCGGCTATGACTTCACTTCCAGCAACCGCATCACAGCCGCCGCCAGGGCAGCCTACGCCGCCATCTTCGCCCGCACTCCCATTCCCGAACTCCCCGTCTCCCAGTTCAATCCTGTCGGTGGTCCCATTTTCGCCGGGCCCAATCGCCGCAATATCTACTCCACCGACAACCGCCTGCTCAGCCCGCGCTTCGGCGTCGCCTGGTCTCCGGAAGTGCTTGGCCCGCGAACCGTCATCCGCACCGGCTACGGCATCTTCTTTGCCACCTACGGCACCACCGGCGTCTCCCAGCCCGGCTTCAGCCAGCGCACCGATGTCGTCTCCACCCTGGACGGCAATCTAACTCCGTTCGCCACGCTCGCCAACCCCTTCCCCACCGGACTGCTTTCGCCCGCCGGCAACTCCGAAGGCATCAACACCTTCCTTGGCCAGAGCATCGGCTTCACCAACCCGACGCCCGGCCAGCCCTACACCCAGCGCTGGAGCTTCTCCATTCAGCGCGAAATCGGCTCCAACATGGTCTTCGAGATCGGCTACGTCGGCTCCCGTTCCCTCCACATCAACAACAACCAGAGCCTCAACTTCTTCCCGGCCAGCCTGCTCTCCACTTCCCCCACTCGTGACCAGGCCGCCATTGACCGCCTTACTGCCAACGTCGCCAACCCGTTCCAGAACCTGCTGCCCGGAACCGCCCTCAACGGCTCCACCATCCGTATTGAGCAGATCACCCGCCCCTTCGCGCAAATGAACGGCGAAGGCGGCGTCTCCATCGGCGGGCTCAATGAAGGCTGGGCCGACTTCCACATGTTCCAGGTCCGCCTGGAAAAGCGCCTCTCCAACGGCTTGCAGTTCCTGGCCAACTACTCGCGCTCCCGCATGATGGAGGCGACCGGCCGCCTCAACGCCCAGGACCTCTTTATGCACAAAACCGTCGCCAATGAAGACCGGCCGCAGCGCTTCGTTTTTTCCACCTCCTACGACCTCCCCTTCGGCCGCGGCAAGGCCATCGCCGGCGGCGCCGGTATGTGGGCAAACCGCCTCATCGGCGGCTGGGTCATCAACGGCATTTACACCAACCAGACCCACGGCGCGCTGAGCTGGGGCAATGTGATCTATCTGGGCGGTGACATCAATCTCAACCCGCGCGCTGTCGACGGAGCCTTCGACACCTCACGCTTCGTGACCGCGCCTGCTCTGCAAATGGACCGCAACCTGCGCACCTTCCCGCAGCGTTTCTCCAACCTCCGGCAGGACCGCATCAACAACCTCGATCTCTCGCTGATCAAGAACACCGCCATCACCGAGCGCGTCAATCTCCAGTTCCGCGCCGAAGCCTTCAACTCCACCAACCGCGCGCAGTTTAACGGTCCCAGCCTCGGCGCCGCCGCCGCCAATTTCGGCCGCATCACCGGCCAGGCCAATCTCCCGCGGCAGATCCAGCTCGCCCTGCGGCTGGTCTGGTAAGCCAGGCTACAAAGCGGCCGGACTCACCACAGCATCTTGAGCCCGAACTGAACCTGCCGCGGCGCGTTGGCCTGCGTCGCGACCAGGCCGAAGGTGCTCGACGTCACCCCCGTGTTGGGGGCGCTGAACTGGACCGTGTTGAAAGCGTTCAACGCCTCGGTACGGAATTGCAATTTCAGCTTCTCGCCGGCCTGGAATTCCTTGAACAGCGACAGGTCGAAGTTCCGCGTCCCGTGAGCGCGCAGATCGTGGGTGCGCGCGCTGGCGGTTCCGAAAGTAAACGGCGCCGGCTGGCTGAAAACAGAGGTGTTGAACCACTTCGTGAGACGATCCTGCGCGCGCCCGCTCAACTTGCCGCTTTGGCCGTTATTGTTCGCCGTGGTGCGGGGATTGAAGATCCCGGCCGTATTGCTGGCTGTGATCGACAGCGGCAGTCCGGACTGATAAATCGTAATGCCGTTGATTTGCCAGCCGCCGATGAGACCATTGACGAAGCTGGAGACCGAGCTGCCCCATGCACGCCCACGTCCAAACGGCAGCTCGTACAGGTAGCTCATGACAAACCGGTGCGGGATGTCGATCTGCGCCACTGCCCGGCTGGCGATCTTGTCGTACTCGTTCTGCACGGTGTCCTCGCCGAAGTCCAGCGTCTTCGACCACGTGTAGGAGCCCTCCAGCTGCAGCCCGCGCAACATGCGCTTCTTGACGCCCACCAGCAGCCCGTTGTACCAGGAGCGGCCGCCGGTATCCCGCGCGCCGACGATTTCGGCGAAGTGCGGGAATGGCCGCAGCAACTGCGCCCGGCGCACCTGGCGCCCGGCCAGGATGCCGCCGGCGTTGGGGTGTCCGAAGAAAGGATTGGCGACCAACTGGTTCAGCTGCGAGCCCAGCGCCATGTGCCTCGGGTCGAGCTGGTTCGGGTAACGCTCCAGCGCCAGTTCGTAGCCCCGTGTGCCGACGTAGCCCGCCTCCACCAAAAGCTGGCCGGGCAGCTCCCGCTGCAGCGTCACGTTCCACTGCCTTGCCCACGGCACCTTATCGTCGCGGAACTTTGGCCGGAAATCGAAGCCGACAGCCGAAAGAAGCCCCTCCGAGTTCCCCTTCGGAATCCCCAACCCAACCGGGTAAGGGTTGCTGAGCAGGTTGAGCGGCGTGATTCCGTCGAGCGTGGAGATCCAGGGCGTCTCGCCGCGGAACCCGTACGGAGTATCGGTGCCCGACGCCGCCTTGAACGAGGCCGAGTAGACGTGCGCGTAGCCTGCGCGAATCACCGTGCGCGCCGTCGCCTGGTAGGCGAAGCCGACGCGGGGCGCGAAGTTGTGCCAGTCCCAGTCATACTGATGGCGGCCGTTGCCATCCACGCCCTGGTAGATCAGGCCGCCGCGCAGCTCCGGCAAGCCGGGAATCACCCCCGCCAGCGGGGAGCGGACATTCGGGTCGAAGTAGTTGAGATGATCGAAGCGCTCGGTGCGCGGAGTATCCATGTCCCAGCGCAAGCCAAGGTTCAAGGTCAGCTTTGAGGTAATGCGCCAGTCGTCCTGAGCATATCCACTCAGATAATAGCTTTGGGCCGCCTCGTCCTTATATTGCGTCATGAGACGGTCACCGCTGATCCCGGTGCCCAGCAGCAGCGACGCCAGGCCGTTGCCGGCCGTCGCGCTGGCTGTCAGTGGATTCGGCCCTTGCGTGAAGGCCGCGTTGAAACGGAACTCTCCCGACGGGGAGCGCAATTCCCGTGTGTTGCTCCGGAACAGCCGTCCCTCGAACCCGAACTTCAACGTGTGGGGCCCGCGCGTCTGCGCGAGGCTAGAGGAGGCGCTGAAAGTATTGGACGTGCTGCGGCGGTGGTCGCGGTGGCCCAGCGACGCGTAGCCGGCAGCCTCGAACCGGGGAAACATCACCTGGTCCGTGTAGTTGTCAATCACCTTGGGCAGGCCCAGACTCGAGGGCAGGAAGCCGATCCCCTGGTTGATGAAGGGGAACAGGGTCCGCGAAAACCCCAGCCGGGACGTCAGCACCGAACTGGGCGACAACGCATAGTTGTGCTCGGCGACGGCGTGATGGTTGCGGTCCTCGTTGATGATGCGGCCTTCGGCGATGGTGATGTCGCCCGGGAACAGGATTGCCGGAACATCCTCCAGGTTCCTCTTCGAATACCGTCCCATCAGTTTCTGCGTGCCGGTAAGGTTGTGGTCGATGCGCGCGTCGTAGTTGTCCGTGTTCACCGCGTAGGAGCCGGTGCGCGAATAGTTGTTTCTCTGGGTAAAGGGGTCGCCCGCGTCGGTCGGCAGCGGGTAATACTTGAGCACGTTGCGGCCCACCGCGTCCATGCGCGACACGGGGATCCGGTTGCCCGCGAACGCGTCGCGGAGGAAGCCGCTGCCGGAGGCCCTTGTCGTGAACGGATCGAATATGTTCACCGGCCGGTTGGCGCCGGCCAAAGTCTGCGAGAAGTCGCCTTCCCGCTCGCGCAGCGTGGGAACGCTCAGCGTGGTATTGGAAAACCGCCGCTCCCGCAGGCCTTCAAAGGAGCCCATGAAGAAGGTCTTGTCCCGGCGGATGGGGCCGCTCACGACGCCGCCGAACTGGTTCCGCTGAAAGTTGCGCAGTTTTTCCCCACGCCGGTTGGCAAAGAAATTGTTCGCGTCGAACACCGAATTGCGCAGGAAACTGTACGCCGTGCCATGGAAGCTATTAGTTCCCGACTTATACACTACGTTCAGCACGGTGCCGAGCGTCCGCCCATATTCGGCGGGCACGTTGGCGCCCGTCACCTTGAACTCCTGGATCGCATCCACCGACGGGAAGACGCTGACCGCCGAGTAGCCGGTCACCGTCGGCTGCGACGCGGTGGCGCCGTCGATCAGGATGTCCATGCTTCGCCGGCGTGTTCCGAACGCCGACCAGTTCATCCCGTCGAACCGCTCGCCGATGGTGCCGGCGATGCCCGGCGTCAAAACCACCAGCGAGTAGACGTTGCGCGTGTTCAGCGGCAGCTCCAGGATGCGCCGGTTGTCCACTACCTTCCCGATTGAGGATGTCGACGCCTCCAGCAGCGGCGCATCGGCCGTCACCGTCACCCTTTCCGTGAGGGCGCCCACTTCCAACGTGATGTCCACTTTCGCCACTTGCGCCACCTGCAGGATCAGCCCTTCCCGCACGAACTTCTTGAAGCCGGAGGCTTCCACTTCCATGCTGTAAGCCCCAGGCCGCAGCAATGGCGCCGTATAGTTGCCTTGGGCATCGGTCATCGCCGACACGGCTTCGTTGGTATCAACATTCCTGATTTGAATGGCCACTCCGGCCACGGAAGCGCCTGTCTGGTCCATCACTCTCCCGGTCAGTGCGGCCCGAAAATCCTGGGCGATCAAACCGGCGCCGGCCAGCGCCACCATGCAGATGAAATGGTTCCGATTCCAGACCCTCATTTTTCCTTACCTCCCGGTTCTCCGCTTTCGCTTGACGATGAGTATATTGCAGAATCAGCCCCGATGATCCCGGGATCAGGGTGGCTACTCCAGGCTGCCTGTGTTACATCTTTTCCGCGGCCGCGGCGAGTTTTTCCAACCGCTGTTGAATCTCCTGTTCTGGGATCCAGCGGCCTTTGATCATCACGCCGGCGCGGCGCGCAACGTTGGCTAAATCGGAAAGCGGGTTGGCGTCGAGCAGGATCAAGCCGGCCACCTTGCCCGCCTCCACCGTTCCCGATTCTTGTTGCGTGCCGAAATATTCCGCCACTTTGCTGGTTCCCGACTCCAGCACCTCATAAGGCGTGAAGCCGGCCTCCAGCATCGCCTTCATCTCGCGGTGGAGGGAAAAGCCGGGCACGCTGAACACTTGAGGCGAATCGGTTCCGAGGGCTATCAGCGCGCCCGCGTCGCGCAGCGCCTTCAGCATCTTCTTCCGCAGTTCGATCACACGCGCGCCGGTCTTGCCGCCGACGTGGAAGCCCATGAATACATGGCTCTGCGCGACCATCGCGTTCTTGCGCTGCGTCCATTGGTCCACCGTGCTGCGCGGCATGTAGCGCAGCTCCGGCAGCGACTTGCGCAGTTCATCGCCGGTTGCGTCATTCAAGAAGAACTCCCATAGCGCCATGGTCGGCATGTTCCAAGCGCCGGCCTTGCGGGTCACCTGTGCCAGCTCGCCCATCTTTCGCTCGTCCACATGAAACGGCAATTCGCGCGCCTTGGTGGCCGCATCCGCGTTCCGCACCGGGGAGTTGTCCGCTTCCAGCGCCTCCAGATAGTTGTCCAGGTGGTCCACGCTGCGCTGGCCCGCCGCGATCGCCTTGCGCACACCGACGTCGTTCGGCACATGTCCCGCGAAATCGATGCGCACTTCCTTGGCCGTCTTGGCGATTGCTTCGTACACGTTGGGCGCGAGCCCTTCCTGGATCTTCAGCAGATCGTAGCCGGCCTGCTTCTGCTCGCGGACCACTTGCACGCCCTGCTCCACGGTCTTCACCGCGTTGCCGCTCAAACCGGGACCCGCCACATACAACCGCGGGCCCAGCAGCCGTCCGGCCGCGATCGCCGCCTTGTGCTCCAGCGCCGACGGATAACCGAGCATGCCGCGCACCGTGGTCACGCCGTTGGCCACGTAAAGGAACAGGATGTGTTCGACCAATTCCTGAGAAGAGTTCGGCAGCGGCAGATGGCCGTGCATTTCCGCCAGCCCCGGCATGAGATACTTGCCCGTCGCCTCGATGCGCGTGGCTCCGGTGGGCGCACTCGCCTTGCCCGCGGGGCCGAGGAAGGCGATCCGCCCATCGCGCACCACCACGTCCTGGCGTTGCAACACGCGATTGCGGTCCATCGGGACGACGTTCACGTTCTCGAAAACAACTACTTGCGCGGAAGCAAGCAGGGTGGAAAAGGCAAGCGTGATGGCGAATCTCATGACCTCACCTTATCCCAACTCCGGCGTGACTGCCTAGCCGAGCAGCGCGACAACAGGGGACCGCTTCAAGGAGCGCGCAATGTCGAGCGGCGTCTGGCCGATCTTGTTCATCTTCCGCCGGTTGCCGCCGGCCTCGAGCAGAGCCTTCATGAGGCGCAGATTGCCGCGCGAGGCCGCCTGATGCATCGCCGTCCAGCCGCGCGGATCGGCGACGTTCGGGCTTGCGCCGCGCTCCAGCAGCCAGAAGGCCTGCTGCAGCTGCCCCCAACGCACCAACTGGTTCAGCAGCGGCTTGGCGCGGTCACGCGACTTGTCGGGACTGGCGCCCTTGGCCAGCGCGATCTGCGCCTTATTAGCTCAACAGCTCCAAAATTGTGTCCCGTACCAGTGGCCAGGCTGTGCTATGAGGATCGATCGGCTCGAAATGGCCCGCTCCGGGAATCTCGCGAAGATGTACCCTGCCGCCGGCACGCCTGGCGTAACCGCGCGCAATTTCGACCGGCACTACGTCATCCTCCACGCCGTGCAGCAGCCGCTGCCGCACTTTCACCGGCAGCCGCGAGGCGGGCGAAGCATGACGATACCGCTCCGGCACTTGCTGCGGACTGCCGCCCAGAAAATCGTCTACTACACGATTGCTCAACCCCATCTCCCAGGCGCGCTCCAGATCCGCGACGCCCGCCAGCGATACCACCCCGCGGAATTCGTGAACTTCTTCATTGCCCAGCCACAGCGCCAGTTGCCCACCCGCGGAAAAGCCAACGACTACCGCGCGCCTCGAATCGATGCGCTTGCCCAGCCGCGGCAGCAAGCCCGCGGCTAACCGCACATCGTCCAGGATGCCGGGATATCCGCCGCCCGGCTCGCCGATCTTGCGGTACTCCGCGTTGAAACTGGCGACTCCTTCCTTGGCGAGCGCCGCACCCAAATGGCCCATGTGTTTCAAGTCAAAAGCCGCGCGCCAGAACCCGCCGTGCAGCAGCAAGGCAAGCGGGTGCGGACCGGCACCGTTGGGCAGCCGCAGCTCGCCAAACTGCTGCGACAATTCTCCGTAGGCAATCCGCTCATGGGCCGGCGGCGCCGGCCTGTCCAGAATCTCGCGCCCCATTCGTACAATGATAGAGTGACCGCGCTTTCCGTTGATGAGCAGCTGACTTACCTGACCAAGGGGCTCGCCGAGTTGATCCGCGAAGAGGATCTTCGCGAGCGTCTCGTCCAGGCCGAAAAGCAGAAGCGGCCCTTACGCATCAAAGTCGGGTTCGATCCGACGGCGCCGGACCTGCACCTGGGCCATACCGTCGTCATCCGGAAGATGAAACATTTTCAGGATCTCGGCCACACCGTCATTTTCCTGATCGGCGACATGACGGGCTTGATCGGCGATCCGACGGGACGTAACATCACGCGGCCGCCTCTCTCGCGCCAGGACGTGGACGCCAACGCGGAGACGTACAAAGCGCAGGTCTTCAAGATCCTCGACCCGCAAAAGACACAGGTACTGATGAACAGCCAGTGGCTGGAGCCGCTTAAGTACGAAGAGATTGTGAGGCTCTGCTCGCGCTACACCGTGGCGCGCCTGCTGGAGCGCGATGACTTTTCCAAGCGCTATAAGGAAGGCTCGCCGATAGCGATGCATGAGCTGCTGTATCCGCTGGCGCAGGCCTACGATTCGGTGGCGCTGAAATGCGACGTCGAAATGGGCGGCACCGACCAGAAATTCAACCTGCTGGTGGGCCGCGAGATCATGCGTGATTACGGCCTTGCTCCGCAGATTGTCGCCACGCTGCCGATTCTCGAGGGGCTGGACGGCGTCGAGAAGATGTCGAAGTCCAAGGGCAACTATGTCGGCATCACCGAGCCGCCGGCGGAAATGATGAAGAAGCTCATGTCGATCTCCGACGCAATGATGCCGCGCTACTTTGAGCTGCTCACCGACCTGAGCGTCGCCGAAACCCAGCGGCTGCTCAAGGAACTGCATCCGCGCGAGGCCAAGCTGAAACTGGGCCGGATGATTGTCACCGACTTCCATTCCGCCTCCGACGCCGACCAGGCCGCCGAGGAGTGGCTTCGTGTGGTCAGCCGCGGCGAAGTTCCCGAGGATCTGGAAACGGTACGCCTGGAGGATTCCATCCGCCGCATCGACAAGGTGATCGCCAAGGCCGGCCTGGCGCCATCGGTCAGCGAGGCGGCCCGCAAACTCAAGGCGGGCGCGGTGGAGGTGGATGGGGAGAGAGTTACGGATCTGGTGAACCTGGCCGCACCCGGCGAATATGTCATCCGGCTTGGCAAACTCTGGCGCAAAGTGGTCCTCTAAAATGCTTCAACTCGGTGACAACCTCACTCAGTCCATCGGCTCTCTGCGTGCCTACCGGCTGCGGGCCTGGCTCACGATTCTCGGCCTCACGATGGGAGTGGCCACCATCATCACCGTGATGACGATCATTCAGGGCGCCAACGTCTACGTGGAGGAGAAGATCGCCAACCTCGGCGCCAACGTTTTTCAGATCTCACGCCTGCCGCAGGCCGTCACGGACTTCATGCTGATCCTGAAGGCGATGAAGAACAAGCACATCACGCTGGAGGACATGGCCGCCGTACAACGCAATTGCCGCAATTGCTTGCTGGTGGGGGCGCGTGCTTCCCACTCGACGAGAGTCCGGCACGCCGACCGCGAACTCACCGACACCAACATCATCGGCCAGACGGCAACGATGGCCGAAATCGATACCCGCACCATCCTGGCGGGGCGCATCTTCACGCCCTCGGAAAGCCAGCGCAATTCGCAGGTCTGCCTGATCGGATCCAAGCTGGTGGAGGAACTCTTCCCAGGCCAGGAGCCGCTTGGCCAGACCATCCGCATCGGCGTACACGAATTCCTTGTGATTGGATCGTACGAGAAAGTCGGTTCCGTCCTCGGCATGGAGCAGGACAACTTCCTGACGATGCCGATGGGCGCCTACCGCAAGATCCGCGGCTCCCGCATCAGCGTCATCATTGAGGGGAAGGCCATCGCGCCCGGAAACTCGTTTGATCAGGCGCAGGATGAAGCCCGGCTCGCGCTCCGCGCCCACCGCCGCCTGCTGCCGGGCATGGAGGACGACTTCTTCATCAGCACCGCGGCCTCTTATATCGCGCTATGGCAGAGCATCAGTTCCGCCTTCTTCGCCATGTTCACCATGGTCAGCGCCATCTCGGCTGTCGTCGGCGGCATCGTGATCATGAACGTCATGCTGGTCTCGGTCACCGAACGCACCAAGGAGATCGGCATCCGCCGCGCCGTGGGCGCCACGCAGGCCGACATCCGCCGGCAGTTCATCTCCGAAAGCCTGGTGCAATGCGTCATCGGTGGAGCCATCGGCATCCTCGCGGGATTCGCCGCCGCGCTGCTGCTGCGCACGTTCACCGACTTCCCCGCCTCGGTCCATCCCGCCGTCGCCATATTCGGGTTCGGCCTGAGCGCCGGGATCGGGCTTTTCTTCGGCATCTATCCGGCCACGCGCGCCGCAAAGCTCGATCCGGTGGCCGCTCTGCGCGCGGAATAAACATGACCCGCTCCGAATTCCAGGAAAACCTAAAGGTCGCGCTCGAGACGTTGCGGGCTCACAAGGTGCGCTCCGGGCTCACCGTGCTCGGCATCGTGATCGGCATCACCGCCGTGATCTCGGTTGCCGCGATCATTCAAGGCCTGAACGGCTACATCGCCCACCGCGTCGAGCAAATGGGCTCGCGCACCTACATGATCTCGCGCTTTTCCATGTCCGCCGGCTTCGGCCGCGTGCCGGAGGCCATCCGGAAGCGCAAATACCTCGATCCGGGCTATGCCGACATCATCCGCGAAACCTGTCCCTCGCTGGAATCGGTCTCGCCCCTGTCCGGCCGGCCCATTTCCCCCGGCTCCTTCGGCGCCGACCAGGCCAATGAAGTCACTTACGGCTCCGAACGTGTCGAGCGCATCATCCTTCGCGGCTTTGAGCCGGAAATCGCCGCCTCCATTCCGCTCATGGCCGTCGCCCACGGAAGGCACTTTACCGAGTTCGACCTGGATCATTCCCGTGAGGTGGTCATCCTTGGCGACGGCATCGCCAATTCTCTCTTCCCGACCCTTGACCCGATCGGCAAAAGTGTCCGCGTCAACGGCAAGCTGATGGATGTGATCGGTGTCTTTGTACAGGACCCTGGACTTTTCGGCGGCCCTGGCGTCGACACCATCGTCGCCATGCCGCTCACCACGTTCCGCAAGCACTACCCGGAGGTCCGCGAGTTCATTATTGCCTTTTCCGTCCGGCCGGACGTTGATCCCGCGATCGCCACCAATGAAGTGATTGAAGCGATGCGCCGTATCCGCCGCGTTCCCCACGATGGCGAAAACGACTTCGAGATCTTCTCGCCGGACTTTCTTAATTCTCTGTGGAACCAGCTCACCGGCGCCCTCGTGTTGCTTACGGCAGTAATCAGCTCGATGGGCCTGTTAATCGGCGGTATCGGCGTGATGAACATCATGCTCATCTCCGTCACCGAGCGCACGGCCGAAATCGGCGTCCGCAAGGCGATGGGCGCGCGCAAAACCGATATCCGCGTTCAGTTCTTAATGGAGGCCATGGTAATATCCTTATCAGGCGGGGCGATTGGCATCCTGAGTGGGGCTTTCATCGCGTTCCTGGTGGCCTCCCTGGTGCCCAACGTTCCTGCTACACTATCTTACTTCTGGGCCTCCGCCGGGGTCCTGATTTCAGTCGGTGTCGGGCTGTTCTTCGGATACTATCCGGCCAGCCGCGCGGCGAATCTCGATCCGGTGGTTTGCCTTCGTTATGAGTGAACTCCGTTTGTTGCGTTCCGCCGATTTGCCCGATCTGCAGGAGTTGAGCCGGGCCGCCGGGTGGAACCAGACCGCTGACGACTGGCAGCGCCTGCTGGCGCTGGCGCCCGAAGGCTGTCTCGGCGTGGAGGAGGGCGGAAGAATCGTCTCTTCGACGACGGCCATCCGGTACGGGCGTGAACTGGCCTGGATCGGCATGGTGCTGACTCTGCCCGAGTACCGCAAGCGGGGCTTTGCGCGTTCCCTGATGAGCCACACCATCGACCTGCTCCGCTACCGCGGAACCTCCTGGATCAAGCTGGACGCCACCGAGGAGGGCCGGCCGATCTACACCGAACTCGGCTTCACCGCCGAAACCCCCATCGAGCGGTGGCGGCGCGCGCCGGCGCCATTCGACGGCGAGTCCCCCAACGGCATCTATCCATTTATTCACGACCCCGTGCTCGACCGCCGCGGCTTCGGCGCCAATCGGGCGGCCCTCCTTCAAGATCTTGCCTCGATCGAATCGGCCAGCCTTCCCACGTCCGCCTACGCCATGGGACGCCCCGGCGCCAACGCCTGTTACTTCGGGCCGTGCGTCGCCCGCTCGTTTGAATCGGCCCGGCTGGTGCTGGAGTGGTTTCTTTCCCGCCACCCCGAGGAAGAGGTTTTTTGGGACCTGTTCCCCAACAACAAGCCGGCAGTCGAACTGGCGCGGCGCTACGGGTTTGAGCCGGTCCGCCATCTGACGCGCATGGGCATGGCTCTTTCTCCCACGGCCCCCTATTTCATGGCCAACGATTCCGCCGTTTACGCCGTCGCCGGTTTCGAGCTCGGCTAACCCATGCCCCGCAAACGCTTCCTCTGGAAACTGAAAGAACGCGAGCTGCAGCTTGGCGATCGAACGTTGGTGGCGGCCGTGCTTAACGTCACACCGGACTCCTTCTCCGACGGCGGTCAGTTTCTGGACCCCGATCGCGCCTTCGGGCGCGCCGTCGAATTGGAAGAGGCAGGCGCAGACATCCTCGACATCGGCGCGGAATCGACGCGCCCTGGCGCCACGCGCATCTCCGAAGAGGAAGAACTGCGCCGCCTGGTGCCGGTGCTGAAGCGCCTGCGGGGCAAGCTGACGATTCCCATCTCGGTTGACACCTACAAGTACGCCGTGGCGCAACGCGCTCTGGAGCTGGGCGCCGAAATCATCAACGACCCTACCGGACTCACCTTCGACCCGCAGATCGCCAAGGCCGCCGCCACGCACGACGCGGCCCTCATCGTGAACCACATGCGAGGCACGCCGGACACCTGGGCCAAGCTCGGGCCCGTTCCCGATCCGGTCAACATGGTGTTGCGCGAACTGGATGCCAGCGTGCACCGCGCCCGGCGCGCGGGTATCGATCCTCTGCGCATCGCCGTCGATCCCGGCATCGGCTTCGGCAAGCGCAAGGAGGAATCGGCACGCCTGATCACCGAGCTCTATCATCTGCACCAGCTCAACCTGCCGCTCCACCTCGGACCCTCACGCAAGTCGTTCCTCGCGCAAGCCACTCCTGAAGGCCTTCTCATGGGAACGGCCGCCGCTGTCACCGCCGCTATTCTGAACGGAGTTCACATCCTCCGCCTCCACGACGTCGCTCCCCTCATTCCCACCATTCAAGTGGCCGACTCACTGCTTCGCGCGCGCGTTGAGTAGCACGCAGTATACTCGACTTTGTCATGTCAGAAGTCGCCTATCGTTCCCACGTCCGCCTGGAGCGCGTGAAAGGTCCCCTGCGCCGCGCCTGGCTTCCGGCGGAATCTGAACCGGTGCTTTTCGGCGTCCATGGCGCTATCGCCGAACACTACAAAGTTCCGCCCGATGTCGCCGAGGCGCACGCCACCACGCTCGACTACATCGTCGCCGCCGCCGGCGGTTGACTGACGGGAACCTTTGGAGGCGCGCTGGAGGCGCGTCAAATCCCGGCCGGTGAAGGCGTATTGGAATCGGAAACGGTGGGAGAAGTGGAACTGGAGGACAACGTTCTGGTGATCCGGCGCATCCACGCCGTACTGAAACTGAAGGCCGCCGCCGGGCACCGCGAAGCCGCCGAGCGCGTCCACGGCTTCTATGCGGACAAATGTCCCGTCTACCGCACTCTCCGGGGCGCGATTCAAATCACCACGGAGTTGGTTTTCACGCCCGATGAATAGAATCGCCATCTGCCTGTTCGCCGCCGCAATCACCGCCGCGGCGGCGCCGAAAGTGGTGGGCCCGCTGAAGGTGTGGCAACCGCTCACCATCAGCTTCGACGGACCGCCTGCGACCGAAGACGCGACGCCGAATCTGGCCGGCCACTGGCGCTACGCGGCCAGCTTCCGCCGCGGCACGGACGTCGCTGTGTCGATGGAGCCCGATGCCGGTGCGCCGGTTGCTCCCGATGGCGTCTCCGGCTCCTTCTCCATTGGCGCGGCAGACTCCAACGCGCCGGGCTACCATGCCAAAGGACTGCTCCCTTATGCCGGCGGCCACTATCTTCGCCATGCGGGCAATGGCGAATACTTCCTCAAGGGCGGCGCCGATAGCCCGGAAAACTTTCTTGCCTATTACGGGTTCGACGATACGTTCGACACCGACGCCACCTTCGCGGGCGGGCGCGAATCGACCGGTAAGCCTTTCATCCACCGCTACGAGCCGCACGCCAAGGACTGGAGCGCCGGCGGCAGTGGAGTCGAATGGTACTTCGGGTACAAGTTCCCGCACAGCGACGTATCGCTCGAAGAGTTCCGCTCGCGCGATGCGATGTGGGATGAGACCCGCCACGCGATTGAGTTTTTCCGCCGCCATCTGCCGTTCCAGGAGATGTCGCCGAACGATTCGCTTTCCGAAGGCAACTGGGTGCTGGCCAAGCCGGGGGAAGTCTATGCCGTCTACGCCCCGAACGGGGGCGCGCCGAAGCTGAAACTGGAATCCGGCTCCTATCGCGTGCAGTGGTTCAACCCGCGCGGAGGCGGCCCGTTGAAAGCGGGCTCCACCGCCACGGTAGCCGGACCCGGAGAGAAATCGCTCGGCACGCCGCCCTCAGACCGCGACTCCGACTGGGCGGTATTGGTGACAAGCACACGATGAAGCCGCTCTGCGTACAGGTTCATCCCTCCGATAACGTTGCAATCATCGTCAATCCGGACGGCCTGCCCGCGGGATCTGTTTTCGAAAGCGGGCTGAAGCTGGCCGAAGCGATTCCGCAATCGCACAAGGTAGCGCTTGCGGCGATCGCCGCGGGACAACCTGTGGTTCGCTACGGACAGACCATCGGGTACGCCAACCGCGCCGTGGAGGCCGGCCATTGGGTGCGCGAGGAGATGCTGGAGTTGCCGGAACCTCCGGCGCTGGATGAGCTGCCGCTCGCGACGGCCATCCCGGCGCCGCTGCCGCGGCTGGAAGGCTACACCTTCGAAGGCTACCGGAACCCAGACGGCACTGCCGGCACCAAGAACATCCTCGGCATTACCACTACCGTGCAATGCGTCGCGCCGACGGTGGACTACGCCGTGCGCCGCATCAAGGCGGAGATTCTGCCGCGCTTTTCGAATGTCGATGACGTGGTGGCCCTCACGCACACATACGGCTGCGGCGTGGCCATCGACGCTCCCGGAGCGGCCGTCCCCATCCGCACGCTGAAGAACATCAGCCTGCATCCCAACATCGGCGGTGCGCCGCTGGTTGTGAGCCTGGGATGCGAGAAGCTCCAGCCGGCGCGCCTGCTGCCGGATCAAAACCTGCGGCCGGCCGGCGCCGCCTTGTTCCCTGTGCTTGAGGCGGACCCCTACGTAATCCGGCTGCAGGACCACGAACATCGCGGGTTTGGCGACATCATCGCCGCCATCATGCGCTTCGCCGAAAAGCGGCTGGCCGAACTCGACCAGCGCCGCCGCCACACTTGTCCGGCTTCGGATCTCTCCGTCGGCCTGCAGTGCGGCGGCAGCGATGCTTTTTCCGGCGTGACATGCAACCCGGCCGTCGGCTTCGCGGCGGACCTGCTGGTTCGCGCCGGAGGGACGGTGATGTTCAGCGAAGTGACGGAGGTGCGCGACGCGGTACACCTGCTCACGCCGCGCGCCGTGAACGAGCAGGTGGGCCGCGACCTGATCCGCGAAATGAAGTGGTACGACGACTATCTCGCCCGCGGCTCGGCCGACCGCAGCGCCAACCCGACGCCCGGCAACAAGCGCGGCGGCCTGTCCAACGTCGTCGAGAAGGCGCTGGGCTCGGTGGCCAAGGCCGGCGCCTCGGCGCTGATGGGCGTCGCCGCACCCGGCGAGCGGCCGGCATCGAAGGGCCTGATCTTCGCCGCCACCCCCGCCTCCGACTTCATCTGCGGCACCGAGCAACTCGCCTCGGCGATGAACGTGCACATCTTCACCACCGGCGAAGGTTCACCCTACGGCCTGGCGCTGGTGCCGGTCATTAAGGTGAGCTCCCGCACCGCGCTGGCGGAGCGCTGGCACGACCTGATCGACATCGACGCAGGCCGCATCGCCACCGGCGAGGCTACGATCGAGTCGGTCGGCTGGGAGATGTTCCGCCTGATCCTGGAGGTCGCCTCCGGCCGCAAGAAGACCTGGGCCGACCACTGGGGTTTGCATAATACCCTCGCGCCGTTCAATCCAGGGCCGGTTACCTGATATATGAGCGAAACCAGCGTCAGAGAGATCGCGACAACCGATGAGAAAGGGCTGAAGAGCTTCGTTGCCCTGGAGCGCCAATGGGTCGGGTCCAACCCTCCATACGTTTCCGAGATCGACGCCGATGTGATCAAAGCTCTGTCCGGGCGATCGGAGTTTTTCCGTGAGATGGAGCACGTGTTGTTCACGGCGTCGAACGGTGGCCGCGATGTGGCCCGGTGCGCCGCGCTGATCAATCGCAGGTATCAAAAAGCCAAGAACGTCAAGCGAGGATTCATCGGGTGGTTCAGCGCGCTGCCCGGCGAGGATGCGGGGGTGCGCGCCATGTTCGAGCGCGCCGAGACATGGTTGAGAGACCGCGGAGTGGATCACATCGTCGCTCCCTTCAATGGAGCGGCGATTCTGGGCATAGGTGTCCGATCGGCCGCCTTTGATGAGGACCCGATCTTTCCCTTTCTCTGGCAGCCCCCCTACTACAAGGAGTATCTCGCCGGACTCGGTTACGAAGGGAGCTATCCACTTTGGTATTACACGGTGGACTTCGCGTCGCGGGAATACCAAGCGACAAAGCGCCGCGCCTCGGAAGCGAAGGGCGTCATCGTCCGGCCTATCGATAAGAAGCGCTGGGACCGCGAATTGGAAACCTTCCTCGCCGTATTCAACAAGACCTTCGAGGACGAGTGGGAGTTTCACCCCATGACCATCGCCGAGTTTCACGAGGCCTTTGATCCGATGAAGTCCATGCTCGACCCGCATCAAATGCTGATCGGCGAAGTGAACGGCCAGACGGCCGGGTTCTGCCTGGGCATGCCCGACTGGACGCCGTTGTTTCGCTCGTTCAAGGGGAAAGTCGGCTTGCCGCAGGTGATCCGGCTGATGCTTACCTCGCGCCTGTATCGGAGAGCGGGACTACTTGGCATAGGCGCCTTGCCGGCCTATCGAGGAACCGGGCTTGCTCATGCCCTCGCCGTGGCGCTCTACCGGAGATACGAGGATCTAGGCTTCAAGGAAGCGTTTTACTATCCTGTGAATGAAGAGAATACCCGATCCAGGAAGTTCGCGGAATCTATAGGAGGAACGGGACGTGTGCTGGCGCACTGCTACGACAAGCGGTTTGGTTGAGCGGACGGAGCGCTTTTGAGTTTGAAGCCGGGCGATAATGGGCGATGGAATCTGCATTGGAATGAGCCGCCGCCAGTCCGGCGGTGCTAAATCACAAGAAACCAGAAAGAGGATAAGGATCATGGCAATCGGGATTTACTTCGCTCCTCCGGCGATGCCGGCGGAAAAATACGACGAGTGCATCAAACTATTGAAGAAGGCTGGGGCGGGGAAGCCAGCCGGGCGTTCGTACCATGTGTCGTTTGGCCCGAAGGACAAACTGATGGTATTCGATGTCTGGACATCGCAGGCGGCGTTCGACAAGTTCGGGAAGAAGCTGATGCCCATCCTGCAACAACTCGGGATCGACCCAGGACAGCCGACCGTGATGCCGGTGCACAAGGTAATCGTGCCGAAGGCGAAGGCCGCCGCGCGGAAGAAGAAGGCGAAGGCCGCCCGCGGGAAGAAGCGCTGACGGCGCAGGGCAATCCCGCTCAAGAAGACACGGGAGGTTAGAATGGGTCCCAGGATTCCCTGGAATGCCGGACGCTTATCGCGACCCCGTGATCGAGGAGTATGAGAAGAGCATCGATCGGACCCTGATCCGGGCCAACCTCAAGTTGACGGTTACCGAACGTGTGGAACAGTTGCGAAAGATGGCAGAACTCCATGAAGAGTTTCGCCGGGCGAGGGAGAAGGCGGGAGTTACCGCCCTCGGCCTTATCCTGGCTTCTCTCCCGCTGCTTGCCCAGCCGCCAACGCTCCCCCCGCTGCGCGAACAGGCGCGCATTCAGCAGGAGTGGCTGTCTCAGCGCCTGAACCAGGTTCTGCCCGCACTGATGCGCAAACATGACGTGCCGATGTGGATCGTCATGATGCGCGAATACAACGAGGATCCGGTCTTCCGCGCGCTGGTCTCGCCTACCACCTTCGCCGCGCGCCGGCGCACCATCTTTATCTTCCACGGTGCGGAGCGTCTGGCCCTGGGCGGCGGGGACCACGGCGGCCTCTACACGTCCCTACGCGATCCCGATAACCCGGGGCGTGAGCTGTATCTGGAAGCTCAAATGGCCGCGCTCCGCAAGATTGTCGAGGAACGGAACCCGTCGCGCATCGCCGTCAACATTTCCCGCACGCATGCCTTCTCCGACGGACTCTCCTCCGGCGAACGTGAAACGCTGGAAGCGGCGCTCGGACCCAAGTGGACGGCGCGCATCATTCCCGCCGAGCTGCTGCCGCTCCAATACCTGGAAACGCGGTTGCCGGAGATGCTGCCCTACTATCGCGAGATGATGCGCATCGTGCACGGACTGATCGCGCGCGCCTTTTCTTCGGAGGTAATCGTTCCCGGCAAGACCACGACGGCCGACGTGGTCTGGTGGCTGCGCGAGCAGGTTGCGCGCCAAGGTCTGGGCACCTGGTTCCAACCCTCGGTCAGCGCACAGCGTAAAGGCGGAACGCCGATGAGAGAAGGCACCGGCGCGCTGGGCCGGTCTCCGGACGTGGTGATCGAGCGCGGCGACCTGTTGCACACCGACTTCGGCATCGTCGCCATGGGCCTGGCCACCGATACACAACATATGGGGTACGTGCTTCGCGAAGGAGAAGCCGATGTTCCGGCTGGTCTCAAGGCCGCGCTGCGCCGCTCCAACCGTCTTCAAGAGATCGTGCTCGAGCAATTGGAACCCGGCCGCACCGGCAACGCGGCGCTGGCGGCCATGCTCGCGCAGATGAGGAAGGAAGGCATCGAGGGCAAAATCTACACGCATCCGGTCGGCGATCATGGTCACGGCGCCGGGCCGCTGATCGGACTGTATGACCGCCAGGAAGGCGTGGCCGGCCGGGGTGATGTGCCGATCATTCCCAGCA
The DNA here is from genome assembly GCA_016871315.1 of Acidimicrobiia bacterium. Lineage (GTDB taxonomy): Bacteria > Acidobacteriota > Terriglobia > Bryobacterales > Bryobacteraceae > VFZE01. The sequence goes on along the minus strand of VFZE01000023.1, from coordinate 8,829 downwards.
GCTGGTATTCGATTGAGTTGAACACGACAAGCGCGGTACCGGAATGGGGCGGGCAAGCGGTGACGGTGTCACTCGAAGAGGACGCGGCATTGGACGGGACTGGCAAGAGAAGCTGGGTGTTGAGGAGGCAGGAGCGGTATCACTTGGTTGAATAACTCTCCAGTGACTGCGGACTGCCGGCCAAGCGCAGCTGATTGGCCGTAGGGATGCTAGGATGAGAAGTGGCGGGAGTTCAACAGTCGGGGCGTAGCGCAGCCTGGTAGCGCACCTGCCTTGGGCGCAGGGGGTCGGCAGTTCGAATCTGCCCGCCCCGACCATTCATTCGGTTGGAGTTGTTCGCGATTCAGGAGCCTTCAAAACGGCGTTGTAGACGAATCTGTAGACGCGCGTTCTCTCCAAGTTCAACAGCGCAGCTCGCTCTACGCCAAACCCCTGAGATACATCAGTTCATACCTCAGAGCGTCCTCCAAGTTGTGGACGCTGTTAGCGTATGGACGGGAAGGCGCCATCCCTCCCCGGCGTCAACTCGTGCTGCTCAACAACTCGTGCTGCTACAACACGTGGGCTGTCTCGCGGCACGGCTGTGACACCAGTTTCGCTTCACGCCTCCTCCCTTCCACCACGCCTGCCCTTCCGGAGGAGTGCTGTTCACCATCGCGATGACGGGTTGATACTGGGAGGCATCCAGGAGCTGGTGCCGCGGCGCTGGCGCTCATAGAGCGCGGTTTCCGAGTCACCATTTTGGAACGATAAGCGATCCTTCGAAACGCCTGCGGGGAGAAATTAACTATGCCCCACTACCGACGCCGTATGTCCTTGGCTCGACTGCTAAGGCCGAGGGCTCCCGGAATACAACGCGAATTTGTTGACATTCCGGCACGCAGGAGCTCCTAAACAGCCTTCCGGCCCCGGGAGACGATTGGGCGGCGCAATGGCGACAAATCGTTGAAGAAAAGGGCTGGGTCGATATCAAATCAACCCAGCCATTTGCCCCGTGGTAATTGCCCGTGGCACAACGGATACCGCTAAGAGCCGTCCTAAGTAGGTGCCTTGCTCCGCAGCATCTCTCGGAGATCCTCTAAGATCTGCTCAGACTTGTCCTGCCATTTTTCGGAGATTGCATTCAGTGACAGGAGTAGCTCTCGCCGTTGGTGTAGGCCGGCCCTTTTGGACGCCTGAAGGCGACCACTCACTTGCAAGATCAATTTCTTGACCTCGCTCGTCGCCATGTCGATGCCCAAGTCGAGCTGATTAAGCGCCCTTAACGTCTGAAGGTGTCGGTCGTTGCCTCCTTGTTCCTCCTTGTACGCCACTTTCCATGATATCCTCCTTGAAAAGTTGTGAACTGCTTCCCCTCTCGTTAGCAGTTCGCAAGTCGGGCTGTCATGGAACGTAACACAGGATCGGGATCGACCTTGGCTAAGAGCAGAGTCGCTGGGCACCACACAGGGGTGGTAGCATGAGGTTTCCCTGCAAGCACTCAATCGATGTTTTCAAAATATTCGATTGCAACGGCGGGTGGGTTTGAACTATGATAATCGGAGCTACCTGAATGAAGGCGACGACATTGGATTCCGAAGACATCAGTGCCAGGGTCGGGCTCCAGACTATCTCGTGGGGGCCGAGGATTCATGACCTGGCCAAGTTCGCCTCGACCGCCGCTAAGATAGGATACACGGGCATAGAGTTCGCGCAGGCACCACATACATTGCCCGAGGGAAGCGCGCTCAAGAAAATCCTTCAAGAAAGCGACCTCACCCTCCTCGGGTTCGCTGGCGGCAGCCTTCGCAGCCGTGTCGAATATGCCGCTGAGGCTGAGCCACTGTATTTGTACCTCGACGAATGGGATCTTGGGGCGGCGCAATACGCCTTCGATGCAGGCCTGACGGTTGCCATTCATCCGCACGTATACAAGGATATTGACACCGTGCAGGCTGCGCTCAAGTATTTGGACGACTTCCCGCAGGCCCGCCTCATTCTTGATACTGCCCATGCCTTCCTTGTAGGCGACGATCTGTGCCAGATCATTACTCAGCACTGGTCGAGAATACTCGCGGTTCATTTGAAGGATTGGACCAGTAAGTTTGGGCGATCCGCCAGTCGTTTCGCGCGCGGCTTCACGGCTCTCGGCAGAGGCGAACTGTCTCAACAGGTCCGAGAAGTAGTCCAACTCCTCCGCGAACGAAGATTTCCCGGCTGGATCATCGTCGAACAGGACTCGCCTGAAGGGGATCCTTCGTTATGCGCAGCCAGCTCTCGTGACTGGTTACGACAGATTGGCGTGTGATTCCACGATGAACGCACGACGCCGACTCCCGATACTCAACCAACAGGAATGCTCTTCCTGCTTCGACTTCCTGAGCACGTTTCAAGACATACCCTTTAGCGCTTCAGTTCAGGACGTACCTACCTTTTTTGATCTGATGGCCAAGACCGTTCGTCACGTCCTTGACGCAGCTCTGGTGACAATCTGGAACAATAATGTCTACGGAAAGTGTCTCGTTTTCCTGGCAAGCTCGCCGCCGCGATCCTCCGGGGACGGCTCCCTGACGATGAACAGGTCAACATCGCTAACAGGGCAAGCTGTCACTGACTGCGACGTTGTCTATCGCACAAATCTCCATAAGCCGCAGGGTAATCGTACCTTAGAGTCACCTCAAGTGATCTCCAAACACAAGATACGCAGCTCGATCTCGATACCAGTCGTGGATCCATTTGATAGCCAGTTTGTCACCTGTATTATTAACATCTACTTTGATGAGCGTCAAGAGGCAATCGAGCTAGATCGTCGCCTCGTCGATTGGCTGTCTGTGGCTACTGCTCAGTCGCTCGACTATCTCTTATACAGAATTGACGAGGATATTCGACGCACCGTTGCGGCGCATATTCCCACCGCCACCGGTATCGCTCCCCTATTTCGGCACGTGGCCGATGATATGTCGCGACGCCTGACTTTTACTTCCTCGACGCTTTTCCGGGTAGATGAAGATGACTCGCTCCGAGCCTGCGCGTCGTCGCCTACTGAACTCTCGCCTTCTCGTTATCCACGAACTATCGTGCGTGCTCTCGCGCGAAGCCCAGAAGAGCACTGCCTTATGAGTAAGGCCGTAGGTGCTGGCAAGCCGTTCATGCTGTCCAACAATTACATCGAGGGGCGGGGACCCGACGCGTCGCGATCTCGTTGGAACTATATGGCCGTGCCGGTGCTCTCAATCACACAATCTGTTCTAGGCGTGCTTCAGTGTTTCGATGAAGAGGATGTTGCCAGCCTGCGATCGTTCTCGACGTTTGACTTACAGATCCTTGATAGTTATCAGCGGGCTATCGCTCCGTCGATGGAGCGATTCATTCGTGTCAAGACCGACTCACCATTGGTTCGATCTATTCAAGCTATTACCGCAGCTACCGCTCGGTCGGATAATCTCGGCGGTGGTCTACAACAGACAATCGACGTTGTGGCGAGATTCTTTAATGCCGGTGCCGCATCCATTTATGTGCTGGAGGAGGTCAAGGCTCCCGAGATCGGCCGAGGCCCTACCAGGGAGCGCCTCGTGTTGCGGGCCGCAACAGGCCTCAGTGCCGGGATGCTTGATACAGGTGCCGAGTACGAAATCGGTGAGGGCCTCACCGGTGATATCGCCGTAAAGCAGATTATCAACCTGAAAACTGCGCAGGAACGGAAGGGCTATCTAAAACGGAAGGCAAAATACAAGCACTTAGTCATTCGCACCAGTAAGTACGAGGAGTGGCCCGCGTTTCTCGGGGTCGCGATTCATAATCGGAATAAGCTAGTAGGAATATTTAAAGTTGAGTACCTGGAACCAAACGACAGCCATCCAGAGCCGTATTTTACGGACGATGATGAGCAGATCGCCGAAATAATTGCGGCCTTTCTGGGATTTTTGATAGAGCATTATCGTTATCGTGAACGGATGTTGGAGGAATTTAAGCTGCTGGCCCAGAACTCCCTGGATATCGAGAAGGCATTAGACGAACACTCGGCGATAGTCGCGGTGATGGGTGCGCTCGAGCGCTCAGGCTGGGGCGATGCCCTCTTGTCCCTTTATAACGCTGTCGACCGTAAACTGATCGGATACCTTTCCTCTAGAAGATCCTCAGACATCCCGTTGGGTTCCATTCGAGTGGACCTGGATAGCGATGCTGCCCACGCGGTTGCCTTGAGGGAGAATCGCTGTGTCGTCATATCCGCGGATGGAGTTGATGTCGCGTCTGGGGCTCGTTACCGTGTTCTTTGGGGGCCGCAGCAGCGCCAGTACATTTTGCCGCTACGGATAGAGGTCGCAGGTCATGGATTTGATGTCGAGCCAGAGTTGATAGGAACTCTGCAAGTGATTGTATCATCCTCGATTGAGCCGGATGAGGATGCTGGATTAATACTACAGGCGTTCGCAGGGCACCTTTCTGTCGCGCTCTCTCGGACACGGGTCCTGCGACGCGCAATCGACCTTGCGAATCAGGTAATTCCGAGTCTCCGCTTCGTCGTGGCTGAAGCCATGGCTGGAATGGTCGTGCACTCGCTTGGGCACGAATTGAACCTCATCATTGATCAACTCGAGAAACTGATTCAGCGGCGGGAGATTCGAGAGCGCAGGGAGATCCTCGAGCGGCTGCAAGGCTGGGATAAGCAACTGCAGAAGGGCCGACAGGCATTGGAGGAGGCGCTTGAGGGCGTCAAGGCGCAGCGCTTAGGTACCGCTTCAACACTTAGCGTGATGGAGGATCTGCTTCAGCCGGCTATTGACTTGTGGTATTCGCTCCTACGAGATGCCGGCTGCCGAGTATCGATCCGAAAAACTACGACGCGAAGTCTGTGTCGACTCAGCGAACATGGATTCCGGGAAATCATGTCAGTGTTGCTTGTCAATGCCGTGCAGGCTCATGCAAGAGCCATTCAGATCGAAACAACTCGAGGGGAGCAGTTTCGGGCATCTGGAGGGGCTCTGATAACTAGTGCGTTCTGTTTAGATGTTAGCGACGACGGAGAGGGACTACGCACAGACGACACGGAGGTAATTTTCGAACCCACATATACCACGAAGCCGGAAAAGATTGGTACCGGTCTGGGCCTTTATTTTGCCCGGAGGTTAGCGAGGTCCGCTGGCGGTGATCTATTCGTTGGCAAGAGACGAGGACCGCGCGGCGTAACTTTTCGACTGGTCCTACCCACACATGAAGAGGCTGATGCCCAGGAGAAACCCGATTAGAGATGACTGATACCTGTGACACTAGCGCTGTCCTTGTAGTTGATGACGAGATCCCGGATAATTCGACGCTTTCCGAGCAGTTACGGCAGGAGGGCGCCGACGTTACCTCTGTCACTGCCTTCGAGGAATTCATTGCAGCTGTCGAGAAGGACGTCTTCGACGCGGCTTTCCTGGACTGGGAGTTACAGAGAATCACGCGCGGCCCGGAGATGCTAAGCCTTCTCAAGATGCGTCATCCTCCTACGGCACGAATCGTTGTTAGTAAGCACACAGAGCAGCGCGACGACGCTCGACGGTTTGGCGCGGATGTGTTCATCTCAAAGAGCCTCCCTGAAAGCCAGAAGAAGGAACTTCAGATTGAGGGCATGAAGCTTGGATCCTTGTCAAATACTCGGGCCTTATTGCTGGAGATGGGTGCACCAAACATTCCGGGGATAACACGCCGCATTCCTGTCTCGGAGCAGGAAGAGGTCGCTGTGAAGGCGGCCGCTAATGAATGGTGTGACTCGGTGCTCTTAAATGGAGGGGAATCAAGCGCCATTCTGACGTTGCTTTATTCGCGTTGCTGGCGCCCACAGTTTGACCACCTTGGATATATGAGAGCTTCATGGGGTCGAAAGCTTCAGGTTCTTATCCAGGTAGCCACGCTCACAGCTCACGATGTTGCACTGATCGCTGATAGTACTCCACGTTTAATAACTGATACCATCGACTCTGCTAGTTTCTCAGGCCCTGCACCAGACTTCATTGACACCCTCGATGGCTTGCTATCTATCCTAGCATTTGTGCTCGAGGTCAGTGAATATGACCCACGCTGTATGGCGTTGAACCTAAGGAATGCGAGCTTCGCAGATCGAAGTGTCCTTCCACCGCCATGGAGTGGCCTCGGTTTATCCGTCTACCTTCGTGAGCGCGGCTCCTTAGGGGTTCGGGACGCCCTAGAATGGATTCGGAGAAAATGATGAGTTTTCAGGAAGATGACTACTGTTTCGATCGTGGTAATGAGTTCCATGAGGCGGAAATCAAGGAACGGGCCATCTTATACCGACTTACATCTCTGTCTCACAATACGCCCGACACGATTCTGAACGGCCGTGGACCAGTGGCGTCTAGGCAGAAGGGGAGATTTCACAAACCCGACCAATTGACAACATATTGCTCCAACAACGTCGTGGTTTCACTGGCCGAGGTTCTCTTTCACATGTACCGGGACCTGCTTAACCAGCTTGGCAAGGCTTCCGGCTATGCTCTGATTAGATCTCAAATGTCGAAACTTCGGAGTCTCGTTGTTTTTCGCGTCCGAGGTATCAAGGAGCTCGTTCACCTCGATTGTGAAGGCGTCGAGAAAGACTATCGAACGAGGATCTCGGGAACGCTGTCCGTCTGGCCGGACGCGACCTATGAGCTATTCGACATGCTGAACGATGCCTTTCGCCATCAGGGAAAGAAGGGAGTATTTTATCCCTCTGCACGGCACGCTTTCGACAAGTGTCTAGTGCTATTCAGCGACCATTCGGATCGTGTTATTGTCGACGAGTTTCACTGTTTGCAGGTGCGGCTCCAGTTGATTCCCGAGGACCAGGATCTAATGGCTCGACCAGTCGACTTTAGCCCGTTCCGGAAGAAAGTCCACCCAACAATGGGGTTCTATGAAATAGTTGAGCGAAAGCCCTTTGAAGCGTTGAGCACGGAGGGCTGGATAAACCCGAAGGGTTTGCCAGCGCTGGGATTTGTCGACTTTGTAAGACGAAGATACTTTTCGTATCCAAACGATGCCGTGGTCGCACTCGCGTGAATGGCACCGGTGTCAAATCGGCGCGAACCTGAACATCGAGAAAGTAGCGTCAATTGTGCCCGCAACGGAGAGCGATTTGTCATCTCAACCGTACGGCAAGCCCAGGTGGTGAAAGCCGATCAGAATAGGGTCGCCTGAACATTGGTGTCGATAGCAAGGTGGTGATTGGGGTGGTGCATTCGCAACGTGGCACGGAGGTGCTCCTTTTAGTCACATGCGTGTAGCGCTGCGTCATGGCAATCGAGCTGTGTCCAAGAACCTCCTGCACGACGCGGATGTCGGCGCCGTTCCGAAGCAGTAGAGTTGCGACCGTGTGACGGATCATGTGCGGCGTCAATCTGGTCTTTAAGTCAGCCTCTGCTGCGAGCTGTGCGAGCATCCTGGCCACTCCTTAAGGAGAGAGCGCTCCGCCGCCTACATTAACGAGAAACGCATCATGCCCCAGAGCAAGGCCGCGTCGAATCCCAAGATTATAAACGCCGGAGCAAAAATAAACTAGTAACCGCCGCGACAGGGACGGGAACGCCGGAGGAAAAGTAGGCCACCGGCGGACTGGTTCCATCGAACATTTCCATAGCGCGATGTTTTATGGAACACCGGAGAGGTGTACACCGTGGAACTGTATGCGCGAGTCCGACGGGCGGTGCTCGTCGAGGGAATGAGTCATCGGGAGGCAGCCCGGCAGTTCGGGCTGGCGCGGGAGACGGTGCGCAAGATGCTGCGCTACTCCGTGCCGCCGGGCTACCAGCGGCAGCGGCCAGCACGGCGGCCGAAGCTGGACGCCTGGGTCGGGATCATCGACCAGATCCTGGAAGAAGACAAGCAGCGGCAGCGCAAGCAGCGCCACACAGCCAAGCGGATCTTCGAGCGGCTGAAGGCCGAACATGGCTCCAGCGGCGGCTACACGATCATCAAAGACTACGTGCGGCTGAAGAGGCTCAGCCAGCGCGAGATGTTCATGCCCTGGGAGCATCCGCCGGGAGATGCGCAGGCCGACTTCGGCGAAGCGCAAGCGGTGATCGGCGGCGTGGAGTGCAAGGCGCATTTCCTGGTACTGGAGCTGCCGCAGTCCGACGACTGCTTCGTGATGGCGTTCCCGGCGGAAACCACAGAAGCGTTTCTGGAAGGGCACAACCAGGCGTTCGCCTACTTCGGCGGAGTGCCGCCGACGATGCTGTACGACAACACCAAGCTGGCGGTGGCGCGGATTCTGGGCGATGGCACGCGGCAGAAGACGCGGGCGTTCAGCGAACTGCAGAGTCACTACCTGTTTCAGGAGAAGTTCGGGCGGCCGATATCGCGGGTGCCCGAGCCAGTGTTTTCAGTGGGTCGCCGGCGGTCACCTGCATTGCACCTAAACCGGTTGGTTTCTACAGCTACGATTCTGACCACAGTCACACCAGGGGTGCCTGCAAGCGGGCAGGACAGTTGGACTTCTCAAGACCGACCCCCTGTCCTTTGGGCAGGTGCCTGAGCGACCGGTCGCCCCCGGCGCACCTTCCGGTTGGCGCGTGATACGACCGGACGGCCACCATCAACCCCGAGAGGCCGGCTTCGGAGCACCAAATGAGCACAGCGCGCAGCTCCAAAAACGCCGTTCGGCAATGCGCGGCCGTGACATTGATTCGAATCAGCCTTCGAGATCGCAAACGACGCCCAAGAAAGGCGACATTCGCCTTTCCCGCTTCCACAACCAGATGGTTGCGGATTCTCCCCAAAGCGATCACCGTTCTCCCTCGAAACCGATCACCATTCTCCCGTAGCCGATCAGCCAATCGGAGCGAAGCGACGCTGGTTTTCTGATTGTGC
>VFZE01000022.1 GCA_016871315.1 Acidimicrobiia bacterium | reverse complement strand
TTCATCACCCGCTCCATCTCTCTGACAGGCCAAGGGTTGTTTATTGTCTTCACAACCCCTTCTGTCGTCAGTTCGAAGCGGACAATTCACGTGTCAACTCCACCGGACAACTCACATGCTATTAACACTATCCGTGACGCTGAAAAGGACCGCTGTGATGATCGCTGATGTAAGGGAAGTCGCGCCGATGATCGTAGGCCAGTCGCCAAGGACTCGCCAGGTGCTGCGGCATATAGATAAGGTGGCGCAAGGCCGGTGGCCCGTACTTGTGCTGGGGGAGACGGGAACGGGTAAGGAGATGGTGGCTCGTTCCATTCACCAGGCCAATCCGGATGGTCCGTTCGTCACCATCGATTGCTCCAGCCTGGTTGGCCCTCTGATGGAAAGCGAGCTGTTCGGCCACGCGCGCGGTGCATTTACTGGAGCGGTGGGAGCGAAGCTGGGACTGATTGAGATGGCCAACGGGGGGACGGCATTCCTGGACGAAGTGGGCGAGCTTCCGCTGGACCTGCAAGCGAAGCTGCTGCGCGTTCTTCAGGAGAAGGAGTTCCGGCCGGTTGGTTCACTCACCACGCGGCGGTCAGACTTCCGGATTATTGCGGCCACGAACCGTGATCTGGCGAAAGAAGTGGAGCGCGGCGCCTTCCGCCGCGACCTATATTACCGGCTGAACGTGGTCACGCTGCGGCTGGCCCCGTTGCGTGAGCGGAAAGAGGACATTCCTGCACTGATCGAGAATTTTTTGGCGCGCTACAGCCGACATCACAAGCTCACCCAGGACGTCATGGATGCGCTGGTGGCCTATGATTGGCCAGGCAACGTGCGCGAACTGGAAAACTGCATCCAGCAGATGGTGGCCATCAATTCGGGACCGCTACTGCACGTCGGGGATCTGCCTTCCAGCATCCAGAATTTCCTGCTGGCGCGGAAATCCCAGGCGATGAGCGTCGCCGTGGGCGCCGGTTCCCTCGCTGCTGTTGCCCGGCTCATGCCGATCCCACCGGCCAGCGAGACCAGCGCCGCGCCGCATCCGATTCTTCCGTTGATGGAGATGGAGCGCCGGGCGATTGTGCACGCGTTGGAGTTTACCAAGGGCGACCGCGGGATCGCGGCCAGCTTGCTGGGGATCGGCCGCACAACCCTCTACCGGAAAATCAAAGAGTACCAGCTGGCTTGTTGATATTTTTCTGAGATGTTCCTTGTGGCTCTTCTACTATCCCTCAGGGGATAGAGCATGAAAGAGACGCCGATTCGAATCCTGTTGTTGGAGGAAGACCCCTCCGAAGTGCAACTGCTGGAGGAGGCCTTCATGGAAATCGAGGAGACTCGATTTGCGCGCGGGTGGACGCAGCCGCTGGAGCGCGCCTACGCGCTTTCGCTCGAGGAGGCGCTGCACTGCCTGGCCTTCAGCACCTTCGACCTGATTCTGCTGGACGCCTCGCTGCCGGACCATCCCGGATTGCCGGCGTTTCGTCGGATTCATGCGCAGGCTCCGCAGATTCCCGTGATCGCGCTGTGCGCGGAGGAAGATGAATCGCTCGCTGTGAGTTTGGTCCGGGAAGGGGCGCAGGATTATCTGCTGAAATCGGAAATCGATTGCGCGCCTCTGGCCCACGCGATCCGGTGCGCCCTGGAGAGGAACCGGCTGCTGGTGGCGCAGCAGAGCATCTCCATGCAGGATGATCTAACGTTGCTTCTCAATCAGCGTGGACTATATCAGTTCGGGGAGCGGTACGGGAGCCTTGCCAAAGAGCACCAATTGCAGATAATGATCGTGCTGATGGAGATGGAAGGGGCGGCAGGCGGTCATGATCATGACGTGGCATTGATCCAGGTCTCTGAGAGGCTGCGCGGCTTGTTCGAACCCATGGACCTGGTAGGCAGAATCGGGCAGTGCCGCTTCGCGGCGGTGATGCTGGCTTCCGCCGAAGCGTGCCTTGAGCGGAAAGCCGCGTTCTTGCGCGAGCAGTTTTCCGGCCTTGCGGCGCTTCAGATGGGATGGGCTGCCGCTTCCGCGCAGAGCCGAGCTGACTTCGAGTCTCTGCTGGATATGGCCGAAGAGTCTCTGTGCGAGAATAAGCTGGTTGAAAACGCGCAAGCACGCCTGGCGGCCAGTATCTGAGACACCGGCCGGCGTGGCGCCGGTCCAATGAAGTTCGCCCTGGATGCCACCTATAGCGTCGGAGATCATCTTTCCGGCGTGGGAGTCTATTCGCGGGAAATCCTGTACGGTTTGGCGGCGATGCCGGAGGCCCGCGATGCGCGCTGGCTCTGGTGTTACCGCCCGCACCGGTTCCTTCGTTCGGTGCGCGAGAGCCTGCCGCGGGGATGTTCGCGGAGATTGCTGCGGAACCATTCGCCGCGCGCGGCGCTGTTTCACGGCCTGAATCAGAGGCTACCCGGCGGGAGGCTGCCGCGCGCGGTGGCCACTTTCCATGACCTGTTCGTGCTGACCGGCGATTATTCCAGCCCCGATTTCCGGCGGCGCTTTGCGGCGCAGGCTCGCGAGGCGGCCTCGCGCGCGGATCTGGTGATCGCGGTTTCGGAATTCACCGCGTCACAGGTGGAAGGGCTTCTCCATGTTCCGCGCTCGCGTATTCGTGTGGTGGCGCACGGAGTGCGCACGCTTCGCAATGCGCCGGATAAGGCGCCGGAGCGTGTGGTGCTCAGCGTTGGCGCCTTGCAGAAGCGGAAGAACACGGCTCGCCTAGTGGAGGCCTTTGAAGGGCTGCCAGGGGGATGGAAACTCGTGTTGGCCGGCAGCTCCGGCTATGGAGCCGAAGAAGCGCTGCGGCGTGTCGAGCAGAGTCCCCGGCGCGCCGATATCGAAGTCACGGGCTACGTGGATGATCAAGAGCTGGCGCGGCAGTATGCGCGGGCAAGCCTGTTTGCCTTTCCGTCACTTGATGAAGGCTTCGGGATGCCGGTGCTGGACGCGATGGCGCGCGGGGTTCCGGTGGTAGCTTCCAACCGGTCGGCGCTGCGGGAGGTTTGCGGGGATGCCGCCCTGCTGGTGAATCCGGAGGAGGTGGATGAGATCCGCCAGTCCATGAAGCGGCTGATGGAAGAGGAGCCGCTACGCGAGGAACTGATCGCGAAAGGGAAGCAGCGGGCGGCGCAATTCCGGTGGGAAGAAGCGGTGCGGAAAACGTGGCAGGTTTACCAGGAGTTGACCGGAGCTTAGTCGGCGTCTTCTTCGGTGGAGATTTTCAGGGCCTTCAGGAACTTATGATCCTGCGAGGTCCAGCGCAGCTTGCCGGGGCCTTCAAAACGGATGTTGGTCTGCTGTTCGGCTTCCATCTCGCCTTCCTCGTCCCCATCTTCGCGTTTGTTAAAGCCAATCGTCGCTTCCAGGACAAGGAAGACATCGTAGCCGGCGCTTTTGATTTCGGCAATGGCGGCAGCGATTCGTTCGGAATCCGACAGCGATTCGTTGATCGCATTGCCCAGCTCCTGCATGAGTTCTTTTAGTCTGTTGTCCAAACTCTAGCCCCTTTCAACGGGCCACTTCCAGGATAGCATTCCTGGTTGCCAGCTCCCGGCCGTTAACACGCTAGCTCCGTGTCTGCTGCCGATTCTACGCGTCAGACCATCTGTTGGATTCAATGGTCTCATCGGCGTTTCCCGTACTTTTCTTCAGTTCGCTCTCCGCTGAAAACTCTCGCCCGGTAAGCCCAATGTTTTCTTTAAGTAGGCGAGGCTGATGCGCGAGCTCTCCTTGGGGCCTTTCACTGGGGAGCTGTCCAGTTCCACCGTTAGCCAACCGCTCCAGCCAATTCTGTCCAACTCCGTCTTGATTCCCGGAAAGTCCACGCCGCCATGGCCAAGCTCGAAAAACGGCGGGTCCGTCATCATGTCGGGCCGGTCCAGACGCCCCCGCGCGCCGCCGCGCGTTTCCGGTTTGGTGTCCTTCATATGGAACTCGACGATGCGATGGCCCAGCGTACGGGCGAGCTCCACCGGGTCAATGCCGGCCATCGTGATGTGGCCGGTGTCGAGCACGAACCAGACATGCTTCGGGTCGGTATGGCCCAGCACGTAGTCGATCTCCTTGCGGTTCTCAAACTGCGACCACATGTGCGCGTGGATGGCGAGCTTGATACCTTCCGCGGTGAGGCTCTTGCCGAGCTTGTCGAGCACCTTCGACATCTGGGCGAGGTCTTCAGAAGTAGTGCCTTCAGGGCGTCGCGGGCCGAGATTGATCTTCAGGTGAGTGCAGCCGAAGTGGCGGATGAAGCGCGCCAGGCGGAGGTGGTCTGCCAGCAGCTTCTCGTGTTTGGATGGATCCTCGAAGTGCATCTCCATCGGAGCGCCATTGGAGATGGTGACGAAGCTGACGCCGATTTCGCCGATGCGGTGCGCCAGCTCCTTGGGGTTGTCGTAGAAGTCGAGGAAGTAGTGAATGAAGGATTCGACGTTGCGGTAACCGACCTCGTGAGCGTCCCGGAAGGAGCCGAAGACATCCTTCTCCCATCCGCCTCGCGTATTAGTGGTAATGCCGACGCGGTAGCGCGGCGCGGCTGCCTTGAGCGGAAGCGGCGAAGCCAGCGCCGCCGCCAGAAACTCCCTGCGGCTTGCCATGTGCGGCTCCTTTCCGCCCGTTAGGGGCTAGTTCGCTTTATTGCCGGCGATCCAGACCGTTTCCAGGGTGCGCGTGTTCTTGATGTTCTCCAGCGGGTTCTTCGCCATCACGATGAGGTCCGCCCATTTCCCGTTCTCGAGTGTGCCGAGATCCTTTTGCACGCCCAGGTATTCGGCGGCATTCCGTGTGGCCGCCTGAATCACCTGCATCGGTGCCAGCCCGGCTTCCACCATCAGCTCCATCTCCCAGTGCTCGAAGAAGCCGGAAAAGCGCGCCGGCGGTCCGGTGTCGGAGCCGAAGCCGATCTTGACGCCGTTGTCGGCCAGCTTCTTCAGGTTGCGCTTGGCGGTTTCCAGGAACCCGGGGTAGAGGGCGAGATCGGGGTCCGAGGCCGCGCGCTTCACATAGGCGTCGCTTTTCAGCGTGTCCAGCACCTGCTTGTCCACCGAACGTGTGAAGAAAGGGTCGCTCAGAAACGGATGCGGCTTGGCGTAGACGAAAGTGGATACCTCGCGCGTCAGGGTTGCGGCCTGCTGCCAGCCGCCGCGCTTCTTCATCGCCGCGATGAGCGTGTCGGAAACCGGTTTGTCGCGAACGCTGTGCGCCAGCCCGTCCAGCCCCATCTCGATCAGCTTCTCGGCGTCCTGGAGATAGAAGATGTGCGCGCCGACCTTGATGTTGTGCTTGTGCGCGCCGGCGATGATCGCCTGGCATAGCTCCATCGAAATCTTCTGATCCTTACCCAGATGATCGTCCACCCAGATCTTGACGATATCGACTTTTTTGGCGGCGAGTTCCGCGATGGCCTTCTCCACATCCGCGGGCTTTTCCACTTCATAAGGAACACCCTTCATGCCCGGCGCGGCGGTGGGATAACCGGCCTTGGAAGTGAAGCCGCGTCCGGCGGTGTAGACGCGTGCCGTGGAGGGCCGTCCGGCGCGTTGCTCGGCGCGCACGGTGTAGATGAGATCGGTGTCGCTGCCCATGCTGACCACGCCGGTGACGCCGTAGCTTGCGTAGGTGCGGAGTTGCGCGTGCAGATTGTCGCGGGTGAAGTTCTTCGGGTCCTGCACGAGGCCCAGGGTGTTGCCGAGATGGCCGTGCAGATTGATGATGCCGGGCATGACGAATTTGCCGGTCAGGTCGATGCGCTCGGCGCCGGCCGCCGCCTTTGCTCCGGACTTTGAACCAACGTAGGTGATGCGCCCGTCAGTGACCACGATGGCGGCATTCATCACCGGCTTGCGTCCGGTGCCGTCAATGAGGATGAAGTTTTCCAGCACCTTCGTTTCGGCGAAGGCCAAGCCGCAACACAAGAGAAACAGCCACATCCGCATAGAGTGGGGATTGTAACACAGGCGAACGTGAAATGGCCGCTGCGAGTAAAATAGAAGCAGGTGAAAACCTTCACTGTTACCAAATTCTCCAGCTTCCAGCAGGCAGAGGAAGCCGACCGCGCACACTATCGGGCCATGACGCCGCAGGAGCGGCTCGAACTCATCTCTCAACTGCGGGCTCTCGCACACGGACCGGACGATGCCACTGCACCCCGACTGGAAAGAGTTCTTAGAATTACTCAACTCACAAAAGGTTGACTACCTCATCGTCGGGGCGCACGCGCGCGGCCTACACGGAATTCCCCGGTACACAAAGGACTTGGACCTCTTCGTTCGATCCACGCCAGAGAACTCGCGCAAACTGGAGACCGTCCTCCAAACTTTCGGATTCGGCTCGGCAGGAGTCTCCGCGGATGATTTTCTCTCGCCGGGCGCGGTCATCCAGCTGGGCTTTGAGCCCTACAGAATTGACCTCCTCACGTCGCTCTCGGGACTCGATTTCGATGATGCCTGGTCAGATCGTGTGCTGGGGGAAATGGATGGGGTTCCGGTGGCCTTTCTAAGCGTTCGCGCATTTCGTAAGAACAAGCTTGCGACGGGAAGGCCGAAGGACATGGCTGATTTGGACGCGCTTCTGGAATAAATGAAATCCGGCGTCGGCGTTCAGAGTGAACACGGGAAACGGCCAACCTCACTTCGCCTCATACACCCTCTTGCCGCCCACCCACGTCTGCGCCACCTGGATACCCTTCACCTGGTCCAGCGGACACGTAAGAATATCCTGTTGGAGCACGATAAAATCGGCGAGCTTGCCTGCTTCGAGAGATCCCTTCTCTTTTTCGGAAAACATGAGGAACGCGTTGTTGATCGTGTACAGCCGGATCGCTTGTTCACGCGTGATTCGCTCCTCCGGATGCAGCGCGCTCTGCGCATTCCGCGGCTGGCGCGCCAAGGTCACCCACATTCCGTAGAACGGATTGTACGGGTTGATGGCGCGCATGCTGCCGACTTTCTGCATGTGGTCCGACCCGCCGCCCACCGTCACGCCGGCTTCGAACAGGCTCTTGTACGGATGGAAATACCGCAAACGGGCATTGCCGAAGTGCGTCTGCAATGTCGCGCCGTCGCGTTCCAGCCAGGCGGGCTGCATGTCGGCCACCACGCCCAGCTCGCGCATCTTTTCGATCGCTTCCGGCGACATGAAGCTGGAATGGGTAATGCACGGCCTCTGCGCGCGCACGGAAAACTCCTTGTTCACCCGCTCATAGGCGGCTATCAGCGCGTGCACCGCCCCATCGCCTTGCGAGTGAGCCGTGAATTGCAGGTCGTTTTGAAGCGCCAGCCGCACCGCCCGATACAGAGGATCCGGCTGGATGTACAGCATCCCACGATAGTTCGGATCCGCAATCCCGTAGATCTTGCTCAATCCCCACGGCTCGCGCATATAGGCGCTGCCGGTCAGCATTCCCCCGTCCATGTAGGCTTTCAGACCGCGCAGCCAAAGCCACGGGTCAGGCTTATGCAGCGGATCATTCGCAGCTTTCAAAATCTGCGCCTCCACTTTTTCCCAAGCCTGTGCCGGCTCGATGTGATAGTTGAGGAAGACCCGGCAGGTCAGCTCATTACGCTGGCGTAGCGTGCGATACAGCTCCACCTCCGAGTCGGACGCGTCGCGGTCCGCAACGCTTGTCAGGCCAACGGAGTTGTAGTCCGCGAGCAGCATCTTCAAACGCAAGAGCCGGTCCGCCTGGGCCGCCGTTCCACTTCTCGGAGGAGTCTTGACGAATTGCGCCGCACTGCGAAGAATGCCGGTCGGCTCGCCGGTCGTTGGATCCAGTTCGATCTTGCCCGGCCGGCCGGGCGGCTGCGGTGTGTCCTTCGTAATGCCTGACTGTTGCAATGCCATCGTGTTCAACGAAGCATCGGGTCCGGTTGCAAAGATCGCGGGGTGATCCGGAGCCACCGAATCGAGCTCGGCACGCGTCGGATAGCGCTGCTCGCGCAGCCGCGTGATGAATACCTGTGACAGCCGAATCCATTCCCCTTTGGGCACCACCGCTGTCCGCGACTTGAAGTAGCGCAGAACATCGGCGATTGTCTCCATGGTCGGGATCTCATGGTCGAATTCGTACATCGACGCGCTTGTCGCGTGGACGTGGCTGTCCATCAGTCCCGGCAAAATTGTCTTGCCACCGGCGTCGATCAGCTGCGTGTCCGGCCCTTTCCTGGCGAGCACCTCGGTGTTCGATCCCACCGCCAGTAGCCGGTCGCCCGTCACGGCAATCGCCTGCGCGATCCGGAATTGCGCATCCACCGTCACCACTTTCGCGTTGTGAACGATCAGGTCCGGCGCCTGCGCCCATAGCGCCCAAGCGCAAACGATGAGACTAACGAAGGAACGGATAAGCATCGGGAATTTCCTCACTTGCCGAATCGCGAAATAACGTAATCCAACGCCGACGTCTGTGCCGCGGGCTTGGCCGGGTAGTTCAGATGCACCTCCACTCCAACCTGCTGCAACCGCCAGGCCATATTCAGCCCGAGGATGGCCGAGTGCGTCGGATCCTTCTGCGCGATTCCGTTCTCCACCGGCTCCTTCTGATTCGGATAGTCCAGATAGATGGCCGGATCACCCTTGCTGGCATGTTCGTACGGCGAGTACTCGCGAACCCAGTGCAACACCTGATCGCGATTCTCAATGACGAGTTGAAACTCCTCGGGACGAGTCCGACCTTCGGCCCGGAACCCGAATGCATGTCCGGCGTACGCCATGTTCGGAATCCAGCCGCGGGTCTGCAGCGGATCGAGCGAAGTCTGCGCTCCTGTAACAGCGATAAACATGGGCTTGGTCGACTCGCGCGCGATTGGGTCCGAACTGGTCGGATCCGCAAGGTCGTCATGCAGCGCCAGCCACAGCGATGTGCACGCCCCGGCCGAACCACCCATGTACGCCACGCGGTCCTTGTCGAAGTTCAGTTCGGCGGCCTTCGCCCGCAATGTTTGAACCGCTCGCCCAGCATCATAGAGCGGCGCCTTCACCGGCGGCTGAATTCCCATTTCCATCGCCTCCTGGATGAACCGGTACTCCACTGACGCCACCGAAATCCCCGCGCCCAGAAGTTTCTCGAGATTGGCGACGTTCGATTTTGTCCCGCCCGTCCATCCCCCGCCGTGGATAAATACCACCAGCGGCGTCGGCCTGTCCGACGCGGCTTTGTAGAAGTCGATCTTTTGCTTGGGGTGCGTCCCGTAGGGCATGTTCTGGATTGCCGGCGTCGGCTTCGGTGCCGAAGTTTGCCCGAGAAGGCTCAGGGCGGCGAGGAAAACAGTGGCGCGCAACATAGCATCCATTCTGCATCAGTTTCTGTTCCGCGCGATAGCACTGGCATTCGATGTGCCGGGCGCCATCGAACCATGTTCTACGAAGATTTCATCCACATATGGTATTGGTCCGGTGCTCGGCGGCCTGAGAGCCGCCTGTGCGGCGCGGTGGTTCCGGGTTCGAGGGCGAAGCCGAACCTGATGCCGGGCCGAAAGATGACGCCACATCCGCGGGTAAGATACATCTATGCATGCCTTGGTGATTGGAGCGGGAGCCTTTGGTGGGTGGACGGCGCTGCACATGTTGCGCGCCGGATGGAAGGTGACGCTTGTAGATGCGTGGGGAGCGGGGAACTCGAGGGCATCGTCGGGCGGGGAGACGCGGGTAATTCGTGGCTCGTATGGGGAGAACGGGGTTTATACGCAGATGGTGGCAAGGTCGCTGCCACTGTGGCGGGAGAATGAACGGCGGTGGGGCAGGCAGTTGCTGCATGCCAACGGCGCGTTGTGGATGGCCGCTGCTGATGACGCGTGGGAGCGGGCGTCGGTGAAGCAGTTGCGGACGGCGGGGCTGCGGTTTGAAGAACTGGATCAGAAAGAGCTGAAGCGGCGATTTCCGCAGGTGAATTTCGAAGGGTTGCCGTGGGCGATACATGAGTTGGATGCGGGGTATCTGCTGGCTCGGCGGGCCTGTCAGACCGTGGTGCGGGGGTTTCAGGCGGAGAATGGGTCGTACGTTCAGCAGTCGGCGGCGCCGGGTACGATTGCGCGGCGGGCGATGGATGGGGTCCGGCTGGCGGACGGGCAAGTGCTGAAGGCGGATCATTATGTGTTCGCGGCGGGGCCGTGGCTGGGGCGGATGTTTCCGGACGTGATCGGGGACCGGATAAGGGCGACGCGGCAGGAGATTTTCTTTTTCGGGAATCCGGCGGGGGACAAGAGGTTCGAGCCTGAGCATCTGCCGACGTGGGTGGATAACAGTCCGGTGCGTTTTTACGGGATTCCGGGGAATGAGGGGCGGGGATTCAAGATCGCCGAGGATACGCCGGGGGAAGCGTTTGATCCGACGAACGGCGACCGGCAGGTAAGTGAAAAGGGGTTGGCGTCGATACGGGAGTATCTGGGATTCCGGTTTCCGGCTTTGCAAGATGCGCCGCTGGTGGAGTCCCGGATATGCCAGTACGAGATGAGCGAGGATGGGAACCTGATTGTGGACCGGCACCCGTTGTGCGATAACGCGTGGCTGGTGGGCGGAGGTTCGGGGCATGGGTTCAAGCTGGGTCCGGCGCTGGGGGAAATGGTGGCTCGGGTGGTGATGGGGAAGGCGAAGGGGGAGGGGATGTTTCAGATGGAGAGGTTGAAGGGTTCGGGTACGGGAGGGCGGCCGAGGAAGTAGGGTCCGGCTACTGCGGCAGTTGGATGTGGAAGACGGCGCCGCGGCCGGAGTGGCCATTAGCGGCGGTGACGGATCCGCCGTTGTTTTCGACGATGGTTTTGACGATGTGGAGGCCGAGGCCGGAGCGTTTGGCGCGGGTGGAGAAGCGGGGCTCGAAAATCTGCGGGAGTACCTTGGGCGAGATGCCGGGGCCGTCATCGGTGATGGTGATTTCGATGGAGGCGGCGGTGCGCGTGGCGGTGATCTCGACGGTGCCGTCGGACTCCATGGCTTGCGCGGCGTTGAGAATGAGATTGACGAGAACGCGTTCCCAGGCGGCGGGATTGCCGCGGAGCCGCAGGCCGGGTTCGAGCTTGCGAATGAACTCGATGCGGGGACCTTTGACGGCGCGGAGGAAATCGTGGGCGAATTCGGTGGCGGTGTCCAGAATTAGCTCGAAGTCCAGCAACTCCTGCGAGTATTCCAGATAACTGCCGAGGATGCGAGTGCCGCGGCTGACGCCGCGGCGGAGGGCGGCGGCCAGGCGCGCGTGTTTGGCGTCCTTGGCGAGCAGGTCAGCGGCTTCCTGGATGGTTTCAAAAACGTTGTTGAGATCGTGGACCAAGCCCTCCAGCGTGAGGTCCGCGGGCGACTGCGTTGACATCAGGATTGCCTAACCTGACGCAGTGTATCGTAAAACTCCGGGAAAGACACGGAAGCGGCTTCGGCGTTATCGATGATGGATTCGCCATCGGAGGCAAGGGCGGCGACGGCGCAGGCCATGGCGATACGGTGATCGCCGAAGCTGTCGAGTGTGGCGGCGCGGAACTTCTGGAGGCCGGGTACGGAGAAGCCGTCCCCGGCAACGTCGATCGCGACGCCCATGCGGGTGAAGTTCTCGGCGATGGTTGCGATGCGGTCGGTTTCCTTGACGCGAAGTTCGGAGGCGTTACGCACGGTAAGGCCGTTCCGGCTGGCGGCGCCGAGCACGGCGAGCACGGGAATTTCATCGATCAAAGCGGCGGTGAGCGGACCGGCGATAACGCCGCCTTGGAACCCGGCGCCCGTGACGGTGAGGTTGCCGGTGAGTTCGCCGGCGCGCTGCTCGACGTTGGTCATGCGGATGCGCGCGCCGTTGGCGGCGAGCCAATCGAGCAGGGCGGTTCGCGAGGGACTGAGGCCGACGCCTTCCAGCGTGAGTTCGCTGCCCGGGAGCATGGTGGCTGCGGCGAGGAAGAAGGCGGCGGAGGAGAGATCGCCAGGAACCTCGAGGTCGCGCGCCTTCAGTCTGGGGCGGCCTTGAATGGAGATGACGCCGCTTTCGATGTTGATTTCCGCGCCGAATTCGCGCAGGGCGACTTCGGTGTGGTCGCGAGTTTGGACTTTTTCGACGACGCTGGTTGTGCCTTCGGCGAGAAGGCCGGCGAACAGGACGCAGGTCTTCACCTGCGCGCTGGCCATGGGCGGTTCGTAACGGATGGGGTTGAGTTTGCCGCCGCGGATGGTGAGGGGCGGGAAGCGGCCATCGGTGGCTTCAATCGTTGCACCCATCGCGGCGAGCGGCTTCATGATGCGGTCCATGGGGCGGCGCGAGAGCGATTCGTCGCCGCCGATGGAGGATTCAAATGACTGGCCGGCGAGGATGCCGCTCAGCATCCGGATGGTGGAGCCGGAGTTGCCGGCGTCGAGCATGGCGGCAGGTTGGCGGAGGCCGTCGAGTCCGCTGCCGTGAATGGAGACGGAGGTTCCGTTGCGCTCGACTTTGGCGCCGAGGGCTTCGACAGCGCCGAGAGTGGACTGGCAATCCGCGCCAGTGGAGTAGTGATCGAGGCGCGAGATGCCTTCGGCTACGGATGCGATGATGGCGTAGCGGTGGGAGATGGACTTGTCGCCGGGAAGGCGCAGGGAGCCGCGCAGGCAGGTGGCAGGGGAGACACGATACTGCATGGGGAATTCATTATTGTAGCGCGGCGGATATGCGCGCCCGGCCGCGCTAACGGCCCTGCCAGCAGGCTGCTCTCTTTTCGAGGAAAGCGGTGATCCCTTCCTGCGCATCCATCGCCAGCGCGTTCATCGACATCACTTCTTTTGCATAGGCGTACGCTTTTGGCTGGTCGAGATCGATCTGCGAATAGAAGGCCTGTTTGCCGAGTGCGACGGTGAAGCTGCTGGCTTCCCCCACTTGCCGTGCCAGCTCCAACGACGCGGCGCGCAGCTCGCCGGCGGGGACCACGCGATTCACCAGTCCCCATTCGCCGGCTGTCCGGGCATCCACCATGCGCCCGGTCAGGAGCATCTCCATGGCGCGCTTGCGTCCCACGGCGCGCGTCAGCGCCACCATGGGGGTTGTGCAGAAGAGGCCGATCTTCACGCCCGGCGTAGCGAAGCGCGCCTCTTCGCTTGCCACTGCCAAGTCGCAGGTGGCCACCAGCTGGCAGCCCGCTGCCGTCGCCACTCCCTGCACCTCGGCGATGACCGGCTGGCGGATGGCCTGGATCTTCTCCATGAGTTGGGTGCAGACATCGAACAGCTCACGATAGCCGTTGATCGTCTGGCCGACCATTTCGCTCAGGTCGTGTCCTGAGCAGTACACCTTGCCTGCCGCCGCCAGGACCACCGCGCGAGTCTCTTGCTCGCGCCCAATGCAATCCAGGGTCCGGATCAGCTCCCTCATCAGCTCCAGCGAAAGCGCGTTGCGGCGCTCCGCCCGGTTCAACGTGACAATCGCCGTTGTGCCTTCCTTTATCACCTCCAGGATCGCCATATCAGTTCACTCCCTTCTCCCGCCCGGCCCAGGCATCGGCGCGCAAAACGTTCTTGCGGACCTTGCCGGTCGCCGTCTTCGGCAGCGCCCCGAACTCCACGCTCTTCGGGCACTTGAAGTGCGCCAGGCGCGAGCGGCAGAAGTCGATAATCTCCTGCTCGCCGGCCGAAGCCCCCTCCTTCAATCCTACAAAGGCTTTTGGCACTTCGCCCCATTTCTCGTCGGGAATGCCAACGACGGCCGCCTCCATCACCGCCGGATGTTCATAGAGGGTCTTCTCCACTTCGACGCTCGAAATGTTCTCGCCGCCGGAGATCATGATGTCCTTCTTGCGGTCGCGAATTTCGATATAGCCGTCCGGGTGCATTACGGCCACGTCGCCAGAGTGAAACCAGCCGCCGCGGAACGCCTCGGCCGTGGCTTCTTCGTTTTTGTAGTAGCCCTCCATCACGTTGTTGCCGCGCATCACCACCTCGCCCGGCGTCTTGCCGTCGGCCGGCACGTCGTTCATCTCCTCATCCACCACGCGCAGATCGCGCCCGTTGATGATGTACGCCACTCCCTGCCGCGCCTTCTTCGCTGCCTGCTGCTCCAGGGGAAGTGTGTTCCATTCCTTGCGCCACGCACAAATGGTGTAGGGTCCGTAGGTCTCCGTGAGTCCATAGGCGTGATGCATCTCGAGCCCTACCTCGGAAGCGGCGCGTAAGACCGCGGGCGAGGGCGGCGCCGCGGCCGTCATCAGCTTCACTGGTTTCTTGAAGACGACACCGTTCCGCGCGCAGTACTGCGCCAACGTGTTCACCACCACAGGCGCGCCGCACATGTGCGTCACTCCTTCTTTTTCGATCAATTCGACAATCCGCTCCGGCTCCACCTTCGGCAGGCAGACATGGCGGCCGCCCGCGCCGGTAATGGCCCAAGGAAAGCACCATCCGTTGCAGTGGAACATCGGCAGCGTCCACAAATACACGGAATCCTCGGCCAGCCCGAGTTCCACCATTTCACCCACCGCGTTGATCCAGGCCCCGCGGTGCGTGAACACGACGCCTTTGGGGAATCCGGTGGTCCCGCTTGTGTAGTTGATCGAGATGTGGTGATCCTCGTCCGGCGAAGCGACATCTTGCAACGGACCGGCGGCGGAGGCCAGCAGCGCTTCATAATCGGGCTCGACGTGCTTCAGGCCGGGCATCTGTTCCGCCTTAAGGGCTTCCCACAGCTCCGGCTGCGCGATCAGCACCTTAGCCTCAGCGTGATTGATGATCCAGGACAGCTCGCCAGACTTTAGCCGCGTATTGAGCATCACCAGAATCGCGCCGAGGATCGGCACACCGAAGTGCGGCTCCAGCGCCGCTTGCGAATTCAGCGCGAGCACCGCGACCCGATCTCCGGGGCCGACGCCCCTGTCCCGCAACGCCGCGGCCAGCCTTCTGACACGCTCGTCGAACTGCCGGTAGGTATACCTGCGGTCTCCATCGACGGAGGCGATCTTGTCCGGATACACAAACACCGAGCGCTGGAGCAACGACAAGGGCGTCAATGCAGCTTTCATGTTTGGAGATTCTACAGCAAACCGGTGATACCATAAGCCCTCATGCCCATTCGCTTCCCCGATTGGCAAACCGAGCCGCTCCCGGATACGCCGCCCACCACGCGCCGCCGCATCGCCGCCCTGATTGGGCCGGGCCTGGTCATGGTAGGCGCCAACATCGGCGGCGGCGAATGGCTGTTCGGCCCGGTGGTCACGGCGCAGTACGGCGGCGGCGTGCTGTGGCTGGCCACGGCGTCGATTCTGCTGCAAGTTGCCTACAACTTGTCGGTGATGCGCTACACGCTCTATTGCGGCGAGACGATCTTTGTCGGCTTCTTCCGCACGTTCCCAGGCCCCACCTTCTGGACCTGCTTCTATCTGATGTTTGAGATCGGCGCCATCTGGCCCTACTTGAGCTCTAATGCCGCGGTGCCGCTTGCGGCAACGATTCTCGGCCGGCTGCCCACCTCCGCCGACGGCGATCTGGTCCGCACGCTTGGCTATGGAATCTTCCTCGCCGCCTTCATCCCGCTTATCTTTGGCGGCAAGATCTACAACGCGCTGGAAAAGGTGATGATCACCAAGCTAGCGCTGATACTCAGCTTCTTGAGCTTTGTCGCGCTCTTCTTCGCCAGTTGGGATACGTGGCGCGAAATCTGGTTGGGCTTTTTGAAATTCGGCCAGCTGCCGGAAGGCGAATTCAACTGGGCGACGCTTGCGGCGTTCTCCGCCGTTGCCGGCGCCGGAGGCCTGACCAACAGCGCCTTCTCCAACTATGCACGCGACAAGGGCTGGGGCATGGGCGGAACCGTCGGCGCGATTCCGAGCATGGTTGGCGGCCGCGCCATCAAGCTTTCTCACACCGGCAAGGCCTTCTCGCTCGATGAGGGATCGCTGGCCCGTTGGAAGCGATGGCTCCGCATCATTCACAAGGATCAACTGCTGCTTTGGGCCCCCGGTTGCATCCTCGGCATGGCGTTGCCCGCCATGTTCAGCTACGAATTCATCCGCGGCATCTCCCACGTCGACGGCAACGCCGCCGCCGCGATGACGGCGGAAGCCATTGCCGCGCGCCACGGCCAGATCTTCTGGTTCCTCACGCTGTTGTGCGGCTTCCTGGTGATGGCTCCGACGCAGGTTTCCCAACTCGACAACATCGCCCGCCGCTGGACCGACATTCTGTGGATCGGCTCCAAGCGCATGCAGAAAATGGAGGGCAACCAGGTGAAGTACGTCTACTACACTATTCTCGCCCTCTACTGCGTTTGGGGTCTGATCGTGCTCAGGCTCACTCCGAACCCGCTTGTGCTGGCCATCGCGACGACGGTTCTGTGGAACTTCGCCCTCGGCTTCACCGCGCTGCATACGCTCTGGGTGCTGCTGTCCCTGCTGCCGAAGCCGCTCCGCCCGGGCATCCTGCAATGCGCGGGGCTGCTCGCCTGCGCCGCCTTTTATTTCTGGATCTCCTCGATGGCGTTCGCCCAACAATGGCCGAAGGTCAGGCTCTGGCTGGGGAGTTGATCCGAGGCAGACCGAGCCGCGGCAAGAGGGCGGAATCAGGGCTTCACCGCCGCGGGAAATGGGCGGCCCTGGCGCGATTCCAGGGCTTCCGGGTTCTCGCGGCGCAGTTTCAGGGAGAGATCCTTTTCTTTTGCCGCCAGAGTCTCCTCGCCCAACCGGAAGTAGAGCTGCGACAGCAGCAGATGCGGTTGAGGATGTTTGGGGTCGGCCTCGATCGCCTTCAGCAGCTCTGTCTTGGCCAGTTCCAGCCGGCCATGTCCGATGAGGGCGCGGGCCAGCATCACCCAGGCGGCGATGTAGTCGCGCCGGATCGCGATGGTCCTGCGCAGCGCCGGGATCGCCTCCTCCCAGCGGCCCTCCTTCACCATGATTTCGCCGTAGAAGAAGAACGGCTCTTCATAAGACGGGTCGAGCTCCATCGCCTTCTTCAAGTGCGGCAGAGCCTCATCGGGACGCGCGGCGCGATGCAGCTCGTAGCCGTATTCAAACTGGGCGCGGGCCATGGAGGGGAAGCGCTTCACCATCGCTTCCGCGATGCGCAGCGCGGCGGGATGATCAGCGGCATCCTGATGGGCCTTGATGGCGACCAGGTACAGGCTGGAGTCGTCCGGCTGCAGCTCCAGTGCGCGCGCGGCGGCGGCGGCGGATTCGCGGAAATAACGGCCCTTGCCGTATTCCACGGCCATGATCTGCAGCAGCTTTGCGTGATCGGGGCGGATGGAGATCGCCTGGCGCCATTGCCGCAGCGCGTCATCGGAGCGGCCCAGAGCCTGGAGCGCGGCTCCGTACAGGTAGCGCGCGTTGAAATCGTTGGGCTGCGAACGGACGGCGCGGGCGAGCATGGGCTCGGCTTCCGCGTAATCGCCGCGGGAGTGATAAAGGAAGCCGAGATTCAAGGAGGCCGCAAAGTGGCCGGGCGCGATCTTCAAAGCAGCCAGCCAGAGCTTCTCGGCCTCTTGGGGACGGTTCTGCCTGGCCAGTCCGGTGGCGCGTTCAGACAGCGCATCCGGATCGGGCGCCTGGGCCAGCAAGAACAATGAGGCCAGCAGGATCATTTTCCGGTACCTTCCCGCAGCGGAACCAGCGCATCGGCCGCGAAGGGGCCGAACTCCTCCACCCTGCCGGAAGGCCATCGCACCGTGATCCTGTCCGCCTTCTCCGCCTGCCCCAGCCCGAAATGGAGCCTCGGGTCGTTGACGGACAGAAAGCTCGACTGGCTCAGCAAGGCGGCGCTCTGCTTGCGGCCGGCGGCCTCCACGGTGACGGTGGCGCCGGTGGCGGAGCCGAGCAGCTGGAGCTTGAGCCAGTGGTTGCGGCTCGACAGATCATTGCGCAACAGCGACGGCGGCTGGTCCATGTTCATGATCAGCACATCGATATCGCCGTCATTATCGAAATCGCCGAACGCCGCGCCGCGGCTGGAATGCCTGGCGGCCACTCCCGGCCCGGCCAGGGAGGAGACATCTTCGAATTTGCCCCCGCCCAGGTTGCGGTAGACCAAGCGCGGATTCGCGTAGGCTTCGCCCGGGTATTTGCGCTCGATCTCCGGGTAGACGTGTCCGCCCACTTGAAACAGGTCCTTCCAGCCGTCGTTATCGAAATCCTCCAGCCCCGTGCCCCACAGAACGTATTGCGGATTGACGGCGAGTCCGGCGCGCAGCACCAGGTCCTCAAAAATGCCCTTGCCGAGGTTGCGGTAGAGGTTGGGATAGTCGCGGATGAAGTTGGTTTTTGTGGCGTCGAGCCAGCCGTCGTTGTCGTAGTCGCCAATGGCCAGGCCCATGCCGGCCTGCTCAGCGCCGTGCTCGCTATAGGCGAGTCCTGCTTCGGTGGCCAGCTCGCGAAAGGTGCCGTCCTTTTGATTGCGGAAGTAGAGGCTCGGCGTGGAATCGCATGCGACGTATAGGTCGGTCCATCCGTCGGTGTTGAGATCGGCGGCAATCATCGTGAAACCGTAGCAGGGAGTCGCGTCCGCGATGCCGGTTTTCGAGCTGACATCTTCAAAGGCGCCCTTGCCGACGTTGCGGTAGAGAGTGATGCGGCCGTGCGGGAGGCCGCGCGGGCCGCAAAACACCGGGGTCTCCTTGAATAGGCACCAGGGTTGCGCGCCGGGCAGCGGAACCTTTTTCACGTCAAAGCCGGCGTAGCTGGAAACGGCCAGGTCCAGCAGTCCATCGCGATCATAGTCGAGAAAGGTGCAGCCGGTGCTCCATTCCGCGGGCGGGCCGGTAACGCCGGCGCGTGGAGCGACATCCTCAAAGCCCGCTCCGGCCTTGTTGCGATAGAGCGAGTTGGCGCCCCAATAGGTGACATAGAGATCGGTATGCCCGTCTGCGTCAAAGTCGCCGGCGCAAACGCCGTTACCCCAGCCGCTGCGCCCGGCGCCGGTTTGCGCGGTGACGTCGATGAATTTGCCGCCGCCAGCGTTACGGTAAAGACGGCTGATGGGTTCCTGGCCTTTGGGGAATGGCTCAAAGCGGCTGCCGTTGACGAGGAAGATATCGAGCAGCCCATCGGCGTCATAGTCGAGAAAAGCGGCGCCGGAGCCGTTGGCCTCGACGATGTATTTCTTGGTTCCGGCACGGCCCAGGACGAACTTCATCGTGAGGCCTGCGGAGGCAGCTACGTCGGTGAAGGTGGCGGGAAAGGGGCGTCCGGAGAGCTTTGGCTTGGGTGCGGCTGGGAGGTTGCCACTGGCCACTCCCTGAGCGTGCGCCGGCTGGCAGAGTAAGGCGAGGAGCGGAACGAAGGCTCGCACCGCTCCACCTTAACCTAAAACGCGCTGCAACCTAAAACGCGTAGCGCAGCGCGAACTGAATCTGCCGTGGGGCGGTGGCGGAGTTGATCACGCCGAAACCAGGCGTGTTGATGATGTAGCCTCCCGAACCCGGCGCGCCGAAGTTGGGATGGTTGGGGAAGTTGAAGAACTCGCCGCGGAGCTCCAGCGAGTGGCCCTCGCTGAGACGGAAGCGCTTGGCGATCGAGACATCGAAGACGCGGCGGCCGTCGTCATCCACCAGGTAGGCGCCGGCGTTGCCCCAGGTGAACGGCTCCGGAAGCACGAAGGCGGAAGTGTCAAACCAGCGGTCGACGGTGCGCTGGCCCTTGTCGAGGTTCGGACTGCGGAGCACGTTGGGACGCTCGCGCGTGTTGCCGACGTTGGCGCGATCCTGGCCGGTGCGGACGTTGGAGACGGTTCCGGTCTGCCACTGCACGATGCCTTCGACCGCCCAGCCGCCCAGCGCCGCGTCCAGCACGCGATTCCATGCAGTTCCGAAACGGCGTCCGCGGCCGAAGGGGAGGTCATACACGTAGCCGAGCTTGAAGGCCTGGGTGATGTCGTAGCTGCAGCGGGACCAATCGGCGCGTGTGTTGAGGAAGTCCTGATACTTGCCTTCGGCGAGCGAGGACTGGTCATCCATGCATCTTCCCCAGGTGTAGTTGGAGATGAGCTGCATGCCGTTGGAGAAGCGCTTGTTGAGGCTGAGCTGGAGGGCGTTGTATTCGGAGTTGAACTTGTTGGAGCCGCCATCCATGTTGCCGGTGAAGCCGGATGCGGCCAGCAGACGGCGCGGGTCCACCGGACCTGGTCCGGGGCGTACCGCGTTGTTCCAGCCGTGATAGCCGATCTGCTTGCGGTTGGAGGAGCCGACGTAGCCGACCTCGACGGTCATGTCCTTCATCGCCTGATGCTGCACAAACAGGTTCCACTGCTGCGAATAAGGCGAGCGGTTCTCCGGATTCTGCGGCCAGCCGCCGATGGCTTGCGTGCTGCCGAAGCCGGGGCCCTGATCGGTGATCTTGAAATCGGGGATGGTACCGCGATTGAAGCTGATCTCCTGCTGGGGCAGGTAGGGCCAGAACTTGCGCAGGTCGTTGATCTCCTGCATGAAGGTGGAGTTGTAGAAGACTCCGGCGCCGGCGCGGACGACGGTCTTGCGCGTGGCCTGGTAGGCGATACCGAGGCGAGGAGCGAAGTTGTTCATGTCGTTGCGCATCAGGCTGCGCCCGTAACCGAGCGTCTTGGGAGGCGAATTCACCTGGCCCGTTGCCGGGTTGGGCAGCGGGTTGATGCCGGCCCACATCAGCTCCGCCTTGTAGCCGCCGGCGTCGCGCGTCACCATCAGGTTGCCGAGCGCGTCGTTGACATCCCAGGGGCGGATGCCGGATTCCCAGCGCAGACCGACGTTCAGAGTCAGCCGGTCCGTGATGCGCCAGTCGTCCTGGAAGAAGGCCTCAAAGTGTGGCTGGCGTGCGAACAGGCGGGGGATGGAGAAGCCGCGGCGGAGGTAGCTGGGGTAACCGAGCAGCATGGTGGCGACGGAGTGTCCGGCGCGGGCGTCGTTGTCAGACGCGGTGAGAGACGTCCAGAAATCGGTGTTCCCGTTCGTGGGATTGGAATACTGAGCATCCATGGCGCGGCGGGTGAAAGTGCCGCCCATCCGGAAGGAATGCCGGCCCATGACCTTCGACAGCTTGCCTTCGAAACTGTGGTTGCGGTCAAGAATGGTTTCGCCGCCGCCGCCGCCGGCTCCCATGAATCCCTGGGGAGTGAAGGTGGCGCGTGTGTCGCAGAGCGCCTCCATGTCGAAGACGGAAACACCTGCCTCTTTCAGGATGCCGGCGCGAGTGAGGCCGTCGGTGAAGTTCGGGCAGCCGGGGTTATCGGGGTGGTTGAAGCCGTACTTCACCTCCAGCACGGTGGTCGGACTGAAGATATGGTTCCAGCCGAAACCGTAGTTGCTGACGTCGTAGCGGTTCTGCGAGGTGTAGAGGCCGCTGACGTTGGGGATGCGCTGATCGACGCGCTGCTCCAGCATGCGGAAGAACACGACGTCTTTCTGGGAGAAGGTGTGATCGATGCGCGCGATGAACATGTCGCGGTCATTGCTCTGGCCCTGCGTGGCCAGCAGATTGTTGTTGATGCCGGGGCGATTGGGTAGTGGAAGCAGCTTATCGATCAGGTAGCGTGTTCCCGGGCTGATCCTGGAGGATGGAATCCGCTTGCCGGCGAACGGCTGCCGGATGATGCGGCCCTGCGGGTCCAGAGCGCCGGTCAACGGGTCATAGATATTGTTGGGGTGGCTGGAGAAGTCGCCGGCGCGCATTTCGGCGATGGGGACGGTGGCCTGCGCGGTCTGCCCGCGGCGCCAGCGGAATCCCTCCCAGTTGGCGAACCAGAAGGTCTTTTCACGGCCGTTATAGATTTTCGGGATGCTGACCGGGCCTCCGAAGGCGAGGCCATACTGATTCTGCCGGAAAGGCACGATACCGCGCCCTTGGCGGTTGGCGAAGAACTCATTGGCGTCGAAGGTGTCGTTGCGCACGTACCAATAGGCGGTGCCGTGCAAGTCGCGCGTGCCGGACTTGATGGCGAGATTCACGTTGGCGCCGGCGGAACGTCCGAATTCGGCGGAGTTGCCGGTGGCGACGCGGAACTCCTGGATGGCGTCCATGGGCGGAGAGCCGCCGGGGGAGTTCATGAACATCATGTTGTTGTCGATGCCGTCGAGAGTGTAGTTGTTGTCCTGCGTGCGCTGGCCGTTGACGGAGACCATCTGCGCTCCGGAGAGGCCGCCGCGTCCCTGACTGCGCTGAATGTCGCTTGTGCCCGGCATCAGGATGAGCAGTCGCGTGTAGTTGCGGCCGTTTACGGGGATTCGTTCGAGCTGCGAGGTAGTGATGACGCCGCCGACGGAGGTTTCCTGGGTCTTGAGCATGGGCGCGGCGGCGGAGACCTCAATGCGTTCGGCCACGTCGCCGACTTCAAGCGTGACGTCGATCTTGAGCACGGCGCCGGTCTGGAGCACAATGCCGGTTTGCACCTGGCTCTTGAAGCCGGACATGGAAGTGCGGACGTCATAGGTTCCGGGGGTGAGCGGCCCGATGCGGTATGCCCCGGTGGAATTGGAGACGACCTCGCGAGTGAGGCCTGTTGCGGTGTTGGTGGCAACGACGGCGGCTCCGGGGACAGCGCCGCCGGAGGCGTCGGAGATGATGCCGACCAGGACCGAGTCAGTGGTTTGCGCCAGCACGGCCGAGGCGGCCAGGACGGCGAAAGCAAGCAGGCGAGCAGGTCTGGAATTCACGAAACTACCTCCCAGTAGTTAACGATAAATTAGACCGATACTACTGCTTTTTCCGCAGCCTGTCAATGCCTACTTTTTGGCCTACTTTTTGGCCTACTTTTTGGCGATCACCGTGATCTCGATCCGCGCCTTCCCGACCAGCTTGGCCACCCCGACGGTCGTGCGTACCGGGCGCGGTTCCTTGAAATAGGTGATGTAGACCGCGTTCATCCGCTGGAACAACTCCATGTCGGTGAGGTAGACGTTGGAGGAGACGACGTCTTCGAAGCTGTAGCCGGCTTCCTTCAGGATGACCCCGATGTTGTCCAGCGTCTGGCGGACCTCGGCTTCAAAGTCCTCGGAGATGGTGCCGGTTTTGAGATCGGCTCCGACCTGACCAGCTACATATAAAGTACCGTCGACAAGGATTCCGGGGCTAAAGGGGCGTCCCTTGGGGAACTCCTTGGGATGAATCAACTTCTTCTCGGCTGCTGTGGCGGCCAGCGCGGAGAAGGCGAGCAGAGCGAGGGCGATTCTTATCACTTTTGGCATACTAGGAATAATACCTTGGAATAGTCCTAGTACGTAGTCGATAAGTACGGTACTCGGCCGCCCCCAGTACCAGATCAATTTCCAATCATGGTCCTATTGAGTCATACGCTCGCATCGTGGAAACTCATAGAGTAATGAAGGCTTCATCTGACAGCAACGACAGAAGAGGATCGAGCCGTTTCCCGATTGAGCGCGAAGTCCGCTACCGGGTTCTCAACAAGAAGAGCAACCAGGAGGCAGGCGGCGGTGAGACGATTAACATGAGCAGCTCGGGGATATTGTTTACCACCGAGCATGTCCTGCTGCCCGGCAGGAGCGTGGAGCTGGCGGTGAGCTGGCCGGCGCAATTGAACAATACGTGCCCGCTGAAGCTTGTGGCGCGTGGCCGCGTGGTGCGATTTGACGGCAACAAGGCGGCGATGGAGATTCAGCATTACGAGTTCCGCACACAAGGCTCTCAGGGTTTGTCTACCTCCCACTAGACTGCGTAGGATTCCAGCGCCCGCCGTGGCGCTGGAATCCTCTTTATAATCGGGGAAGAGCCTGCGCTTCCCGCGATGAAAAAGCGTCTCATCTACGGTTCGGCCATCCTGCTGTTGGCGTTTCTGACGACACTGCTGGTGTGGCAGGGGTCGTTTTCGGTGGCGATTGTCGGCGCGCCGAGCGCGGAGCAGACCTTCCTGCTGTGGGCGATTTCGACTCTCATCTTTATCCTCACCATGACGGTGGGGTTCATGCTGTTCCGCACGGGCGTGAAGCTGTACATTGAGCGCCAGAAGAAGAAGGAAGGGTCGCGGCTGCGGACGAAGCTGGTGATCGGGGCGCTGGCGCTGAGCTTCATGCCTGTGATCTTCCTGGTGCTGTTCTCGATTTCGGTTCTGAATCACAACATCAACAAGTGGTTTTCGCGTCCGGTGGAAAGCGTGCTGCACAACCTGTCGGAGGTGAGCCAGAGTTTCGACCGGGAGACCGCGCTGCGCGCCCGTGCGCAGGCGCTGTGGCTGTCGCAATCGCCCGATGTCGGCGTGTACCTGGCAACCGGGGTGATTCCGCCAGGGTTTCCCGGCAAGCTGTGCCGGGAGCAACGGATCTCCGAGGCGTGGCTGGAGCGCGACGACGGGACGAGGTTGAAGATCTGCGCCGAGGCATCAGAAGAAACCACGCGGCGGCGCGCCCAGACCGCCGTTGTGCCGATGGAGAAGGCGAAACTGCACGTGAAGGCGTTTCCGCCGCTGGACCTGGCGGCCAAGCAGGAGCTGATTGATCGCGAGGTGCGTGAGTATCAGATTCTGTCGCGGGCACGCAAGGAGTTCCGCTGGACCTACATCGGGCTGCTGCTGCTGATCAGCCTGTTCATTCTGTTCGTGGCAACGTGGATCGCGCTGTTCTTGAGCCGTCAGATCAGCGAGCCGATTGCCTCGCTATTGGAGGCGGCGGGAGAGCTGCGGCGCGGCAACCTGGCGCACCGGATCAAGGCGGCGGCGGTGGATGAACTGGGGACGCTGGTTCGTGCGTTCAACGAAATGAGCCAGGAACTGGAGTTCAACGAGAAGGAGCTGGAGCGGCGGCACCAGTTCACCGAAGCGATCTTGGAATCGATTCCCACCGGCGTGATCTCGCTGTCCGCCGAGCGGGGGATACAGCGAGTCAACGGGGCGCTGGCGCAGATGTTTCCGGCCGAGCAACTGGGGCGCGCGGCGGTGCTGGAGGATCTGTTTCCGGAAGAGCATGCGCGGGAGATTCACTACCTGCTGAACCGGGCGCGGCGCATGGGACTGGCCTCGACCCAGATGGAGATGGAGCAGGACCGGCACACGCTGCACCTGGCGATCACCGTGGCGGCGCTGACGGGGCGGCACAGTTCGGGCTGGGTGCTGGTGATCGAGGACACCTCCGAGCTGCTGCGCGCGCAGAAGGCGGCGGCCTGGCACGAGGTGGCGCGCCGCATCGCGCATGAGCTGAAGAATCCTCTCACTCCTATTGCGCTGAGTTCGGAGAGGATCGCGCGGCAGATTGACCGTCTGCGTGCGGGCGAGGAAGTGCATCAGCTGCCGGCGGAGGTGCTGCGAATCCTGCGCGAGTGTTCGCTGACGATTTCCGGTGAAGTGCAATCGGTGAAGACGCTGGTGGATGAGTTCTCGCAATTCGCGCGATTTCCGGCGGCACAGCCGGCGCTGTGCGACTTGAACGAAGTTGTCGAGAATGCGCTGCAGGTGTTCAATGGGCGGCTGGACGGCATTGAGATCCGGAAGAGCCTGTCGGCGGCGCTGCCGCCGGTTTCGATTGACCGCGAGCAGTTCAAGCGGGTGGTGGTGAACCTGGTGGACAACGCGGCCGAGGCGATGCGGGAATCGGCGCTGCGGCAGTTGTCGATTTCGACGCAGCTGGCCGGGCAGGACACGGTGGAGCTGGTGGTGGCGGATACGGGGGCGGGCATCTCGGCCGAGGATCGCGACCGGCTGTTCTTGCCGTACTTTTCAACGAAGGAGCGCGGCACCGGGCTGGGGCTGGCGATTGTGCACCATATCTTGAGCGATCATGGCGCGCAGATTCGAGTCGAGGAGAACCCGCCGTCGGGTTCACGGTTTGTTGTCGAGATCCCGGCGCCGCAGGTGGTGGAAAGCGAGGCGCGGGCGGTATGAAGCGGGCGCGGGTGTTGGTGGCCGACGATGAGCCGGGCATCCGCCAGTCGTTGTGCGGCGTGCTGGAGGATGAAGGGTTCCAGACCGAATCGGTGGAATCGGGCGAGCAGTGCATGGAGGCGTTGGGGCGGCATCCGTACGAAGTAGTGCTGCTCGACATCTGGCTGCCGGGCATGGACGGGCTGGAGACGCTGGCGCGGATTGAGGAGATTCCGGCCACCGACCGGCCGGCGGTGGTTGTGATTTCCGGGCACGGCTCGATTGAAACGGCGGTGAAAGCGACCAAGCTGGGCGCGTTTGATTTTCTGGAAAAGCCGCTGACGATTCAGAAGGTGGTTGTTGTGGTGAAGAACGCCATTGAGCACCGGCGGCTGGAGAACGAGATCCGGAGTTTGAAAGATTCGGCGGGGCGGCGGCACCGGATCATCGGCGACAGCGTACCGATGAAGGCGCTGCGGCAGCAGTTGTCGCTGATGGCGGGCACCAATGGCCGCGTGTTGATCTATGGCGAATCGGGCGTGGGCAAGGAGCTGGTGGCGCATGCGATCCACGCGCTGAGCACACGGGCCGAGGAACCGTTCGTGGAAGTGAATTGCGCGGCGATTCCGGAGGAGCTGATCGAAAGCGAGCTGTTCGGGCACCGGAAGGGATCGTTCACCGGGGCAAGCGACGATAAGACGGGGAAGTTTCAGAAGGCCGACGGCGGGACGCTGTTTCTGGATGAAGTGGGCGATATGAGTTTGAAGACGCAGGCCAAGGTGCTGCGGGCGCTGGAGGAGCAGCGGTTTGAGCCGGTGGGGGCGCACGAGGTGATCCGCGTGGATGTGCGCGTCATCGCGGCGACCAACAAGAACCTGGAAGAGGAGATCGAGCGCGGTAATTTCCGCGAGGACCTGTTCTACCGGCTGAACGTGATTCCCTTCTACGTGCCGCCGTTGCGGGAGCGCGTCGAGGATATTCCGCTGCTGGCCGATCATTTCCTGTCGGAGTTCACCGGGGCTTACGGGCGCAAGCAGAAGGAGCTGACCGACGGGGCCTACGAGCTGCTGAAGCAGCACCCCTGGCCGGGCAACGTGCGCGAGTTGCGGAACCTGATGGAGCGGATCGTGATCATGAACCCGCAGGTGCGGATCGACGCGCGGCACATCCCGCTGACCATGACGCGGCGGTTGTCGGTGGAGCCGGTGATCGACCATTTCGCGAGCCTGCACGAGTTTCGCGAGGCGGCCGAGCGGGACTACATTCTGAAGAAGCTGGAGGAGACGCGGGGCAATGTCACGCGCGCCGCCGAGCTGCTGGGGATGGAGCGGAGCAATCTGTACCGGAAGATGAAGTCGCTGGGGATCCTGCCGAAGGAGGGGTAACGGGCCCCTTAAAGGGGGACATCCTGTCCTGATACACTGTCCGATTCGATTTCATCTGGAGCATGAATCGGTCATGAACCCTCGCAAACTTTTCATCGCCAGTTGCATTGCACTCGTCACCACCTCGATGGTGTCCTCCATCCGCGGGATGGCACCGGCAAGACTTACTTCTGGCCGCTGATGCTGGGCGTCACGGCGGAGCGATTCCTCAAAGGCGGCGCGCTGCGGCTGGCCATCATTGGCGGCACGGGCAATCTGTCGGTGGCTCTTATCCTGCCGGTGATGGGCAGCTGGTATGACTCCTTTGGCGCGGCGGCGGCCTTCTGCTACGTGGCGATTCTGCCTGTTGTGCTGACGGTGGTCTTCGGCATTCTGTTCTTCTACGACAAGTCGCGTGGCGGCTACCAGGCGGTCAAACTGGAAACCGCCGCGGCCGCGGGGAACGATTAGCGGGTTCGCGGGCAAGGATCTCGATCCACTGTCCGTGCGCCTCCCAGCGCGCCACCGGTATCAGGCCATATCTTCGCTGGCATTCCTCGCTCGAGATGGCGGGCGCATAGCTGAAGTAGTCCGCCCACCAGTTCTCCAGCAGCGGCACGCGGCGCCAGTCGCGCGAGTACAGCACCAGCAGCTGGACGTTTTCGATTCCGTGGAAACGGGAGGGCTGAAAATCGGGCAGTTCCACGATATCGCGCTTCCGGTTGACGTAACCGAACTCGGGCCGGCGCAGCGCGTCGCTCAACGGCCACGCGGTCACCACCTTCTGGCGTGGATAGTCGCGTTCCAGAAACTCGGCGGCGGCCTGGTGCAGCTCGACGAAAGTCGTCATCGCGAGATTGTTTTCGTAAGGGTAGGGATAGGGCGGGTTCCACCAGAAGCCGGCCAATAAACCGCATGACATCACCGTAACCCCCGCGGTCTTCACCAGGAATCCGCGCTGCGACCATGCCGTGGCGGCAGCAATATAGAACAGCGGCAGCACGGGCAGCAGGTACCGTTCCAGCTGGGCCCCGCCCAGCGCGACAACCAACAGCGTCTGCGCGGCGCCGATAGCCGCGGCCACTTTCCATCCCCGGTCCGTGAAGCCGCGCCAAGCGGCCACGATGGCCGCCGTACCCAACCAGTGGAAGTCAGCCACGAATAGCGTGTACAGCTTTTTTGCCAGGCTCACGCCCAACCGGAAAGGATGCAGCGGATAGGTGAGGTTATATCCGGTGAACTTGGCGCTGCCGAAAGGATGTCCGGTGGCCTGCCAGACGATGGCGAACCACCCGGCCAGCACCGCGCACGGTAACAGAAACCACAACGCGGCCCGGTTACGCTCCTTTGTCAGCCACAGTGCCATCGCAATCGGCACGGCGATTCCGGTCTCCTTGGTCAGCACCAGCATCGTGGCGGCTGCCGCCGCGGCGCGGTAGTTCGCACGCAGGAACAGCAGCAGCGTCGCGGCGGTGAGTCCCATCGCGGGCATATCGAGCTGCGCCATCATCGACTGCGTGTAGATCAGCGGCGATGCCATCACGAACAGGATCGCTGGGAAGGCGGGCGAGCCCTTCACCTGCTTGCATAGTTCGATGGCGAGCATGAAGATCGCCAACAAGGAAAGCGAGGCCAGCGTTAGCATCGCCACGCGCGTGGCTGTGATCGAATAGCCGGCCAGCTTCCAAACCGCCGCCAAGTAGATCATCACCAGCGGTGGATGCGCGTTGGCCTCCGTCGACACCGGCACCAGCCGGCCCTGCTTCAGTAGGTCCAGCGCGGCGGGAACAAAGTAACCAAGCTCGTCCCAGAAGAACGGCAGATTAAGAAAAGGCGCGTGCGCCAGGAAGGCGAAACACGCGAACGCCACCAGGAAAACGATGTGCGCTCTTATTGAACCACCTGCGCTCCCGGCTTCGGCTCCAGCTGGATCTCTCCGAAGGCTGACTCATACTGCGAGATGTTCTGGTTCAGCAAATTGGCCAGCGCTTTGGCCTGCTGCGGGCTCAAGTAGACGCCCTGGAAGTTGCGGATTTCCACCGAGTCCTGGGCCGTCTGGTTGATGATGCCGAACATCAGAAAAAAATCCCACAGGTTGACGCGCACCTGCACGCTGTTGGCGTAGGCTTCGCGGTAGTCTTCGGTGTGGGCCAGTTGGATCTTGGTCGGTTGTCCGATGGGCTGCTGCATAAAGGAATTCCGCTGCCCATTGTCCCAGATTCAAGACTCGACGCGCCGCGCCGCCTGGTTCCATTTCAGCCGCCTGCCCGTGCGCATGCTGTCCATCGCCATGCAGAGCACGATGTTGGTTGCCTGCCCCATCTCGACCGTGGCGTTGGGATCCTTGCGCGACTCGATGCAGTCCAGAAAGTTCCGGATGTGCATGCGGGTGGCGGAGGCGAAGCTGCCGGGCCGCTTCTTCTCCAAGCTCGGCTTCATCTCGAGGTCGTTCGACTGCGGATAGAGGGCCCACCACTCGCGCCCCACGTCAAAGCGCGCCTTGGAGCCGTGGAACTGCTTACACTGATCGTTGTAGCCGTTGTACGGCATCGCCTTGTAGCCCAGCGTGAAGACGCCCAAGTAATTCTCCGGGTATTCGATGCTCATCGAGGCCGTTTCCGGCACCTCCACGCCTTCCACATTCGCGCGGCCGCCGGTGCAGGTCACCGCCAGCGGATAGGAGGAGTTCATCATCCAATGGATGGCGTCGACCACATGCGCCGCCTGTCCCACCAGCAGACCGCCTGAATAGTCCCAATACCAATACCAGTTGCGGAACCGCGCCGGATCCAAGGCTCGCTTAGGCGCGGGACCAAGCCACTGCTCCCAATCGAGCTTGCCCTCCAGCGGCCGCGTGCGAACCGAGCCCGTGTAGTTGTACCACCAGGAGTTGACCAGCCGCACGTCGCCAACCTGTCCGGAATCCATCACCTGCTTGGCTTCCTGAAACAGGTCGAAGCTGCGGCGCTGCGTGCCCACTTGCACCACGCGGCGCGTGCGGCGCACGGCCTCGATGATGCGGAAGCCGTCGGCAATGGTGTGCGCCAGCGGCTTTTCGAGGTAGACATCCTTGCCCGCCTCCACTGCGTCGATCGTCATCTGCGCATGCCAATGATCGGGCGTGGCGACGATCACCGCGTCCAGCGTCTTGTCTTCGAGCAGCTTCTTGTAGTTCGAATAGCCTTCCGCGCCGGTGGATGCGGTCTTCAACCCGGCGGCGAGATTGGGCTCGTAGACGTCGGCGACGGCCGCCATGTCGACGCCGATCTCTTTGAACTCGGCCGTGAGCAGACGGCCGCGGCCGCCGCTGCCGATGATGCCAGCGCGGATCTTTCGGCTGGCTCCCAGCACGGATGCCGCCGATGCGGCGACGAGGAATTCTCGGCGGTGCACGTTACACCTCCTCAATGACGCGACGCCCTTCCACTCTATACCTGCCGTTGAGAACAATCGCCACGGCCTCAGAGTAGATGCGGTGCTCCTCTTTCAGAATCCGCGCGGCCAACGTATCGCTATCGTCGGTCGCGAGCACCGGGACATGTGCCTGAAGAACGATGGGCCCGTGATCAAGCTGTTCATCCACGAAGTGCACCGTGCAGCCGGAGATCTTGACGCCGTACTCAAAGGCCTGGTGCTGCGCATCGAGTCCGGGAAAAGCGGGCAGTAGTGAAGGGTGGATATTGAGGATGCGCATCGGAAACTCACGCACGAACGACGCGCTGAGCATCCGCATGTATCCGGCGAGGCAGACAAGCTCTACGTGATTCTCCTTCAGCTCCTTCACCAGTTGAGCATCATAGGCTTCGCGGTCCAGGCCCTTCGAGGAAATGTGAACCGCCTTCAGGCCTCGCGCCAGGGCAATCTCGATACCAGGCGCTTCGGCGCGGTTCGAGATCACCACCGCGATCTCCGCGTTCAGCCTTCCCTCCTCAATCGATCGAGCGATCGCCTCAAAGTTGGAGCCGCGGCCGGATAAGAGAATTCCGAGCCGCTTCACAGGTAGGCCACCCTCGGCGAGGCATCGCTCGCGAGCCGCACCACGCGGCCGATTCGCCAGCAGCGCTCCTTGAGCTTGCGAAGGATGCGCTCCGTGGCGGCTACGTCCTGCTCGCCGACGGCCAAAATCATGCCGATACCCAAATTGAATGTCCGGCGCCAGTCATCGTCCGGCACCTGCCCGATCTCGCGCAAAAGTTGGAAGACCGGAGGGGTCTTCCACGTGATGCTGTGTATTTCGGCGCCCAGGCCCTTCGGAAGCATGCGCGGCGTGTTGTCGGAGATGCCGCCTCCGGTGATGTGCGCGGCGCCTTTGAGCAGGCGAGCCTTGCGCAGCGCGCGCAGCGGCTTCAAGTAGCTGCGGTGCACCTTCAGTAGCTCTTCCCCCACCGTACAGCGCAGTTCTTTGACCTTGGTGGAGACCTTGTAACCGGCCACGTCGAAGAGCAGCTTGCGAGCCAGCGAGTAGCCGTTGGTGTGCAAACCGCTCGACGGCAGCCCTAGCAGCACGTCGCCTCTACGGATGCGCTGGCCGGTCAGCAATTGGCCGCGCTCCACGGCGCCGACGATGAAGCCGGCCAGGTCATACTCGCCGTCGGCGTAGAGGCCGGGCATCTCCGCGGTTTCTCCGCCGATCAGCGCGCAGCCGTTGCGGCGGCAACCGCGGGCCAGTCCGGAGACCACTTCCGCGGTGACGCCCGCCGAGAGCTTACCGGTGGCGAAGTAATCGAGAAAGAAGAGCGGCTCGGCGCCTTGCACGGCGATGTCGTTGACGCAGTGGTTGACCAGGTCTTCGCCGATGGTGCCGTGCCTGCCAGTGGCAAAGGCCACCTTGAGCTTGGTTCCCACGCCGTCGGCGGAGCTGATCAGCACCGGCTGCTTCCAGCCTTTCAGATGATAGGCGGCGCCGAAACTTCCGATGCCCGTCAGTACGTTGGGGTTGAATGTGCCGCGGGCAAGCTTCTTGATCCGCTCCACCGCCCGTTCGCCTTCATCAATATTGACTCCCGCGTCGCGGTAGAGGATCTGCTTCTGACCTGCCATTTTGGTTTGGAATACCTATAATAGCGAGTGCGCCATGAGAAACACTATTCTGTTTTACCTTGCCGCCGTGGGCTGCCTTACCGGCATTTCCCAGGCGGAAGTTCCCGGGGTGATCGCGATCCGGAACACGCGGATCCACACCGCAACAGGACCGCCGATCCAGGGCGGGACCGTCCTGGTGCGCGACGGGCTGATTGAAGCCGTCGGAGCCAATGTCGCGATCCCCGCAGACGCGTGGGTGATCGACGGCAACTCGCTGACCGTTTATCCTGGATTGATCGACGCGCTGAGCCGCTGGGGCATCCCCGGCGCGCCAAGCGGCGCCGCCGGCGCCGGCGGACGTACGCCGTCCTTGGATGCGCCGTCGCCACTAGCCGATCCCTCTCCGGGGCCTGTGCCGATCCTCGGACCAGCTCCCGCGGCGCCGCCCGCACGCGGTCCGGAGGACCGGCCTTCGAATTCCAGCTGGGTGCGTGCACAGGATCTTGTTCGCGCCACCGATCGCTCGATTGCCGCCGCACGCAGCGCCGGTTTCACGACCTCTGTGACGTATCCAGCCTCGGGTATTTTCGCGGGGCAAGGAGCCGTAATCAATCTGGCGGGTGACAAGCCCGGGCAGATGGTGGTAGCCGCGCCGGCGGGTCAGTATCATTCGCTGACGGTGCGCAGTTTTTCCAGCTTTCCCGGTTCACTGATGGGCGTGATTGCCTACATCCGCCAGGTCTACCTCGACGCGGACCACTACCAGGCGGCTCTGAAGGCTTATCAGGCCAACCCGCGCGGTTCGCGGCGGCCCGCTTATGACCGGGCGCTGGAAGGAGTGCTTGAATCGCCGAGAATGCTGCTTCCCGCCACGCGCGCCGTCGAGATCGATCGCATGATCCGTTTCGCCGCCGAACTGAAGCGCAAAGCGGTGCTTTATGGCGGCCATGAATCCTATCGCGCCGCCGATTTGCTGAAGAAGACATCCACGCCGATTCTCATCGATCTTCGCTGGCCGGAGCGGCCGCGTGAGTCCGATCCGGAGCGTCGCGATTCCCTGCGCACGCTCGAGCTTCGCGAAAAAGCCCCGGGCAGTCCGGCGGCTCTGGCCAAGGCCGGCGTAGCCTTCGCGTTCTACTCCGGCGGGCTGGAGCGGCCCGCCGATGTGCGCGCCGCCGTGCGGAAAGCGATCACCGCCGGGCTGAGCGAGGAACAGGCGCTGCGCGCGCTGACGCTCGCCGCCGCGGAGATCTACGGCGTCGGGGACCGGATCGGGAGTATTGAGCCGGGCAAGATCGCCAACCTGGTGATCACCGGCGGCAGTCTGTTTGATGAAAGCACGAAGGTCAAGTTTGTCTTGATCGATGGTGTGAAGTACGATCCGGCGCCGGAATCTACGCCGCCAACTTCTTCCCGTACGGAGGCAATCCAATGAAAAAAGCACTTCGATGGGCGGTCCTACTGGCTCCCCTCGCCGCATTCGGCGCCGATGTTCTGATTCAGAACGGCAAGATCATCACCGTGACCAAGGGGCGGCTGGACGGCTCGATCCTGATTCGCGACGG
The DNA here is from genome assembly GCA_016871315.1 of Acidimicrobiia bacterium. Classification (GTDB taxonomy): domain Bacteria; phylum Acidobacteriota; class Terriglobia; order Bryobacterales; family Bryobacteraceae; genus VFZE01. Next base: position 56,863 of record VFZE01000022.1, on the reverse strand, counting down.
CAAGATCGTGGAGGTCGCCGAGAAGATCCTGGCGCCGCCGGGCGTGCAGGTTGTCGACGCCGGCGGACAATACGTGATTCCCGGCATCGTCGACTGCCATTCGCACATTGCTGCTGAATCGATTAACGAAGGCAGCGTGTCGGTCTCCTCGATGGTGGGGATTGAGGATGTGCTGAACTCGGAGGAGGTATCGATCTATCGGGCGCTGGCCGGAGGCGTCACGACAGCCAACATTCTGCACGGAAGCGCCAATTCGATCGGCGGGAAATGCTCCGTGATCAAAATGCGCTGGGGCAAGGACACTGCCGGGCTGTTGTTTGAAGGAGCAAAGCCGGGCATCAAGTTCGCGCTGGGAGAGAATCCGAAGCGCCGCGGCGATGCCGACAATCTGCAGCCGGGCGCGGTACCGCGCTATCCGGCCACACGCATGGGCGTCGAGGACGTAATCCGGCAAGCCTTCACCGATGCGAAGATTTACCAGGCTGAATGGAACGACCACCGGGCAAAGGGCGGCAATACGCTTCCGCCGCGCCGTGATCTGAAGCTGGAGCCGCTGGTGGAGGTGTTGGAGGGCAAACGCCTGGTCCACGCACATTGCTACCGCGCCGATGAGATTCTGATGCTACTTCGTGTGGCCGACGATCACGGCTTCAAGATCCGCACACTCCAGCACGTGCTGGAAGGCTACAAGGTGGCCAAGGAGATCGCCGCGCATGGCGCCGGGGCCTCGACCTTCAGCGATTGGTGGGCCTACAAAGTGGAAGCCTACGACGCGATTCCCTTCAACGCCGCCATCATGCACAAGAAGGGCGTGCTGGTGTCGCTGAACTCCGATTCGGCGGAGCTGATGCGCCGCCTGAACACGGAAGCAGCGAAGGCGATCAAGTATGGCGGACTGTCGGAGGATGAAGCGCTGGCGATGGTGACCATCAATCCGGCCAAACAGCTAATGGTGGACAATCGCGTCGGCTCAATCGAAGCCGGCAAGGATGCAGACCTCGTAATCTACGACAAGCATCCGCTTTCCAACTACGCCAAGGTGCAAAAGGTGTTCATCGACGGCGCGATGTATTTCGACCGCGACAAGGACCTGAGTGACCGCGCGGAAAAAGAGGCGCGGCGCAAGGCGCTGACCGAGCAGCAGCGCCAGCAGCAGAAGAAAACCGCGCCGGCCAAGCCGGCGGCCAGGAGGCCCGCATGAACCTTTTCCTCTCCTTACTGATCGCCGCCTGCGGGCTGCTGGCTCAGGACGTGGTGATCCGCAACGCCACCATTCATCCCATCACGGGGCCGCAGCTGACCGGCTCCGTGGTGATCAAGGATGGCGTGATTGCCGAGATCGGCGCGAAAGTTGTGGCGCCGAAGGGGGCCAAGCTGGTGGAGGCCAAGGGCCTGCATCTTTATCCCGGCATGATCGATTCGGCGACCGTGGTCGGGTTGACCGAGATCAGTTCGGTCCGCGAGACGCAGGATGCCACCGAGCTTGGCGATTTCAATCCGCAGCTGCGCACCATCGTCGCCATCAATCCGGCCAGCGAACATATTCCGGTGGCGCGCTCCAACGGCATCACCAGCGTGATCACGCAGCCCGGCGGCGGCGTAATCGGCGGCCAGATGGCGCTGATTCACATGGACGGCTGGACATGGGAGGAGATGGCGGTTTCGCCGGCCGTTGCGTTGCACTTGCGTTTTCCGCTGATGAGCGGCGGAGGCGGACGCCGGTTCGGAGGAGGCCAAGGGCAGCAGACCTCGTTTGCCGAGACGCGCCGGCGGTATGAAGAGCAGGTGCAGAAGCTCAGCCAGTTTCTGGAGGAGTCACGCCGCTATCAGAAAGCAAAGGCGGCTGCGCCGAAGGGCTTCAAGATCGACCTGAAATTCGAAGCGATGATTCCCGTGCTGGAGCGCAAGACACCCGTGATGATGACCGCTGTTCGCGAGCGCGCCATCAAGGACGCCGTGGAGTTCGCCGCCAAGGAGAACATCCGCATCGTGCTGGCGCAGGTGCGCGAGCCGGGCCAAGCGCTGGCTGACATCAAGGCGAAGGCTATCCCGGTGATCCTGCCGGGCACCCATGCCTCACCGCTCGAAGAGGATGATGCCTACGACAGTCAGTTCACGTTGCCAAGCGAGCTGTTCAAAGCAGGTATCACCTTCGCCTTCGGGACCTTTGATTCCTCCGCCGTCCGTAATCTGCCCTACCAGGTGGCATCGGCGGTCGCTTTCGGCCTGCCGAGGGAAGAAGCGCTGAAGGCGGTGACCATCAACGCCGCACGCATCTGGGGCGTCGAGGACAAGCTCGGCTCGATCGAAAAAGGCAAATGGGCCGACTTGATCCTCACTGACGGCGATCCGCTCGAGACAACGACCCAGATCCGACAGATGTTCATCAAGGGCCGCGAGGTGAACCTCGATAACAAACACACGCAGCTGTATAAGAAGTATCTGAACCGGCCGTAGCCGTTACTTTCCCAGCCGCGCCGCCCAGTTCTGCACAACCACCATCGGCAACTCGCGCTGTCCGGCTTCCGGCTCGTAAACAAGGAAGCGGCGGCCGTTTCCATCAGTCTGATAAGCGGTAAGAGCGCCATCCCAATTACTGATCCGGAAGAGGGTTTGGGGTTGGCCAGCCCTGACTCCCGCCTTCAGCAATTTCATCGAGGCGGCCATCAAAGTGCCGTCCGGTCTGACCCAATACAACTCCTTTCCATCCCGTCTCCAGGCGGCCTGCCGCCCCCCGCTAGCGGAGATCAGCCATTTGCCACGCTTGTCCGGAAATCCCTGGACATAGATCTCGTAGCGGCCCGATTCGTTGGACTCATAGGCCACCCAACGGCCGTCTGGGGAGAATGCCGGTTTCATCTCCGTGTACTTGGTTTGCAGATAGGGCTCCGGTTTCCGGTCTCCGGCCAGCGGCAATATCATGATGTCGCTAAATCCAATCAGCAGGAACTTTCCATCCGGAGAGACGGTGTTAACAAAATCTGTAGAAGCGCTGGCCTTGTAGAGCAGTTCCTCCTCGCCGGAGCCATCGGCTGGTTTTCGGCAGATTCCGCCTTGGGTGAGATAGAAAGGAACGCTTTTTGGCCCGTGGCGATCTCGTAGAGGACCGCACCGAAGGCCCAGATGTCGCAGCGCGCGTCGGCCTCCCTGCCTTCGAATTGCTCGGCGCCATGTACTGAGGTGTTCCAAGCACGGTGCCCTCCGCGGTGAGCGCCTGCGTGAGAGTGGCATCGGAGGGGCCGGGCTTGGCCGACCCGGACTTGGCCAAACCGAAGTCGAGCAGCTTTACCCCGTCCCGTGTCAGCACGATGTTGTTGGGCTTGATGTCACGGTGGGTGACCCCGGCGCGGTGGGCGCAGTCGAGGGCATCGGCGATCTGGACAGCGAACCGGAGTGCTTGATCCAGCGGGAGGGCGCCCTTGGCGAGGCGTGCAGCTAGCGTCTCGCCTTCCAGGCATTCCATCACCATGTACTCGGTGCCGTCCTGGCTGCCAATGTCGTAGAGCACGCAGAGGTGGGGATGATTCAGGGAGGCCACGGCGCGAGCTTCGCGCTCAAAGCGCTGGCGCAGGTCTTCCCGCTTGGCGACATGCTCCGGCAGAATCTTGATGGCGACAAAACGGTCCAACCTTTTGTCGCGGGCTTTATAGACTTTACCCATTCCTCCCGCGCCAAGCTGGGAAAGGACTTCGTAGGGGCCAAGGGTCTGTCCCGCGCTGAAGGTGGTAGGCAAACGGGATTATCTTATCGCGGGAACGGTATCCTGAAAATAAGGACACCCCTCATGCAGTGGATCGACGGCATACCCGTCTGGGGCGATCCCGTCGATGAGAGTTCGCTGCGGCAGATCCGCAACTGTGCGCGAACCGCCGACCAGGTCGCCTTGATGGCGGACCATCACAAAGGCTACGCCGTTCCCATCGGCGGCGTGGTTGCTTACGAAGACTGCATCAGTCCGTCCGGCGTGGGCTACGACATCGCCTGCGGCAACAAGGCGGTGCTGACCGATGCCGATGCCGGGGAGGTGCGGAGGCGGATCAAGACCATCATGGACGATGTCTGGAGCAGCATCAGTTTCGGCATCGGCATGAAGAACCAGGAAAAGGTCGACCACGAGCTGTTCTATGAAGATGCCTGGAAGATGGAAGCCGTTCGCGACTTGAAGAAGCTGGCGCGGGAACAGCTCGGTACCGTGGGCTCAGGCAATCATTATGTGGATCTGTTCGTGGATGAGAAGGACCGCGTCTGGATCGGCGTGCACTTCGGCAGCCGCGGACTGGGTCACAAGACGGCGACCTGGTTCCTACGCGCCGCCGGAGCCAAAGACGGCATGGATGTGGATCCGTGCGTGATTCCCGTGAAGAGCAACTTGGGCGCGGAGTATCTGGAGTGCATGAAGCTGGCGGGAATGTACGCATACGGCGGCCGCGATTGGGTCTGCAACCGCGTGGCGAAGATCCTGGGAGCGCGGATTCTCGAAGAAGTGCACAACCACCACAACTTCGCCTGGCGCGAACGGCATCAGGGGCGTGACTTGTGGGTGGTGCGCAAAGGCGCGACGCCGGCTTTTCCCGGGCAGAAGGGTTTCGTCGGCGGCAGCATGGGCGACATCTCGGTGATTCTCGAAGGTGTCGAGAGTAAGGAATCGGCCCACTCGCTGTATTCGACGATCCATGGCGCCGGGCGCGTGATGGGCCGCATGGAGGCGAAGGGGAAGCTGGACCGCAAGGGGCGCGTGCTGCGGCAAGGCAAGGTGACTATCAAGATGATGCACGATTGGGTGAGGAGGGAAGGCGTGGAGCTGCGCGGCGCGGGCGCCGATGAGTCGCCGCACTGCTACAAGCGCCTGCCGAAGGTGCTGGAGGAGCACTCGCCTTCCGTGAAGGTGCTGCACACGCTGAAACCGATCGGCGTGGCCATGGCCGGCGCCGATGAGTTCGACCCGTACAAGGACTAAACTGAGTCCTGGATGAAGATTCACGGGCTGCTGTTGCTGCTGGCGCCGTCCCTGTTTCCCCAAAACTCCGATGTGGTGATCAGCCAGATCTACGGCGGAGGAGGGAACGCGGGAGCGACCCTGCGCAACGATTTCATCGAGCTGTTCAATCGGGGCAGTGCTTCGGTAAATGTAAACGGGTGGTCCGTGCAGTATGCCGCGGCTGCGGGGAGCAACTGGCAGGTGACGGCACTATCGGGCGTGATCTCCCCGGGCCGCTATTACCTGGTGCGGCAGGCTGCGGGAACGGGCGGAACGCAGGATCTGCCCTCGCCGGACGCCTCGGGAGAAATCGCGATGAGCGCCACCAGCGCCAAGGTGGCGCTGGTGCGCAACGCTACGCCGCTGGAAGGCAACTCGCCCTCCTCGGCCGCGATTGCCGACCTGGTCGGCTACGGCACGGCCGATTTTTTCCGCGGTACTCCCGTAAGGGCGCTGACGAACACAACCGCCGCCTTGCGGCGCAACCGCGGCTGCACCGATACAAGCAACAACGGCGCGGACTTCGATGTCGGCTCGCCAATCCCTCGTAACAGCGCAAGTCCGCTGGTGAACTGCTTGGAGGCGCCGCCGGCGGCCATTCCGACGACGATCAGCCGGATTCAGGGCCGCGGCAATACTTCGCCGCTGGTTGGCCAGCGTGTAGAGACGACTGGGATCGTGACGGCGCGACGCAGTAACGGCTTCTACATTCAAAGCGCTCCGGCGGATGACGATGGAGATCAGGAGACCTCCGAAGGGCTCCTCATCTTCACCAGTTCTGCGCCGCCCGCCGAGGCCGAGGTCGGGAATCTGGTGCGGGTGACGGGGATGGTGACGGGATTCCGTCCGGCCGCTGATCCGGAATCACCCACCTTGACCGAGATCACCTCTCCCGCGGTTGAGTTGATTTCGACTGGTCACGCGCTACCTCCGCCCATCTTGCTCACCACGGAGCATCTGGCCCCAGGAGGCGGCCCTGATCTTCTGGAGCGGTATGAGGGGATGCGCGTCGAGGCCGGCGTATTGCGCGTGATTGCGCCCACGGGAGGAGCGATCGATGAAGCCAACGCGAGAGGCTCGACCAACGGCATATTCTTCGCTGTGCTGGAGGGCGCCGCGCGGCCGCATCGGGAGCCGGGGATCCGGTTCGATGGAAACCCGGAACGGCTGCGCATCGATGCAAGCGGGCTGCGTCTGCGTGTGCAGGCCGGGGCCAGGGTACGCAGTGTGAGGGGACCGTTGGACTACGGCTTCCGAACCTACACCATTCTTGCTGAAGCCGGCATGACAGTGGAAGGCGGCAACCGCGCGGCAGCGGTGCTGGCGCCGGAGCCGGAGGAGTTCTCCGCGGCATCGATCAATCTGCGCCGGCTGTTTGACACGGCGGATGACCCCTCGACGGCGGATCCGGTTTTGACACCGGAAGCATTCGAGCGGCGCCTGCGAAAGATCGCGCTGGCCATTCGCGACACGCTGCGGCTGCCCGATCTGATCGCGGTGCAGGAGGTGGAGAATCTGCCGACCCTTCAAGCGCTGGCGGCAAGACTGGGCCCAAGCTACCGCGCGTTTCTGGAAGAGGGCAACGATCCGGGCGGGATCGACGTCGGGTTCCTGGTAAACACGGCGCGGATCACGCCCGTATCCGTGACGCAGGAAGAAAAGAGCGCGACGTACCGGACACCCTCCGGCGCGACGCAGATTCTGCATGACCGTCCGCCGCTGGTGCTGCGGGCCTCGATCGGGAGCTTCCGCTTCACGGCGATGAATCTGCATCCGCGCTCGCTCATCGGCATTGAGACGCCTGAGGTGCAGGCGAAGCGGCAGGCGCAGGCGGAAGCGATCGCGCGCCTGGCCGGTGCTGTCGAGGAGCCTTTGGTTGTCCTGTGCGACTGCAACGCTTTTCCCTTCCCCGACGGCTACGTAGACGTGATGGGCATCATTGGCGCCGGCAGGCTGAGAAACCTCACCACGCTCGTGCCGCGGGATCAGGGATTCACGTTTCTCCAGGACGGCAACGCCCAGACGCTAGATCACGTGCTTGTCAGCGACGCCATGCACCGCCGCATCACCCGTTTCCAGGTGGCGCACGTCAACGCCGATTTTCCCGTGGATCTGTTCGGAGACGATTCGCGAGCGGAGCGCTTCTCCGATCACGACGTGCCGGTGGTGCATTTCCGTCCGGAACCGCCATCACTGCGCGCGTTTGGTGTAGTGGATGCGGCCAGTTTCCTGGGAGGGGCGTTATCGCCCGGGCAGATTGTGACTGTGTTCGTTGGAGGAGTCGGCCCACCGCAACTGGTAACAGCGCAACTCACTGCCGATCAAACGGCGGTGACGCGTGAGCTTGCGGGAACGCGAGTCCTTGTGGATGGAACTCCCGCGCCTGTACTGTTCACGCGCAGCGACATGGTGGCGGCGATTCTGCCGTTCTCCGTTGGTTCCACGGCGCGCCTTCGAATGGAGTTCAACGGGCGATCAACGAACGAAGTGGCGATTCCGGTGTCGGCGTCGGCGCCGGCGTTGTTCGCGGGAACGCCGGGTTCCTTGGCGCGAGGCTCGATTGCGGTGTTCTTTGCAACCGGCCTCGGCGCGACTACGCCCGCTTCCTTGGAGGGCGCGCTGGCAACGGCTCCTCTCCCAAGCCCCGTCCTCCCAGTCTCGATGACGATCGGCGGATTCCCGGCCGAGATCGTTTTTGGCGGTGCGGCGCCGGGTCAGGTTGCCGGGCTGTTTCAAATCAATGCGCGAGTATCGGACCGTGCCGCCGTGGGGCCGGCGGAGGTGATTCTCACCGCGGGCGAACAGTCCAGCGACCCGCTGCTTGTCGTTGTCGAGTAGCCACGTGCTACCAGATACCAATCAGCTTCCACCAGGCGAATCCGATAGTGGACCAGATGGCAAGATTCACGAGCGACATGGCAAAGCCGAGCTTCCACCATTTCGCCATCGGCAGATAGTCGTGCGCGTAGAACATCGGTGACGGCGTAGTGCCGTAATGCGTTAGGCCTGCGGCGAGGTTCGTGAAGCAGGCGAACGCGAAGGCGACCAGGCCGATGGGCGCACCCGACGCTACCAACACCGCCAGAAACGGCGGGTACATGGCGAGGATGTGCGCGGTGATGCTGGCGAACCCGTAGTGCGCGTAGAAGTAGATCAGCAGCGCGAGCACGAACAGCACCACCCACGTCGCCCCGCCGAACATGTTGGCCACACCTTTGGCGAACTCCGCTGTTACGCCCGTGTCGTTCAACGCGCGGCCCAGCCGCAGCAGGCCGCCGTACCAGATGAAGATGTCCCACGCGGCGCGCTCGCTCTTGACGTCTTCCCATGTGAGCACGCCGGTGAGCAGCAACGCGCCACTGCCGAGTAGCGCGGTGACGGTGATGTCGATTCCGTGCACGCCGCTGGTGACCCAGAGTCCGCACACGCTGATGAAGACCACGGAGAGGATCTTTTCTTGGAAGCTGAGCGGCCCCATTTTGCGCAGCTCGCTGGAAGCGAATTCACTTGCCTCCGGTGTGCGGCGGATCTCCGGCGGATTCATTTTCATCATCAGCAGCGGCCCGACGGCGAGCGAGCAGAGACCAGGCACGATACCCGCCAGAAACCAGCTTGACCAGGTGATGGTGTAGCCGGCCTCGGTGGCAATCTGGGCGGCGAGAGGATTGCTGGCCTGGCCGGTGAAGAACATGGCTGCGGTGATGCAGATGCCTTGATAGACGGCGCTGAAGAGATAACCGCCGAGCAGGTGGGCCTTGTCGGGCGTGGAACCGTAGAGTTCGGAGATGGAGCGCAGAATGGGCAGGATCACGCCGCCGGAGCGTGCACCATTGGAAGGAATGATCGAGGCCAGCACCATGTCGGAGGCGGCGAGTGAGTAAGAGACGCCCAGCGAAGTCTTGCCGAAATGGCGCACGAAGAACAGCGCGATGCGGCGCGCAAGCCCTGTGTTGATCAGCGCGCGGGAAATGAAGAAGGCGGCCATCACCAGCCAAACGGTGGGATCGCCGAACCCGCCGAGCGATTGCTGAATCGTGAGACCGCCTATCACGGCGGCCAACGTCACCGCGAGCAGAACCAAGGCGCCGCCGGCGATCGGCTGGAGGATGAGGCCCGCGACCGTGGCTACGAAAATACCGAGCAGCCGCCACCCCTCCGGCTTCACCACGTCGGGTTTGGGGATGAGGTAGACGACGGCCAGATAAATCGCGATGAGCACCAGCATGCCGCGCGCGATGCGGGCCATGACAGTGGAGTGGGGAGGTTTGCCTATCGGGCTTAGATGTGCAGGCACGAAGAATGGCAATTATACCGTGCGGTGAGCGGATGACCCTTGCGATTTGGCACAGCCGATGACCGGCTCCATGCCGAAGTCAGCCCGGCGGCGCCGCTACGAGAGAGGGGCCAGGTTAGGGTTGGCGCTGGCCGGCGGCTTGTTCCTTGGCGAGGCGGACGCGGGCGGATTCGAGTTTCTTGCGGATCTTGGCGACTTCGTTGGGGTCGTGCTCGGAGGGAGAGCTGGCGCCCCAGAGGGCGACGGCGGATTCCCATTGCGAGATGGCGTCCTTGAGGTTGCCCTTCTTCATGTAGACGTCGCCAAGGTGGTCGTGAATGGTGGGGTCCTTGCCGGCGCGGTTGAGGGCGCGGCGGAGATAGTCTTCGGCTTCCTCGAGGCGGTCGAGGCGGAAGTAGACCCAGCCGAGGCTGTCGAGGTAGGCGCCGTTGTGGGGCTCCATATCGACGGCCTTCTTGATCATGTCGAGTGCTTCCTGGAGGCGGACATTGCGGTCAGCCAGCATGTAGCCGAGATAGTTGAGGGCGGAGGCGGAATCGGGATTGAGGGCGAGGACCTTGCGGAATTCCTTTTCGGAATCCTCGATGCGCTTCATTTTTTCGTACATGGCGCCGCGCATGAAGTAGATGCCTTCCTTGTCTTCATCGGTGACGGAGAGCTTTTCCGCGGCGTCGACGGCCTTGGCCATTTCGGAGTAGTTCTTGGCCTTTTCGTAGAGCTGGGCGACCGTGAGCCAGGTTTCACGGTCAGAGTTGCCGTCCAGGAGTTTGCGGATGTCGGCGACAGCTTCATCGATACGCCCGAGTTCGGCGAGGGCGGAGGCGCGGACCATGCGGATCATGCGGTCAGCGGGAGATTTCTTGAGGGCGATATCGGCTTCCTCGACGGCCTTGGCAAAAGCCTTGGCCTGGCGGTGGGTATCGACGATTTGGGCGGCGGAGCGCGCGCCGAGCGCGGAATCAAGAGCGCCAAGCTGTTGGAACATTTCCACGGCTTCCTTGAACTGCTCGTTGTTGCGGTACAAGAGGCCGAGGCGCTCCAGCAGGAGTGCGCGGTTGTTCTTTTCGGCGTCGGTGTAGTTGCGCTTGGAGGTGGAATCGAGCATCGCCTTCATGGCGGCGATGGCTTCGGAGGTTTTACCATCCGATTCGAGAAGGCCGACCTCGTTGTAGAGGACCTCGAGGCTTGTGGGCTCCAGCTTTTTGGCTTCGTCGCTCGCCTGGCGGGCTTCCTCATAGCGATTGAGCTGGCGGTAGATCTGGGAGAGTCGAAGATGAGAGAGAACGTCCTTGGGCTCCTCGGCGACGAGCTCCTTGAAGAGGGTGATGGAGTCCTCATACTTTTCCGCGAGCATGAGGTTCTGGGCGAGGGCGCGCTTGATGTCGGAGTTGTCGGGGGACATGGAAAGCGCGCGGCGGAGAGTTTCCGAGGCGAGGGCATAGTCGCGCATCTGCTCATAAGAGCTGGCGAGAGACATGAGAGTGCGCAGATTGGGGCTCTTGTCGGCGACGAGCTTGAGCAACTCGGCGGCCTTTTTGTTGTCACCGAGGCCTGAGTAGACGAGGGCGAGGCCGGTGAGCGCCTCCTCGTTGTCGGGCTCGACCTCGAGAGCCTTGGAAAAAGCCTTCTGCGCTTCCGGCGATTGCTGGGCGACGCGGTGGAGGCGTCCGAGGACGAGCCACGAGTTGACGTCGGAAGGCATTTTCTCGGTGATCTTGGAAAATTGCTCAATGGCGCGGCGAAGCATCTCCTCATTGACGCGGCCACGCTCGGTATCGCCGATGAGGCGAGTGTAGATGCGGCCGAGGATGCGGCGGGAGTTGAGATCGTCCGGATTGTCGCGGAGCGCGGCTTCGGCGTCATTGACGCCTTCGCGGAGGCGGTTGGACTGGATGTAGAGGTCAGCGAGTTCCTCAGCGATGAAGGTGGCGCCGGGGTCGGCCTTCATGGCTTGGCGGTAATGATCGATGGCCTGGCTGACATGAGCGCTGCGGGCGCCGTACTGGCCGGCCAACTCGCCATGGAGGTGGCCCATGGCAAAGTGATAATAGGCGGCGGCTTTGTCAACGGCCGGCGGGACAGCCGGTTTCGGCTTGGGCGCCTGTTGAGCGAAGACAGGGAGGAGGACAAAAGCGACGCCCCCGATCGCGCGTAGAATAGCTTTAAGATTCATGTGGCTGAATTCGACGGCCTTCCTGAAAGGTGTTGCCGGGGCAAGCCCCTCCCCCTACAGTATATCGTCAATGGCCGGCAACTCCGGCAGAAACCTGCTGGATAATCGGCAGTTTCCGGACGCGGCATGAGGCCGGAGGCGCCGGTGGTGGTTGTGGCCGGGCCGACCGGTTCGGGCAAAAGCGAGCTGGCGATGGCGCTGGCGCGGCGGCTGGGCGGGGAGATCATCGGGTGCGATTCGGTGCAGGTTTACCGGTATTTTAATATCGGTTCGGCGAAGGTGAGCGAGGGGGAGAGAGCAGTAGTCCGGCATCATCTATTGGACGTGGCGGAGCCGGATGAGGAGTACACGGCGGGCGACTATGCAAGGCAGGCGCGGGCGGCGCTGGAGGAGATCAGCGGGCGCGGGAGGCTGCCGGTGGTGGTAGGGGGCACGGGATTCTATCTGAGTGCGCTGCTGGAGGGGCTGTTCGAGGGACCAGCGAGGGACGAAGGGCTGCGGGAGAGGCTGGCCGAGAGGGAGAGGAAGCGGCCGGGCTCGCTGCACCGTATCCTGGGGCGGCTGGACCCGGAAGCGGCAATGCGTATCCACGCGAACGACGTGCAGAAGCTGATCCGCGCGATGGAGGTGACGCTGGTGGGAGGGAGGCCGATGACGGAGCAGCTGCGTGAGGGGCGTGAGAGACTGAGCGGATACCGGGTGCTGAAGCTGGGCCTGAATCCGGAGCGGGAGAAGCTGTACCTGCGGCTGGAGGAGCGGGCGGCGCGGATGTTCGAGCGGGGGTTGGTGGAGGAGACGCGGGCGATTCTGGAGAAGGGATATGGAGAGGAGTGCAAGCCGCTGCAGTCGCTGGGATACCTGCAGGCGATGGGAGTGATTCGCGGGGAGCTGAACGTGGAGGAGGCGGTTGCGGAAACGGCGAAGCAGACGAGGCGATACGCGAAGAGGCAATGGACGTGGTTCCGGCGGGATGAGGAGTTTGAGTGGCTGGAGGGATTTGGAGAGGAGGAGGCAGTGCAGCGGAAAGCGGAGGGAAAAGCGGAACGCTTTTTAGGGGTAAAGCAGTAAACTTCACAAAATCCGGCGGAACATTATGGGGCGTGGTTCGTATATAGAAATGTGCGGCAGTGACAAGCCACTGAGTTCCGGGGGCCGCTAACCGGCGGCCCGTGTGCCAGCTGGCGATGCCGCGCGAACAAAGCCAAGGAGCGTTAAGGAGAAACCATGAAAAAACTGCTTACTCTATTTGCGTTTGCCGCGCTGGCAATCGCCACTGCCGCCCAGTCACACCGGTTGAAGCTGTATCAGGATTCGGTGGTTGCGGGATCGGAGTTGAAGGCGGGTGATTACATGCTGACCGTCGAGGACAACAAGGTTGTGATCAGCAACGGAAAGAACGAAGTGGAAGCGACGGTGAAGGTGGAAACGGCGGATTCCAAGTTCAACTCGACCTCGATCCGGTATTTGAACGGAGACGGCAAGTACAAGGTGAGAGAGATCCGGATCGGGGGGACGGCGACGAAGCTGGTGTTCGAGAATTGATCTCTCGATGAAGTTCGGCGGAGCAATACGCTCTGGCCGGTGAGCGGTGTTGGGCAAAGAAAAGCAAAAACAAGTGATCGCGCTGGGCCAGTTCGGCTGGACCCAGCGCCGTCACGGGCGGGAAAGGCGGTAAGCACGCCCGCTTGCCTGCCCTACCATGAGTTGATCGAAGCCGCCCTCTGAGGCATCATCAACAAACGCGAGAGTGCGCTGTTGCTGGGCCGTGGCGGAGGCCATGGGCCAGGCGGCCATTCTGCCTACCGCGAGAGGCACGCGCTACTGGAGGAACTGGATGAAGCCGTGCGGTTGGCCATGGCCGCGATCTCATTCTTGTCCCGCACGAACGGAAACACCCGGTTCATCCATTTGACAACCTCTTCCGCCTGCCCAGCCCTCCGCTCAGCAAGCCCATCCCGAACCACCGCCTGCACCAACCGGTGAACGCGGAACGCATCGGCCCCTGTGCTAATGAGTGAATGCCGCCGCAACCCGGCGAAGGCTTCATCGTCCTCCTCCCCGAACACGTCGCGCGGTATGTCTTCCGGCGCCAGAAATGCAAGCCTCTCCAGCAGGCCGCTCGACTCCTTGGTCAACCGATCAATCGACAGCCCCACGCTCGAGGCCACCGGCCCGCGGAGCTTTTTCCCGCGTGTGCGCAGCCGCTCCAGGTAGACGGCGAGTCCAATCACCGCATCCAACACATAGGCCGCCGCATGCTCCAGCGCCAGCGGCAGGTTCCCCAGCTCCCTGCAGATGGCGGCGGCCGCCAACGGCTCCTGTTTCCCCGTGCGCTCCTGCAAAAACCGGACGGCCTCCAACGGCTCCAGCACCGCCACCTCCACCGTCCGGGCCGCCGCCTGGGTCGCGCGATGTGATAATGACGTGGCCCGAGCCCGAGCGTGGCATCCAATCCGCGCACTCCGCCGGAGGCCCCGCATTGTCGAAGACAACCAGCCACTCGCGATTCGCGTGCAGCCATTCGAGCGCGCGGCGCGCCGCGGCCGTGCGGTCCTGCTCATTCTTTTCCGCCACGCCCAGCCGCTCGGCCAGCAGCGCCAGATCCTCCACGAGCGTCGCGCTCTGCTCGGCCCGAACCCACCAGACGCAGCCGTACTCGCCGGCATGACGGTAGCAATACTCGGCCGCCAGGGTCGTTTTCCCCACCCCGCCCAAGCCCGCAATCGCCTGCGTCACCGCGGCGGGCTGCCCGCTGCGCAAGGAACGGTAGAGCGCCTTTAGCAGCTCTTCCCTGCCTGTGAAGAACGCGCCAGAGCTCCGGTAGCGAACCGGGAAATTGAGGGGGCTGCGCTCGTTTGTTGCCCGGAAACGACGGGGCCGACGCGGGCTTCCGCCGGCCTTGCTTTACTCCTTCCAGCAACGCCGCCCGCGCCGCAGCCGCATCCTGATCAACCAAGTCAATATAGACCCTGACGCCCAAGAGCTTATCCTTGAAGGGGCGCACCCGCACAGGCAGCAGCGTATCGCCCGCGAACGCCGCCGACCATTCATCGGCCGCGAAGCGCGACTCCAGATAATCCGGGGACATCACCGCAATCGTGCCCACCGACGTTCGCCGTCCGGAAGTGGCTCTGAAAGCCCGCGGCCGTAAGGATCTCAGGCTGCTGCTTGGCCTCCGCGGCTTCAACTGCTCTTCGATTTGGCACAGAGGCCGATGCGTTCCGCCCTGGAACGAAAAGGCCCATCCAGGACGGGCAGGATAAACTCATCTTCTCTTCCGTATCCGGCCAGCAGGGTAATATCGACGTCACGGGTGAGGCGTGGCTCGCCCCAATAGAGAAGCGCTACGCCGCCGATGATGCAGTGGCTCCAAAGCGGTTGATCGAAGAAGTGCTGGATCTCCGCCGCGGCCTGGAGGATGGGGTCATTTCCGGAGCTTGGCGAACCACGCCTGCTGCTGGACCAGGCCGGAAGTTGTGGGGTCTGCTTCTTCGGTGGGGGTCCAGCCGGAGAACAGATCCCTGATGGCATCCGCGGTATTCAGGGATCTCAGCTCGCGCTCTTGCCGGACGATTGCTCGATGGCCTGAGCGAGCAGGGTCTTGATGACAGCCTGCCTGCTGATGTTGAGCCGCGCCGCGCGGGCATCCAGTTCCCGCAGCATGCCTTCGGTGAGGTCAACATTGACACGCCTGATCGGCCGCACGACGGTGAACTTATTGGAGAAGAATTGCGACACGTCTTCTCCGCGTCTGGCCATGGCTGCGATCTCATCCGGCGTTTTGCGGGGCTTACGTGTTTTCGGCATAGGCGATTTGCTCCGTAGTCGATTTCCAGGCGGTGATCAGATGGTGGAGTTCCCCCTTCCCATCACTTCTGACCTCGTAGATCACCGAACAGAGTTGCCCGCGGCACCAGCCGATGGCGCGAAACGGCAAGGGATCATCATTCTTCCGGTCGATCAGGTGAACCTGATCGAAGATCTCGAGAGCCTCCTCGAGACTGACTCCATGCAGGCGTTTAACCAAACGGCTCTTTCGTTCATCGAAAGAATAGCGCATGGAGGTATATAACACTTATACCATGCGTACAGGCGAAGGGTCGCATGATTGGATGCGTCGGCGCGGTATGCTCCAGCACCAGCGGCAGGTTCCCCGGCTCACTGCAGATGGCGGCCGCCGCCTCGAAAGGCCGCACCCGCGACGGCGGCGTCCCGCATTTTCAGGATGAAATTCTGCCCGGGCTCAAAATCCCATGCTTGCGAGAACGTCGTGTAGCCTGCCGCGTCCAACTCCCAAGCGACCCGCCTAAAAACTGGCCCGCGACGCCCTTGTCCTGCCTTGTGCGTTATCGATCTCCACCTCCACTGCCCCGATCAGGGCCGTATCGCCCCCTACGGGAAACACAGCCCGCAACAGAAACAGCCCACCGACGTTCGCCGTCCGGAAGTGGCTCTGAAAGCCGGACGCCGCATCGGCCCGCAACACATCTCCGCCCAGCGCATTCCCCTGGCGGTCAAAGAACCGGAATCCCAGTGTGGAAGCGGTCCGCGAATTATCAAACCCGGTAATATCCACTTGCACACCCGTCGCCGTTCTTACTCCCCGCACCGCATCCACGGCCACCATCGCCGGCGCGATCGCCGCCGCGGCCTCCCATCGCTGGTCGCCCAATTGCAAGCGGAAGCGGATCTCTCCCGCCGTCGAGCCCGTCTGAAACATCCACTCGCCCAGGTTCGTCTCGCCTTGCCTCACCGCCACGGCGACGCTTCGCGACGCTCCGTTCAAAAACACGATTGCCGGATCGTCCCCGCCCACGGTGACTGCTGACCGGAACTCCAAAGTCAGCGTTCCGGCGGCCGATACCAGCGGCGGCGCGTCCAGCCGCAGCGCGATCCGGCCTTGGCGGCCACTCGCAAGCGCGGGCTCCAGCGACAGGATCGCCGCGGGAAACGGCGGCGCAATCGCGAAGCCTTCCAGCGCGATCCTCAGCGTATCCACCAATAGAGTTCCCTGCGCCACTCCCACCCGCAGCGGAGCGAACCGCAGCTCAAACTCCGCTGACCGTCCCGGCTCCACCGGCAATGGAAGCGCCGGAGCGGGATACAGCGAAAATGCCTCACCCTGCACGGTGAGGGCACCCACAACCAGAGGACCCGCCGCGTCATTCCGCACGACCAGACGCAGCCCGGCCGACTTGCCTACTTCCACGCGCCCCGCCACCACAGGCACCGTCTCTGTCGCCGTCTCCAGACGCCCCCTTTGCTCCACCAGCACGGTAATCCCTTGCGGGCTTACCCCACGAAACAGCACGACCGTTTCGTTCACCTCGAGCGTTCCGCTATAGATCCCAAACTGCGCCGGCAGGAACCTGACGCGGAAATCCACGTTCAGCCCCGGCGCCACCAAGTGCGGCAACGGCGGCTGCCCCAATAGAGAAAACCCCACCCCGGTTATCCGCAGCCGCGACAGTGCCGCCGTCGCCTCCCCGGTGTTACGCAGCCGCACGCGGATATCCTGAAACCCGCCCGCCTGCACCTTCTCCGTTTCGACGATCCCCACGATTGCCCGTTCCTCGCCGTTCCCGCTGATCGTCGCGATGGAAAACTGCGCCTGCACGCACCCGGCGCACAAAAGCGCCAGTACCGCAAGACGCTTCATCGCGCTTCCCCAGGTAGATAGTAGGCCTCGGCCTGACCGCCCTCCACCCGCACCGCCATGCGCTGCACTCCGGTCTCCACCTGCACCCACTTCCCGCCGATCACCGACAGCCGTGTCACCGCCGCGGGAACCTCGATCTCCGTTTGGCTCCCATCCGGCTTTCGATGCACCAGCTTCTCGCCCGCCGCCAGCACCAGGGAGCCGTCGGGCAGCAGCACGGCGAACAACGCTTCCGACACAAACCGCGACAGAACCTGGTACCGTCCGTCCGCGCGGCTCTCCACCAGCCACAGCTCCTCGCCCCGGCGCTCCACCGCCACGACGGCGCCGTCCCGCTCCCCAATCGAGAGAATCTCTCCCGCATGCGGAAGATCCGCCTTCACCCATTCCTCGTTCTCCCACCGCAACAACTCGCGCGTTGCGGTGAGATAGACATGTCCCACGTCACCGTCATCCCGGAAGGACACAAGAGCGGCGCCGGCCTCCGCCAGAAACCGGTGGCGTTCGCGGCCCTCGGCATCCAACACCACCAAGGCATCCGTTGTCTTCACCACCGCGTTGGTTTCCGAACAGGCCGCCGACACCGCTTCTATTTGTGCCGCTTCGCCCAGGATAAAATTCGCGCGCAGCCCGTAGACCATCCGCACCGCACCGCCGGCGCTCACCACGCACCCCAGCCGGGGCACGCCCATCCGTTGCGCCATCAGCGGCAGATGAGCCGCGCAGAAGAACAGAATCGCCGCTCTTGCCGGAATCATAATCCTCATGGCCTGGTCACCGAAATCGCCGGAGGGCCGATCTGCAGGGCCGGCGCCGCCGCCGCGGGCCCGGCTGCCGCCGCGCCCTTTTTCGTCAGACCCGCGCTTAGCGCCCCGGCCGCCGCCCCCGCCGCCACCACCGCGATCAGCGTCCAGCGGCTGCCGGGCTTAGCGATTTTCACCGGCCGTTCCGCCGCAGCTTCCACCGCCGGAGCCTCTTCCGCCAATGTCTGGACCAGGATGCCGCCCGCCCGCGCCTCGCCTTTCGAAGCCGTGATCCGTATACGCACCGGTCCGGGTTCCTTGCCCCATTCCATGCCCCACACTGACGCCCGCCCGTCGGCGCCCGTCGTCACAATCTCCGTCTTCATCCCGTTCGCGAACTGGCTGCCGTGTTCCTCGGGCAGACTGAAGCTCACCACCGCTCCCTCCACCGGCTTGCCTGTCGGCTCCTGTACTTCTACGCGGATCGGACGCCGCCCCCGCCGTCCGGCGCTATGCACCGTATCCTCTCCCTGAATGATCTTGATTTGCAGGCTCGCGATTTCACCACTCGCGACCGGCGCCGACACAACCAGTGCCAGCGGCGCCGCTGCTAACAGCCTCATGCGCATCCCGACTGACGGGCCCCATTAGCCTCGAAGAGTATAGTGCGGTGAGGGGGGGAAATCTCCCACCTTTATTGACCGGGGTAGGTATTCTTCGCCTGCGGATAGGAGTTATTGGAGCCGCTGTGGTGCAGCAGTACCGCAGTGATGTTATCCGGCCCGCCCGCCTGCCTGGCCAACTCGATCAGCGCGCAGCACTTATCTTCCAAGCTCGCGGTGGCGTTCAGCTGCTCACCGATCGTCTCCTTGTTTACCACCCCATGCAGCCCATCGCTGCACAGCAGGATCTGCACGTCGGGTCCCGGCGCCACCTTATAGGAGTGCACCCGCAGGGGCGCATCCACGCCGATGGCCATCGTCAGCACATGCCGCATCGGATGTGTCTTCAGCTGCTGATCGTTCAATCCCAGCCTTCTGCCCACCTCGTTGGCCCACGTCTGATCCTGCGTGATCGCCTTCATGGCATTGCCTTCCACCAGGTATGCGCGGCTGTCCCCCACGCTGGCTATCGCCAGTTCATTGCCGCACTCCAGCACGGCAACCAGAGTTGTCCCCATCCCGTTCAAGTGCGGCGCGGTGGCTGCCTCCTCGCGCACCTTCTGGTTGGCCAGCTCGAATGCCTGCACCAGCGTTTCCGAGGAACGTTGCTCGGTCCCCCGGACATAATCTACCACCGCATCGATGGCAATTTGCGCCGCCGTCTCCCCCGCCTGGGCTCCGCCCATGCCATCAGCCAGGACGTACAAGCCGAGCGCCTGATTGATAAATAGCTTGTCCTCGTTATTCTTCCGGACGCAACCTGGGTCCGAGTTGCCAGCAGCCTCGATCATGGACTCCAGCGAATTATATACCGAAAACTAGAAGGAATATATAGTGGAAACTCCAGCTATCCCTCAAAGAGTTAACCTCACTCCGATCTGAAATACGCGGCCATCATTTAAGGTATTCGTGATCTTGCCGAATGCAGGCGAGCTCAGGTTGCGCTGCGGCTCATCAAACTGCGGCGTGTTGGTCAGGTTGTACGTCTCGGCGCGCAGCTGCGTCGTCCACTCACGCCCGCTGGCCGCCCACTGCCATTGCTTGGTAACGGCGGCATTGAAATTCGAGATCCGTGCCTTGCGGAAACTGTTCCTCCCCAACGACCCTCGCCGCTCCCCAGGCACAATATAGGCAAACCGGTCGCGCCGCAGAATCTGTGGCGCGAGGTCGGGGTGGGAGATCGTCGCTCCCAGAATACTCGCGTCCACGATGTTCGGCCGGTCGCTTGGTCCTCCATCGACGTTCCCGAACCCCGGCGCATCCGACCCCACAAACAGAGTCAGCGGCGTCCCCGATTTGACCAGCGTAACGCCCGCCAGCTGCCAGCCACCGGCCAGTCTCCGCGCCCACTTCGAACGGCCCGCCAGCGCCGGCAAATCGTAACTGAAGCTGGTCAGCAGCGAGTGCGGCGAATCAAATGCCGAGAGGCTTCGCTTGTCCCCAAACGATTCATACTGCCACTGGCTCCGCGCCCGCATCAGGTCACGGTTGGCCGCCGTCGAGGTGTAATCGGACCCGTCGTCGATCGCCTTGCTGAACGTGTAGCTGGCCGACAAACGCAGTCCGCGATAATAGGGCAAATCCACGGTCGCCTGGCCCGCGTTGAAGTGGCCCATGCCGCCGTTCAGAATACTGCGTGTATCAAAGTAGCGCGCATCCGGTCTCCGCTGGTCCACGGTGTCGAGCGTCAACGGCACTCCCGGTACGGGCTCGGCCCGGTTCTGGATGAAGGAGTTCATCAGCTTCAAGCTGCGGTCGCCGATATAGGCCACGCGCAACAGCATCCCGCCGCTCAACTTCCGCTCCACGTTGAGGTTGTACTGGTGCACGTACGGCGCCACGAGGTCGGGCGAAAGGATCGTCGGCGCGCTCCTGTCGAGGTTCCCGCCGCCGCTGAGCGGATTCAACAGGTCCGGATTCTGCACCTGGACCATCCGCGTGTGCGGCAGGTTGAAGCGCATCTGCTGGAACGTCACCGGCTGGATCTCCCCGAACGAAACCGTGTAGCCGGTCCGCAGTATCCATCCCGTGCCCATTTGCCATGCCAGCGAGAGCCGCGGGCTGAAATTGTTGCAGTCGCAGGCATACGGGGTCTCGTGCAGTCCGTTCACCTCCGACGGCGCTGTTGCAAAGCCGTACCGCACCCCATAGTGCAGTTGCAGCGCCGTCGTGATCCTCCAGCGGTCCGCCGCGTACAGGCTTCCTCCCCACGTCCGGAATCCGCGCGCCATCTCTCCCGTGGTGGCCTCGAAAAACGCCGGTGTTCCCAGCCGCAGATTCTCAATCGCCGTGCGCCCAAAGTTGTTCGTGAAGTTGAACTGCCCGCGGAGATTGCTGGTCTCGATGCCGTTGAGCTGGAACCGGGTGATCTCGCCGCCCAGCCGGAACTCATGCCGGTCCGCCACGCGGTGCGCTACATCGGCGCCGTAGCGGTACAGGTTCTGCGCCCGCATCACCGGAAACTCGCTCTCCGGACCCAGCTCTTCAATCTGGTAACCGACCCGCACACGCACGCCCACTGCGTTCGGCTCCGGCAACAGGTTCGATGCCGTTCTGGTAAAGTTTCCTCCCATCGCCACATCGGTCCCCGGCGATGCTGCGAACTTCCACGTGGCCTGCGCGCGGTGGCTATGGATCGCCGAATCGGGATTCTGTCCCGCCACCAGCTGAAACGCGTCCGTCCGAGCCCGCCCGTTCACATAGAGCAGGTGAAGCTTCCCCCGCGAACCCAGGTCGTGATCGAGCCGCAGGTTCCCGTCCAGATCGTCAATGCGCTGGGGCGCATTCGTGTTCAGCGCCCGTGCGTCAAAGTCCGGCCGGTTCGGCAGCTGCTTCGGATACGCGCTCAAGAAACGCTCCACCAGCGGCCTCAACTGCGGATCCCGCGTCAGCGGCGTTCTCTCGGATTCCAGCGGCACGAGCACGTTCCCGTTGACCATCCCGCGCACATCGCGCTGGGAGTAATTCGCCGTCAGTCCTGTGCGAGGCCCCAACTCGCCCGTCACCCGGCCCCCGTGCTGATTCCTCCGCGACGGCAGCACCTGGCCCACTTGAAAAAAGGTGCGCGCGTTCATCACGCTGTTCTGGTGCCAGTAGAAAAAATCTCCGTGCCAGGAGGGCGGACGCACCGCCGGACCGAGCAACAGCAGCTGCCCGGCCGGCCGGCCGAACTCTGTCGCGAAATATCCCGTTTCCGGACGCAGTTCGGTCACCAGCGTCACCGTCGCCCCGAGCCGCACATTCACTTCCTTGATGGCGTTGTTGTCGATCGGGTTCACCACCACGTTTTCGTTGCGCATCGCGGAGGCTTGCATACGCGGACGCGGAGGAGCAGCCATCGGCTTGGCCGGGGCCGCAGGAGGCGCCGATTGCGCCATCGCATCGGCGGCGGCAAAGAGGGTGAATGTGAGAAAAAACCAACTACGAGACAAGTCTCAGTTTACCGCTGCGGCGGCCGGCTGCGCTGCGCCGCGCCGCGCCGCTAGATTACGTGAATGCCCGGGGCTGATTACGAATATCAGCACGGATCTGGAGCGTAAGAAACCATAAACGAGGAGAGCGCGTCAGCAGGGTTGATGGGATCACGGGCGGGCACGAGCGGAGCAGCCGCGTTGGGGATGTGCGGGATTCTCTTGGCGTGCGTGGGCCGCGTTGAGGCTCAACATGTCCGGTTTGGAGTGATCGCCGGCACCGGCATCACGGCCGATTACTCTTCGTTCGCCATTCCGGGCGCACGGGTCGAGTTGCCCGACCGAACCGCAATCATCATTCCTCCCTATACACGCCGATCTGATTCTCGATCGGCGATTGGCGGACCGACGCTGGCCTGGCAGTTCGGCGACCGGCTTTCACTCGAGACCAATGCGATCTACCGGCGGCTGCGGGTGGAAGGAGTGGGCCCAACAAATCACATGGCAGTTCCCCGTGCTGGCAAAGTACCGGTTTGCCGGTCGAGGGGGCGCAAGACCTTTTCTTGAAGCTGGTCCATCGTTCCGCACCACGGGCAATCGCAATACCAATCCTTCGCACACGGGTCTGACGGCAGGGGCCGGGCTGGACTGGAAGCAGTTGGGCTTTCGAGTCGCGCCAACGTTCCGGTACACGAGATGGGCGGCGGACCCGTGGTGGACGCACCCATCGAAACAGGATCAACTGGAAGCGCTGGTGGCCATCAGCAGGGATGGGGTGAGTGACCGGCAGCCGCTGGGCGGACGGGTTCAACCCGGCATAGTGGGAGGCTTCCTGCTGATTCGCCCGGTGCGCGAACAAAGCTGGCACGGCTTTGTGGAACCGCGCCCTCGAGTTTTTCCACTGTGTACCTGAGGACGCCGGTATGGGGACCGCGAGTGGCGTTCACGCTTTCGGATCAAATCGGCTTGATCGTGGAAGCCGGCTACCGGCCGCTCCGGTTTCGGTCAGCGGGGTTTTACGAACTCGTTTTGCCGGATGGGGAGCTTCGGCGGGTAACGGTTTCCGGGACTCACAAGAGTGCCGTGTTATGGCAGTTTCCGTTGCTGCTGCGGTACAAGCACGGAACGGGGAGATGGCAGCCCTACGTGGAGGCCGGTCCCTCGTTCCGGCTACCGCAGGATCTTGGAGGATCCCTGGGCACCAGCGGGCTAACGGCAGGGGCAGGTATACGGCGGAACTGGAGAGGAGCCGGCTTAGAGCCTGGATTCCGCTTCTCGCATTGGGGGGCCACGAAGTGGCGGTACGGGCAGTCAGCGCCCAACGATGTGCGCCGAAACCAACTGGACGCGATCCTTGCGTTCACCTTCTAGCTTGCCTCCCGCCCGCCCGTTGGCGTACTCTACGGGATCTCATGCTGGCACTGGTGAAGTATCAAAAGGGCGAAGGCAACGTCGAGTTGCGGGAGATGGAGGAACCACGCTGCGGGCCGGGGCAGGTGAAGCTGGAGATCGCGGCGTGCGGGGTTTGCGGCACGGATCTACACGTGATGCATGACACGTTCCGGAATTTTCCGCCGGTGATTCTGGGGCATGAGTTCGCGGGCACGGTGGTGGAAATGGGTGCGGGAGTGACGACGAGGAAGGTGGGGGACCAGGTGACGGTGCTGCCGGCCTCGGCGGTGCATTGCGGCAAGTGCACCTGGTGCAGGCAGGGCAGCTTTATTTTCTGTCCGTCACGGCGAGGGATGGGGCATGGGGTTAACGGCGCTTTCGCGCGTTACGTGGTGGTGCGCGAGGATCAGTGCTACACGATCCCGCCATGCTGGACACTGGAAGAGGCGGCGCTGTGCGAGCCGTTCGCGGCCACGGTGCAGGCGGTGACGGAAGTGACACGGTTGCAACTGGGCGACGTGGCGCTGGTGTCGGGTCCAGGTCCGATCGGGCTGATGTGCCTGAAGCTGCTGGTGGCTGCGGGGATCGAGACCGTTGTTGCCGGCCCGGCGGAAGATGAAGAGCGGTTGCAGGCGGCGTCGCGGATGGGTGCGGCGGCGGTCCTGAATGTGAGCGAGGCGGACTGGAAGGAGAAGCTGCGCGAGCTTACGGGCGGCGCCGGCGTGGATGTGGCGTTTGAATGCGCGGGGCATCCGGGGTCTGTGAACAACTGCCTGGAGATGCTTCGGCCGATGGGGCGGTACACGCAAGTGGGCATCTGCGGCAGGCCGGTGAACGTGCAACTGGACGCGGTGTTCTACAAGATGCTGGAGGTGCGCGGTTCGGTTGCCTATAGCGCGCAGACGTATGAGCGGATGATGCGGATTCTTCATCAGGGCCGGGTGCGGCTGCACGAACTCATTTCGACACGGCTGCCGCTTGTAGAGTGGAAGCGCGGGTTTGATCTGTGCATGGACCGGAAGGCGGTGAAGGTTCTGATCCTGCCCCAAGGGTGAAGCGGATTGCATTCTGGCCGGTTTTAAATATACTGTTTGGTAGTTTTCCGACGGGGTGTTATGAAAAGAGTGGTGTTGGCGCTTTGGGTGGTGGCCATTCCAGCGGCGGAAGCCGAGAACAGTTGGCTGAAGCGGGGCTGGCAATATCGTGTGCGGCTGAGTTTTAATTCCGGTCAATATGCGCGCATCGATAAGCCGGCCGAGGTACGTCTGAATTTCACGGAGATGCTGCGGGCGGCGGGTTTGGAAGGGACCTTCCACCCACGCTCGCTGCGGCTGTGCCGGGCGGAAGACTGGATCTGGAGAAGGATTACCTGGTTACCGCATCCGGCGAGCAAAAGCCGATCACCGAAAGCTGGACGGGGGACATGCCTGGGCCGGAATGGATCTACTTCGGCACGGCGGATCTGAGGCGCGTGCTGTACCTGGTGCACCATCAGGACGACGAGGCGCCGGATCCATTCTGGCAGATGAACGGGGAGATGACGGTTTTTGGATTCGGCCGTCAGCACCGTTCCAGCGAAAAACACCTGGACGCGGTGCCGAACCGGTTTACATGGGGACTGGCGGAGACGTCATCCCATCCGGCGGTTCTGGAGAGGATCAACTCCTCTTATCAGCCGGTTACGGTGCAGGTGTCGCCCATCGAGATCCGCTGAGCGAGCTTTTCCGATACACTTTTATAGAACCTTGTTCGACTTTTCCTCGACGGACGGCGTCTCTAGGATTGGAACGGAGTTTGGTACTTGATCTTTCGTGAGGTCGAGGACCGGGACCTGGTGGGTAAAGCCCGCCGGGGTGACGTGGACGCCTATAACACCTTGGTGTCGCGATGGGATCGTCGTGTGTTCAATTACATCCTCCGGCTGGTTCGCAACCGGGAAGACGCGATGGACCTGAGCCAGGAGGTGTTTTTGAAGGCGTACCAGAACCTCGGCAAGCTGGACGACCCGGGCCGGTTTGCCCCCTGGCTGTTCCGGATTGCGCACAATGAATCCTTTTCCTTATTGCGGCGCCAGCGGCCGGACGGCGAGGAGCTTAAAGAAACAGCTTCTCCGCCCTCCGGCCCGCATTTGTTGCCGGTGGAGACATCGCTTGCGGTGGCGGCGGCGCTGGAGCGGCTCAGCCCGGAGCAGCGGGAGGCGGTTGTGCTGAAGATCTACCAGGGGTTCAAGTTCGATGAGATGGCCGAGATCCTGGATTGCCCGGTATCGACCATCAAGTCGCGCTTGTACACGGCGCTCGACTTGTTGAAGGATACACTCGCTCCGGTCCAATTGCGAGGTGCCCAATGAATTGCTCCTCTTTTGACTTGAAAGCATATTCGCTCGGCGAGGCGGCTTCGGCCGAGCGCCGTGAAGTAGAAACCCACTTGGCGGGCTGCGCCGACTGCCGCCGGGAGACGGAGCGGCTGGGGCTGACACGCTCCGCGCTACTGACGTTGCGCGAGGAAGAGCCGCCGCGGCGGATCGGCTTTGTCTCGGACAAAGTCTTTGAGCCGCGCTGGTACGAGCGTTTCTGGCAATCGGGACCGCGGCTTGGGTTCGCGTCGGCGGCGCTTTTGAGCTGCGCGATTCTGGTGCATGCCTTTGTGCGGACGGAGGCTCCGGTTACTCCGGCGGGCGCGGGGTTGAGCGCGGCGCAGGTGGAGAGCATTGTGGACGCCGAGTTGTCCAAGCGTCTGGACACGGCGGTGCGGCAGGCGGTGGCGCGGACCGAGGCTGAGCAGCAGAAGAAGGCAGCGGAACTGGTGGCGGCGGCGGAGCAGAGGCTGCGGCTGGAGCATCGGGCGGAGATGCTGTCGGTGCAGGAGACGTTTGAGGTGCTGCGCAAGCGGATGAACGTGTTGTACGTGGCGAGCGCGGAATCGAGAGTGGCGCAATGATCGGGCGAAGGGTTTCGACATTGCTGATGGGCGCGCTGCTATGCCTGGCGTCGGCGCCGCGGGTGGGGCGCTCGACGCTGGCGCATCTGGAGCGCGGCTTTGACCAGCGCATCGAGGCATTCAACGTGGATGATCCGTTCATGCTGCTGGGTTCGACGCGCGGGGTGTATCTGGAGAATTACGGCGCGGTGTTTACGGCGGAGGTGAACCTGGTGACGGGCCCGGCAATCACGCCGTTCCGGCCGAAGCTGACGCCGGTGGAGATCGAAAAGCTGAGGCAGAAGAAGCTGGGGCGGCTGCCGCAGATCCGGCAGGTGATGCGGGACATGTTGGTCACGTCGGCGACGGCGCTGAAGACGGTTCCGCCGGAGCAGCAGATTGTCGTGGGCGTGTCACTGTTCTATTTTTCCTGGGAGAACTCGAGCGGGTTGCCGGGCCAGTTGGTGCTGCAGGCCAAGCGCAAGGCGCTGATTGATTTCGAAGCGGGGCGGCTGGATGCGAACGGATTGAACGCCTCGATTCAGGAAATGGTCTACTAGCGATGCGGCTGGGTGAGATGCTGATGGAGCGGCGTCTGCTTGCTCCGGAGGAGCTGGAACAGGCGCTGGAGATTCAAAAGGAGCGCGGGGACAAGATCGGCAAGATCCTTGTCGATTTGGGATTTGTTTCGCAGAAGGATGTACTGGCGGCGCTCTCGGATCAGCTTTCGCTGCGCGTGCTGACGCTGGAGGGTCCGCCGGCGGTGACGCCGGAGACCGAGCGGCTGAGCTCGCGTTTTCTGCGGCAGTTCCGGTGCATTCCGGCCGGGTTCGACGATTCGACGCTGATGCTGGCGATGGCCGATCCACTGGACTTTGAAACGATCGCCGCGGTGCGCCATGTGACGGGCTTGAAGGTGCAGCCGGCGCTGGCGGCGGAGCAGGAGATTCTGGATGCTGTGGACCGCTACTACGGCTTGCAGAAGGCCGATACGGCGGGCTTCGAGGAGACGGCGGAGGCGGCCGAGGATCTGGAGCATCTGCGCGACATGGCGAGCGAGGCTCCCGTGATCCGGCTGGTGAACGCGATGATCGGCGCGGCGGTGGAGAAGCGCGCCAGCGATATTCACATCGAACCGTTTGAGAAGGAGTTCCGCATCCGCTTCCGGATAGATGGCGTGCTGCACCCGCAGGATGCTCCGCCGCGGGAGCTGAAGGCGGCCATTATTTCACGCGTAAAGCTGATGGCGAAGCTGAACATCGCCGAGCGGAGGTTGCCGCAGGACGGACGCATCAAGATCCGCACGCTGGGGCGGGAAGTGGACCTGCGCGTATCGACGTTGCCGACGCTGTACGGGGAGAGCGTGGTGATGCGTCTTCTCGACCGCTCGGCGGGCGACTTCTATGACCTGAAGATCCTCGGTTTCACGCCGCAAATGCTCGCGATGATGGAGCATTTCACCGCGCTGCCGCACGGGATTTTTCTTGTGACCGGGCCGACGGGGAGCGGCAAATCGACGACGCTCTATTCGGCGCTGAAGCGGATCAATCTGACGGATCGGAAGATCATCACGATTGAAGATCCCGTGGAATACCAGATGGACGGGATCAACCAGATCCACGTGAACCCGCAGATCGGGCTGACGTTCGCTTCCGGGTTGCGGCACATTGTGCGTCAGGACCCGGACGTGATCATGGTGGGCGAAATCCGCGACCGGGAGACGGCCGACATCGCGATTCGCGCGGCGCTTACCGGGCACCTGGTGTTCTCAACACTGCACACTAATGACGCTCCGAGCGCCATTACGCGGCTGACCGATATGGGCGTGGAGAACTACCTGATTACCTCTTCGCTGGTTGCGGTGCTGGCGCAGCGGCTGGTGCGCGTGATCTGCGCCAATTGCAAGGCTCCGGCGGGGGAGCGGCTGACGCCCACCGGGGATAGCGTTCCGGTGTGGCGCGGCGCGGGCTGTCAGAATTGCTGGGGCACGGGTTATATCGGCCGGGTGGGAATCTTCGAGATGATGCAGCTGAACGAGGAACTGCGCCGGCTGATCATGCGCAACGAGGATGCCAGCGTGCTGACGGAGGCAGCGCGGCGCAACGGGATGTCGACGCTGCGCGAGGATGGCTGGGCGAAGGCCGCGGCCGGCGTCACGACCGCCGAAGAAGTGATGCGTGTGACGCAGGAGTTCTAACCGATGCCGGTAACCAGTTTCCATTTCCGCGCCGTCACCACCGACGGCAAGCTGCGCACGGGCACGATTGCGGCGGAAACGGAACGCTTTGTAGCGTCGGAGCTGCGCAAGCAAGGACTGACGCCGGTCTACGTCGGGCTGGAGCCGAAAAAGGGCGCGTTTGAGCTGAAGCTTCCTTCCTTTGGCGGGGGCAAGAGGCGCGGCGTGCTGTTTTTCACGCAGGAGATGTCGACGCTCCTGAACAGTGGTGTGCCGCTGGACCGCGCGCTGGCGATCACTTCCGAGCTGAGTGAGCAGGTGGCTTTCCGGCTGGTGGTGCAGGATGTGCTGCGCGTGCTGAAGGGCGGCAAGTCTCTGGCAGACAGCTTGGCCACGCATCCGGATCATTTCTCCGAACTGTATGTGAACATGGTGCGCGCGGGCGAGGCGTCCGGATCGCTGGCGGCGGTGTTTGAGCGGCTGGCTGAGTTTGAGCGGACGCGCGATGAGCTGCGCAACTACATCATCGGTTCGATGGTATATCCGGCGCTGCTGACGCTGGTGGGCATTGGTTCGATACTGGTGCTGATGTATTTCGTGGTACCGCGTTTTGCGAGCGTGTTTGAAGGCTCGAACCTGAAGATGCCGCTGCCGACGCAGATCATGCTGGAGATGAGCGCACTGGTGCGCCAGTATGCCTGGATCGGCGTATTGGCAACGGTGGCGGGGGTGGCGGCGTTCCAGGCGCACATCCGGACCGCGGCGGGGCGCTTGTGGTGGGACGGCTACCGGCTGCGCATCCCGATCCTGGGCGATGCGTTGCGGAAGGCGGAAACGGCGCGCTTTGCACGGGCAATGTCGACGCTGGTGGCCAACAGCGTGCCGCTGGTGCAATCGATTCACATTTCGCGCGGCATTCTGAACAACCGCAAGATCGCCGGATCGTTGGAGGCGGTATCGCAAGGGGTAAAGCGGGGTGAAGGCATCGCCGGGCCGATGAAGAAGACGGGCGAGTTTCCGCCGCTGGCGTCGCATCTGCTGAGCGTTGGGGAGGAGACAGGGCGGATTGACCAGATGTTCGCGCGGATGGCGGAGATTTACGAGACGGACACGAAGAACGCGATCAAGCGGTTCACGTCGCTATTTGAGCCGCTGATTATTCTGGTGCTGGGGTTGATGGTGGGGACATTGATATTGAGCATGCTGCTGGCGATCACCTCCATCAACGAGGTGGCGATGTAGTGGAGGGAAAGATGAAGAATTGGAACCGCAGAAATGGCCGGCGCCGGGCCGGCATCACGCTGATCGAGATGATGGTGGTGGTGACCATCATTGCGCTGTTTTCAGCGCTGGTGATTCCGCGCATGATCGGCCGCGCCGATGCGGCGCGCGTGACGGCGGCGCGGACGCAGATCAACGGTTTTATGACGGCGCTGGGCGCCTACAAGCTGGACACGGGTCAATACCCGACGACGGAGATGGGTCTCAACGCGTTGCGCACGCGGCCGCAGAACGTGAACATGTGGCAGGGGCCGTATCTGCCGCAGGAGATCCCGATGGACCCGTGGGGCAATCCGTATCTCTACAAGTATCCGAGCGAACAGGGCGATGAGCCGGAAATCGTGTCGCTGGGCGGCGACGGCCAGCCGGGCGGCGACGGAAACAATGCCGATGTGGTCAGCTGGAAAAGCCGGTAAGCGGCGCGCGAGGCGAGGCGTCACGCTCATCGAAATGATGATTGTGATGATGCTGCTCAGCCTGATGGTGGCTTTGACGTTTCCGGCGGTGACTTCGGGACTGGATTCGCTGCGGCTCAGCTCGGCGGCCGATTCGGTGGCATCGGCGCTGAACGTGGCGGTGAACCGGGCGGAGCGGCGGCAGGGCGCGGTGGAGATCCTGATCGACGCGAGCCGGAACACAATCACGCTGGCCTCGGCCGAACCTGGGTTCCGGCGGCTGGTGGAACTGCCCGAGCAGGTGCGCATTCAGGCGATATTGCCCGAACAAACGACGTCGGAGTTCGGGCCGAGGCAGTTCCTGGTGTTTCCCGGCGGAACCGTACCGCGCATCGGCGTGATGCTGGAGAACCGGCGGGGGGCGCGGACGCTGGTGCGCGTGGACCCGATCTCCGGGGCTCCGCAGATGGAGAGAAGCAGCCGGTGAGGCGCGGCGGACGCAGGGGGTTTACGCTGCTGGAGGCGCTGGTGGCCACCACGATCATGGGCCTGGCCGTGGGGACGCTTCTGGCGGCGCTATCGACATCGATGCGGAACGCGGGCAAGCTTACCGACAACGATCGTGCGGCGATACTGGCGCAGCGCACAATGGACGAACTGCTGAGCGCGCCGCAACTGCCGATGGGCAGCGAGTTGCAAGGAAATTTTGATCCGCGGGTCACGGGATTGCAGGGCGGCTGGCGTGCGCGGGTGGAGCCGTTTGAGCGCGTGGAGCCGGCCGAGGTGCAGCGCGTGGTGCTAGAGGTCTGGTGGATGCAGGGTTCGCAGCGCCGTGCGTTTCAAGTGGAGACCTATCGTCATATCGAACGGGGTCCGCGATGAGGGGCCGCCGCAACCGCCGGGGCGTAACGCTGCTGGAGCTGCTGATCGCGGTGACGCTGGTGAGTCTGCTGGCGGTAGGGATGCTGCTGGCGATGCGCATCGGGCTGGACGCGATGCAGAAAACGAACCAGCGCTTTGCGGCGAACCGCCGCGTGCTGGGCGCGCAGAAGGCGCTGTATCAGCAGCTGGCGGGGATGATGCCGGTGGCGATTCGTTGCGGCGGGCCCCCGGTGTTGTTCATGCAGGGCACGCCGGTTTCGATGCAATTTGTGAGCAGCTATTCGCTGGAGGAGGCCGCGCGCGGCACGCCGCGGCTGCTGGAGTATGCCGTGATCCCGGGCGAAGCTGGTCAAGGTGTGCGTCTGGTAGCGCGCGAGACTTTGTACACAGGGCCGTCTGCGCTTGGGCGGTACTGCGGTCCGGCCCCTCCGCTGGGGCGGCCAGGTTTGGAGCCGGGATGGTTTGTGCTGGCGGATCGTCTGGCCTCCTGCCGGATGTCCTATCAGGTTCGCGATCCAGAAACGGGGGCTACTGGATGGGTTCCGCTGTTCCGCAGCACAATTGCTCCGATCGCAGTGCGTTTTGAAATGCGTCCGCTGCAGGCGGATCTGGCGCAACTGCAAATGGCGTCAATGACCGTCCCGCTGCGACTGACGCGCCAGTTCCGGGAAAAGTATGCCGATATGGATGACCCGCCGATACCGCGTTAAACGAGCGTACCGCCGGAAAGGCGGAGCGTTGCTGGCCGTGCTGTGGCTTTCCGCGGCGCTAGCGGCGATCGCGTTTTCCGTGGCCTCGACGGTGCGCGCGGAAACCGAGCGAGCTTCCACGCTTGCCGACGGGGTGCGGACGTACTATCTGGCCACGGGGGCGCTGGCGCGCGCGCTGGTCCATGTTGCCTATGGACCGCGCGATGCCGCATTGTCGCGCAACACGCCTTACATGAGCTTCAACATGCCGGGCGGCCAGGCGATTGTGGAGGTGATTCCGGATACTGCCAAGCTGAGCCTGAACGAGGGCAAACAGGAAGATTTTGAAGGGTTATTGCGTGCGCTGGGGGTGGAGCCGGAGCGGGCACGGGAGATCGCCGCGGGCATCATTCACTGGCGGACACCCTCCCCGGGAGGAGCGTTTGACCAGTTTTATGCCTCCCGCACTCCGACTTTTCAGGCGCGGCATGCGTCTTTTGAGGAGGTGGAAGAAGTTCTGCTGGTGAAAGGAATGACTCCGGAGATTTTCCATGGCTCCTATGTTCGTGACGCGCAAGGGCGGCTTGTGCGGCAAAGCGCGTTCAAGGACTGCGTGTCGGTCTATGGAACGGCGCACCGTTTTGACGCGAATAGCGCTGATCCGGCGATTTTTTCCTGGCTCGGGTTTCCGCCGGACGATGTGCGGCGGATTATGGAAGCACGCCGCTTGCGGCCGTTCCGGGATGCCGGGGAGTTGGGGCAAATAGGCGGGCCTGGGGCAAACCGGCTGATGGTGGGCGGCAACACGATCTACACGATTCGCGCGACGGCGCGGCTGCGTTTGGGGCCGGAGAGGTTTTCCGACCTGCGGCGATCAGTATCGGCGCTGGTGAAGCTGAACGAGAACATGGGCCCGCAGCGGATCCACATCCTGCGCTGGAACGACAACGCGGTCTCGGAGGTTTCCGCGTGGTGGTAGCGTCGCCGGGAATGCGGAAGTGGCTGGCCGTCGGGACCGGCGCCGGCATCGAGGCGGGACCTGAGGATCTGCGAATCGCCGTGGTTCGCGTGCGCCCTTCCGGCAAGCGCCTGTTGACCACGTTCCGCGTGGAGCGTTACCTGGAGCGGCCGGCGAGTGAGTGGGGCGCGGAACTGGCCGCCGGACTGCGCTCGGCCAAGGCTGCCAATTATCCGGTTACGGTTCTGCTGCCACGGCAAGAGGTGATTGTCCGGCTGATTTCGATGCCGGGCGTCGCGGATAGCGATCTTGCCTCGGCGCTGAGCTACCAGATGGAAGGTCTGCATCCGTACCCGGAGGGGGAGGCGGCCTTTTGTTGGGCGAGACTGCCAGGCACCGAGCATGTTCTGGCGGGCATCACGCGGCAGGAGGTGATCGACCGGTACTCGAACCTGTTCGCCGAGGCCGGAGTTCGCGTGGCGTCGTTGACATTCTCCGCGGTTGTTCTGTACGGGGCCTTTCGTGTGCACAATGTGCCGCCGGCGGGCTTCCTTTCGCTCATCGCGCACAACGGAACGGTGGAGGCATACGGGGAGAGTCCCTCGCGTCCGGTGTTTGCGGGATTGTTTGAAAGGCCGGCGGAGGAGATCGCGCCGCTGGTTCGGAACGAGCTGCGGCTGGATGACGAGGCGCCTGCGCTGCCCGTGGACGGGCTGCTGGGGCTTGGTGTGGATGCGGAGATGAGCCTGGCGGCCTCGGCGGCGATTGCCAACGCCTGCCCGCGGCTGTCGCTGGATGCGAATCTGCTGCCGGTGGAGCGGCGCGCGCAGATTTCGCGATTCCGCTACGTTCCGACCGCGGCGTTGGCGGCGCTGCTGCTGGTGACGCTGGCGGTGGTTTCCGCGCAGCCGGGTTATCAGGAACAGCGGCTGCTGAAGCAAATGGAGGCGGAGATCGCGAAGGTGGAAAAACAGGCCAGCCAGGTTGCGGCCATTGAGAAGGCGATCCAGGAAAAGGAAGAGCGGCTGGGGCTATTGGGCCGCTTCCAAGCCCGTTCGCGCGCCGATGCCGATTCCCTGCTGGAGGTGACCAATCTTGTGGCTCCTCCCGGCTGGGTGCAGTTTTTTCAACTGACGCGGGAGCAGGTGCAGTTGACCGGAGAAACGGAGCAGGCGGCGCCGCTGCTGAAGCTGCTGGACGGCTCCGAGCGGTTCCGCGATTCGCAATTCTCGCAGCCGATGTCGAAGACGGCATCGGGATCGGAATCGTTCATCATCCAGGCCGGCCGTGAGGGCTTGGGCACGGGCCGGGAAGCGGAGGGTGGGAAATGAAGCTGACGGCACGGGACCGCCGGGCCCTGATGCTGCTGGCCGCAGCCACGGTGGTTGCGCTGGCATTCCGGTTCTGGCCTGAGTCCGCGCCCGAGGCGGTGTCGCCGGCGATGGGGTCGGTTCCGATGGCCGAAAAGAGGCTGGCGCGACTGCGGCAGATGGCGGCCACAGTGCCTGTACGGACCAAGCAGCTGGAACAGGTTTCGGCGCAGCTGGGGGAGGAAGAGAAAGGACTGCTGGAGGCGGAAACAGCGGCTCAGGCGCAGGCGCAGTTGGTGCAGATATTGGGCCGGCTGGGGCGCGCGCAGTCCCCGGCAATTGATCTGCGGCAAGTAGAGACTGGTCCCATCCGCCGATTAGGCAATTTCTACGGAGAAGCGTTTGTATCGGTCACCTTCACCTGCGCGATCGAGCAGCTGGTGAACCTGCTGGCCGATATCTCGGCGCAGCCGGAATTGATCGCGACGCACGACATGCAGGTGCGAGCGATGGATCAGAAAAAGAAGAGTCTTTCGGTGCGGCTGACGGTCTCGGGTGTATTGCCGGGCCGGCTGGCGCCGGAACGCAGCCAGGGAGGTATGTTTTGAGCAAAAGACTCGCCTTTTTGAATCTGATACTGCTGGCGGGACTGCTGGCACTGGGCTGGCAGGCGCGCGAGCGTTATGTCGAGGCCGATGCGCGAGCCAAGGCGTTGCTGTCGCAGAAGGCTCCCGCGCCTCCGCTGCGGCCGTTGGCTGAGCAGGAGACGGCGCCGCCGATCACGCCGTCGGAATACATCGATGTGGCGCAGAAGCTGGTGTTCGCGCCGGATCGCAATCCCGACGTCGCCATCGAAGCGGCGCCGGAAAAGCCGGTGCCGCCGTTTCCGGTGGCGCACGGCGTGATGGATTTGGGAGCGGGGCCGACGGTGATTCTGAGCCAAAAGTCCGGCGATCCGCAGAAAGGATACCGCAAGGGCGATCAGGTCGGTCCGTTTACGCTGGCCTCGCTCAGCGGCCAGGATCTGGTGCTGGAGTGGGAAGGAAAGCAGTTTCCCAAGACGATTGCGGAGCTGAAGGTGAAGGAAAAGCCGCCGCAAGAACAAGCGTCGGCGGCATCTTCCTCTCCGACCAATTCCGATCTCGTGCCTCGCGAAAGACGCAATGAGAACGATCTCACGCCGAAGGAAGATCTTGAAAAATTGCAGAAGCCGACGGGAAGCCTGCCGGGCATCGATACGGGAGGGGCGGAGTTGGTCTGCGCACCCGGGGATCAGTCCCCGCCGGGGACTGTCATGGGCGGGTACCGCAAGGTGGTGACCACGACACCGTTTGGAAAGAACTGCCGCTGGGTGCCTGCGCGCTAGAGCGAGATGGAAAGGAATCTTTTGTGATGACTGTTACAGGAATTTGCCGGATCTTGATGCTAGCGGCTGTCTGCGCTTTGGCCACGCAGCCCGCCAAGCAGGAGCCGCGCAAGGGGCCGGCGAAAGTGGCGCGCAAAGCCGATACTCCCGCGCCCGGCTCCACCACCATTCCCAAGGACGCGGAGCAGGTGGAGCCCGGCATCTGGCGGCACGCCGATGAAAAGGGCAAGGTGTGGCACTACCGGCGGACACCGTTCGGCATGGCGAAGTACGAACCGGAGCCGGAAGCCGAAAACAGCGCCGCGGACCTGGCGGCGTTTGATGAAGGGGAAAAGGTCCGGTTTGAGCGGCGCACACCGTTTGGAGTAAGCCGCTGGACGCGGCTGAAATCGGAGTTGAGCGGCGATGAACTGACCGCCTATAAGCGCCTGGCCGCCAAGACCGCGAAGGCCGTCAAGGAGTAAGGGATGAAACGTTTTCTCGCACTGTTGTTGACCCTCGTTTTGATGCCTGTTCCGCGCGCCTGGGCGCAGGCGCAAGCGCAGCCGGCGCCGCAACAGACGCAGCCGGCGCAGACGCTGCCGACCGTTTCCACCGGCTCTTTAAACCTGAGCAACGCCTCGCTGACGGAGGTGATCGACGCGCTATGCCGGACGCTGAAGATCAACTACATTCTGGACCCGAGGGTGAAAGGCAGCGTGACGCTGAACACCTACGGGGAGACGCAACAGATCGACGCGCGCAATCTGCTGGACCTGGTGCTGCGCATCAATGGGTTCACGATGGTGCAGGTGGGCGAGCTGTACCGCATCATTCCGATGGCGGACGCGGCGCGGATGCCGATTCCGCCGACGGCCGATATCAGCAACATACAGCCGGATGAGCAGATCATGCTCAGCCTGATTTTCTTGAAGTACGCCAGCGTCGGGGAGGTTTCGAAGTTGCTGGAGCCGTTTGTCGGCGAGGGGGCCAAGACGTTCACCTATGTCCCCGCGAACCTGCTGCTGCTACTCGACAGCCGGCGGAACACGCGGCGGACAATAGAGCTGATTTCGCTGTTTGATTCCGACGCGCTAGCCAACCAGCGGGTGCGGCTGTTCGAGGTGAAAAACGGCAGCCCGACGGCGATCGCCAAGGAAGTGGAAGAGGTTCTGCGTGCGATTTCGCTGACCGAGAAGAACGCGCTGGTGCGGTTCATGCCGATTGACCGCATCAATACGATCATCGCGGTGGCTCCTAACCCCGGGGCGTTTGAAGAGGTGGAGAACTGGATCAAGAAACTGGATACGGAGATCCAGATCACGGCCGGATCGATCAACAACTATGTCTACCGGGTGAAGTACGGGCGTGCGGACGCGCTGGCGGGAAGCATCATGCAGTTGTACGGCGGTTTTGGAATGGGGATGGGGATGGGAATGGGCATGGGCATGGGCATGGGCTATGGAATGGGTGGCTATGGAATGGGGATGCCGGGGGCGCAGCAAGGGTTTGGCATTCCGGGGTATACGGGCGGAATGTTCGGCTCCGGCGGTTATCCGGGCAACTTGAGCGGTGGAATGTACGGCGGGATGGGCGGCGGCTATCCTGGGACGCCGTACATGCCGTACGGAGGGGGTGGTTTCGCGCCCCAGTATCCTCAGGGCGGAATGCCTGGGGCGGCGGGTGGCGCAGGGGCGGCGGCGGGAACTGGCGCAGGCGCAGCCGGTACCGGACAAGATCAAACGGGCAGCTACCTGACCGGGATGGGCAGTATGTTCGGCTACGGGATCCCTCGCGTGATTCCCAACCCAACCGACAACTCGCTGCTCATCCAGGCTACGCCGCAGGACTATCAGCAGATCCTAAGGCTGTTGAAGGAACTGGATATTCCGCCGCGGCAGGTGCTGATCGACGCGAAGGTGTACGAGGTGAGCCTCACCGGCGCCTTCGCCAGTGGAGTTTCGGCATTTCTGCAGCAGCGGGGACCAGCGAACCAGCGCGATTTCGTCGGCAAGTTCGCGGACGGGCTGACCACGCTTTCCGCGGGGGCGCTGGTAGGCAGGAGTCGCGAACTGCTGGCGTTTCTGACGTTGCAGGAAAACTCGACGCGGGCGAAGGTGATATCGGCGCCCAGCGTGATCGCCACCGACAGCATCTCGGCGTCGATCAGTGTTGGCGTGGAAGTGCCGACTCTTACCTCGCAATCGGTAACGCCGATTCAAAGCGGGGGCAATTCGCTGTTTGCCAATACGATCGCTTCCCGCAGCACCGGCGTGAATCTCAGCGTGATGGCGCGCGTGAATCCCAGCGGAATCGTCACGCTGGTCATTAACCAGGAAGTGAGCGCACCCCAGGCGCCGCCGGCCGGGTCGATTCAGTCGCCATCCTTCTCCCGCCGCTCGATCAGCACGCAGGTTACGGTGCAGGATGGGGATACGATCGCCATCGGCGGCATCATCAATGAGAGCGAAGGATCCTCCAGCACAGGAATCCCGCTGCTGCATCGGATTCCCATTCTCGGGGCCGCTTTCGGCGGCCGCTCCTACAGCAGCGATAAGACCGAGTTGATCATCTTTATGACACCGCGGGTGATTTACGACACGAACCAGATCACCGACGCGAGCGAGGAGCTTCGCAATAAGCTGAAACGGCTGACGAAGATGATCAAGGAATAGTAGCCGCAACCCCGCCGTCCGGGACGGGTTTCATCTATGATAGATTTTCGGCCTCCGCCTTTCTATCCCGAGAATGAAACCCAGCCTTCGCCTCATCTGCCTGCTGGCCTGCCTGCCGGCGCTTCGCGCCCAGGAGGTGGGCTCCGGACCGATCACCGGCATTGTCCGCAACGAGTTTGTCCGCGCCTATTTCCGCAATGGTTTTAACAACCTGACGTCGCTGCCGCCGTCCGGGGATGTGCGACGGTACGGCGCCACGGGCCTGATCCAGGAGTTTCCGGATGCGGAGAAGACCTCGGGCGTGCGCTACGCGCTGGTGCGGGCGACCACCTCCGACCAGGTTCTGGAGGGAGTGGACAGCGTTTACCAAGTATTCCCGGGCATTTTCAGCTTCTACAACGGGTCGGGCCTCGGCCCCAACACCGCCGGTTATCCGCTCAGCGACACTTTCACCTGCCCCGCGGTGAGCGGGAGCGCATGTACCTGGCAGGCCTTCAACAGGAATTACGCTCTGTTCGCCTATTCTCCGACCACCATTCATGGGGCAGCCTTCAGCGTGCGCGATCCTTTTTTTACGCGGTGGCAGGCGCTGGGCGGCATCAGTGGACTTGGTTCGGCGATCGGCGCGGAGGAAACCGTCAACTCGACGATCGGCACCACACCCTCCACGGCCGTGGTGCAGCGGTTCCGCACGGGCTCGCTCTACAGCATCACGGCAGGCGCTTTTACCGGACGGCTGTTCGCGGTGCGGGAGCCGATTCATCAGTTGTATCAGAACAACCTGGGCCACACCGGCTTTCTCGGCCTGCCCACGAGCGAAGAAGTCACACAGGCCAACGGACGCGTGCGGCAAAACTTTGAAGGGGGCGTGATTGAATTTGAGCCTGGACAGCCTCCACAGTTACGGCTCCCGGTATCGACGGTATCGATCTCTTCCTCGGCTTCCAGTGAGCGGCTGAATCTCGGTGACACGATTAGCTTCCAGGCCACGGCATTTGCTGCCAGCGGTGGAATTCTGGATGGGCGGGTGTTTACCTGGCTGAGCACCAACAGCCGCGTGCTGTCGATTGAGCCGGCCGGTTCGACGGTAACGGCGCGGGCGGTGGGGGGCGGTTCGGCGACGATCACGGCGATCAGCGAAGGGCGCACCAGCCGCGGGCTAACGTTTTTTGTCAA
Organism: Acidimicrobiia bacterium; assembly: GCA_016871315.1. Lineage (GTDB taxonomy): Bacteria > Acidobacteriota > Terriglobia > Bryobacterales > Bryobacteraceae > VFZE01. The sequence continues at coordinate 17,746 of VFZE01000022.1, read as the reverse complement.
CGCGCCGTGCTGCCAAATCGGGGAAGGAGCGCCGACAGCAGCGGCGCAACAATCGTTCCGTGATGCCGTCACACGCAATCGCCTGAACGTGAGGCTGCCCGCGGCGACGCCCGTGCGCAGGCAGGGCAACGGGTTTGTGCAGGATCTGGTGTCGGCCGACGATCCCTCCATCCGCTACCTGCTGGCCAAGTCCGACGCCTCCGCGGTTACTTTCCTAACCACCGGTGCGATTCTGGACCGCTATCTCGCGCAGCAGGGGCCCGCCGGTGCGCTGGGATTCCCCACAGCGGATCCTGCCGGCGGACGGCAACTGTTTCAGGGCGGCGCACTGGGCGGCAATCCCGTCGTGATGGTGAACGACCCAATATTAGCGCGGTGGGCGCTGCAGAACTTTGAGCGCGGTGCGGCCGGCCTTCCATCCGGATCCGCTACCTCCGTGCTCAGTTTCGCGGCCACCATCGGCGTCACGCAGCCTTTCACGGGCGGGATGATCGCGGGTCATATCAGCGGACAACTGGCCGGACGCGCGTTCCTGATTTCCGGCGCCATCCTTGCGAAGTATTTCGAACTAGGCGCGTCGATTGGCGCTTTCGGTTTGCCGGTTGGCGATGAGGCTTCGGCTGGCGGCCGCCGCCGGCAGGAATTCGAGGGCGGCGCGATGGAGTACACGCCTGGCTCGAGCGAAGTGGCGGCAACCGAGCGGGAGCGGAGGCCGACGATTACCGCCATCCCTTCCACGGTTCCGGCCGGCGGCAAGGTTCGCATCGCGGCGGGAGGTTTCCAGCAAGGCGCCACTCTGCGCTTCTCCGTGAGCGGCCAGCCGGACTTTGTGGTGACCGCGGAATCGGGTGCCTTCACGTGGGAATTCTTTGTGCCCTCCGGCTCGGCTTCCGGCCTGGTGAGTCTGCGCGCGGCTGATACGGCGCGCGCGTCGCTGGCTGTGGGCAGTTTCCTGGTGCAGGCGGCTTCTTCCGTGCTTGCGCAGATCAGCAAGACGCGCGGTGATTTGCAAACCGGTTTCCCTGGCGCGCGGCTGCCGCAGCCGCTGCGCATTCTCGTGCGCGACGAGTTCGGCAATCCGCTCACCGGCGTTCCGGTGCGATTCACGCCATCGCCCGGGGCGCAGATTGAAGGCGCCACCGCGATGACCGACCAGCGAGGCGAGGCGCAGGCCTTCCTGCGGCTGCCCTCGCAGGAATTGCCTGCGCTGGCGACGGCGGAGGCGGGCCGGCAGGTGGTCACCTTCAGCGCGCGCGCGGCGGCCGGCTCCCTGCCCGGATTCCCGCGTTTCACGCAAGGTGATTCGGCGCAAACCAGAGACGCGCTGGTAAACGCCGCTGCGGCGATGGTGCGCCACTTGCAAAACACTTCGCAGCTGGCCGCTCCCAACGGCCCTGCCGATCCGGCATTGCTGCACCTGTTCCTTTCCGATTCCTGCGTCTTCGATTCGCAGGGAGAGCGTATCTGCGATGCCTTTTTCACGGCTCCGGGGGCGGCGGCTCCAACGCTGAACCTTTGGCGGCTGGGGGCATTTACGGGAGGCAATCTGGATATCGCGGGAGCTGATGCCGCGGCCACCTCCCTGCGTGATCTGCTGGGGCAGGGTATTCCCGTACTGCTGGCGCTTTCCTTACAATCAGGCAGCGCAGCGCCGGCGTCGCATTTTGTGGTTGCCATCGGTGTGGCGGCGGGTGGCGCGATCCTGATTCACGATCCGAGTCCGGTGCTCAACCGCACAACGCTTGAGGAGTATCTTGGCGGCTTCTCCGCCGGCGGAGCTACGTACCGTGCTAGCGTCGCTTCGGCGGCGCAATTGCTGGCGCGCACGCCATCGCCGCTGGGCCTGGTTGTGATCTCCGGGGCCGCGCAGCCGCGTATTTCGTCGGCGGCCGGTGGCTGCGGATTCGAGCTGTCCTGGCCCGATGCGCCGGCATTGCCCGCAGGCGCGGCGTCGACAGGGTTGATCCGGATGCACTACTGCGATGGCCTGCAACCCGCTTATCAGCTGGATTTGGCGGGAACCGGCCGGCGCGATTTCCTGTTGTCGGATCTCAGCTCCACCGGAGGCCGCAGCCTGACCACAGCCACGCTTCCGGCAGCGTTCCGGCTGGAGCGTCCGGGTCCAACGTGGGAAGCTTCCTTGCAGCGGCTCAGCTTCTCCTCGCGCGGGGTTCTGAATGGTGCGGACTTCAGCGCCAATCTCGCGCCCGGCGCTCTGCTGGCGGTGTTCGGACAAGGCATGGCAGTGACCGGCCAGCAGACGGAGGTGACCATCGGCGGGCGTCCGGCCACCGTTATCTCCGGAACATCGTTCCAATTGAATCTCGTCGCTCCACTGGATCTCCCGCCGGGCGAACAGGAGATCTCGATACGTTCGGCTTTCGGAGTGGAAACGCAGAACGCCCGGTTTTCGGCGGTCGCACCGGCTGTATTCACGACGGCGGACGGGCGCGGCGTCATCCTCAACCAGAACGGAACATTGAACCTGCCGAACAATCCTGCGCGGCGCGGAGAAGTGATTGTGGTGTACGCCACCGGGCTGGGGGCTGTGTCGACGCAAGGGGCGCTGTGGCCGGCGGTGGCGGCGCTCACGGCATCGATTGAAAACCGGACGCTCGAAACCTTGTTTGCGGGCTTGGCCCCTGGATTCCCTGGCGTCTATCAGATCAACCTGCGGATTCCCGACGATCTTCCGCCCGGTTTGGCTTTACGGTTGACCGTTCGGCAGGCCGGTTTCGACGCTGGACCCGTGATCCTTGCCGTTCAATGAAAAAAAGCGGTTTGTGTGTTGACTGGCGGCGGCGCCACATGGTTAAATCGAAGGCTGGCGCATGGTGTAAGGTCCCAACCGGGAGACTTGCAACCATTGACGATATCTGCCTGAAGAATTGGGCACGCCGGGCTTGACAGAGCTCCGGCGATAATGTTATGAATGATTTGACCGCGTCCACGGTTGTTACAGCAGTACAACAATAAAGAGGCATTCATTCACGAATGAATCCCGAGAGCACAAGAAGATAGAAGAACAAGAAGATAATATCAACGTGTTGAGCTTGCTAGTGCAGTTGCTGTACGGACGACAGACCGGGGAGAAGGACGCGGTACCCACCCGTACCGGAACCTTCCTGCGAGTTTGCGGCCCAGTCTTGAAACCTTCTGTTCGAGCGGGATTTTGAGGCTCAGGTTGAGAGAGACTTCCATCAATTCAAATTCGATTTTCCACAAGGAGAAGGAAATGCTTGATTTTCGCAAGTTGTTTCTGGCGCTGGTCGTGTTGATGATCGCATCAACCGCGGCCTTTGCCCAGCCCCTTAGCTGTACGGCGCAGGCCGCCGGTAACCCCGCCATCCGCGCGGAAGGCGTTACCGAGACTGTGGGCGACGTTCTGATCATCTGTTCGGGCGGAACCCCGAATGGCCTGAGCACGAACCTGCCTCAGGTGAACATCCAGGTGTTCACTTCGCCGAGTATCAACATCACCAGCCGTCTGCACATCGGTTCTGGCCCGGGCACTGGCTCCTTCTCGGAAGCGTTGCTGTTCATCGACGAGCCGGTCGGTTCAAAGCAGGCCTTTTGCGGCAGCGCCACCATCCCGGCCTCGAATCCGGTGACGGCTCCCGCGGGCCAGCCGATCGTCGGTGGTGTGTGCGGCGCACACACGGGCGGCACGGTGTCCACGCTGACCTACGATCCGGACGACTTCAAGCCCACGATCGGTGGTGTAGCCACTTACCGGCCCAACGCCTTCCAGGCGCGGCAGCTGGCGGCCAACTCGCTAATCTGGCAAGGTGTGCCGTTTGATCCTCCGGGCACGGTGGGAACCCGCGTTCTGCGCCTCACCAACGTGCGCGTGAATGCTTCCCAGTTGGGTGTTCCGGCCGGTGGCCAGGCTTCCGTGTCCCTGGTGGTCTCCACCAGCGCGGCCAGCTTGACCAACCCGATCGCTCTGCCCATCACCAACCCAGCTCCCCAGGTTGCGGTGGCGCAGAACTCGATGGTGACCTCGGTCAGCGATCCGCGCAGCTGTCTCCAGTGCGAAAGCGCCAATAGCTCCTTCGTGGGTGACAAGAGCGCGACGCTGAGGACCTCCGGCACGCTAACCCGTTGCGACGGTCTGTTTACGGCTCAAGGTGGGGCCGGTGCGCGGCTCCGCTTCACGGAGTTGTTCCCGTCGGCCTTCCGCCGCCGCAACTTGGCGTCGCCTGGTCCGACTGGTAATACTCCGCCGACCCCGATCAGCCAGAGCGTGCTCGGTGCTCCATTCAACACGGAAACCGGCAGCTTCTATAGGCACACCACCGGAACTTGGTGGCCCGCTACCGCTCAGAACGGCACGGTCATCGCCGACACCGCCTCCGGTACGCTCGGCTTGGCAGGCCATGGCACCCGCCTGATCGCCAGGTTCAACGGTGTGCAAAGCGGTATTGAGCTGTGGGTGGAATCCCAGCCCGCCGTGTTCACTCTGCAAGAGTTGGCCGGCGCCACGCAGACTGGCGTTGCCCGGCTGGTAAGCACTGACGCCAATGGCGCTGGCGCGTTCAACGCCGCCGCCTCCCAGACCGTCCTAGGTGCGGGAACGGCTCAGTATTCCCAGGTTGCCATCGTAGGCGGTAGCGGTCAGGCCGTCTGGGAGATCCTGGACACCGACACGAACAGCATCGAGCGTGTGCAGATCCGCACCTTCGTCGCCTATCGCGCGAACACGACCAACAACCTGCCGAGCCTCGGAACGGCTACCTTCAATGGGAACCTGGCTCCGATCAGCACGGTCTCCGGCGCGTCGAACTCTGCTCCGCTGCCTCGCTTCATCGACACCGGCGTAACCCGCAACTTTGTCACGATGAACTCCTGCCGCACGAACCTGCTGTTCCCGTTCGTGACGAATCAGGGTGGCTTTGACACGGGTCTCGCTATCTCGAACACGTCGAAGGATCCGTTCGGGACCTCGCTGCAAACCGGGGCCTGCACGATCAACTACTACGGCAACGTGGGCGGCTCGAACGTCACCTTGGCGTTCTCCTCGCCCTCGATCACCGGTGGTGAACACTTCGTCTGGTCACTGGCAAACGGCGGCGCGGTAACCGCAACCGCTGGATTCCAGGGCTACATCATCGCGCAGTGCGCCTTCCAGTATGCTCACGGGTATGCCTTCATCAGCGACCTGGGTGCGCAGAGACTGGCTCAGGGCTACCTGGCGCTGGTGATGGACGACCTGATCGCGCCCAGCAGAACGGGCTCGATCAGCGAAGGTCTCAGCCACTAATCACTGGACCAACCGTTGTACCAAGGAAGGGAGGGCTTCGGCCCTCCCTTCCGTTTTTCACGTAATGAAGAAAATTTTCCAACCCATTCAGTACCCTGCTCCTGCGCACCGTGTTAAACTATTGATTACGTCAGCCGCGTCCCACCTGTTTGCTTCTTGACTTTCAAAAGGAGGTTCCTCTTGGTTTCCAGGAAAACCGCGCTTGGCGCATTCGGGCTTCTGCTGCTCGCCGCCAGCCTTCCGGCCAGTAATGTTTTCGTTTTTCCGACCTTCGTAGACACCCCGACCGGCTCCGCATCGGTGCTGCGGGGTAACCCCTTGGTGCAGGCGGGGACTTTTACCTCCACCACCGACGTCTTCACCGTGCTGGCTAAGCCGACGGCCGCCCCGAACGACGTGAAGTACTACGTGATTTCCCGGACGGGCAGCAATTCGGTTCAGATTCTGAACAGCACGTTTCAGCCGATCGGCCAAAGCATCAGCTTGGGCCAGACGGTTACCGCCGCGGAGATCTCGCCGGATGGACGGCGGCTTGTGGTTATCGCCGGCAACAACCTCCGGGTCTTCAATACCGATACAGATACCGAGATCCAGGCGACGCAGGCCGTCGATGTCGGCCCGACGCCGAGCGGAATCGCCTTCCGCTCCGACAGCCGCCGCGCTTTCGTAATCAGCCCCACGGCGCAACGCGTCACGGCCGTGGATCTGGTGGATCTACGCACGGATGGCGAGATCCCTCTTCCCGGTATTACCGCAGGCAACATCGCTGCCTCCCCCAATGGCTTTATTTACGTAAACACTCAGGGCCGGGTACTGGAGATCGATCCACGAGCCACTCCGCTTACCTCCAACGCCGTGCGGCGCCAATTTCCCATTCAAAACTCGAACGTGGGCAAGCTGCACTTCACACCCGATGGGACGCGCGCGCTGGCGGTTAATATTGGAACTCAATCCAATCAGTTGATCTTCTTCTTTACCCTGACTCTGTCGGGCGGCGGAGTCACGAGCATCAATACCACGCAAGAGGGTTTTTCCGGGTTTGTGTTCGACAAGATCGTGGTTGCCGGAAACAACCGTGCTTACGTAACGACGACGTCAAACTCGGTGAACCCGCGCAAGCTGTATGAGTTGGCGATTCCACCTGTTCCCGGTCAGGGGGAGCAACAGGGAGTGCCCGGCATCGCGGAGGCTTTCTTCGGTTCCCTCGGCAGCATTCCCATCATCGACAATGTAAATGTCTCCGGTGAGATTCCGAGTTCGCTGCGGCTTTTCATCTCCGCGCCGCTGCGGCTGCTGAATCCGAATGCGGCGAACACGATTTACGTGGCGGACTTGACGCAGACGACGCCCAACGTCTTTACGCAGCTGAGCCTGAATTTCCTTCCGGCTTTTATGGGCTTCGCTGGTCCAGCGGGAGTGCAGTCGGAGAATCCAGTAAGCGGAATCTTGCGTTTCAACGCGGCTCAGCAGCCGATTGCTCCCAGCGGGCGAACGCTGCCGTTCGGCGTGCAACTGGTGGGGGTAACGGGCCAGCCGGTTTTCAATGTGCCGATCACCTTCAGCTCGCCGACGGCCGGTGTCAGCTTTGAACCTGCCGGCAGCGCGAACTCGAATAGCCTTGGACAGGTCTTTGCTACTTTGGTGGCTCCGGCCACGCCTGGCGACATTAACGTGAACGTCGCCGTTGGCGGCTCAGGTTTGGGCAGCTCCTTCGCGTTCACGGTTGGCGCTCCGGGAGGCGGAGGGGGCGGAGGCCCCGGCGGAGCCGGCGGCATTACCGTGGTTTCCGGCGACGGCCAAATAGTCCGTGAGGGCAATTTCTCCCCGAACCCGATGGTGGTTCGGGTGCTTGGCGCGGACGGCAAGCCTGCCGGTAACGTGACCGTGACATGGACGATCACCCAGGGAGGCGGGAACCTCCGATTGGGCGATTCCGTGGACGGGGCCATCAGCCGGACCACGACGACCGACGCCAACGGGCTTACCAGCAATGAATTTATCGCGCCGTTCAATCTGTCACTAGGCGTAGCCTTTTTACAGAGCGTGATCAGCGCCAGCACGGCCAATTCCACGGCCACCATTTTCGTGACCACCATGGTGGCGTTCCAGAGCGGTTTCCAGACGCCGAATCCGAGCGTTAATTTCCTCGCGCCCACGAGTGAGCCGCTGCGGATCACCGGCCGGGTTGGACAAACAATAACGGATGCGATCCGTCTGCAAATCACCTCTTCCGCGATTATCAACTTCGGAGCGGTGTTGCCCAATGTCGGCATATTTCCGGCTACGGAAAATGATCCGGCGGCCGGTCCCGTTGTCGCCTGCGTGCCGAAACCGGTGCCCCTGAGCAACGAAGCCGGTATCGTGTCCTGCGATCTGCGGATTTCCGGCAGAGCCGGGACGGGAGCGGTGATCCGGCTGAATATCGGCGGGTTTAGCGACCGGGTGATCTTCCTGGATGCTTTGCCCGGAGAGCCGGGGAACCTGACCATCATTTCCGGAAATAACCAGCAGGCCCGCGCGGGCGATACGCTGCAGGCGCCGCTGGTTGTCGAACTGGATGACGGCGGCGGCAACCGGCTGCCAGGCGCCCAGTTGCGCTGGACGATTGTCCCGCAAGGCGCCGCAACACTGCTCGGCAACAACCTTACGACCACGGACGGAAACGGACGCGCCAGCAACACCATCCGGCTGGGCTCCACGCCGGGAGCGGTTCAAGTGGTGGTCTCCGCGCTCGGTGGAAACCAGCCAACCGTCACCTTTGACGCCCGCGCCGTGGCGACACTGGCGCAGTTCAACAAGGTTTCCGGGGACAATCAGACTACGTTCACAGGGGCCAACTTCAGCAACCCGCTGGTAGTCCAGGTGCTCGATAATCGGGGAGCCGGCGTGCCCGGTCAGGCGATCACGTTCACGGTTGCCTCGGGCGGTGCAACGCTAACAGCGGCTTCGGTTAACACGGACTCCACCGGACGAGCCCAAGTCGGGGTGCGCGCCGGGGCCAACCCGGGTCCCATTGTGATCAATGCGGCAGTGGCCGGACTGCCCGGGCTTACCTTTAACCTGACCGCGCAACTGCCCGGCCCGACCCTTAACCCGCTAGACTTCTTCAACGCGGCATCCGGAGAACGTGGAGCAGTAGTCCCCGGAAGCCTGTATGTGCTGTCCGGTCTGGGAATCGCCGAGGATCTGCGCGGCTGCGTTACCGCCAACACCATCCTCGGGCCGTTGCCCACCCGGTTGTCGAACGTCGAAGTGCAGTTTGGAGCAACGCTGGCTCCGCTGATCAACGTCTGCAACATCAGCGGACGGCAGAGCATCACCTTGCAGGTGCCCTTTGAATTGGTGCCGGGAGTGCCTGTTGCGGTTACCGTCCGCGTAGGCTCCGGTTCCACCGTCGTCAACGGGGTATCGGTGATCGGGCTGCAACCCGGCATCTTTGAAACCGTTGACGGACAGAACCGCCGCTATGCCGTCGCGCTTCGGCCAAACGGCAGCTTCGTGACTCCGGATAATCCGGCGCGGTACGGGGAGATCATACGATTCTTCGTTACCGGAGCGGGCCAGGTTTCGCCCAGCGCCTTCACCAACGTGACCGGCGTGGCGGGCCAGAACATTATCGCGCCGGCCGCTGCGGGCATCAACGATGCCGGCGTGCGGCTGGTATCGGCAACCTACATGTTGGGTAACGTGGGAGTCTTCGAAATCGCGATCGAGGTTCCCACGGGAACCACGACCGGCGCATCCCGGCCACTGGGCTTCTTCATGAATCAACCCAACGGCCAGGTGGTCTTCACTTTCAACAGCCCCGTGATTGCCATCGCTCCGTAGGGCGGCAATCAGCAAGCTCAACTTGAGGTGGTCCCGATTCCGGGACCACCTCCATTTCTTCAGGTCTGCTTGAGTTTGAGGAGGCTGGCGATATCCACAGCTGTCACCTTGGGGTTGCGTAGCGTCCACTCGACGGAATAGTCCTGCTGAATGCCGTTGCCCAGGTCGGTACGGATGTAGTGGTTAGTGTAACGTCCGCCAAGATTATCCACGATGTCGTCGTATAGCTCGAACGTCATGCGCGACGTGTCCACGCCCATGCCTTGCAGGATGGAGACCAGCTCAGGAACGGGGTTCTCCAGATCGTTCACCGAGAGGTTGTTGGAAGGGATAGCAGGAAGCCGGTCAATCGTGTCCGGGGCGAAATCGGATGCACGGTGCGGTCTCAGCTTCCCGCTCTCGCCGACAAACAGTCCGGGCGGGATGTTGGCGAGCGCGGAGGATTGACCGGAATCCAATGACGGAGTGGACGGGCTAACCGTGACGACAAATTGCCGCATCATGGAGCCGGCGCCAGGATTCTGTCCGGCTGCTTCCTTCACGTCGACTTTGAGTTGGCCGGTTGGAATTCCGAGCGATGCCAGGGAATTCGAAATGGCCTGAGAAAGTTGATCGCCGAATCCATATGCAGGATCAACGGCTTGCGAGGGGCGGGCGGCTTGGCCTGATCCGCCGCCGGCTGCCCCGTTCGTGTGCGTTCCCCGCATCACATCCGCCAAACTGAACATGTTGTGTACTGCCTCCTGCTGTAATGGAGGCAAGTGGAGAGCCAATTGGGTTGGGGTTAGGGCTTGGGGGCTGGGGGCAACTGGAAGCGAATCTTCACGGGAATGACGGCGCCAAGGGGTTCAACTCTGACCAAGGCGTCCATTTCCGGTTTCCAGGCCTGGTTGTGCGGGGTGTAGCGAGCCGTCAGCTTCGCATGCTCTCCTACTCCCAGCTTGGTCTTATCCAGTTTCACCTCAAGCCCTAGGTATTCCGGCGCGTGAAGCTCCAAATTGACAGGACCGTCGAAGCGGTTGGTGATTAAGATCTCGCCGGAGGAGGGTTCTGTGCTGCTCAAGTCGATGCTCTCCTTGTCGGCGGAGACTCTTTTTTGCAGCTCTGGGCCCTTGGGCGCGGCGTTGAGCATACTCATCAAATCACCAGGGGGCGGTCCGGAGCCACCGGCAGTCTCCTTCATGTGGCCGAAGGGAGTTTCCCGGCCCACCTTTGGATCATAGGGGATTACGTACCACCACCACTGGCTTTCCTCCTGCTTCCATAGGGAGGAGATGGGGCGATGCACAACGGTGGTCCCGATGCCGGGCATGAAGAAGTCCATGTCGCACTCGACCACGACCTTGGCTTTGGTGAAGTTGTCTTCGTATTGGATGCTGACGATTTTGTAGCTCCTGAACCTGGTCTTCTCGGCGCCGAAGAAAACGTCCTTGCTGTCTTCATGGACTGCCTCATCGGCCAGCCGGAACTTGCCGTCGACGTGCGACTGGTAGAAATGCGCGATGCGGTCGCGGAGGGCCTTGTCCACATGTGGCGGGGCTTTCTCGAACAGCTTGAAGCCTTGTCCGAAGACGGGGCCGGCCAAGGAGGAAACACACAAAGCCCAGCCTAAATAGCGCATACTTCTATTCTATTCCGACGCGACAGCGCGGCAAAGGTGAGCGGGGGTTCAAAAATGAAGCTTGCCGACAATCTCGAAGACCCGTCCGTCTAGACCGGCGCGAATGGAGCCGAAAGCCGGAGTGCCAAGGCTGGCGTTCGGATTGGCCAGCGGCGGTGTGTTGGAGAGGTTGAAGGCCTCCATGCGAAGCTCCGCGCGCAGGTGCTCCGTGGGCTTCCAGGTGCGGGAGACCATGAGGTCGATGGCCACATATCCGGGGCCTCGGACAGGGTTGCGCGAGCTCGAGCCCAGGCTAAAGGAACCGGCGGGTTGGAAAGCGGCCACGTCAAACCAGCGGTCCACGCCGCGGCCTTCAGGAAGCCGAGGATCACGGAGACGATCAGGCCGCTGCATGCCGAAGCCGGCGAAACCGTTCAGATGGGGTATCTGACTGATGGTGAGCGGCCGCCCGGATTGCGCGCGAGCCAGTCCGGCCACTTGCCAGCCCTTCCAACGCGGCCGTGGCGGCAGGTCGAAGACGAATCCGCTGGAGAAGACGTGCCGCATGTCGCCGGTGGAGGCATCCTTCTCCAGCCGCCGGTTGTGGCTGTCTGCGGCCTGGAAGGTGGCGGCCGGCCCCGTCAGCAGCGCCGCATCGAAGACCGCTCCGGCATCGTCGATGAGCTTGGAGAAGGTATAGGCGAGGCTGAAACTCAATCCGCTGGAATGGCGCCGCAGCCAGCGAGCCTGGAGAGAATGATAGCTGGAGTGGCCGACGTTGTTTCTATAAAGAGCGACCGTGGTGAAGCGGGGATATGGACGAAGCAACTGCTGTGCGGCCCATGTTGGGCCGGCCAGCGAGGAGCCTGCCGGGATCAGCCCGAAATAGGGATTGGGGACGGCTCGCGTGAGTCCAACGCCGCCGGCAAGTTGCTCCACCCGCAGTTGATTCAGGTTCACGTCCGGCACGCCGAGATTGGTGAGCTTTGAGCCGAGGTAGCCGGCTTCCCATAGCGAACTTTTCCCGCGGGTCTTTTGTATGGAGAGGTTCCATTGTTGGGCGTATCCGCTGTTCTGTTCGCGCTGAACCGCGAAGACGCCTTGGCCCAGCCCGGCATCTGGACCGGGCAAGCCCGGTGACACGGCCTGCCCCGCCGAGAGATGGAAGGCCGGTGTCAAATTATCGAGCGAAAGCTGTGTAAGGGTTCGTACAAAGGGAAACAAAGGCGTGGTGAAAGGGGTGGTAATGCCGCTCTGTTCAAACCAAGTCACTCCGTAACCGGCGCGTAGAGCTAGGCCCGGCGCTGGCGTCCAGGCAAGACCGGCGCGGGGCCCCAGATTATCCTTCCGGAGCGCACGGGCGGCGCCACCGAAGCGCAAACGCTCCTCGTGCAGATCAAAGACCGCTGATCGTGCGTCTTCCACCGTGGAAGGGAAATTGAGGGTGTATCGCATGCCCAGGTTCAAACTGAGCCGCGCGTTCACGCGCCAGTCGTCTTGCAAGTAAAACTCGGCCGCCGAGGCGCGGGGTTTCAATACTTCATCCTGGAGGTCGATTTGGAAACCCTCCACCTGGCCCAGAAGAAACGAGGCCAGGCTGTTTCCGGTTCCGGCCACGGGGGCGCCATCCGCCGATACGCGGCCCGTCAGAGTGCCGCTAAAGCGGAACAGGCCGGTGGGGCTTGCCGGCTGGAGCGCGTCCATGCCCTGCCAGCGCAGATCCGCACCCGCTTTGCGGCTATGGCCGCCGCGTACCCAGGCCACCTGTTCCACCACCTGGGTCACGCGCGTAGTGAATCGTGCATTGGCATTCGGAGGAGGCCCGATCCACTCCAGCCCGGCGATGTCGTAGGTGGGTAGCACGTCGCCGAACGCATTGGGAGGCAGGCCGCGCACACCGGACAATTCCGAAGCACTGCCTCCGGTGCGCAGGGATTCCCGGTCGAAACCGCGCCAAGTTTGGCCCAGGCGAACCTGATTCACCCAAGATGGAGAAAGAGTCCAGCTATGATCGGCCATGATGGTACCTCCCCGGGTCCAGGTGTGGCCCGTCACACCGGAGGGGATTTCGCCGCTTCCGTCCGGAAGCGGTGCGACGGGACGCGTCTGGTCCCGCAATCGGGTCCAACGGGCGAACAAGCGCTGGGCACTGCTGAGGTAATGGTCGACGCGCAGCCCGAACTGATCCTGATCGACGGTCTCCTTGCCCACGCGGCGGAAATTGTTTGCGGCGCCAGGGAGGTTCGGAAGGGGGTAACGAGCGAGCCCGATGCGTGCTGCCGCATCGACGCGGTGGGCGGGAATCCAGTTGCCGGGAAACGGATCCCGGCGCGCCGTGGACGGGTCGAATACGGGAACGGCAAAGAGCCCTTCACGCTCGGCTTGCAGCGGAACCGTGGAAGTGCGGACCACTCCGGTTCGCTGGCGCGTTGCCTGCCATTCCCCGAACAGAAAGGCCCGATCGCGCCGGATGGGGCCTCCGGCGGCAGCCCCGTACTGGTTTCTACGGAAGACTGGTTTGCTGCCTTGCTGTGCGAAGAGATTGCGGGCGTTCAGTGTTTCATGGCGGAAAAACTCGAACAGCGATCCGCGCCACTGGTTGCCGCCGGACTTGTGGCTGACCAGGATGATGCCGCCGTTTGACCGGCCGTATTCGGCCGAATAGCTGTTGGTCTCGACGCGGAACTCCTCCATCGCGTCGATCACCGGGTAATAAGCAACCTGGCCAGGCTCCGGCTGCAGCACACTGATGCCGTCGTAGAGGTGTTCGCTGGTCCGGGGACGGCTACCGTTGATGCGGGGAAATGCGCTGCCCGGAGGAAGATTCACACCAGGCGAGAGGGCGACTAGGGGCACGAAGTTCCTTCCGTCAAGCGGCAGCGTGGAGAGCTTCCTGTGGTGAAGGGAAAAGCTTACCGTGCCGCGGCTCGATTCGAGCAGAGGCACATCGGCGTGCACGACTACGCTGTGGTCTTGCGTACCGAGCGGCAGTCGGAGATCCACACGCACCGCTTGCCCCAAGTGGACGGCCAGCCCTTCGCGCGTCAGCGGGGCGAAGCCCGTCATGGCTGCCTGCAACGAGTACGGTCCAGGCGGGACGGCCAGGAAATGATATTCGCCTCCGGGGCCGGTTTGGGTGCGGCGGATCAGGCCGGTAGCCTGATTGTGCAGCTCCACGGAGGCGCCGGAAACGGCGAGGCCCGCCGGATCCACGACGATGCCGGATACCTGCGCCGGCAGCAGCGCCGCGGCGAGGTGCAGGCAGATGACAAGTGTGCAAGACATTGTCTTGCAGAGATTATCTCATGGCGCCTGTCTCACGGGTATCGTATCCGGCCAGCGCCTCCAGCTTCCGCCGCAGGCTTGCCTCCTCCAGGCTCGCCAGTAGGGCCTTGACTCCGGCATGGCGCTCCTGCTTGCGGCGCATGACCAGGTCGTAACGCTCGACGGCCAGAGGCATAAAGTGGAGCCCGAAGGCGATAGCGGCCGAACGGGTCGCGACGCAACAGTCGGCCTCTCCCAGGGCCACCTTCCAAGCCGCGGGGAGATGGCCATAGGCGATATCGTTCCAGCCGCGCACTCTCTCCGGGGAGAGCTTCGCCTCCCTCAAGAGGCGCTCCAGCAGATCGCGGCTTCCGGCCCCCGGTTCGCGGTTGATCAGCCGCACATCGGCCCTTCTGAGATCCTTCATGGTGTAAATCTTCTTGGGATTGCGGGGCGCCGTGAGAAGGCCTTGTTCCCAGCTGCCCAGCGTCACCATGCTGTATCCCAAGCCACGCATCAGCCGCGCCACGGCGGCGTCGTTGTCTTCCAAATGGGTCCCGGCGGCATGCACCAGGCCTTCCTTGAGCCACTGAAGAGCCTGACGGCTGGAACCTGGCGCGGCGATCAGTTCTACGCCGCCTGTCTCCAACAGATGGCGGGCAAGCACGGAGATTCCCGGGTCGCATCCGGCCACCAATACGCGCCGCTCCGCCGCGGCGGCGGCTCCAAACGTCCGGACATGGGCCGAACCCGCCCGCACCTTCACGAGCACCGCATCGGCCGGAGGCAAGTAGACCGGATGCGGCGACACCGGAACGGCGATGAGCTGTTTTCCAACACGGCATAGCTGCACGGACTGTCCTGGTGCGCTGCCCTGACCGTGCTCAAGCAGCCGGGCCTGCTCCATCTGGGGCGCCGCAGCCTCCCCTTCCAGCCAGAACAGTTCCTCGACGCTAGCCTCCAGCGCGCGCGCAAGCTCCAGAGCCACGGTGGTGTTGGGCACGTATGAGCCGGCCTCCATGGCGTAAATTGTCTGCCGGCTCACGCCCGCCTCCCGCGCCAGCGCCGCCGCGCTGATGCCGCGCCGCTCGCGGCATTCCCTTAATCGGTTCCTGGTCTGCATAACGGACACACTCCTGTTTACGATACATCCGTTGCAGAGTGGAAACGGCGGCTACTCGTAGCGCAAGGCGCGGAGAGGATCCACGCGGCTGGCCCGCCGCGCCGGTACGTAGGCCGCAACCAGCGCCACCAGCACGATCAATGCAGCGGCCCCGCCGTAGACCGCCGGATCCGGGCCCTGGACGCCGTACAGCAGCCGTCCCGCTACCCGCGTCAGCCCCCATGCCGCCGCCGCTCCGCCGCCGCCGCCGATGGCGAGCATCCAGGCCACCTCGCCCATCACGAGTTTGCGGATGCGGCCCGCCGCGGCGCCCAGCGCCATGCGGATGCCGATCTCGCGAGTCCGGCGAGCCACGCTGTATGCCAGAACGCCGTACAGCCCGATGGCGGCCAGCAGCGTCGCCAGGGCGGCGAAGGCCGCCAGATTGGCGGTCATCAGCCGCTCTTCAAAGATGTTCTCGTTGATCTGCGCCTGCATCGTCTTCAACTCGCTGATCGGCAGGTTGGCATCCATCGAAGCCACTTCACGCCTCACTTGCGCAATCAGCCCCTCCGGCTCCACCGCGGTTCGCACGTAGAAGTACATGCCGGCCTGAGTATCCTGTTGCCGGTACGGCAGGTAGAAGACCGGCCGGGGCTCCTCCTTGATGGAGGAATAGTTGCTGTCTTTCACGACGCCGACAATGACATGATCCGGCTTGCCGCCCAAGCCGATGCGGCGGCCGAGCGCCTCGGTAGCGCCGCCCGTTTCTCGGGGAAAGAACCTTCGCACAAAGGTTTCATTCACCACCACAACCTTCTGACCGGCTTGGTTGTCGCGATCGGTGATCTCGCGCCCCGCAACGAGGGGGATTCCCATCGTGCGATGGTAGCTTGGCGCCACCACGTTGTAGAAGGAGTGGTTCTGGTCGTCGGCCAGCGTGTAGCCCTCCACCTGGATGTGTTGCCCCCAATTATCGCCGGCGATGGCCGGCACGGTGCCTGCCGTTACCAGCCGTGCCCCGGGTATGGCATGCAGCCGTGCTTCCAATTGCTCATAGAACGCCCTTGCTTGGTCGGAGCTGTACTTGTTGATCTGTGGGTCCACGGAGAAGGTGAGCAGATGATCGGTGCGGATGCCGAGATCCACACTGGTCAGCTTCATGAGGCTTTTGGCGAACATGCCAGCAGAGATCAGCAGGGCGAGTGAAGCGCCCATTTGCCCCGTGACCAGGACCTGCCGCATGCGGTTCGCTGCTCCGGTGCTGGAGGCCTGCCCGGCTTGGTCCTTCAGTCCTTTGACGAGGTCGGGCCGTGATGCCTGAAGCGCCGGAAACAACCCGAAAGCGACGCCGGTAATTAGCGTGAGCCCCGCGCAGAAGGCAAGCACAAGGGGATCGAGATCGGTTGCGATCATCACCCCCGCCGCAGGTGGAACTGCTGCTTGCAGAACGGCCAGGGTGCCCCAAGCAACCGCGACTCCCGCCACTCCCGCCAATGCCGACAACGTGAGGCTTTCCGACAGCAACTGGCCGAGGATTTGCCTGCGGCTGGCGCCCACCGCAACGCGCACGGCCATTTCGCGGGCGCGCGCGGCGGAGCGCGCCATCAACAGGTTCGCCACGTTGGCGCAAGCGATCAGGAGCACCATGCCGGTGATTCCCAGCAGCAGCAGCACGGGCGTTTGCGCCTCCGTATGCAAGCCGCCGCGCCCGAAGGCGCCTTCCTTCAGCTCGATCTTCTTCGCGCGATACCGCGCCACCTGCGCCGCGTCGGCGCCTTTCAGTCCCCGGATCTCTTCTTCCTTCTCCGCCGCGTAGGCCGGCTGGATTGCGCTCTGCGCCTCCTCGAGCGTTACGCCCTTCTTCAACCGCCCGATCAGCGGCAGCCAGTGCACCCTGCGGTCATTCGAGGTGTCGCGGCCGGGCATGATCTGAGCCCGCATCGACAGCGGGGCGAAAACGGACGGCACCGTGCCTGGCTTGTCGCTATGGAAGTTGTGGGCCGCCACGCCCACGATGGTGAGCGGATAGCCATTCACTACCACCGTGCGGTTCAGTACGCCCGGATCGCCGCCCAGCTCATTTTGCCAGTAGCGATAGCCGAGTACGGCCACCGGATGACTGCCTTGCGTTACGTCGTCGGAGGCGGCCAGCAGCCGGCCCATCGAAGCGCGGACGCCCAGCACCTCGAAGTAGTTTCCGGAAACAAGGTGGATGCCCTTGCGCAGCGCGGCATTGTTGTATGCCACGCCGCCATCGACGTAGCGGCCCGCGGCCAGCCCCGTGAACGGCGTTTGCGACCGTGCCATCCCGCGGTAGGTGGGCATGGAGAAAGTGGCGCCGCCGCTTTCATCCGAGGAGATGCTACCCTGCTGCGGCCCGGGCGCATATAGCAGCACAAGCCTGTCCGGATCGGCGACGGGCAGAGCGCTCAGCACGATCTGGTGAAGCAGGGAGAACATGGCGGTGTTGGCGCCCAGTCCGAGGGCCAAGCTGAGCACGGCAACAGAGGTGATCACGGGCGTTTTCAAGAGGTTACGGAGAATAATGCGCAGGCTCATTGACCTGCCCCCATTGTATGTACCAAATCCAATGAGAGTCGCTGGGGTTGAAAACCATCCAACCAGCCGGAGCGCAGGCGGCCGCAGGCCGCCGAGCACCGGCCAAAAACCATACCACCACCGGACG